>DAIOUV010000021.1:0-41291 GCA_036759345.1 Acidobacteriota bacterium | reverse complement strand
CTCGGAAACGTGCAGGCGCTTCTCGGCGGGATCGGCCTCGCGACGGCGTTCACGCCGCACTGCTCCGGATCCTCGGGTTCTCGCGCCAGACCGTGCTCCGGCTCCTCGTCCTCGAGGGCGCATTCTTCGGGGCGGCGGGGGCGGTCCTCGCCGTCGGGTTCATGAACCTCTTCGCGCGGCTCGTCGAGAGGGCCATCACCGACACGCAGTGGGCGGGGATCGGCGCGCTTCTCAGGGCGGACGCGGCGATGGTCGCGGTCGTCGCCGGACTCTCGCTCCTCGTCGCCGTTGCCTCCTCGCTCGTCCCGGCCATCAACCTCTCCGGCCAGCCGGTCGTGAGTCTCGCGCGCGAGGCCGCGTAGGTAAACTCCTCCCATGACGCCTCTCTTCCCCGATCTCGAACCGACCCGCACGTTCCGGCTGCGCGTTTCGGACCTTCACGAGCTGCACGTCGAGGAAGCGGGCAATCCGTCCGGCCCGCCGGTCATCTTTTTTCACGGCGGTCCGGGCGCCGGCGTGTCCCCGATCCACCGCCGGTTCTTCGACCCCTCGTTCTGGCGGGTCATTCTCTTCGACCAGCGCGGGGCCGGGAAATCGACGCCGCTCGGCGAGCTGCGCGAGAACACGACGTGGGATCTCGTGGCGGACACCGAGAAGATCCGCGAGCACCTCGGGATCGAGAAGTGGCTCGTGTTCGGAGGCTCGTGGGGCTCGACGCTGGGCCTGGCGTATGCCGAGAAGCATCCCGAACGCGTCACCGGCCTCATCCTCCGTGGGATCTTCCTCGCCCGGAAGTCGGAGATCGAGTGGAGCTTCGCGGACGGCGTGCGCCGCATCTGGCCCGATGCGTGGGAGGCCTTCGTGGCGCCCCTGTCGATGCGCGAGCGCGGGTCCATCGTGCGCGCGTATCACCGGCGGCTCACGTCGGAGGATGAGGAGGAGCGAACGGCGGCCGCGCTCGCGTGGAACGCCTTCGAGGGAACGGCGAGCCACCTCGTCGCCGACACGAAGGCTCCCGACGAGGAGGACCTCCAGCGCGAGATCGCGCTCGCGCGCATCGAGGCCCATTACTTCATCAACGGGACATTCCTCGAGAGCGACGACCAGCTCCTGAAGGACGCATGGCGCCTGCGCACGCTGCCGGGCGTCATCGTGCAGGGCCGCTACGACCTCGTCTGCCCGATGGAGTCCGCGTGGGACCTCGCGGCGGCCTGGCCCGAGGCGCGGCTCGTGGTCGTGCCCGCGGCGGGCCACGCGGCGGACGAGCCCGGTATCTCGAGCGCGCTCGTCGAGGCGACCGAAGAGTTCAAGAAGAAGGCCTGAGGGATCATTCGCCATGATCTCCAGCCGCCAGGCGAAGGACATCAACGCGGACGACGTGGTGCTCGGCCTCGACGCCGCGGCGATCAGCAAGTCGTTCGTCGAAAAGCTCTTCTTCGAAGTCGCGAAGTTCCCGGGCGTCGCGACGCGAAACGATCACTACCTCGCGCTCGCCCGCGCGGTGCGCGACCGCATCCTGCACCGGTGGATCCGCTCCGCGCGCACCTATCTCGAAGGGCAGCACCGCACGGTCATCTACCTCTCCGCCGAGTACCTGATGGGGCCGCAGCTCGGCAATAACCTCTTCAACCTCGGCATCGAGGGTCCGGCGCGCCAGGCCATGGAGTCGCTGGGACTCAACCTCGACGAGCTGATCGAGCACGAAGAGGAGCCCGGCCTCGGCAACGGCGGCTTGGGGCGCCTCGCGGCGTGCTTCATGGACTCGCTGGCGACGCTCGACTTCCCGGCCATCGGCCACGGCATCCGCTACGAGTTCGGCATCTTCGACCAGGAGATCCAGGGCGGCTGGCAGCGGGAGCGCACCGACCGCTGGCTCCGGTTCGGCAACCCGTGGGAGATTCGCCGGTTCGAGATCGAGCACCCCGTCGGCTTTGGCGGACGCACCGAGACCGCCGTGGACGCCGCCGGCCGCCCCCGCGTGAAATGGACGCCCGCCCGCCTCGTGCTCGGCGTTCCCTACGACACACCGGTCGTGGGCTACGGCACGGTGACGACCAACTTCCTCCGCCTCTGGGCGGCCGTCGCGCCAGAGGAGTTCGACCTCGACGCGTTCCAGGTCGGCGAGTACTGGCGCGCGGTCGACGAGAAGATCCGCAGCGAGAACATCACGAAGGTCCTCTACCCGAACGACGCCAGCGCGGCCGGGAAGGAGCTACGCCTCGAGCAGGAGTACTTCTTCGTCTCCTGCGCCCTGCAGGACTGCATCCGCCTGCTGCTCCAGCGGACCACCATCGACCGGTTCGCCGACAAGTTCGTGATCCAGCTCAACGACACCCACCCGGCGCTCGCGGTTCCGGAGCTGATGCGGCTCCTGATGGACGAGCACGGCCTGGGCTGGGGCGAAGCGTGGCTCATCACGTCGCGATCGTTCAACTACACGAACCACACGCTGCTGCCCGAGGCGCTCGAGACGTGGCCCCTCCCGCTCTTCGGCCGGCTGCTCCCCCGGCACCTCGAGATCGTCTACGAGATCAACCACCGCTTCCTGAACGACGCGCGGGAGCGCTTTCCCGGCGACGACGGGCGGCTCTCGCGCCTCAGCCTCATCGACGAGCGGGGCGAGAAGAGCATCCGCATGGCGAACCTCGCCACCGTCGCCAGCCAGAAGGTGAACGGCGTCGCGGCGCTGCACTCGCGGCTCCTGCGCGAGACCGTCCTCTCCGACTTTGCCGAGCTCTGGCCCGAGCGCTTCACGAACGTCACGAACGGCGTCACGCCGCGGCGGTTCGTCGGGCAGTCGAACCCGCGCCTGTCGTCGCTCATCACCGAGGCGATCGGCGACGGCTGGCTCACGGACCTCGACCGCCTGGTTGGGCTGGAAAAGTTCGCCTCGGACGCGGGGTTCCGGGAGCGCTGGCGCGCCGTGAAGCAGGCCAACAAGGAGCGCCTGGCCGGGTGGATCGAGGGCACGATGGGCCGTACCATCGACCCACACACGCTCTTCGACGCGCAATGCAAGCGCATTCACGAATACAAGCGGCAGCAGCTCAACCTGCTGCACATCGTCTGGCTCTATCAGCGCATCCTCCGCGGCGACGTGGCGGGCATTGCGCCGCGCACCTTCATCTTCGCGGGGAAGGCGGCGCCCTCCTACCAGATGGCGAAGCTGATCATCCGCCTGGCCACCGCCATCGGAGAGACCATCGGGCGCCACCCCGTCGCGAAGGACCTCCTCGCCGTCGTCTTCATTCCCGACTTCAACGTGAAGAACGCCCAGCGGATCTACCCGGCGGTCGATCTCTCCGAGCAGATTTCCACCGCGGGCAAGGAGGCGTCCGGCACCGGGAACATGAAATTCGCCATGAACGGCGCGCTCACGATCGGTACGCTCGATGGCGCGAACGTGGAGATCCGCGAGGCCGTCGGCGAGGAAAACTTCTTCCTCTTCGGGCTGACCGCGGCCGAGGTGGAGGACCGGGCGAGCCGCGGTTACCACCCGCGCGGCCTCGTCGAGTCGGACCGCGAGCTGGCCGACGTCCTCGGGCTCATCGAGTCCGGCCACTTCGCGCCGGGAGAGCCGGACCTCTTCCGGCCCTTCGTCCGTTCGCTGGTGGAGGAGGACCCCTTCCTCGTCCTGACCGACTTCCGCGCGTACGTGGAGTGTCAGGGGCGGGCCTCCAAAGCCTGGAGCGACGTCGTCTGGTGGACGAGCGCCTCGATCCTCAACGTCGCGCGCATGGGCCGCTTCAGCTCGGACCGGTCGATTCGCGACTACGTCCGCGAGGTCTGGCACGCCCGGCCGGTGAAGCTCGCGCCGGTGGCGTGAGCGCGCGGGAATGCATCGCCTCCTTCGTCTCTATCCCAAAAAGGCGGGCTCTCTCGTGGTCGGAGCGCTCGCCCGGATGCGCCTGCCCGTGGGTTTACGCCGCCCGCTCGTCGGCCGGTTCGCGGCTGCCGTCGGCGCGAACCTCGACGAAGCGGAGAAGGAACCCGGCGCCTACGTGTCGTTTCTCGATTTCTTCACGCGGCGGCTGAGGCCGGGCCTGAGGCCGCAGGCGCCCGCCGTGGCGGGCGGGATCAATTCGCCGGTCGATGGGGTCGTGATCGCCGAGGGACGGGTGGAGGAGGGAGCGCTCATCCAGGCCAAGGGCCTGCCGTACCGTCTCGCCGAGCTTCTCGACGACGACCCGCTCACCGCGGAGTTCGCCGGGGCGCGTTACGAGACGCTCTATCTCGCCCCGAAGGACTATCACCGCATTCACGTCCCGCTCTCGGGAGCGTGCGTCGCGGTCGGGCGCGTGGAAGGGGAGCTCTGGCCTGTCAACGCTGCCTCCACGGCCGCGACGCCGCGGCTCTACGTGAGGAACCGGCGCGCCTACTGGATCGCGCGCGGCGCGCGGGAGGCCGAGGGTCTTGTCGTGGCCGCGGTCATGGTTGCGGCGACGCACGTGGGGGGCGCCGTCGTGGACCCACGCTGGCTCGCGGGGCGCGCACTGCCGCGGCGCGGCCGCCTCGAGGTCGCCTCCCTCGCGTGCGCGCCGGGAGACGATCTCGGCGCCTTCGAGCTCGGGTCGACGGTCGTTCTGCTCGTCGGTGGGCCGAGAGCCGCGGAGTGGAATCCGGCGCGCGGCCTCGGGCCGGTGAAGGTGGGGGAGCGGCTCGGACGGGGGAAGACCCCTCGCCCCTGATCGTTCCGGGACGCTCTCACGCGGCCGCAGGTGCTACTCTTTTTCGGAGTTCCATGGCCAACGAGAAGCGACTCCGGCAGTCAATCCTCAGGGATGCGATCCGCGAGAACGTGGACGTCATCGAGGGGCGGCTCCCCAAGGGCCTCCGGCGCTCGGACCGCGTGCGCCGCGCCCTCTTCCGGACGTCCGTTTTCATCGTCGTGCCGCTGGCCCTGTTCCTCTCCATCAATGCCCTGACCACGGGGCGCGGCGAGCGTACGGACGTTCTCGTCGTCTCGGCGCCGCCCGCGGCGCTCGCGGCGTCGGCGACGGTCATCAACGCGCCGAACGGCCTCGAGCCCTCGCTCTTCCGGCTCGAAGTGCGCTCCGTCGTCATCGACCCGGGGCATGGCGGGTCGGACCCGGGCGCGACGGCTTCCGGGGTCGCGGAAAAAGACGTGACGCTCGACGTGGCGCGCCGCCTCCGCGACCTGCTCGTCGCCCAGAAGCTCGCCGTGTCTCTCACGCGCGAGGCGGATTCGACCCTGTCGCTGAAGGACCGCGTGGTCTTCGCGAACGCGAGGAAGTCCGACCTCTTCGTCTCGATTCACGTGAACTCGCTCCCCTCGGTGAAGGACAAGCGTGGCGTCGAGACGTATTTTCTCGGCACCACGACGGATCCGCACGTCCAGCAGCTCGCGGGAGACGAGAACCGCTCCTCGGGCTACACGATGGCCGACTTTCGCCGCCTTCTGGAGGGCGTCATGGCCGACGCGCGCCAGGGCGAGTCCCGGAAGTTCGCCGAGTCCGTGCAGGGCGGCCTCGTGACCTCGCTCCGGCCCGTCGTGCCCCGGCTCCAGGACCGCGGCGTGAGGAGCGCGCCGTTCGTCGTCCTCATCGCCACGGAGATGCCGGGCATCCTCGCGGAGGTCTCGACCGTGTCGAACGACGAAGAGGCGCGTCATCTCGAGGATCCCGGGTATCGTCAGCAGATCGCACAGGCCCTTTCGAACGGAATCCTCGCGTACGCGGAGGCGCGGAACCATCCGCCCTCCAGACGGAGTTGACATGAGCGGGAAGAAAGACGTTCTCCACGTCGGGACCGACCTCGGCACGTCGCGGAGCGCCATCACGGCCTCGAACGGCGCGCATCACGTCGTGGAGAGCTACGTGGGCTGGCCCCTCGACATGGTGGCCCGCAAGGTCGTGAAAAAGTCGATCCTCTTCGGCGCCGAGGCGCTCGAGAACCGGCCCATGCTCGACCTGCACCGGCCGCTCGAGCGCGGCCTCATCAAGCAGGGCTCCGCGAAGGACGAGGAGGCCGTGCACGAGCTTCTGAAACACCTCATCTCCCTGGCCGGCCGGAAGGAGGGCCAGTCCGTGCACGCCGTCGTCGGCGTGCCGGCCGAGGCGCTGCGCGTCTCGCGGCAGCACCTGCGCGCGGCGGTGAAGGGCATCGCGGACGCCCTTCTCATCGTGTCCGAGCCGTTCGCCGTGGCGTACGGAATGGACGCGCTGCTCCACACGATGGTCATCGACATCGGCGCGGGCACCACGGACTTCTGCGTCATGAATGGCCACTACCCGACCGAAGACGATCAGCGCACGCTCACGCACGGGGGCGACTCCATCGACGAGCAGCTCATGACGCTCGTGAAGGCGAAGAGCCCCGACGGCCGTTTCTCGATCCACATGGTGCGCGAGTGGAAAGAGAAGCACAGCTTCGTCGGGAGCCCGCCGGGTCCCGTCATCGTGCGGTTCCCCGTGAAAGGGAAGCCGGCAGACGTCGACATCACGGCCGAGATGAAGAAGGCCTGCGAGAGCATCGTCGGGCCCATCGCCGAGACGATGCTCGACCTCCTCTCGAAGGTCGAGCCGGAATATCAGGAAAAGGTGCAGCGCAACATCGTCCTCGCGGGCGGCGGTTCGCAGCTACCCGGTTTCGCGGCCGCGCTCGAGAAGTCGCTTGCCGAGATCGGCGGAGGCCGGGTGCGCACCGTGGACGATCCGGTCTTCGCGGGCTCGAATGGCGGCCTCGCCATCGCGCTGGATGCGCCCGAAGGAGACTGGGAGCCGTTGTCGGCATGAGCCCGCTCGACACCGGTTTTCCGCGCGACCCCGAGTCCAAAAAGAGGATGCTTCCGTCGGTGACGGACGTCGTGCGCGAGCTCGCCAAGTCCGTTTCGGCGGATCCGGCCGTGCTGTTCAAGGCGGCGCGGAGCGTGGTCGCAGAGGAGCTGGCGAAGGTGAAGCAGGGATTCGAGGCGGCACCGCTGGACGTCCTCGTGAGGCGTGCACGCCTCCAGCTCGAGCGGGAGGGGGCGGGGATCCCCGTTTCGGAGCCCGCGCCGCCGCACATGCCCGTTTTTCCCGCCCGGCCGGCGACCACCGCGCGCGCAGCGCCGGGATCGCCGCCGCCTTCGGCGAAGCCGGCGACCGCCGACGACCCCTTCCAGGACCTGGCGTCCCGTTCGGATCTGAACTGGGAGAATGACCTGCCGATTCAGCCCGAGGACGTGCCGTTCCGGTCGGCGATCCCGTCGATCCCGCTCGTGCATCCCCGGGAGCCGGAGCCCTCGGAGGTGCCCGCCGACCCCCTTCCGGCCCCCCTTGCCGAGATGCCGCCCGTGCGCGAGCTGTTCGAGGACAACGCGCAGCCTGCGATGGAGGAATTCCACTTCAAGGCGGCGGATCCTCTCCCCTCGCCACCCCCTCGTTCGGGCGGGAGAGGCTGGCTCGTGGCCATCGCGCTCGTCCTTGCGGTCGCAGCGGTTCTCGCGTGGGCCGTGCGCGAGTACGTCTTCAAGAACGAGATCGTGAAGAGTGTCGCGCCGATCGCGAGCAAGAAGCCCGAGGAGGTTCCCGTCGCGACGCCGGCGCCCCTGCCGATCCCGACGCCCGCGCCCACGTCCGCCGCGAAGCCGGCGGCTCCGGCGGCGAAGGCGTCCGTCCCCGTCCCGAAGGGCCGCGCGGCCCTCCTGTTGACGCCCGACTGGGCCGGGAAGCCCGCCGTTTACGTCATCCACTTCTCCTCGACGAAGGACCGCGAGAGCGCGGCGAAGGAGGCCCGGAAGCTTGGCGCGGCGCTGGGGGCGCCCGCGCGCGCCGTCGAGGTGGATCTCGGGGACAAGGGCGTTTGGTACCGCGTCGTCGTGGGCGAATTCCCGGACGTGGACGCCGCCCGCGCCTTCCGTGCCGAGCTCGAGGCGAAGAAGACGCCCGGCATGGGCTTCGTCTACGAAATGCGGGGGCGTTGAGGCGGCTCGCTCTCCTCTTCACGCTTTACATCTGATGCGTGATGCGTGATGATACCCGCATGAGGACGACGCTCGAGATCGACGACGACGTGCTGCAGGCGGCTAAGGAGATCGCGGCCAATCGCTCGACCACGGCCGGTCGAATCCTGTCGGAGCTGGCGCGAAAGGCGCTCGAGCCGGGACGGTCGCCGCGGGTGCGCAACGGAGTTCCGCTGATCCCCCGCCGGCCGAAGGGGAGCGCTCGCCCGACGATGGCACTCGTCAACCGCCTCCGGGACGAGGCGTGACGCGCGTCGCCCTCCTCGACGTCAACGTCCTCGTCGCGCTGTTCGATCCGGATCACGTGCACCACGAAGCCGCGCACCGGTGGTTCGGCCGCAATCGGCAGGATGGCTGGGTCACCTGCCCGATCACCGAGAACGGCCTCGTGCGCATTCTCTCGAACCCCGCTTACATGGCCAGCCCCGAGACGCGGGGAGCGATCGTCCGTCGCCTCGGAGAATTCTGCGCGAGTGGCGGGCACGTCTTCTGGCCGGACGAGGTCTCGCTTCGCGACGCGGGTCTTTTCCGGTGGACCGCGCCGGTGTCCCATCAGAAGCTGACGGACGTTTACCTGCTGGGTCTCGCCAGGAGCAGAAAGGGAAGACTCGCCACGTTCGACCGGGGTATCCCTGTCGCGGCCGTGATCGACGCGGACCGCGGAACCCTCGAAGTGATCCCGGCCTGAGAGGTAGCCAAAAGAAAAGGGCCGCGCGACGCGCGGCCCGAAGTCTAGGGAGAGAAGGCCGTCAGAACGACGGTTGGAAGCTGCGGATGATATCCGCGACGGTCGGCTGCGGTTTGCCCGCGAGCGCGGTCACCTTGACGGCCGCGAGGCGGTCGAGGAGCGTGGGCTCCGAAACGTCGTAGAGAACGCCCGTCGTCATGAACTCCGTCTCGCGCGTGTAGATGAGGGCCGCCGCGCGCGACGAGGCGTCGTGATTCTCGGGGAGCTGCCTCTGCTTCGCCTTGAGGGTCTTGAATAGGTCGTCGCCGCGCCAGGTGACGCAGGGAGACATGAGGTTCAGGAACGCGAAGCCCTTGTGCGAAAGGGCTTTCACCATGAGTTCGACGGTGCCCTTGAGGTCGCCCGAGAAGGCCCGCCCGACCCACGTCGCCCCGAACGAAATCGCGAGCTCGCAGGGGTCGACCGAGGGCTCGGGGTTGCCGTAGTGCGTGGACTTCGTCTTGTCGCCGGTGGGGGTCGTGGGCGCGGCCTGGCCCTTCGTGAGGCCATAGATCTCGTTGTCCATGATGAGGTACGTGACGTCCAGGTTTCGCCTCGCGGCGTGCATGAAGTGGTTGCCGCCGATGGCGAGGCCGTCGCCGTCGCCGCCCACCGCGATGACCGTGAGGTCCGGGCGTACGACCTTGACTCCCGCCGCGAGCGGGAGGGCGCGGCCGTGAAGGCTGTTCACGCCGAACGTGTCGACGTAGCCGGGGAGGCGCGACGAGCAGCCGATGCCCGAGACCACGACTGTCTCCCAGGGCTTGACCTGCAACTCCGTGAGCGCGCGATAGAGGCCGGTCAGGACGCCGAAGTCGCCGCAGCCGGCGCACCAGACGGGCTTCAGGTCGGTCTTGTAGTCGGCGGGCTTGAACTCGGGGAGCGTGGCGGCTTCGTTCATGCGGACACCTTTTCCGAGACGCGTTCGGCCGCGAGGAGCGCGACGATCTCCGCGTCCACTTCGGCGACGGTCAGGTGCTTGCCGCCCGACCTCTTGTAGACGTGCGTGCGCTCGGCGGGCAGGTCGACGAACGTGCGGAGGTATTTGTAGAACTGCGCCGCGTACGAGAGCTCGACGACGAGGATGTGCTTGACGCTTTTCAGGAAAGCCTCGAGTTCCTTCTTCGGGAACGGATAGATCATCTGAGGCACGAAGGCGGCGACCTTCTGGCCGCGCGCATTCGCGCGCTGCACGGCCTCGCGCACGACCCCCTTCGAAGAGCCCCAGCACAGGATGCCAATGTCCGCGTCCTCCGGGCCGTAACGCCGGTGGAAGGTGTAGGCGTCCCGGATGGGGCGGAGCTTGCGGTAGCGCTTCGCGTTCATCTTCTCGTGGAGGAGAAACCCGGAGCCGGGGCTGCCCTTTTCGTCGTGCTCGAGGCCGTTCGTCTGGTAGATCCCGCCCTTGACGCCCGGGCGGGCCATCGGCGAGACGCCGTCGGGCGTCTCCCGGTAGCGGTGGTAGTCGGTGAGCTCCTCTGGGGACGGAAGGCGCCGCTCGCGCACGGCGTGGACCAGGGACGCCGGGTCGAAGGTCTCCCGCCGCTGCGCGACGAGCTGGTCGGAGAGGACGATGACAGGGATCTGATACTCCTCGGCGATGTTGAAGGCGTCGACGGTCGTGTGGAAGCAGTCTTCCACGTCCGAGGGGGCCATCACGACGCGCGGCGCGTCGCCGTGCCCGCCGTAGACCGCCTGGAAGAGGTCCGACTGCTCGCTCGCCGTGGGAAGGCCCGTGGACGGGCCCCCACGCTGCACGTTCACGATGACACAGGGGAGCTCGGCCATCGACGCGAGGCCGAGCATCTCGGTCATGAGCGAGAGCCCGGGGCCGGAGGTGGCGGTCATCGCCTTCTCCCCCGCGAAAGACGCGCCGAGGACGGCGCCGATGGCGGAGAGCTCGTCCTCCGTCTGTGAGAGCGAGCCGCCCATCTTCGGAAGCCACTCATCGAGGAACATGAGGATTTCGGTGGAAGGCGTGATGGGGTAGCCCGCGAAGTAGCGACAGCCCGCGTGCAGGGCGCCGATCGCCGTCGCTTCGTTGCCCGACATGATGAGCTTGGCGGGTCCCGGCGTGAAGCCGAGCCGGCGCTCCGGCATCGGGGGGAGCGTCTGGCCGAGGAGGAAGCCGGCTTCGAACGCCTTCAGGGCGCTTTCGCCGACGGCCGCTTTCTTCCGCCCGAAGCGGGAGACCACCGCGCGGCGCAGCGTGTCGACGGGCAGGTCGAAAAGAGCCGTGAGAACGCCCAGGCCCACGAGATTCTTCGATCCCTTCGCGCCCGAATCCGTGGACAGCTTCCCGAACGGCAATTTGATCCAGACCGCATCCGCGCCGAGTCCGAGGTCCTCGGGGGTGCGCGCGACGGGATCGGCCTCGTCCGAAAGGACGACGGCGTTCTTCGCGGGAGTGCACTCGCCTTTGAAACGGCTGAAGTCGGCCCAGCTGAAGACGATGAGGGCGTCCACGCCGTCGCCGGATTCGTAGATCGGGTCCGCGCTGAGGCGGACGACGCAGGAGGATTCGCCGCCCCGGATCTGCGGGCCGTAGGCCTCCGTCTTCAGGACGTTGAGCCCGTCGCGCGCGGCGGCCTGCGAGAGGACGTCGCCCATCGTGACGATTCCGTCGCCGCCCGCGCCAACCATGGCGATCGTGATATCTCGTTTCGGCATCGTGGCCTCGCCTTCTCCAAAGGAATGACCAAGAAAGGCTCTCGGAACGGGCCCTTCGGGTGCGCGCCAGAGTGCGGGCAGACGGGTCCGGCCTCAATGGTGCAAACGGATCACCCGTTGATTCTGGGTCTCAGCCCCCGGGCTCCGGCCCCGCGGTTCAGCCGGAGATCAACCGGGCCAGCGTATACGCCGCTCCGGACGCGAAGGCCCCGACGAGAACGGTGCGCAGCGCCTCGCCGACGAGCGGACGGCCCGTGAGCTTGCCCTTCCACGCCCCGAAGACGGCCAGCGCGAGGAGGGTGACGACGACCGAGGCTGCGAGGGCCTTGGTCACGGGCATCCCGAAGAGATAGGGGGCCAGCGGAATCGCGCCGCCGGCCACGTACGACCCGCCGATCGTGAGCGCCGAGACGCGGGCCCGCTTTGGATCGGGCTCCGAGAGGTTGAGCTCCTCGCGCATCATGAAGTCCACCCAGCGATCGTGATCCGCGCAGATGGCGTGCGTCGCCGCCTCCAGCGTGGCACCCTCGAGGCCCCATGCGCGAAAGACCTTGCGGACTTCTTCCTGCTCTTCCGCGGGAACGTCCTTCACCTCTTCGTACTCGCGTTTCAGCTCGCTGTGCCACGTGTCGGTCTCGCTCTTGGCGGCAAGGTATCCGCCGAGGCCCATGGCGATCGCGCCCGCGGCCAGCTCGGCGACGCCCGCCACGACGATCACGCGCGAGCTCGCGACCGCGCCGGAAAGGCCCGCCGCGAGGGCGAACGGGACCGTGAGGCCGTCGGACATCCCGAGCACGACGTCCCGCACGGTCTCGGAGCCCGAGAAGTGCGCTTCCACGTGGTGATGGCGGGGGCGGGGCTGGGACGTGCCCTTCGCGTGGGGAGCCGCCGAGGGCGTGTGCGGCCTCGGCGGCGCGTCCAAAGGCTTCACGGATTCGTCTGCCAGATCTCGAGGGCCGTCGTCATCGCGCGGTCGTCCATCGCCACGAGCGACACGACCGCGTTCGCGACGTCCTCGGGCTGGATCGCACGTTCGGGCGCGAGGTCCATGCCCGCCTTCTTCACGAAGTCCGTGTTCACCGTGGACGGGTAGACGCACGTCACTCGCACGTTCGAGGCGCGGGCTTCGTACCGCATCGCCTCGGTGAGGCCCGCGAGCCCGAACTTCGACGCGCAGTACGCACCGCCTCCCGCGAACCCGCGCCGGCCCGCCGTCGACGAGATGTTCACGATGTGCCCGCGCTTGCGGGATTTCATCCCGGGCAGCACGGCGCGGGACATGAGGAAGGGCCCGCGCAGGTTGACGGCGAGCATGCGGTCGAAAACAAGCGCGTCCATCTTCTCGACGGGCGCCAACGCGAAGATGCCCGCGTTGTTCACGAGGACGTCCACCGGCCCGAGCTGCTGCTCGGTGGCGGCGACGGCGCGCGAGACCACGCCCTCGTCCGAGACGTCCGCCGCGAGGACGACGGTCGGGGCGCCGGAGTCCTTCAGCTCCCTCTGGACCTCCAGCAGGTTCTTCTTCGTCTTCCCGAGGAGAGCGACCTTCGCCCCCGCCGCCGCGAAGGCGTGAGCCAGCGCGCGGCCGATGCCGCGCCCGGCACCCGTGATGAGAACAACCCGGCCCTTGATTTCCATCCGCGCCTCCGGAACGGGATTCTAGAGCGCGGAGGCGCTGATACTCTCGCCGGTCGATGTCGGCCTCCGCCGCGCCCCGTTTCGACCCCGCGCGGCGTCGCGCCGTCACGATCGCCCTGCTTCTCGTCACGGCTCTTTCGTCGTTCGAGTCCACGGTCGTGTCGACGGCGATGCCGACGATCATCGGCGAGCTCCACGGACTGCCTCTCTATACATGGGTCTTCTCGATCTACCTCCTCGCGTCCACCATCACGATGCCGATCTACGGCCGGCTCGCCGACATCTACGGGAGGCGCCGCATTCTCATGGGCGCGACGCTCGTGTTCCTGCTCGGGGCGGTGGCGTGCGCGCTGGCCCGGTCGATGCCGCAGCTCATCGTCGCGCGCGGCCTCCAGGGCCTGGGCGCGGGCGGCCTCATTCCGATCGCGCTCACGGTCACCGGTGACCTCTATTCGCTCGAAGAACGCGCGCGGGTGCAGGCGTTCTTCAGCGGCGTCTGGGGGTTCGCGAGCCTCGTGGGCCCGCTCCTAGGCGCCTTCCTGACGGTGAATTTCGGATGGCGGTCCATCTTCACGATCAACGTGCCGCTCGGGCTCGTCGCCCTTTTCCTCGTCGCGACGAAGATGATCGAGTCGCGCGAACCCGGGTCCGACCCGCTCGACGTCACGGGCGCGGTCACTCTGGCTCTCGGGATTGGAGCGCTGCTCTTCGCGGTTCTCCAGCGAACCGGAGCGGGGGCTCTCGGGACCGGGGCGCGCCTCTTCCTCGGGGTCCTGGGTTTCGCCCTGCTCGGCCTCTTCGCGCGGCTGCAAGCCGGGCGCAAGCACCCTCTCATTCCGCCGGAGCTCTTCCGGCACGCCGACACGGCGGCCCCGTACGTTGGCGGCATCCTCCTCGGAACGACGATTTACGGGGTCGATACATTCGTGCCGCTCTTCGTGCAGGGCGCGCGAGGCGGCACCGCGGGGGCGGCCGGCGCGGTCATCACGCCGCTAGTCCTCTTCTGGGCGCTCTCGGCGGCGGTCGCGGCGCGGATCATCGTTCGCTTCGGCTTCCGGGCGACCGCCCGGGCGGGCGCCCTCCTGATCCTCGCGGGCTTCGTGGGGCTCCTCGTGGCGGCGCGATTCGACGCCCCCGTGGCCGCGATCAGCGCGGCGTGCGGCCTGATCGGAGCGGGGCTCGGCCCGTCGTCGCTTTCCCAGGTGCTCGCGATCCAGAACGTCGTCGAAGAGCATCGCCGGGGCGTCGCCACGAGCCTCGTGCCTTTCTTCCGTACCATGGGGGGGTCGCTGGGCGTCGGGGTCCTGGGTGGGATTCTCGCGACCGGCCTGACCCGCCGGATGGGGGCGGCCGCCGATTCGGCCGGATCGCTCCTGACGGAGGGGCACGTCCCTCGCGAGATGCGCCTCGCGCTCGAGCAGTCGCTCCTGCCCGTTTTCGCCGTGCTTCTCGCGCTCGCCCTGGTCAATCTCGCCGTGACGTCACGGTTCCCCGATCGACGCGCCCGGCCGCGCACGCCGGAGACCGCGTAATCGCGCGAGCCGGACCGCGGTTTGCTTCGGGCGCCTCGTTCGCGAGAGGATTGCTCGTCGTGCGTCGGCAATTTGGGTTTCTGTTGGTGGCAATGGCTGTTGCTCTTCCGGCGCGCCCGGAGGCCGCGCCGCTGGCGGTCGATGGTCTGCGCGCGGACCTCTCGTCCGTCGCGGAGTTCGCCCTCGGGGACTCGCCGGGAGGCATCGCGGGACTCGACCTCCTCGACTGGCGTCCCATCCGCGTGCCGGGATCCTGGCAGAAGGCGGGGGTTCCCGAGCACGGCTACGCCTGGTATCGCTTCCGGTTCTCGCTGTCGCCGGCCGCCAGGACGCGGCCCCTCGCCTTCACCTGCTCTCAGATCCGGGACGTCGACGAGACGTTTCTCGACGGCGTGAGGGTCGGCGGGACCGGCGCCTTTCCCCCCGCGTACGACAAGGGCACGCTGCAAGCGCGCCTCTACGAGCTCCCGGCGACGATCACGAGCGCCGAGGGTCCGCACGTGCTCGCGATCCGCGTCTACAACGCGGGTCCGCGGGGCGGAGGCCTGACGGCGGCGCCTTATCTCGACTCCCTCTCCGGCGCGTTCTGGCGACGCACGATGTTCGAGGCGCCTCTCGCCCTCGTGGCCGCGGCCATCTTCTCGCTCGGCCTCTTCGCGCTCTTCGTCTTCCTCCGCGACCGGCGGCAGCGCGAATTCCTGCTGTTCTTCCTTCTGACCGCGGGCGTCGCCGCGTACTTCGTCTCGTGGCTTTCGCTCTGGTCGCGCCTCGGCGTGTCCCTGTCCTTCATCTTCCGGGCAAACGTGGCGCTCGCGTTCGCGCTCTCCATGCTTTTCGTCCTCTTCTTTCACTATTTCTTCGTCCTGACCCTGCTGAAATGGATGCGGTTCGTTCTCGCGCTCCAGTTCGCCGGCATGCTCGTGGCGTTCGCGCTCCCGCGGGTCGACGATCTCTACCGCGTGCTGCCACTCTGCTATGCGACGGTGATCGCCTCGGGAATCCGCGTGGTGGCCGTGCTCGTGCGCAAGGTGCGCCGCCGGGCGCCCTACGCCGTCACGGTCCTGGTCGGTTTCGGGTTCATCTTCGTGGCGACACTCCGCGACATGGCTCAGGACTTCGGCCTCATCCCGTCGGGGGTGAGAACGCAATACGTGGGCGGCGCTTTCCTCGTGTTCTCCGTCCTTTTCCTCTCGGTCGTCGCCGATCGCATGGCGCGGCTGCGCGTGGCGGCCGCCACGGACCCGCTGACGGGTCTTCCGAACCGGACGGGTCTCTTCGACCGGATCGCTCTCGAGCTCGCGCGGAGCCGGCGCTCAAATCGCGCGGTCGCGCTTGCCGTGCTCGACCTCGACCGCTTCAAGGACTTCAACGACAGGTTCGGGCACCTCGCCGGAGACCGACTCCTCATCGCGATGGGCGAGAGGCTTTCCGAGTCCGTGCGCGCGACCGACCTCGCGGTGCGCTTCGGTGGGGAGGAATTCGTCCTCCTGCTCCCCGAAATCTCGCGCGACGAGGCCATCCGCTGCTGCGAGCGGATTCGCGAAGCCGTCGGCCACATGCGCGTGTCGGGCGCGGAAGGCGGCACGACGGTTTCGATCGGACTCGCGGTGCACGAGCCGGGCAGCGGGCCGACGCCCTCGGCCGGGGCTCTGCTCCGGGTCGCCGACGCCGCGCTCTATCGTGCGAAAGCCCAGGGCCGGGACCGCGTGTCCGTGGCCGAAGGGCCGATTCCCGTGGATCTCCTGCGACCCGCCAGCGGCGAGTCCGTCCCGAGCGAGGCGATGTGAGACCCGCGTGGGGACTCCTGCCCGAAGACTACAATTCGCGCATGAAGCTCACCCTTGCCGCCGTTCTCGCCGTCGCGGCCGTCGCCGGCGTCCCGGCGACCGCCCAGCAGGTGCCGACGCCCGTCGAACAGCACGTGGTCGTCCCGTCCCTTCCGGATCAGCCGAACAAGGAAGGCGTCGCGCGGCCGAGCGGTTCGATGCCGACGGACTCCGAGGGATACGTTCGGACGAATCGCGGCCCGGTGGATCCGTCCGCGGGGAAACCCACGCCCGGCGCGGACGCGACCTCGAAGGGCGCGCAGGCCGCGCCCGCCTCCGGTCTCGCCGTGGTGCCGGCTGGTCCGGCCCCGCCTCCGGGGCCGAGTGGCCCGACGGAGGTGAAGGCGGCATACCTGTCCGTCCGGGGAACGGTGAAGGCTTACGCAAAGGGCGTCTCGATCACCATCGTGGAGAACGACGGGGTCAAGCGCACGGTGAGGCTCGCGGCGAAGGCGTCCGTGTACGACGGCCTCGCGGCCGGCGACAAGGTCGTCCTCAGGATTCCCCTCGAGAAGTCCTCCGACGGAAAGAGCGCGGACCGCGTCTCGAGGCAGAGGCCTCCGAAGGCGCCCCCGAAGTCCAAGTTCTCCGCCGCACAGTCGCCGGTCCGCTGAGCGAAGGCGGGCCCATGCGGCGTTCCGGAGGCGTTTTCGTCTTCCTCCTGGCGGTGGCGGGGCCGCTTCTCGCGCAGGAGCCCGTGCCGACGCCGGCCCAGGCGACGGAAACGCCCGGCGTCGCCCCGGCGTCCGACGATGGTCCGACGGTGTCCGCGCCGCCGGCCGTCGCGGCGCCCGCGGCCGGCAGCGTCCGCCTGAAACTCGGCGTCGTCCCGGGCAAGCCCGTCTCGCTCACAAGGGGGGCCGCCTCGACGGTGACGGGCTATGAGAAGGGGAAATCGCTCACCGTGAAGACCCCGGCCGGGACGCTCGTGAGGTACCGCGTCGCGAAGGACTCTTCCGTTCCCGACGACCTCGCCGCCGGTCGCACGGTGCTCGTCGAGACGAAGGTCGTGAAGAGGCGCCGCTATGCGTCGCGCGTCACCTACGCGGAATCCCGCGTCGTCATGACGAACGTGGACTGACGGCCGACCGGCGGTGATCCTCTTCGAGAGCGACGAGGTCCTGGCGCTCGACAAGCCCCCGGGCGTCTCGATGGCGACGTCTTCGAAGGAAGGCAAGTCGGCGGAGGATGCCGTGCGTCGTCTGCTCCGGGCCTGCGGCGTGATCCCTCCGGATCCTCTCCCGCTTCTCGTGCACCGCCTCGACGCGGGAACGTCGGGCGTCGTCCTCTTCGCGAAAACCCCCGCCGCCCATCGTGCGCTCAGCCTCTCCTTCCAGGAGCGCCGCGCCCGGAAGACATACCGCGCGCTCGTCTGGGGCCATCCCGTGCCCGCGAAAGGGGCGATCGACCACGCGCTCGGGCGCGATCCGAAGGACGGACGCAAGATGCGCGTTTGGGCCGGCGGCAAGCCGTCCGTGACGCGCTACGCGACGCTGCGGCGATTTTCGTCGGTCGCCGACCTCGAGCTCCATCCCGAGACCGGACGCACGCACCAGATTCGCGTCCACCTTTCCGCGACGGGCCACCCGATCGTGGGCGACGACTTCTATGGTGGCGCCAGCCGCTGGCACGGCGTGCGCGACCGCGCCTTGCGCGAGGCGCTCGCGCGGCTGACGCGCCCGCTGCTCCACGCCGAGCGGATCGAGATTCCGGAGATGGGCCTCGACGTCGAGGCCCATCTCCCGGAAGACTACGAGAGAGTGCTCGCGCTCCTCAGAAGATGACCTTCGCCGCGAGCTGGAGGATGCGCGGGCCGGCCGAGGAGGTCGGCGTGCCGAACGCGGAGAGCCTCGTGAGAGTCGTTCCGTTCACGGAGTAGTAGCCCTGGTTCACGCCGACGACGTTCGAACGATTGAACACGTTGAAGGCCTCGAGGATGACCTGGAGCGTCACGGCCCCGATCGGGACGTCCTTCGTGATGCGCGGGTCGACCGAGAAGAACACCGGATAGTTGTACGAGTTGCGGGCAAATCCCGGCGCGCGGTCGTTTTGAACGTTGCCGTCGTTGTTGATGTCCGTGAGCGGCGCGAGAATTGCCGTGTAGGGCTGCCCGCTCGCGAGCGTGACGATTCCCGAGAGCGACCATCCCCCGAAGAGCGCCTGCTCCAGGCCATCTGCGTTCCGGTAATACGGGAGGCTCCAGTAGGCCGAGAGGACGAGGCGATGGGTCTGGTCGGCGTTGCCCACGGCGTAGTCGGCCTGGAAGTTCTTCGGGTCGGAGGCCTGCTTTCCGTCGTCGCCGACGCCCGGGACGACCGAGGTGGCGTCGGGTTTCGTGTCGAGGACCTTGCCGAAGGTGTAGGCGATGCGCGCCTGCCAGTTGTTCGAGAAGCGTTTGTTGAACTCGAGCGTGACGCCGTTGTAGTTGGATTCCGCCGTGCTCTGGAACTGGATGACGCGCCCGAAGTTCGCGAAGGGGCGGTCAGTGCCATACCGCGTGATGGGATAGACGTTCCCGGCGGCGTCCGTGAAATTGACGACGGAGGGTGAACCGACGTTGATGTCCGCCGAGCGCTGGAGGTTCGTGCCCTTGACGTAGAGGTAGGAGAAGCCGACCGAGAAGTCGTTCGACATGGCGTGCTCGATGCCGAGGCTCGCCTGATGAACGAGCGGGTTCTCGAACTTCGGGTCGAACACGAGGATCGTCAGCTTGGGCACCGCGACGCCCGTCGGAATGGACGGAAAGATGTTCGGGTAGACCGGCATCTGGGCACCCTGGAACGTGATCCCCTGCACGTTGATGCCGTTGTTCGACATCGCCGTGCCGATCATGATCGAAGGCGTGCGGCCGTAAAACATGCCGTAGCCGCCGCGGACGACCGTGGAGTCCTGGCCCTTCGGCGTCCAGGCGAATCCGAGGCGGACGCCGACGTTGTTCGTGTCCTCCGGAACGACGCTCGTGTCGATGCCGGCCGCGAGGAGCTGCGCGTCGGGGTTCCTGACCGTGGGTTGCGCGATGCCCTGCTTGTCGTACCGCACGCCGAGGTTGACCGTGAGGCTCGGCGTCGGGCGCCATTCATCCTGCAGGAAGAGGGCGATCTCCGAGAGGTCGGGATTCGTGTAGGGACCGCTCGTGCCGACGCCCGGGAAGTTTTGAACGAACCGGATGGGCTGCCCGAGGTTGTACGACGCGACCGAGTTGAACGTGTACTGGCCGGAGAAGAGTCCCGGGAACCAGTTCAGGATGAGGTCGCGGTTGAAGTCGAAACCGCCCTTCACGGCGTGGTTTCCGAACAGGAACGTCACGGCGTCGGCGACCTGATAGCGCGTGATCGTCGTCTCGCGCGGGCTGAAGTTGTTCCGCCCGATCGTGAAGGAGAAGTTTCCGACGTCCTGGATGATCGACTCGGGGTCCGCGCTGTTCGCGAGGCCGGGCTCGGAGTCCTTCGCGTACTGGCCGCGCAGCTCGTTGAAGAGCGACGAGCCGAAGGAATTCGTCACGGAGGCCGTGGCCGTGTCCGTGTTCACGAGCGAGTTGCCCGAGTGCGTGGCCGACTGCGTCGTGCCGCCGTTCTCGTTGTTCGAGCCCGTGAAACGCTGGCGGTTGTAGCGCACGGAAACGTGCGCCGAGGAACCCGCGTCGTAGTCCGCCTTGGCGAGGAAGACGTCCTGGTTCTGGCCGCGGTCGTAGGGGCCGGTGAGCGGAGTCAGCTTCGCGAGTCCGGCCGTCGTGTTCGCGTCCGTCGGGAGACCAGCCGTGGAGAGGATGATGGGCTGCCCGTTCGTGTTGCGCTGGCCGTCGTAGTTCGCGAAGAAGAAGAGCCGGTCCTTGAGGATCGGGCCGCCGAGGCTCGCACCGAACTGGTTGTAGTGATAGTTGCTCTTGTCGCGGCCGTTGATCACGTTGATGTAGTCGTTCGCGTTCATGCCTTTGTCGCGGAAGAATTCGAACACGCTCCCGTGGAACTCGTTCGTGCCCGACTTCGTCACGACGTTGATGACCGCGCCGCCCGCCCGGCCGTATTCGGCCGTGTAGGCGTTCCGGTTGACCTGGAACTCCTTCACGGCGTCCTGGCTGAACTGGTACGGCGCGCGGCCCGAGCCGGTGCGGCCGAGGGCCTGGCCGAAGAACGTGTTGTTGTTGTCGGCGCCGTCGATGACGAGGCTGTTCAGCGTGCCGCGCTGGCCGGCGAAGCTGATGTCGCCGAGACGCGGGTCTTTCGTGACGCCCGGTGTCGTGAGAACGAAGTCGATGAAGTTGCGTCCGTTCGTGGGAAGGTTCGCGATGTAGTTCTCGTTCACGACGTCGCTTTGCTGCGTGCGCGTCGTCTCGATGAGAGGCGCTTCCTCGGTCACGGTCACGGCCGTCGTCACGCTCGAGAGCGCGAGCACGAACTTAAGCGTGACGTCCCCGCCGACGTTCAGCTCGACGCCGGATTTCGTCGCGGAGCTGAAGCCGGAGAGGTCCGCGGTGACGCTGTAGACGCCGACGGCGAGGAGCGGGAACGTGAAGGCACCCGAGGCGTTGGAGACGGTCGTTCGCGTGGCCCCCGTCTTCGCGTTTTTCGCGATCACGCTCGCGCCGGGGAGGGGCCCTCCCGCGGCGTCCGCCACGGTGCCCGAGATGGATCCCGCGCTGCTCTGCGCGAGGAGCGGCGCGGCGGGCCACGCCAGAGCAAGGGACAGGACCGCTGTGAGAGTCACGAGAGAACGGAACGATCGCGACATCGAGAATCCTCCTTCGAACGGCTGAATGATCGTCACCCCTTGGTGCAGGAGATGTGAAGTTCGTCTGAAGCCTATCTCAATCTCAAGTTGCGGGTGCCGGAGGTCACAGCGCGCGCCAGACGTAGGACCCGAGGTCCCGGACGAATCCGAGCTGTTCCAGGAGGGGCGCCAGCGGGGAACCCGGGGCGGCGAGACGGAGACGGCGCGGCCGGCCGAGGGGGTCCCGGGCTCTCCTGAGGAGATCCTGCAGCGCGGCAAGCCCCGCGCGGAGCGTCCGGTCGGGGGTCCCGGGCGCGAGGGTGAACGCGCCGCCGACCCCGAAACGGAGAACGGGCTCCCCGGCGGAAAGGACCACGAAGGAATCGCGGGAGGGCGACGGCTCGAGGCCCGCGAGGACCGGATCGCCTCCACCCGCCACGGCGAGCGCCGACTCGCCGTCGTCCGGGCGCGCGAGGGCGCGGAGCGCATCGACCGTTTCCTCCTCGGCGTACTGCAGCGGGCCATACCCCTCCACGAACGTGCCACGCCGGAGGTCCCCGCGCATCTCCATGCGGGCGAGCGCCGACGCGACGTCCGTCCAGCGGACGGCCGCCGGGTCCTCGAACTCGAGCTGGGCCCTCGAGACGACGCCCCAACGCGCGAGGAGGATCCTCGCCCAGGCCTCGGCCCGCTCGTCCGGGCGCAACGATTCGCCGAAGACACCGGGGGAGTCGAGGAGCGACCACCGGCCAGACGGGAGAGAAGAAAAAGAAGAGGCAGATCTTCTTAGAAAGGGAAGAGAGCGCGGTGCGCGGCGAGAAGGGCCAAGGCGATCCGCCACCGCGCCCGCGCCTGCGCCCACGCGGCGCCTTCTCAGGAGAATCTCCCGGAAACCCTGGATGCCGTCTCCCGTCACGAGACCCGCCAGGACGAGCTCCACGAGAGCCTTCCGGAGCGTTTCCCCGGCTCCGTTTTCGCCTCTCGCGACGAGGTCCCCGAGGAAAGACGCTCCCGCGACGGCGAGTTTTCCGTACAGATCGCGCGCCATGGGGGAGAGACCGTCGAGCGCGGGAGGCCCGGGTGGCAGCAGCACCGCGCCCTCGCCGCGGAAGAACAGCGTCAGGCGCGCGGCGCGCGGGTCCTTCACCCCGTGAGCGCGCCACACGAGGAGGCCCCGCGCGGCGAGAACGTCGAGCGCGTCGGGCTCGGGCGCGGCGAGACGCGCGGGGAGGATCGACGTCTCCACGGAGAGGGCCGGAAGAGGGAGTCCCCGGAGGAGGGCCAGTGCGTGCTCGGCCGCATGTTCTCCCGAGAAGCGGGCGCCGAGGGAGAGGCCCTGCCGCCTCGCGACGAAGGCGCGCCACGCCGAGACGGGCACGGGACGGATCTCGCCGCGCAGGAGCGCCAGCGACTTGCGGCGGACGCTTTCGGCGAGGCGCGCGCCCGCCCAGCGCGGCGGCCCGTCGCCCCCTCCGAATCGTCCGCGCACGACGAGCGCGTCGAGCCGAAGCGCCTCGAGCGCCTCCTCGACACGGGCGGCATCGACTCCATACCGTCGAACGAAATCCTCCACCGTTGTCGGACCTCGGGTCGCAAAGAACCGAAGGACGATTTGCTGAAGACCCTCTCGCGCGGGGGAGCGGCCAAGGGCGGTGGACCACAGGTCCGCCTCTTCCGCGGCGATCCAGCGCCCTTCACCTTCTAAGAAAATCTTCGTGACACTTGCGCGACCCGCCAGCTCGTCGAGCCATTCGCTCCCCTCTTCAGCAGATCTTTCTCGAATCTCATCCCGCGTCAGATCTCCGAGCTCCTGAAAGAGCAGCAGGAGCTCGTCCGCGGTGCGGGCCAGACGGCCCGCGACGAGATGCGAGGCCTCGGCGCGGGCGGCATCCGCCGCCTCGGGACGGAGCGTGTCGGGCAGCGTCTCGCCGAGCACCTCGCCGAGGAGCTCGCGGTTCATCGCGAGCGCGTGCAGGCCGCGCTCGGCCTTCGGGGCGTCCCATTCGTACATGTAGGCCATCACGAACGTGAAGAGGAGCCCCTGCGCGGCGGGAGACGGGAACTTCCTCACGTCCACCGAGCGGGCGACGGCGCCGGACTGGAGGTCGTCGAGCAGACGGAACAGACGATCCGTCTCCCACTGGTCCTTCAGGCAATCCCGGTACGTCTCGGCGACGATGGGGAAATCCGGGAGCTGCCGCGTCGTCTGGAGGAGGTCCTTTGCGCGGAGGCGCTGCAGCCAGAAAGGCGTGCGGCGGCCCGACCGTGCGCGCGGGAGAAGCAGCGCGCGCTGGGCGTTCTCCCGGAAGCGCGCCCCGAAGAGGGCCGAGTTCGGGAGCTCGGCGAGCAAGCGCTCGCGGGCCTCGGCGGCCGTGAGTCGGGCGAGGCGTTCGAGCGGGATCTCGCGCTCGGCGCGCGGGAGGCGCAGGAGGATTCCGTCGTCGGTCGCGACGGCTTCCGCCTGCACGCCGGTCTCCTCGTTGAGCACGCTCGCGAGCGCGAGCGACCAGGGCAGATTGACGCCGCGGCCGAAGACAGAGCGCACGAGGACGCAGGGGTCCCCGAGGTCGTTCGGAAACGTCTCGAAGACGACGTGGAGGTCCGAGGCGACTCCGGGGGACTCGGAGGCCTCGCGACGCACGGCCGCCGTGATCGCGGACGCGGCGTTCGGATCGCACCCGTAACGTGTGGCGAGGAGGCCGGGCAGCGCGGGGTCGTTGAGACTCGCGGCCACGAACCGCTTGAGCCGGCCCACGCGCGCCGCGAGCTTCGCCGTGCGACCGAGGCCCTCGCCCTTCCAGAAGGGCATGCGCGCGGGCTGGCCGGCCGCGTCCTCGACGACGACGCGGTCATGCGAGATCTCAACGGCCCGCCAGGCGCGCGAGCCGAGCAGGAAGACGTCGCCCGCCCGGGTCTCGTACACGAACTCTTCGTCGAGGTCGCCCACGACCGTCCGGCCGTCGCGGAGCACGGCCCGGAAGGTGCCCCGGTCGCCGATCGTCCCGCCGTCGAGGAGCGCCGCGAGGCGCGCGCCGGGCAGCGCCGCGACGCGGCCCGTCCCGCGGTCCCACACGAGTTTCGCGGCGAGCGCCGCGAAGCGCTCCTTCGGGTACTTTCCCGAGAGCATCGCGAGCGTCTCGAAAAACAGCGCGCGGGGCAGGGCGCGATAGGGGCGCGCGCGCCGGAACATATTGAGAAGTGCTTCGGACGTCGTCCCATCGTTTCCACGGCCCACGACCTCGGCCACGATCTGCTGGGCGAGCACGTCGAGCGGAAACTCCGGAGGGCGCGTCTCCTCGACGTCGCCCTCACGCATCCCTTCCACGGTGGCGGCGCACTCGAAGAGGTCATCGAGGAAGAGCGGCACGAGGCGGCCGCGTGCCGTCTGGCCGACGAGGTGGCCCGAGCGGCCCACGCGCTGCAGCGCGCGCCCCACGCCCTTCGGGCTTCCGATCTGGACGACGGAGTCGATTTCGCCCACGTCGAGGCCGAGCTCGAGCGAGCCCGTGGCCACGAGAACGCGCAGCGACCCGGCTTTGAGGTCGCGCTCGATCTCCTCGCGCAGCCCCCGGGCGACGGAGCCATGATGCGTCGGGACGCCCTGTCCGAGCTTTTCCTCGAGTTTCGCGGCCACGCGCTCGGCGTGCCGCCGGTTGTTGCAGAAGACCAGGGTCGTGCGATGCGTCGCCGCCTCGGCCGCGACCGCCTCGATCGCGGGCTCCCAGGCGGAGCCCTCCGACCCGCCGAACGACTCCTTCGGACTCAGGACGGCGAGGTCGAGACTCTTCTTCGCGTCGACCACGAGCGGTTCGACGCGGTGCGCGCCTCCCACGAAGGTCGCGACTTCGGCTACGGGCTCGACCGTCGCCGAGAGGGCGACGCGCTGCGGGGGCCGTCCGCCGGACTCCGTGACGAGCGACTCGAGACGCTCGAGGCTCAGCGCGAGGTGGGAGCCCCGCTTCGTCCCCGCCACGGAATGGATCTCGTCGAGGATCACGGTCGAGACCGTCGCGAGAAGCGCGCGGCCTCTCCCCGTGAGGAGGAGGTACAGCGACTCGGGCGTCGTGATGAGGACGTCCGGTGGACGGCGGATCTGCTCGCGTCGCGCGGAGGCCGCCGTGTCGCCCGTGCGTACGGCCGTCGTGATCCGCGCCGCCATACGCTCGCCGGCCGACAGGCCTGCCTCTTCGAGCGCGCGGCGGATGCCCTCCCGCGGCCTCTCGAGATTGCGCGCGACGTCGTTGTCGAGCGCCTTGAGGGGCGAGATGTAGAGAACCGAGAGCGAAGGCTCGGTGTCCCCTCCAAGCTTGCGTTTCAGGAGCAGGTCCAGCGACACGAGGAACGCCGCGAGCGTCTTGCCCGTGCCTGTAGGCGAGACGAGAAGGACGTTGCGGCCCGCGGCGATCGCGGGCCACGCGAGTCTTTGCGCGGCGGTGGGACCCAGGGGGAAGGCCTCGCGGAACCACGCGGAGACGCCGGGGTGGAAGAGTCCCAGGGCGTCCGTCATGGTGGCGCGTTCAGCGGGCCGACGCCGGCGGGGGGGCGAGCGTGCGGAGCCGGCCGCAGCCGCGTGCCGCGAAGAGGGCAGTCACGGCGATCAGCACGAGGCTCGCGCCGAGAAGGACGAGAAGAGGTCCCTTCCGTGGCGCGGGCATCTCGCTCGTCACGGCCGCGGCCGAGGAGCGCGCCCGCCGGAGAGGCGCCGTGGAGTCCGCGGCGGGGACGGGTGCGGCGGCGGGAACCTCGCCCGTGACGGCCGCCCGGGGGGGCCTCGCGCGCAGCTCGCGCCGCGCGACCACGAGGTCGAGAATCATCTGGCCCGCGCTCCCGTAACGTTCGGCCGGCTCTTTCCGGAGGGCGCGCGCGACGATCTGCTTCAGGCTCTCGGGCACGAGGTCGGGCGCGGGCCAGGGGTCGGCCTCCTTGGTCATCATCTTGGCCACCATCTGCGTCACGCTCGCGCCCGGGAACGGATGCACGCCAGCCAGCATCTGGTAGAACACGATGCCCAGGGAGAAGAGGTCGGACCGCTCGTCGAGGGAGTTGCCGAGAGCCTGTTCCGGCGACAGGTAGTCGAGGGTGCCGACGATCATCCCTTCGCCTGTCTGGCGGTGCGACCGCGACGTGTCGCGGGCGCCCTCGGAGAGAATCTTGCTGAGCCCGAAGTCGAGCACCTTCACGTGACCGTTGGGCGCGAGCATGAGGTTCGACGGCGTGATGTCCCGATGGAGGATGCGGCTCTGATGCGCCACTTTCAGGCCCTCGAGCGCCTGAATCACGATGTCGAGGCACTCCGTGATCGAGAGCCGCCGCCTGTCCATGATCTCGTCCAGGCCCTCGCCTTCGAGGTATTCGAGGACGAGATAGAGGGCTCCCGGAGGGAACCCCGTATCGCGCGCGTCCGTCGTCGCGAGGTCGTGGATCGTGATCACGTTCGGATGGTTCAGCGCCGCGACGGCACGCGCTTCGTTCATGAAACGCCCGCACATCTTCGCGTCGCTCTGGAGGGCGGCCGGGAGGATCTTGATGGCGACCTGGCGGCCCAGCGCGGAATCCGACGCGAGGTAGACCTCTCCCATCCCGCCCCGGCCGAGCAAGCGGAGAATCTCGTACCGGCCGATGCTCTTGGGAAGTGGTTCCGCGGCCACCGCGCGGTAAGTGTATAGGGATACGGGCGCCGGATCAGGCCGGCGGGGGGGCGGCCGGATCGAGCGTCAGGAGGATCGTCAGCATGCTCCCCTGATCGCGTGTCGCCGTCGGGAGGCCCGTGCGCTCGAAAACGCGCAGCATGCGCTCGTTGTTCTTCAGAACCTCGGCCTCGAAGACCGTGATTCCCCGCGTGCGCGCGAGCGCCGCGAGACGCCGGAAAAGAATGCCGCCCAGTCCGCGCCCCTGGAAGTCGTCGGCCACCGTGAAGGCGACTTCCGCGTGGCCCGGCCGGTCGGCGAGGCGCTCCCATCGCGCGACGCCCACGATGGCTCCCGCCGTCTCGGCGACGACGGCATAGCGCCTTTCGTAGTCGACATGCGTGAGGTACGCGACTCTCCCCGCGTTCTTGTCGGGCACCGCGAAGAAGCGGAAATAGAGGCTTTCGGGCGAGAGGCGGTCGTAGAGCGCGAGGAGGCCGGCCTCGTCGGCTTCCCGGATCGGCCGCAGGAGTATCGCCGTGCCGTCCTTCAGGGCGACGTCCTGCTCGTCCCCGGCGGGGTAGGTCCCGCTCGCGCCGGTCCCGCCCCCCGATTCTTCCCGGACCGTTCGAACCATGCGGCCTCCAAGAGCCGTTGCGACTCCCATGATTTCACGGAGCCGTCAAAAACTCACGCCGTCGAACGCGAAACGGCCCGGACGCGCGCCGGACTTCTCTTCGACCCCGAAAGACGGTACAACGCGCCGTCATGAAACTCATCACGACGATTATCCGCCCCGAGAAGCTCGCGGACGTGAAGGCCGAGCTGTTCCGCGCGGGCGTCACGGGAATCTCCCTGTCGCGCGTGCAGGGGCACGGCGGCGAGCATGAAACGGTCGAGCAGTACCGCGGGACGACGCTCGTCTTCGAGTTCGTCGAGAAGGTGCGCATCGACATCGCCGTTTCCGAGCCGTTCGTCGAGGCCACGATTGCGGCCATCATCGCGGGCGCCCGCACCGGCGAGGTCGGCGACGGCAAGATTTTCGTCCAGCCGCTCGACCGCGTGATCCGGATCCGGACGGGCGAGCAGGACGTCCAGGCGCTGACGCCGGTCTCGGCCGGCGAGGTCCAGGCGCGCGCGATCCGCGTCGCGAAGGGGGACCCCGCGTGAACGGCGCCGCGCTCCCCGCGATCAACGCCGGCGACACCGCGTGGCTCCTCGGCTCGGCCGCGCTCGTCTTCGTCATGAACCCGGGGTTGGCCTTCTTCTACAGCGGCCTCGTGCGGCGGAAGAACACGCTCAACACGCTCATGATGACGTACGTCGCGATGGGCACGGGAGCCCTCGTCTGGATGATGGCGGGCTACTCGCTCGCGTTCGCGCCGGGCTCGGCGTTCCTCGGCGGCCTGAGGTGGCTCGGACTCGGCGGGGTCGGCGCGGCGCCCGAGCCCGCCTACGCCGCCACGGTTCCGCACCTCGCGTTTTTCGTCTTCCAGGGCATGTTCGCGACGATCACCCCCGCGCTCATCTCGGGCGCGATCGTCGAGCGGATGAGCTTCCGCGCCTACATCCTGTTCATCGGCCTCTGGAGTCTCGTCGTCTACGCTCCGGTCGCGCACTGGGTCTGGGGCACGGGCGGATTCCTGCGCGGGTGGGGCGCGCTGGACTTCGCCGGGGGCACGGTCGTGCACGTGACGGCCGGAACGGCCGCGCTCGTTGCCGCGCGGATGCTCGGCGCGCGGCAGGATCACAAACGCATCGCGCTGATCCCGCACAACGTCCCGTACGTGCTCCTCGGCTCGGGTCTGTTGTGGTTCGGGTGGTTCGGTTTCAACGCCGGATCGGCGCTCGCCGCGAACGGCATCGCGTCGCTCGCGTTCGTCACGACGAATGCCGGGGCGGCGGCGGCCCTCCTCACCTGGCTCCTTCTCGAGAACCACTTCGGCGGCCATGCGACGGCGGTCGGCGCGGCGACGGGCGCGGTCGTCGGGCTCGTCGGCATCACGCCGGGGGCCGGCTTCGTGTCGCCGCTCGCCGCGATCGCGATCGGAGCGCTCACGGCCCTCGCGAGCTTCACGGCCTTGCGCCTCCGGGCGCGCACGTCCCTTGACGACACGCTCGACGTTTTCGCGTGCCACGGAATCGGCGGGATCACCGGTTCGATCCTTACCGGCGTCTTCGCCTCGAAGGCGGCGAACCCGGACGGCGGCAACGGGCTCCTCGCGGGAGGCGCGGCGCTGCTCGGCGTTCAGATCGGCGCCGTCGCGGTCGTCTTTCTCTACACCGCGGCGGCCACGGCCGCCGTTCTCCTTCTCGTGAAGGCCGTCACGCCGCTCCGGGTCGAGCTTCGCACCGAGCTGGAAGGCCTCGACCGCCAGGTGCACGGAGAAGAGGCGTATCGCGGCGGCAGCGCGGCGGGCGGGCTCGGAGAGTCGGTCATCCTGCTGCCGTCCGAGCGCTTCCCGGGAACCGAGAGGGGTTAGGGGCTCGGAGAACTCTAGGCCACGGCCGCGCGACCCGTCAGCGTCGCAAGGCGTCGGAGCCGCCCGGCGCGCTCGGGCGAGAACGCGTCCTTCGCGGCGCGCCAGTCCCAGTTCTGGCCCGTGCGTCCGGGCACGTTCATGCGGCCCTCCGCTCCGAGGTCGAGGATGTCCTGCATCGGCACGATCGCGCGCTCCGCGACGGAAGCGTACGCGGCGCGCATGAGATCCCAGGCCGCGTCCTCTGCGGCCGTGCCGAGGTAATCGCGAAATCGCGTCTTCGCGTCGTCGGGAAGCGCCGCGAACCAGGCGCGGGTCGTGTCGTTGTCGTGCGTGCCCGTATAGACGACGCTGTTGGAAACGTGGTGATGCGGCAGGTGCTCGCTGTCGAGCTCGCCGAATGCGAACTGCAGCACCTTCATGCCCGGCAGGCCGAGGGTTTCGACGAGCCGCCTCACCTCGTCCGTGAGGAGACCGAGGTCTTCGGCCACGAGCGCGACGTCTCCGAGCGCGTGCTGGATGGCGACGAAGAGCATGAGGCCCGGTCCGTTCACCCAGCGCCCCTCGCGCGCGGTCGCGGCGCCGGCGGGCACTTCCCAATATGCGGAAAAGCCGCGGAAATGGTCGAGGCGCAGTGCGTCCGCGAGCCGGAGATTGAGGCGAATCCGCTCGATCCACCAGTCGTATCCCTCGTCGGCGAGGACGTCCCAACGGTAGAGGGGATGACCCCAGAGCTGGCCGTCCGCGCTGAAGGCGTCCGGCGGAACGCCCGCCACCGCGGTGGGCCGCCCGTCCTCCCCGAGGGCGAACAGCCGGCGGTGCGCCCAGACGTCGGCGCTGTCCGCCGCGACATAGATGGGCACGTCCCCGAGGATCGAGATGCCGCGCGCGTTCGCGGCGGCTTTGACCCGTTGCCACTGCCGGAAGAAGAGAAATTGCACGTAGGTGTGGAAAGCGATCTCCTCGGCGAGATCGACCCGCGCCGCGGCGAGGGCGGTCTCCTCGCGGCGCGCGAGAGCCGGATCCCACTCGATCCAGGGCCGCGCCTCGTTCCTCTCGCGAAGAGCGGCGAAGAGCGCCCAATCCGCGAGCCATGCGGACTGCGACGAGGCGTTCGCGAAGCGTGCGATCTCTCCGATGATCTTTCCGCCGAGGGAGCGCGCGTGGCGAAACGAATCTTCGAGGAGGTGCCGGCGGAACGGCACGACGCGCTCCCAGTCGACGCGGCCCTCGGGGAAATCCGGGGCGCCGTCGAGGGCGTCGGCCGGCAGGAGCCCCTCCTCGACGAGCCACTCGGGCGAGACGAGGAGCGGATCGCCGGCGAAGGCGGAGAGGCCGTCATAGGGGGAATGGTGGGGACCGGTCGGACCCGTGGGCAGGACCTGCCAGAGCCTCAGCCCCGCCTGCGACGCCCAGTCGAGAAAGGCGTCGGCGGCCGGTCCGAGGTCCCCCACGCCGAAGCGTGACGGCAGCGAGGTCGGGTGCAGGAGCACGCCGGCTTGGCGAGTGGAGCGGACCATTCGCGGATGCTATCCCGCCTCCCGGCGCTCAAGGGCCCCGCCTCATCGGCCCATGCCGGCCTCGTGGTCGAGAATCCGGAGGGTCTTGCCGTAGATCGCCTCGACCTCCTCGCGCGTGTTCCCGATGGCCGTCATTCCGAGCTTGCCGTATTCCGAGAGCGCGCCGATGAGATGAAAGAGCACGCCCGACTCGGAATTGTGGCTGTAGTGCAGGGAGTTGATCGTGACGATCTCGATGAGATCTTCGGGCAGGAGCCCGCGGAACGTGTCCGAGCGGAGGTTGTCCGTCGCGCGGTAGAACTTCGGCGAGCCGCGGGGCGAATGGAAGAGGCCAGTCTCCGCGTCGAGCTGCCCGCCCGTGAGGAACTGGAGCGCGAGGTACGGGTGCGTCGTCCCTCCCATGCGGAGGTTGATCTCGAGGGCCCATGCCTTCCAGGGAAGAGCGTCGTCTTCCCGCGTCACGAGAAAGTCGACGCCGAACCGGCTCACGACACCCTTCGCGGCGAGGACCTTGCCGATGCGCATGGCCGCGGCGTGGATGAGCATCCGGTAGTCGTCCGCGGCCGGGAAGAGGCAGCCGAGGAAGACCTGACCGCTCGGACCGCCCAGGATCTGATCGTGCGTGGAGATCGGGATCACGTTGCCGTGCGGGTCGCCTCGGAGCTGGACGCTCGGGGACATCTTGCAGGGCCCCTCGAGAAATTCCTCGGCGATGCCGCCCATCCTGCGGAACTTGCCGTGGTAATCGTCCCAGGTCTCCCACGGAACCGAGAACTCGACGTTCGGAAGCGCCGCGTGGACGGCGTCGCCGAGGCGCCCCGTCTCCGGGTAGCGAAAGACCGCGTTGCCTTCGCCCGAGAAGCTGTCGTTCAGCTTCACGACCGCTCGGCGGAGAGCGGGATTTCGCTCCTTGAGCGCGACGAGCGCTCCCTCGATGTCGCGATCATCCCTCAGATCCTCGAAGCCGTCCGGCACCGGCACGCCGGCTTCCCGGAAGACCTTCCGGCTTCCGGACTTCGTCCCGTACGAGTTGAGGGCGGGGTCGACGCCGTTCAGCGGTATGCCGAGGAGAACGGCGAGCTTTCGCTCGAGCGGCGTCGAGTTGAAGACGGTCAGGTACGCGCGCGAGCGATCGGGGATCCCTTGCCGAATGCGCTCGATGAGGCGCGGGCGTTCCAGGATCTTTTCCGTGAGCGAACGGGGCGAGGCGTCATGGGCGCAGAGGAGCGTGAGCCGGCTGCGCGCGTGGCTCGCCGGAATGCCGACCAGGAGCTGGAAGTAATACTCGAGGACGAGGGGATGAACAGGCTGGGAGGTCACGAAGACCATGCGCGCCCGCGGGTTGCGCAGCCGGATGAGGAGGAAGAGGAGCCTTTCCTCGTAAAAGCTGGCGCCCTCGAGCTTCTTCATTTCCGCCTGGTCCAGCGTGAGAGACGGCACCACGACCGAGGTGTGGGGCTGATCGTCACGCCCGGAAATCGAATCCCAGACTTCGGCCAGGCGCGGTTTCAGGATCTCGAATTCGGCCAGCTCCTGTTCGAGCGTGAGGGCGGATGCGAACGGTGGTCGGGGGATCACGTTGGACCCATTCTAAAGGCCACTCCCGATGGGCGCGCAGCGATGATCGAGGCCGCCGAGGTCCGACAAACGGTGGCCCGCTTTTCCCGTCTACTCCGACAAAAATTCGTCGTCGCGGCGTTGTTCCGGCCGAATTCCTGCCCGAACAAGCCCGATTTGGCCTCGCGGGTTACGGCACGCGTCTTGAAGGCAGATGGGGGACTAGGAGGTTCATTTCCATGAAGAAAAGGAATAACAAGGGCTTCACGCTGATCGAGCTTTTGATCGTCGTCGCGATCATCGGCATCATCGTCGCAATCGCCATTCCGAACCTGCTCAACGCCATTCAGCGCGCCAAGCAGAAGAGGACGATGGCCGACATGCGCTCCGCGGGCACGGCCGCCGAGGCATACGCCGTCGACTTCAACTCATACCCGGCGTCGGCCGCCGTCACGCTCCCGTCGGGATTCAACTACCCCCTGGACAAGACGTTCGGCGACCCCACCGACAAAGTGTCTTACGCCGCGAAGGTCTCGCCGACCTACATCCGCGTTCTGCCCCTTGTGGACGGCTGGTCGTCGTACTTTATGTACAAGACCAACCTCAACCAGCAAGACTACGTGATCGCGTCCGCGGGCAAGAACGGGTCGTTCGACGGGTTATCCACCACCACCGAGACGCAGAACTTCAACGCCGACATCATCTTCTGCGATGGCCAGTTCCTCCAGTACCCTGCGGGCGCACAAAACTAATCGTCCTCCCGCTGAGTTCCGATCCAAGAGCCCCCTCACGGGGGCTCTTTTCTTTTCCGGGCCTAGAATCGCCACGGTGCAAGGCCGCGGGACGACGGGACGGACGGCGCTTCTTGGCGGCGCCCTGGGGCTCGCGTTCGCGGCGATTTTTCTGGCGCCGAGCGTGCTTTCGGGCGGCGTGCCCGCGCGCGGAGACCTAGCCGATTTCTTCTGGCCGATGAAGGCGTACACGGCCGCACGCTGGGCCTCCGGCATGCCGCTCTGGAATCCCCTGTCGGGGTGCGGAGAACCGTGGCTCGCTCAGCTCCAGACCGGCGTGCTCTACCCGGGGGACCTTCCGTTCCTGCTTTCCGGCATCTGGGGGCCGCTCCTCGGCATCGCTCTCCATCTCGCGATCGCCGCGTCCGGAATGGCGGCCTGGCTCTTCGGCCTCGGCACCTCACGCGCCGGGGCGCTCCTCGGCGCGGCGGTGTACGCGGGGGGCGGAGCGTTCCTGTCGCTCGCGCTCGTATACAACAACTTCGAAACGGCGGCATTTCTCCCCTGGCTTTTCGTCGCGGCGCGCCATGCGGCACGCGGCGGCTCGCCCGCGGGGCTTGCGGTTGTTTTCGCTTTCTCGTTCCTCGGGGGAGAGCCGTCCATCGCGGTCGCGGGCGCGGCGGGTGCGGCCCTCCTCGCGCTCTTCACGCGGCGCGAGGAACCGGCCGCGGGGATCGATGCGGGCAGGCCGTTCCGGCGACTCGCGGGAGGGCTCCTCCTCGGCGCGGCTCTCGCGGCCGCCGCGGCGTTTCCGTTTTTCGACTACGCCGCATCCTCCGGCCGGCTCGCCGGCGTGACGCGCGCCGAGGCTCTCGCTCGTCCCGTCGGATCGTCGGATCTTCTCGATCTCGTCCTGCCGCCGCCCGACGCGCTGACGCGCCATCCGGTGCCGGGCCGGGGCGGCTACCTCGCGACGCTCGCGCTGTCCCCGCTCGTGCTCGTCCTCGCGGCGGGGGCGGGCGCGGGGCTCGCCGCGCGGCCGCGGCTGCTCCTCGGGCTCGCGTTCGTCGCGCTGCTCGGCCTCTTCCTCGCGGTCGGGGCGCGCGGCGGGCTTCTCCCGATCCTCTGGGACCTTGGAATCGCCCGGGGTGTCCGGTTCCCCGCGCGCTGGTTCGTCTTCACGCAATTCGCTCTCGCGGGTCTCGCCGCCGCCGGCCTCGATGGATGGAGATACGGGAGGCTGTTCGGGTGGCCGAAAGGTCTCGAACCGGAAGACGGCGACAGTGTGTCGGCGCCCGCCGCGGCGCGTCTCGCCCCCCTCCTCGTTCTCGGGACGATCACGATCGCGCTTCTGGGCATGGGACTCGCGGCCGGCCGCGCAACCGGCTTTTCCGCATATGCCGCGCTCGGGGCGGCCGGGGCCGGCGGGGTCCTGCTGGCATTTGTCCGCATGACGGGGCGGCCGGCTCCCGTGCGGTCGGGCGCCGTCCTCGTCGCACTCGTGGCACTTCCTCTCGTCGGCGCGACGGCCGGCCTCTTCGCGCCCGCGAAGCTCGAGGGTTCGCCTTCTGTCGTGGCGGGACTCGCCGGAGCGCCGGGTCGCTTCTTTCCCGTCGCGTCGGATGGGGCGACGCTCGCGGCTCTCGCCCGCGAGACGGGCGGCGAGTGGGGAGGCCAGGCTGCGGCGCGGGCGCGGGCGGCGCTCTCGGGCTACACGAACCTGCCCCTCGGCCGCTCCTCCGCGGCGTCGCCCTCGCCCATCGGGAATCCCTGGCTGAGGCGCCTCCTCGGCGCCGCGCTCTCGGGAGGAAACGCGGGGACGATTCTCTCGCTCGCGGACGTGCGCCACATCGTGTCGCCGTTCCCGACGACGATTCCCGGGGCCCGGCTCGAGCGGCAGGGCGGCGGCGTCTTCCTCTACGGCCTCTCGCGCGCAATGGGGCGCGTCTTTTTCGCGCGGTCGGCGCGCGAGGCGGATGACGCCGCCGCCTTTCACGCCCTCGCCGCGCCAGACTTCGACCCGGAGGCCGTCGTCCTCCTCGCTCCGGTCGCCGGACCCCTTCCGCCGGCGCGCGCGGAAAGGAGCTTCTCGGTCGCGCGCGTCGTGGCCGACGCGCCCGAGCGCCTTGCGGTCGACACGGAGGCCTCGGAGGCGGGTTTCCTCGTCCTCACGCGCGCGTACGATCGCGGCTGGGAGGCGCGCGTGGACGGGACCAGGGTCCCGCTCCGCCGCGCGGACCTCGCCCTTTCGGCGGTGCTCCTGCCGGCGGGCGCCCACCGCCTCGAGCTCGTCTATCGCCCGGCCGCCTTCCGCGCGGGCGCGGCGATTTCGCTGGCGTCGCTCGTCGTGCTCGCCGGCCTCGTCCTCGCGGGCGGGAGGCGCTCGTGAACGCCGTCGACGGCGTCCTCCTGGGCCTCTTCTTCGCGACGGGCGCGATCGTGGGCTCCTTCGCGAACGTGTGCATCCACCGGTTGCCGCGCGGGCTTTCGGTCGTCCACCCGGGCTCGCGCTGCCCCTCCTGCGGGGCGCCGGTCGCGTTCTTCGACAACGTGCCGGTCGTGTCCTGGCTGCTTCTCCGTGGCCGCTGTCGCCGCTGCAGCGCGCCCATCCTGGTCCGCTACCCGCTCGTCGAGCTGCTCGTGGCGCTGCTCTTCCTCGCGGCAGGATTCCTCTACGGACCCACGCTCGTCGCGGCCTCGGCGGGCCTTCTCGCGGCGGCCTGCGTGATTCTCGCGGCCACCGACCTCGAGGCGCGCGCGCTGCCCGACGAAGTGACGCTCGGGACTCTCGCGCTCGGCCTCGTCATGGCGGCATTCCGCGATCGCGCCGTGACGGCTTCGGGGCGCGATCTCGCGCGGCAGGTGGCCGGGAGCCACCTCGTCGAGGCGGTCCTCGGGGCGCTCGTCGGCGCGCTTTTTCTCGAAGGGGTGCGGCGCGCATACGCGCGGCTGCGCGGCCAGGAAGGCATGGGCGGAGGCGACGTGAAGATGCTCGCGATGGCGGGTGCGTTCACCGGACCCGCGGGCGTGTTCCTCACGCTCTTTTTCGCCTCGCTCGCGGGCACGGTCATCGCGGGCGGCGCGACGCTCCTCCGTGTGCTCCGCTGGTCCCTCGAGGCGCGGCGCGCCCGCGCGTCGTCCTCGGCCGCTCATGCGGTGGCGGCACGTGCCGGGCTTCTCGTCGGGGACGACGGCCGCGTCCTTTCGGCGTCGGCGCGCTTCCGCGAGATTCCGGGAGCCGCGCCTGACGGAATGCGCCTCACCGCGGACGTCCCGACGGCCGGCCGTCTCCTCGCGTTCGTGAGGCTCGCAAGGACGCGGGCCCGGCGCGGCGAGCCGGCCGCGCACGGGCGCCTCGCGCTCGACGACGGCGCCGACTTCTTCCGGGTTCTCGCGGCGCGCGCCGAGGCGACGCCGGGCGGGCTCCTCGTGCTTCTGGCGCGGGTCGACGTGCCGTTCGGCGTCTTTCTCGCCTGCGGCGCGCTAGTGGCTTTCGTGGCCGGACGCTCGGCCTGGGATGCGATCGCCGGGGGGCTGCCCTGGATTCCGAGGCTTCTGCCGTGACGGATCGCGTGTTCGAGCGCGAGGTGCGCATCGTGATCGTGGGCGGGCTCGCAACGCTGCTCTTTCTCGCCGGGACGGCCGTCGTCGTGCTCCGGAACACCGCGGCGTGGGGCGCCGGCGAGAGTCTCCGGCGCCTGACCGCCGAGACGCGCGCGGTCGCGGACCGCCTCGCCGCAACGCCGGACCCCGCCCTCGCGCTCATCTCGGATGCGCCCGTCACGCGCCTTCTCCGCGAGCTGAACGCGCGGGGCGCCGCGCTCTACGACGCGCGGGGAGAGCTCGTCGTCGATGCCCCGTTCCTCCCGGACGCCGGGCCCGCGCCCGCCGCGCTGCCACCCGGCGAGCGGCCCTCTCCGGAACCCGTCATAGCGAGGGGCGAAGGCGGAGCTCCGGCGATCACCGTCGTTCTTCCGGGGGCGACGCGGATCCTGAGGGTCGTCTGGGACGGAACGTCGATCGCGGAGGCGCGCCGCAATGCCCGCATCCTCTCGGTTGCGGTGCCCGCGGCCGCGGGCGTCCTCGTCCTTCTCGTGGTGCCGTTCCTGCGGCGCCTCTCGGAACCGATCGACGCCCTCACCGAGACGGCGCGCGGGGCCGGAGGCCTCGTGCCGGCGGCGCGGGCCGGCAGCGACGAAGCCGAGACGGCGATCGCCACGTTCCAGCGCACGGTCGAGGAGCTCAAGAAGCGCACGGCCGAGCTGGAAGAACTCCGCCGTTCCGAACAGCGGCGCGCGGACGACCTCGCGGTGACCGCCGAGACGCTCGTGCGCTCGCACCCCGGCGGGCTCGTCGTGGTGGACGCCGCGGGCCGCCTGACGCAGGCGAACGCGCCCGCCCGCGAGTTCCTCGGCCTCGGCGAGGGGAACCTCGCCGAGGGAGCCGAGGCGGCGATCGACAGGGTGCCCGCTCTCCGCGCGGCGGCGGAGGCGGCTCGCCGCGGCTCGCCGACGCTCTCGCGGGAGCTCGCGCTCGGAGCGAGCCCGGAAACGCGCCTGCTCGAGCTGACGGCCGTCCCGATTCTCGACTCCGGAAAATCCGTCATGGGCGTTCTGCTGTTCCTCGAGGACCGCACGAACACGCGGCGTCTCGAGCGGGAGCTCTCGTCCCGCCGCGAGCTCGCGGCTCTCGGCGAGATGTCGGCGGGCATCGCGCACGAGTTCCGCAACGCGACGGGCACGATTCTCGGCTGGGCGCGCCTCGCCGCGAAGACGAGCGATCCTACGGCGCGCGCGCGTCAGCTCGACGCGATCCAGGCCGAGGCCGAGCACGTGGCACGCGTGACCGGCGACTTCCTCTTTTTCGCGCGGCCCGAACGGCTCGAGATGGGGCCATGCGACCTCCGCGCGCTCGCGCTCGAGATCGCGGACGAGCAGCGCGCGCTGACGCCCGGCGTTCGCGTGGAAGCCGCGGGGACGTTCGCGCCCGCGATCGCTGACGCGGCCCTCGTGCGGCGTGCGCTCGTGAATCTGGTGAAGAACGCGTGCGAGGCCGCGGTCGCGGGCGGCCGGGCGGGCCGCGTCGTCCTGCGCGGCGAGGGCGCGGCGGCCGGCTTCGCGCGGATCGCGGTCGAGGACGACGGCCCGGGAGTGTCCGAAGAGGCCGCCGGGAAGCTCTTCGTCCCGTTCTATTCCACGAAAGACACGGGGACGGGGCTCGGCCTCGCCCTCGTCGCCAAGATCGCGCTCCTCCACGGCGGCGCCGTGACCGTCGAGCGCTCACCCGAGCTTTCGGGCGCGCGGTTCATTCTCACGCTGCCGGCGGCCGCCTGAGGCTTCCGCCTCGATCGGGAGGAGGCGCCCTCAGGGTGCGAGGGCGGCGCCCGCCGCGGGCGCGGCCGTACGGTTCGTCGCGGCCTTCCGCTTCTCGACGAGTGCCTTGAACTGGTCCTTGTCCAGCGCCTTTTCGAGCGCGTCGTCCGGCTCGACGGTGGCCGCCACGACGAGATCCGCGAGGTACTGGTCCATCCCGATCATCCCGGCGTTGCGGCCCGTCTGGATGAGCGTCGAGATCATGTTCGTCTTGCCTTCGCGGATGCTGTTCGAGAGCGCGGAGGAGCCGCGGAGGACCTCGAACGCGGGCGTGCGTCCGCCGCCCTTCCTCTTGAGCAGCACCTGGGCGACGACCGCCTTCAGGACTTCGGCCAGAACGATGCGGACCTGCTCCTGCTCCTCGGCGGGGAAACTGTCGATGAGGCGGTCCACCGCCTTCGCGGCGGAATTCGTGTGCAGCGTGGCGAAGACGAGGAGTCCGGTCTCGGCGGCCTGCAACGCCATCGACATCGTGTCGAGGTCGCGGAGCTCGCCGACGAGGACGACGTCCGGGTCCTCGCGGAGCGCGGCCTTGAGCGCGCCCGCGAACGTCGGCGTGTCGAAACCGAGCTCGCGGTGCGAGATGAGCGACTTCTGGGGCGCGTGGACGAACTCGACGGGGTCCTCGATCGTCACGATGTGCGACGCGCGCGTGCGGTTGATCCAGTCGAGGAGGGCCGCGAGCGTCGTGGACTTGCCGGATCCCGTGGGGCCGGTCACGAGCACGAGGCCGCGCGGGACACGCGCGACGTTCGTGACGATGGGCGGGAGCCCGAGCTCCTCGATCGAGAGAACCCGGGGCGGGATCATGCGGAGCACGGCTCCCGACCCGTGCTCCTGGCGGAACAGGTTCACGCGAAAGCGTGCGATCGTTCCCATGGAGTATGCGAAGTCCGTATCGCCCGTCTCGCGCCAGTCCTTGAGGGGTTTTTCGGGGGCGATCGGCACGACGAGGCTCTCGTACTCCTCCTCGGTCAGCGTGCGCCACTTCAACCGCTGAAGATCCCCGTCCACGCGGACTATCGGCGGCGATCCCACGGCGAGGTGAAGATCCGAGGCTTTCTTGTCGACGACGATCCGCAGAAGCGTGTCGATCCGGTTCGCGCCCATGTTTGCCGTGGAGACGGGGGGCGCCTGGCTCACTCGAGCGCCTGCCTCTCGTCGGCGAGGAGCTTTTCGAAGGGTTCCTTCTTGAGCGCCTTCTCGATCGCCCTCTCGGGATCCACCTTGCCGTCCTCGCAGAGCTTCATGAGCGACTGGTCCATGGTGACCATGCCGGCGTTCTGGCCCGTCTGGAGCTGGGACGGCAGCTGATGCGTCTTGCCTTCGCGGATCAGCGCGGACACGGCGGAGGTCGACCGCAGGATCTCGAAGGCGGCCACGCGGCCCGCGAAGCCGCGGCGCGGCAGGAGGGCCTGGGAGACGACGGCCTTCAGCGAGTCCGCGAGCATGACGCGGATCTGGCCCTGTTGACCGGGGGCGAAGGAGCTGATGATGCGGTCGATCGTCGCCGGCGCATTCGTCGTGTGCAGGGTGCCGAGCACGAGATGGCCCGTCTCCGAGGCCGTGATCGCGAGCGAGATCGTTTCGAGGTCGCGCATCTCGCCGACCAGGATCACGTCCGGGTCTTCGCGGAGGGCGGACTTGAGCGCCCGCGCGAACGAGGCCGTGTGGTGGGGCACCTGCCGCTGGTTCACGAGGGCTTCCTTGTTCTGGTGGACGAACTCGACCGGGTCCTCGACCGTGATGATGTGGCAGGGGCGCGTCTCGTTGATGCGGTCGATGAGCGCCGCGAGCGTCGTGGACTTTCCGCATCCCGACGGGCCGGTCACGAGGACGAGTCCCTGCGTGAACTTCAGGACGTCGGAGAGGGAGGGCGGGAGCCCGATCTCCTCGATCGTCGGGATGGATCTCGGGACGGCGCGGAAGCAGGCGTCGAAGCCGCCGCGCTGGGAATAGAAATTCGCGCGGAAGCGCCCGAGTCCGGGCAGCTTCAGGCAAACGTCGATCTGCCGTTCGCGCTCGAGGCGCTTCCACTCCGACTCGTCGAGCACTTCGCGGATGAGCTGGGTGGCGCGCGCGCGGGTCATGGGAGGCGCGTCCAAGGGCTCGAGAACGCCCTGCACGCGCTGGTGGGGCACGAAGCCCGTCGCGAGATGGAGGTCCGAGGCCCCGCGCTTGACGGTGTCGGCGAGGAACTCGACGAGCCGCGCGCTCTGGTTTCCCGCCAGATCGACGGTCTGGATCTCCGGCTCGATCTCGGGCAGCGCGTCGCGCGCCTCGTCGCCCGAAAGCCTGCCGACAAGGCGCCGGGCGCGCGCCCGGACCGCGGCGTCCATCTGCGCCATCTGGGCGACGCGCGTGCAGATCGTCGCGACCTGCGGCTGCACGCCGGGGTCGGCGATCGCGATCTTTCCCAGCGCATCGAGGATCTCGGTCTGGATGTCTGGGCGCGTCGTGGCGGATTTGAACGCGTCGAGGAGCGGCTGCGCGGCTCGCTTGTCGGCGAGGTCACCGAGCGCCGAGGCGGCGGCGAGGATCAGCTCGGGGTCCTTCAGGGCCGCGATAAGGCGCGCGAGGACTTCCTCGTTCCCCCTTCCCGTGCGCCCGAGCGTCTCGACGGCGCGCGTCCGCACCCAGAGGTCGGGATCGTCCAGGAGCTTGATCCACACGGGCACCGCCTTGACGTCCGAGAGCGCGAGCGTCATCTCGGAGGCGGCTTTCGCGAGCGCCAGGTCGGGATCCTTCGTGAGCGCGAGGAGGGCGTTCACGAATCCTGGCAGGCCATCGCGGGCGGTCTCGACCGCGCGATCGCGCACCCAGACGAACGAGCCGTGGAAATGCTCGAGGATCCGGCGCGCGAGGAGGTCCGGCGCGAAGGGAATGAGGAGATTCACGGCGCCCTGGCGCACGAGCGCGTTCCCGTCGGCGAGGAGCGGCA
>DAIOUV010000020.1:23561-55783 GCA_036759345.1 Acidobacteriota bacterium | reverse complement strand
TTTGCGACCTCGAGCGCGCCGCCCACGAACGCGACAAGTACGCCGAGGCGATAGAGACCTTGCGCGCTGCCGCTCGCGGGCGGCGGAGTGAGCCGTGAACGAGCTACGGCTTGCCGTGAGGCTGCACAGGCACGGTCTTCGCGGGCTGCACGGGCGCGGTCTTCACGGGCTGTGCTGGCACGGTCTGCGCGGGCACCGCCTTCACGGGCGGCGTGGTGGTCTTCGCGGGCTGCATGGGCTGATTTTTGTCGGGATGAATGTTGTTCGACATGAGGTGCCTCCTTACAAGGCGCTGCAACCCGCGTGCCGAGTAAATGATGAGGAGCGAAGCGGGCCATCCACACCAGGTTGATCTCTCAGAGCGTCGGGAGGCATGGATTCTCGGCGCTTTGAGTCTTTCTCGGACTTCCTCCGGCCTGAGTACATGGCCCTGACGGATTCCTGACCGAAAGAAAGTCTTTACGACGCCCTGAATTTCCGGCACGCAGTTTGCTCATTTCGGCTGTCGGGGCCAGAGCGCCCGGGGAACCTTGAAAAGAATACCGTCGACTCGTATCCCGGCAGGAAAGGTCGTCATGAAAAGTCTGGCTGCTCTTCTCGGAGTTCTTTTGATCTGCTCCGTCCCTGCTGCCGCCCAGAAGTTTGAACTGCCCCCGCTCGTTGAGCCCGCGAACGCCGAGCACCACGTCGGTAAGGTGATCTGGGTTGATCTGGTGACCCCGGACCTCGCAAGTTCGAAGCGGTTCTATTCAGGATTGTTCGGCTGGACCTTCCGGGACATTCATGCCGGTAAGGCAGACTACGCCGTCGCGTTTCTCGATGGCCGGCCGGTGGGAGGTCTGCTTCACGGGCCCGTGCCGTCTGGTGAACAACGGCGGCCGGCGTGGCTGCCCTTCATCGCCGTTCGCGATGTCGATGCCGCGAAGCGGACCGCGCTGGAGCAGGGGGCCAAGGTCGTGAAGGAACCCAGAAGTTACCTGCGACGCGGCCGCCAAGCGGTCTTCGCTGATCCCGAGGGGGCTGTTTTCGGGGTCCTCGCCTCCAGCAGTGGTGACCCTAGCGACTTGCTGGCCGCTCCCGGAGAGTGGATCTGGAGCTCGCTTCTCGCCCAAGATCCAGACAAGGACGCGGCCTTCTACCAGACGCTCTTCGGCTATGACGTTTTCGACGTGCCGAGTGACGACGGTTTAGATCACGTGATCCTTTCGACCGACGACTACGGTCGCGCGAGCGTGAATGCTTTGCCCAGCCATGCGTCCCGCCGTCATCCCCACTGGCTCAATTTCGTGCGGGTCGTGGATGCCGTCGACGTGGCAGCCAAGGCGGTTGCGCTAGGCGGGCGCGTGCTGGTCGAACCGCACGTCGATCGCCACGGTGGCAAGGTGGCGATCGTCGCCGATCCGACGGGAGCACCCTTCGGATTGATGGAGTGGTCGGACACCGACAGCAGAAGGGAGCCGAAATGAAGATCGTGCCTCGACGTTGGAGAGTGAGTGCGCTGGGGATCCTGCTGCTCACGGTGCTGTCTGCCTGCACAGTAGGCGGTGGGGGATATGTCGGGGGCGTCTACGAGCCGTACGGGTCCGACTACGGCGGCTGGGGGTCGGGTTATCACGTGGCACCATCCCGCCGCGGAGAACGTCGCGTGGAGCAGCCTTCTCCACGCGCCTATCGGCCGGCGCCCCGGTCCCGCCCGAGTCCGTCGATTCCGACACGTCCGCGTGGGCGTTGAAATATTTCCGACCTGAGCTGACTATCTAAGCTACGCGAAGCCACTCCGCAGGGATGTACACGGTGCGGTTAGAGCGCCGCTTCTCGACGGCCAGCGACGCTTGGTCCCGAAGGCTTGTGCTTCGAGCCATCCACGTGCGGAGCCAAGATGCTGTCTCAGAGCGTCGGGGAGCATGTGTTCCCGGCGCTTCGCCCGAGATGGCGTCGAACGCGATTGTGAAGATCCCTCCGCGCCTCGTGGACAGGTCCAATTCCACGTGAAAGCGAGAAAGCGAGATCTCCATGTTCAAGGAATTCAGGGAATTCATCAGCAAGGGCAGCGTGCTCGATCTGGCGGTTGGCGTCATCATCGGCGCGGCGTTCGGCAAGATCGTCGCGTCGTTCACGAGCGACATCCTGATGCCACCGATCGGTCTTCTGATGGGGAAGGTCGACTTTTCGAACCTCTTCCTCAATCTGTCCGGCAAGCCCGCCGAGACCCTCGCGGCCGCGAAAGCGGCCGGAATCCCGACCATCAACTACGGCGTCTTCTTCAACACGATCATCGACTTCCTCATCGTGGGCTTCGCGATCTTCGTCGTCGTGAAGCAGGCGAACCGCATGAGGAAGGAAGCGCCCGCCCCGGCTCCCGCCGGGCCCACGAAGGACCAGCAGCTCCTCACCGAGATCCGGGACCTTCTCCGAAAGTGACGCACGCCAGCCCAACCCGCCCACACTCAAGAAGACGGACACGGCGCTCATCGCCGCGATCGTCTACAAGTTCTAGAAGTTAGTCGAGCCTCATTCGAACCAGCCTTTCACGTCGAGGATGAAGTGGACGGTTCCCGCGGAGCCGTTCATCACCTTGAAACCGGTGCCGTCGCCGGCCTCGCTCTTCTCCTTGAACGAAGCGTACCCCAAGGGACGGGCCCTCAGCCACGGGCGCGCCTCCGGCTACGCTAACGCTCGATTTCGACGTCGGGGTCGAGCTTGACTTCGTGCTTCCCGATCGCGAGAAGGACGCTGTACGGGAATTTCTGCCCGACCTTGACGTCGCCGCGCACCGCGGTCGAGAGTGCCTGCCCGTGCGGCAGGGTCGAGACGGCGTCGCCCGTGAAGGGGGAGCCGATCCTCCTCTTGAAGGTGATCTCGATCCTGGCGTCCCTCACGATCGTGATCCACCTCACGAGGTGGCCCCGCCGGACCTTGACGGACTCGGGCTCGACCCGAAGCGATCCGTCCGGCCAGAAAGAAATGCAAACGATCCGTTCCTTCTTCAGTCTTCTCTTTGCCATCGGGGCCTCCTGCCGTTGCACGTCACCGCGCCGCAGGCGTCGGTGTGATCAGCTTCTGGAACTCGGAATTGTCCTTCAGATCCGCGAATTCGGGATCGCGGGCGATCTGCGTCGTGCCCATGCCCCTCTCGACGGCTTTCCGAAGGAGAGCCAGCGCTTCCGCCTTTCTTCCGAGGACGTTCTCCACGATCGCGGCGCGGAACAGAACGGTGTGGTTCTCGGGCTGCAGCGCGAGCGCCTCCTGGATCGTCTTCTGGGCTGCTTCGCGGCGATCCGTCCGGACCTCCGCTTTCGCGACGAGCGCCAGCGAGGCCGCGTCGAGCGGATGGACGGCGTGCTCGGCGTCGGCGAGCTCGAGGGCCTTGTCGTAGGACGCGCGCGCCTTCTCCGCGAGTCCCGGTGCGAGGCGATAGGCGTCTCCGGCGCTCACGCGGTAGCGGAGGTCGCGAGGTACGAGGCCGATCGCCTGTTCGAACGCATGCGCCGATTCGGGATAACGGCCGAGCAGGTACTCACACGTTCCGAGATTCGACCAGGCTCCCGCGGTGGGGGAGAGGGCGATCGAACGGCGGAGAGCCGAGCCCGCCTCCTCCAGCCGTCCGAGCCGGAGAAGGATTCCTCCCATGTTGCTCAGGACGCGTGGCACCGAGGGGTTCTTCTGGTCGGCCTGTCGAAAGGCCTCGAGAGCGCCGGTGAGATCGCCCCGCTCGAAGAACATCGCTCCCAGCCGATTGTATCCGGCCCAGTAGAGCGCATTGAGCGTCACGGCCCGACGGTAGGTCGCCTCGGCCTCGGCGGCGGCGCCCGCGTCGAGGAGCGCGTCGCCGAGCGCAAGAAGGCCGTCGGCGGACGGGGCCTGCCGCTCGATCGCGCGCCGGATCTCGACGACCGCTTCCTGGGGCCTGCCCATCATCGTGAGGAGCTGTCCCGACGCCAGATGGGCCTCGGGCGATCCGTCGTCCAGCGCGATCGCGTGTTGGACGGCCGCGCGGGCGGCCTCCGCGGCGGCGGGATCCTTCGTGGAGCGGTAGCGCTCGATCCAGGCCCGCCCGAGCGCGGCCTGCACGAGAGGCGAGCGCTCGCCCCCGGCGATGCCGTTCAGCAGGTCGATCGCCACGAGCAGCGACCGCGGGTCGTCGTATCGGCGGAGGAGCCCGAGCGCCTTGTAGTACGGCTCGCTCTCGGCCGGCCGTTGCCGCGCGGCCGCGCCCTTTCCTTCGCCCTCGAGGTGAACGCGCAGCGAGGCGACGACGCTCTCGACGAGGCGGTCCTCGAGCCCGAACTGGTCCGTCGCGTTCCCCGCGATCTCGTCGGCGGCGAGGATTCCCGGAGAGCCCACCGCGAGCATGCTGTAGGTCAGGCGGATCTGGTTCTCCTGCCGCCGGAAAACGCCCGTGAGCACGAGGTTCGCGCCGTGATCCTGCGCGAAATGCGCGGGATCGTCACCGGCGGCCCCGCCGGCGGCCGCCATCACCATGAGCCCCCGCACCCGGAGCTTCGTCAGCCGCGCGCGGAAGCTTTCCGTGAGGCCGTCGACGACGAGCTGCCCGTCGGGCCGCCCCGAGAGGTCCTTGAACGGCATGATCGCGAGGTACTTTTCCTTCGGCAGGGCGCCGTCGCCCGAGCGCGTGCGCAGGAGAAACGCCACGAGGAGCGCCGCGATCACGACACCGCCGGCCGCCGCCCAGCGGAGCGGACGGCGGTCCACGGGGATGCGCGCGTGCGTCTGCATCGTCGAATGGCTCGCGAACGCGCCGTCGAGCGCGGCCTTCACGTCGCGTACGTCACGCCACCTTTGGTCGACGTTCTTTTCGAGAAGTCCGTGCAGGAGGTCGCGGACGGGCGGCGGGGTCGCGGCGGGCAGGGCGTCCCAGTTCGGGTCGCGATCGAGGATCGCGACAAGGATGTCGGACAGCGTCTCGCCGTCGAAGGCCTTCCTGCCGGCGAGCATCTCGTAGAGAAGGCAGCCGAACGACCAGAGGTCGCTCCGCGCGTCGAGCAGCCGCCCGCGCGCCTGCTCGGGGCTCATGTAGCTCGCCGTCCCGAGGATGAGACCCTGCCGCGTGCCGTCGGCCGCGGCCGTGGGCGACTGCGAGATCTCTGGTGAGTTGCGCTCGGCGGTGAAGGCCTTCGCGAGGCCGAAGTCGAGGAGCTTCACCCGCCCGTCCGGCGTCACCTTCACGTTCGCCGGCTTGAGGTCGCGGTGGAGGATGCCTTTCCCGTGCGCGGTCTCAAGCGCATCGGCGATCTGGCGGGCGATCCCGAGAGCCTCGCTAACCGGAATCGGGCCGCGGGCGATGCGCTGCTTGAGCGTCTCGCCGGGGACGAGCTCGAGGCCGAGGAAGTGCGTGCCGTCGATCTGTTCGAAGCTGTAAATCGCCCCGATGCCGGGGTGATTGAGCGACGCGAGAACGTGGGCCTCACGCGTGAATCGCAAGAGGCGTTCGGCGTCCTCGGCGAAGGCTTTGGGGAGAACTTTCAGGGCGACCTCGCGCTGGAGGCGCGTATCGCGCGCGCGCCAAACCTCTCCCATGCCTCCCGCCCCGAGAGGGCCGAGAATCTCGTATGACCCGAGGCGCGATCCGGGTTCGACGGGCATGGCGCTGTCCCCGATTATCTATAATTGCGGTCTCATGCCCATTTGCTGGACGCGCGCCCCTCGTTTCCGCCTCCTCGTTCTCGCTGCACCCGTCTTCCTCGTGGCTCTCGGCGCGCGGGTGGCGTATGGCACCGGCACGAGCTCTTCCGCGCTGTGGGAGGCGTGGCCGCACACGGTCCCGGTCTCGCCCTTCGCGCTGAAGCACGAGGGAATGCGCGCGGAGCTCACCGCGCTCCTCGCGCGGCACCCGGGACTCTTCACGATCGCCGAAGAGGGCGCCTCGGTGGAAGGGAGAAAAATTCCCCTCGTCGTCCTCGGCAACGGCCCCACCACGGTCCTCCTCTGGTCGCAGATGCACGGCGACGAGCCGACCGCGACGAGCGCGCTTCTCGACGTCCTCGAGCATCTGGGACGAACGCGAAAGACGCCCGAGACGGAGCGTCTCCTGTCGCGCCTCACGCTCGCGATCATCCCGATGCTCAATCCGGACGGGGCGGAGAGGACGCGCCGCACGAATGCACAGGGCATCGACATCAACCGCGACGCCCTGCGTCTCGAGACGCCCGAGGGGCGCTTCCTCAAGTCCGTGCGCGACCGGCTGAAGCCGTCGATCGGCTACAACCTCCACAACCACAGCCCGAGCCTGACGGCGGGAAAGCGAGGGGCCCAAGTGGCGATCTCGCTCCTCTCCGTCCCGTACGACGACGCCTTCACCGAGAACGAGGGGCGCCTTGCGACGAAGCGGCTCGCGGTCCTCGTTCAGCGCCTCCTCGAGCCGTACGCGAAGGGCCGCGTCGCGCGCTACGACATGGACTACACGGAGCGTGCCTTCGGCGATTCGATGACGCGCTGGGGCACGGCGACGCTCCTCATCGAGTCGGGCGGCTTTTTCGGGCCGGACGAGGCGAATACGCTCGTGCGCCTGAACTTCGTCGCGCTTCTCGGGACGCTTCACGCGCTCGCGGACGGCTCCCTCACCGCGGTGGACGCAAAGGCCTACGACGCGATCCCCCTGAATGCGCGCGACCGCCTGTTCGACATCCTCCTCCGTAACGCGCGCGTCGTTTCGGGGGGCGGCCTTCCGCCGTATCGCGCGGACGTCGGCATGAACCTCCCACCCGCGCGCGCCAGTTTCGCGGCCTCGTCGGGACGCGGGGGTCGCGGCGGCGTCCTCGAGCTTGGCGACCTGACGGACTTTCTCGGGAAGACGGAGATCGACCTGACGGGCCGTCTGCTCGCCGTGGCTCCGCCAGGCGGCGAGGAAGGCTGGAAAAAGACGCTCCTCGGCCTCGTGTCCCGGGGACGCGCCACGGCCGCGGGCGTCCTCACGCTCTCCGAGGCCGACCTCTCCGCCGAGGCGAAGACCTGGCTCGGCAACGCTCCCCCGCTTGCGCCCGGCTACGGCGGGGATTTTCTCGTGCTTCAGCCGGAGGGCGAGGTTCGCTTCCGCGTCGAGCGCCGGATCTCGCCGGTCGGGCCCTGAAGCATCAGGCGAACGATCATCCGCGCGATGTTGTTAGGCTTGTCCGTGTCGCGGCGCGCTGGGCTTTCTCCGGACGAACGGATCCGCTACGCGCGCCATCTCGCGCTGCCCGGCGTCGGAGAGGATGGCCAGGAGCGGTTGAAGGCCGCGCGGGTCCTCGTCGTGGGCGCGGGCGGCCTCGGCTCTCCCGTCGCGCTGTATCTCGCGGCCGCAGGGGTCGGTACGCTCGGCCTCGTCGATTTCGACACGGTCGACGTCACGAACCTCCAGCGCCAGGTCCTCTACGGCACCGGTGACGTAGGACGGCCGAAACTCGAGGTGGCGGCCGCGCGCCTCAAGGACCTGAACCCCGGGGTCCGGGTGGTCCCGCACGCCCTCCGCCTCTCCTCCGCGAACGCGCTCGACGTCCTCGCGGAGTACGACGTCGTCGCCGACGGGACGGACAATTTTCCGGCGCGCTACCTCGTGAACGACGCCTGCGTTCTCCTCGGCAAGCCGAACGTGTACGCCTCGGTCTCCCGCTTCGAGGGACAGGCCTCCGTCTTCTGGGCGGCGAAGGGTCCATGCTACCGATGCCTCTTCGAGGAGCCGCCGCCCGCGGAGCTCGTGCCGTCCTGCGCCGAAGGCGGCGTCCTTGGAGTGCTCCCCGGCCTGCTCGGGACGATCCAGGCGACGGAAGTCCTCAAGCTCCTTCTCGGCGTGGGTGAACCCCTCGTCGGCCGCCTCCTCCTCGTGGACGCGCTCCGCATGGAGATGCGCACGATCAGGGCCGCGAAGAATCCCGCGTGTGCGGTCTGCGGTCCCCATCCGACGCTGACGCGCCTCGCCGACACCGAAGCCTTTTGCGCGGGGCGTCCGGCGGCGGCCCTCGCGGAGACGTCGCCGGAGGAGCTGGCGAGGCGGCTCGCATTGGGCATAGGCGAAGCACCGTTTCTTCTCGACGTGCGAGAGCCTTTCGAGATCCCGGCGCGGGCGCTCGCGGGGGCCGTGAACATCCCGCTCCCGGCGCTGCCCTCCCGCCTCGACGACGTTCCGCGCGGGCGCGACGTCGTCGTCTATTGCGAATCCGGAGTCCGGAGCGCCCGTGCGCTCGCGATTCTTCAAGCCGCGGGCCATTCGCGCGCCTGGCATCTCGCGGGAGGAATCGCGCGCTGGCTGCGCGAAGGACGCCCGGTGGTCAGCTCCCGGTGAGGGGGGGCGCGGCGGCCCGCACGCTGGCCTTCACGGGAGCGTGGTCGCAGTAGCGGGCCCAGATCGTCGCCGCGGCGAGCAGGAGGACGCCGGCCGTCGTCGCGACGAAGACGGCGACGGGGCGCGCCTTTCGCGCGGGCGGAATGGAGAGAGGAATCGAGGGCGACGAGATGTGGTGCTCTTTGCTCGACGTCTCGTTCACGGCATGTTTCCTCTTCTCCCAGGCGAATCTTATGCCGGCTGGAGGAGGCCGGGTGAATCGTCTTCGGTCACGGGAGGCCCGAGGACGAACGCGACGTCGCCGACGTTCGTCCCCGTCGGTCCGGGCACGAACGCATCGCCGAGGGCGTGAAAGAACGGGGCCGTGTCGTTCTCCAGGAGCGCGCGCGCGGAATCGAGTCCCAGCGCCTCGGCGCGCGTCAGGGTGCCGCCGTCGACAAAGGCGCCGGCGGCATCCGATTCGTGGTCGATGCCGTCGGTTCCCGCGCAGAGCATCGTGACGCCGGGTGCTTCCGCGATCTCGCGGGCCGCCGAGAGCGCGACCTCGCGGTTGCGTCCGCCGCGTCCGCGGCCCTTCACCGTCACGGTGGTCTCGCCTCCGAGGATCGTGACGTGGCGCCGCGGCGCGAACGTGAAACGGCGGCGGCGGAGATCCCCGGCGGTCGCCCCGGCGAATGCGAGGCGCCGGCCGGCGGTCCGCGCCTCGCCCGAAAGAAGCTCGGGTACGACACGCGGCTCGATGCCGAGCCGCAGAGCCTCGACGCGCGCGCCCTCGAGGGCCGTGCGCACGTCCGCGAGAAGCACGCTCCACCGCGGCCCGCTCTGCCGGAGCGGCGCTGGCTCGTGCCCGTACGACAGGTGAGCGCGGACGGAAGCCGGCACGAGCGGCGCGATCCGGTAGCGCTCGAGAATGCCGCGCGCGTCGGCCGGCCGTGTTGGAGAGCCGAGCGTCGGGCCGGAGGCGACGAGATGCCACCCGTCGTCTCCGAGATCCGAAAGGACGAGCGTCACGACGTCGGCCGCGCCCGCGGCGGCGGCGAGGCGCCCGCCCTTCACGCGCGACAACGCCGCGCGTACGGCGTTTACGTCGGCGATCGGCGTCCCCGCGGCCAGGAGGAGGTTCGACGTCTTCGACTTGTCGTCGAGCGAGATCCCCGGCGCGGGCGCGCACAGGAGGCTCGATCCGCCTCCCGACAGAAGCACGACGAGGAGATCGCCTTTGCCGAGCGAGCCCGCGAGCGACAGGGCCGCCTCGCCGGCCGCGAGGCTGCTCTCGTCCGGATCGGGATGGCGCGCCCCGATCGTGCGCGCGGAGGGGGGCAGGACGCGGAACGGGGCGTCTTCGGGGGCCACGACGAGCAGGTCGTCGATGCGCGACCCGAGGTTCGCGTGCGCGGCGGCGGCCATCGGCACGGCCGCTTTGCCGACCGCGAGCACGGCGACGCGCGATGGGGCGAAGACGAACTCGCGCTGCGCGCGCGCCGACACGGAGCGAACGAAGACGCCGGCTCCGCGGCGCCCGAGGGCCTCGGCGACGAGGGCCGCCGGATCGACGGCCGCCACCGCGGCGCGATAGAGCCGCGTGAGAATTTCGCGCGCGTCCACGAGCCCGCAGTCTAACGAAGGCCGTTCGCCGGAGTAAGATTGCGAGAAGCCGCATTCCGCGGCGCAGGGAGACTCAACATGGCACGCTCACGGGTTGACGACATCCTCGGGTCGATGCGCGAAGGCCTCTCGGAAGCCGGCGAAAGAGGGCAGGATCTCGCGAAGGAAGTGGCCGGACGCGTCGAAGACGTTCTCGACGACGCGGGCGTGCAGGGAAAGCGCATCCGTAAGGAGCTCGCGCGTCGGTGGAAGACGGTTGACCGGGTCGGGCGCGACAATGCCTTCGTGATGGCTGTCGCCGCCTTGGGGATCGGCGTCGTCGTCGGTTACCTGCTTTCGCGCGACGACGACTGATCCCTGACCGCTTCCCCGCGAATCGCGGGTTCGCGATCACGCGAAGTGGTCGGCGTTGATCTGCTGGTAGTGCTTCCACTTCTCGGGAATGGTCTCCTCCGTGAAGATGGCCTTCACGGGGCACACCGGTTCGCAGTTTCCGCACTGAATGCACGTCGCGGGGTCGATGTAGAGCATCGTCGCTTCGCCGAACCCGTCTTCGTCCTTCTTCGGGTGGATGCAGTCGACCGGACACACCTCGACGCAGGCGGTGTCTTTCGTTCCGATGCACGGCTCGGCGATGATGTACATGCCCATCGAGAGGTCCCTCCCCGGCGACCCGGAAAAAGTCTAGCAGGCTCGAATCGCGGGTTAGACTTCGCCCGGTGAAAACCGAAATCGCGGGGCATCCCCGGGGGCTCGCCGCCCTCTTCCTGACCGAGATGTGGGAGAGGTTCAGTTATTACGGGATGCGGGCGATGCTCGTCCTGTATCTCGTGCAGGGCCTCTCGTGGACCCAGTCGCGGGCGTCTGTTCTGTATGGGTTCTACACGGGATTGGTCTGGCTCACGCCGATTCTGGGCGGCTACATCGCGGACCGTTACTGGGGAGCCCAGAAGTCCCTCCTCGTCGGCGGCCTCGTCATCGCTTCCGGCCACTTCGTTCTCGCGATCGACGCGATGCCCGCTTTCTACTCGGGCCTCCTTCTCGTCGCGCTCGGCACGGGCCTCTTCAAGCCGAACGTCAGCGCCTGCGTCGGCGAGCTTTACGCCGAGGGCGACCCGCGGCGCGACAGCGGCTTCACGATCTTCTACATGGGCATCAACCTCGGCGCGTTCATCGGGCCGATCGTCACCGGCTGGCTCCGCGTGCACTACGGTTGGCCGTTTGGCTTCGCGGCGGCGGGCGTGGGAATGCTCTTCGCGGTACTCACCCTCATGGCGACGCGGAAGAAATTCCTCGGGACGGCGGGCCTCCTTCCGAGCGCGAAGCGGCGCGCGGCCGAAGGTGCGCCGCCGGCGGGCCCGCTGACGAAGGACGAGTGGGAGCGCGTGACCGCGCTCTTCGTCATCTCGTTCTTCGTCATCTTCTTCTGGGCCGCGTACGAGCAGGCTGGAAACTCCATGAACGTCTTCACCGCGCAGAGCACGCGGCTCTCGCTCGGCTCCTGGAAGCTCATCCCGGAGTGGTTCCAGTCGATCGACCCCGTGATCCTCCTCGCCTCGGCGCCGCTTCTCGCCATCCTGTGGCCCTGGCTCTCACGGCGCGGCCTCGAGCCCTCGACGACGCGCAAGATGGCAATCGGCCTCGTCGTCATGGGCCTCGGGTTCGTCTTCATGATCGCCGCCGCGCAGGAGCTGAAGGCGGGCCGTCTCGCGAGCCCCTGGTACCTCGTCCTCGCGTACGCCTTTCACACGTGGGGCGAGCTGTGCCTGTCGCCGATCGGGCTCTCGCTCGTCACGAAGGTCGCGCCGCTCCAGATCGTGTCGCTCATGATGGGCGTCTGGTTCCTGTCGAACTTCGCGGGGAACGTCGTCGGCGGGTTCCTCGGCGCGCTCACCGGAACGATCCACGATCCCGTGACCTTCTGGGCCATCTTCCTCGCGTTTCCGGTCGTGGCGGGCGTCGTCCTTTTCGCGCTGGCCCCGAAGCTCCAGCGCCTCATGCACGGTCGCGGCTGAGGACTCGTGTTCCCGTTCCTCGCACTCCTCGTGGCGTTCGGGGCCCTCGGACTCGCCGTGTGGCTGCGCGAGCGCGTCGTGCGGCTGGAAGAGGAAGTCAGAAGACTTTCTGCTCCCTCTCAGGCCGAACCGCCTGTCGCATTCCCCACACCGCCGGTGGCCTTCGCACCTCCGCCCATTCACCCTTCTAAGCAAACCACCGATGCCGGTGCTTCGACCGAGCCCTCTGGCGCGGACGCGGCGCTGAGCGAGGAAGCAGAAGAACCCCCGGTTGCGCCGCCCGCCGCGGCGCGCGGCGTCGACTGGGAAGGCTTCGTCGGCGTAAAGCTGTTTTCCTGGACGGCCGGCATCTTCCTCACGCTTGGCGCGATCTTCTTCCTGCGTTATTCCATCGAGCGCGGCTGGCTCTCGCCCCCCATCCAGATGGCGATCGGCCTTCTCGCGGGCCTCTCGATTCTGATCGCCTGCGAGCTCAAGGCCGCGCGGCGTTATGCGGTCACGGCAAGCGCGCTCGCGGCCGCTGGGCTCGCCATCCTTTTCGCCACGTTCTACGCCGCATACGCGCGGTGGGAGATCCTCGGCCTCTTCCCCGCGTTCGCGGCGCTCGCGCTCGTGGCGGCGCTCGCCGTCGCGCTCGCGGTTCGCCATGACTCGGCGTTCATCGCGGGCCTCGGGCTCCTCGGCGGCTTCGCGACGCCGGCGCTTCTCGCGATGGGTGAGGACCGGCCCGGAACTCTCCTTTCGTACCTCCTCCTTCTCGATGGCGGTCTCGCCTGGGCCGCCGCGAAAAGGCGATGGGTCTTCCTGCCGGTCGCGGGCCTCGCCCTGACGTCGCTCTTCGCGCTCTCGCTCGCAACGGTGCCGGACGACGGCGGCCTCTGGCCGATTCTCTTCGGCTTTCTCCTTCTCCTCGACCTCGGTCTCCTGGTTTTCGCGGCGGTTCGCGGCGCGCCGGCGCTCCACCTCATGGCGGGCCTCGCGACGCTCGTCGTCCTTGGCGCGTGGTTCGTGCGCTCGGCGACGCCGGACCTCCTCGGTCCGGGTCTCGCCGCGGCTGCGGCCTTTGGCCTCCTGTACTTCCTGGCGCCCGGCCTCGCGGCTCGCGTGCGTCCTCCGGGCGCGATTCCCGACGACGCCGCGCATCTCGGCCTCCTCGGGTCCTTCCTGATCCTCTTCGTCGCCTCCCAGCGCAACCTCTCGTCGCCTCCCGACGCGCGCGCGGCCGTCGCGCTTGCGCTCCTGGTCGCCACCGCCGCATGGGTCGCGGCGCGACGCGGGCCCGCCCGGCTGCAGGTCGCGTCGCTCGCGCTCGGATCGCTCGCGCCTCTCTCGCTGTCCGTCGTGGCGACGCGCGCGCCCGGGCCCGTCTGCGCGCTCGGCGCGGCCGCGGCCCTCGCGCTGTTCGGCGTCGGGGCGTGGGTGTGGAAGGAGGACAGGGCCTTCGCGCTCGGGGCGGCGGTCGCGCTCTTTCTGGCCGAAGCGGTGACGATCTCCGTCTCGTTCGCCCACGGCGCGCCGCCACTGCGCTCTCTTCTTGCGGCGCACGTCGTGTTTCTCGTCGCGCTCCTCTCTCTCGCGGCGGGCTCGGGCGCGCAGGGGCTCGCGGTCCTGGCGGTCCTGCCCGCGGCGGCGGCCGCGTATGCCTGGGAGCTCGCACACAGGGGCGGGTCCGCCCTCTGGAAGGACGAGCTGCTCCTCGGCGGCGCCTTCTGGCTCATTTTCCTCGCGTACCCGCTCGTCCTCGGGAAGCGCGCGGAACGGGCGAAGGAGCCGTACAAGGCGGCCGTTCTCGCGAGCGCGGTCTTCTTTCCGCTCTTTCGCACGGCTCTCGCGGAGGGCGGCTATCGGGGCGTGATGGGTCTCCTGCCGCTCGCGCTCGCCCTCGGCCTCGCGGTGCTCCTTGCGCGTCTGCTGACGCTCGGCGTTCCGCCGGGAGAGGACCGCGCGCGCGTCGCCCTCGTGGCGGGAGCGATTCTGGCGTTCGTCACGGTCGCGATCCCGCTCCAGTTCGAACGAGAGTGGCTGACGCTCGGCTGGGCGCTTCTCGGCGCGTCCCTCGCCTGGCTCTTCGGGCGCATCCCGCACCGCGGTCTCGTCTGGTGGGCGGGGGGGCTCTTCGCGGCTGCGTTCCTGCGGCTCGCGATGAATCCGGCCGTTCTCACGTATCACCCGCGCTCCGCGACGCCGTTTTTCAACTGGTATCTCGCGGTCTACGGCGTCGCGGCGGCCGCGTTCTTCCTCGGGGCCCGGCTCCTCCGCCTCACGGGCGACGAAAAGGCGCGGGTGCTCGCGGACCTTCTTCCGGCGGGCGGCGTCGCGCTGCTCTTCGTGCTCGTGAACCTCGAGATCGCGGACTTCTTCGCGGCCGGCGCGGCGCCCGCGTTCAACGTCCTGTCGTCTTCGCTCGCGGAAGGCCTCGTCTACACGCTCTCGTGGGCGGTGTTCGCGATCGCTCTCCTCGTCGTCTCGATCGCCGCCGGGAACCGGCGCGGCCGCATCGCGGCGGTCGTGCTTCTCGTCGTCACGATCCTGAAGTGCTTCCTGCACGACCTCGCACGGCTCGGCGGCCTCTATCGCGTCGCGTCGTTCGTGGGTCTCGCGATCTGTCTCGCGGCGGTCGCGGTGCTCCTCCAGCGCTTCGTCCTGCCGCGGAAAGATCCGCGGCCGTAAACCCGCGCTTCAGTCGTTCCGAGCTTTCCCGGCCGATCAGTACTCGGCGCCGGGGAACATCCGGAGGATGCTGCCGTCCGACGTCTTCGCGTCGTTCAGGACCCCGTACGCGAGCCAGGTGTCGTCGCCCGTGAGGCGCGTGATGACCGCGTACGCCGCCGTCGTTCCCGCGGGAACGCCCGCCGTGTCGAAGACGCCCGACCACTGCGTCCAGTCGCCCGGCTGAAGCGTGACGGTGATCGGATTTCCCACCGCCTGCGACGTGGTCGCGTCGTAGAGGCGCACGGACAGGGAGAGCGCGATTTCCGAACCGCCTCCGAGGTGGACGACGGCGAGGTTCGAGCGCACGGAGGCGTCACGCGTGAGGCCTGGCACGAGCGCCGACGCGCGCGCACCGCCCCCCTTCGCGGCGGCGGGGTACGCGACGCCGAAGGCGCCACCCGTCCCCGTGTCGGTGTTGGGCGTCGTCGTGCGCGCGATCGCGATCGTCTTCGGCGAGTCGACCGTGCCGAGGTTCCGGAAGTTCACGGAGAGGGACCCGGCTTGCGCGCCCTGCGAGGCGTCCGGGATGTTGACGCCCTCCGACCTGAGGTACGCGAGGATGTCCGGAAGCGTCTTCTGCTGATGCGCGGCGAGCGGGAGCGTGACCAACGCGACGCCGGTCGAGGATCCGAATCCCGGCGCCGGCCGGTAGACGAGGTCCACCGGCGTCGCGAAGTTGCCGTCGTTCGCGAGAGTCAACTCGGTCGTGTAATGGGAGGCCGCGGCGCCGAACACGTCGAGGACGACCGGGACGACGAGTTTGCGCGCGGCCGCGAGGCCTCCCGGCCTGTAGAGCGGCAGGATCGAACCGTCCGACGTGACGGCGTCGTTCACGACGCCGTAGGCCGTCCAGGCGCCGCTTCCATTCGTCCGTGTGATTTTCGCGTAGCCATAGGCGGGCTCGGTGAGGCCAGCCGTCAGGAGGACGCCGTTGAGCTGCTTCCACTCTCCGGGAGCGAGCGTGACGGGGATCGGAGCTCCCGCGACCGCACCGCTCTGGTCGTAGACCTGGATCGAGAGAGACAGCCCCTGGGCTCCGCGGCCCGGGATGTGCCCCACGGCGAGATTCGAGCGGGACGTGCCGGAGACGCTCTGAAGCCCGTAGACCGCGCCTTCTGACTCGGCCGCTTCGAGGTCGGACGGCGCGTCGAGGAACGTGCCGAAGCTTCCGGCGTCACCAGCCGCAGTGGTGCGCGAAAAGGCATACACGGAATCGGTCTCGGCCGCGGGAAGCGCGCGCGGGTCGACCGCTATCCAGACCGAACCCGCGGTCCCCGAGGGAGAGAGGGTGATAGGGAGGCCCCGATCCCGGAAGAACTGGAGAGCATCCGGGGCGCGCAGCTCCGAGAGCGGCGCGAGCGTGACGGAGACCGAGCCGTCGCTCGACGTGAGGGGAAAGTCCGGGGCGTGGATGAATCCGACGTTGACCGTCACGGGCGCGCTGGAACGATTCCCGAGCGTGAGGTCGGACCGGAAGTGCGCGCCGGCGGCTCCCATCAGGTCGAGCACCACGGGGACGTACTTCGCGGACGAATACGAGGGCGCGACGTAGAGCCCGTTGCCCGCGGTGCCCGCGTACAGGACGGAGCCGTCGTCGCTCTTCCTCACGACGCGGACGTCCGCGCCCGCGGGAAGACCGGCGTTCTCGGGCTGCCAGCCGCCGGCGCTCCTTCGGAGAACTCCGGCCGTGCCCGCGCCCGCGAAGGCCATCCCGCCGCCCGCCTCGAGCGACGACACGAACGCGGTGCTCGCTCCGAAGTCGTCCTCGCGCCACGAGCCCGCGGAAGACGAGATCCCGCCCGAGACGGACGCCGCGAAGAGAACGCTCGTGTCGCCGCCGAGCGCCTGGACGAACGAGGGGGCGCCGGGGACCGCCTGCCAGGCGCTCTGCTGGCGGACGAAGAGATTCGCGCCGACGGAGGCGTAGAGATTTCCGCCCGCCTGGCGGGTCGTCTGCACGCTCCCGTTCGGAGGAAGGCCCGAGTTGTCGGCCGACCAGGTGGACCCCACGAGGCGCCACATCCCGGCGTTGGAAGTGCCGCCGGCGATGCTGCCGTCGGGCGAGACGGCGCCGAGCGTCGTGAGCGTGAAGCCGGTGGGAAGCCCGGCCTCGGCGATGTTCACCGAAGCGGTCGGCCCCGGGCCGAGGTCCCAGTAATAGACGTGGCAGTTGGTCGACGCGACGAGGGTCGCGTCTGACGTGGCGACGGCTTTCGGCCCGGGGGCCAGCGCGCGCACGTCCCCGCAACCCTCCGGAACGAGATTCCCGAGATTCCCGCCGCTCGAAGTCAGGGGCGCGAGTCCGGCTCCCCGCGCGGCGGCAAAGGTCATCCCCGCGGACGTCGTCACGTCGGAGATCGAGGCCGCCCACGGGCCCGTGCCCTCCGCGGCCCATGTGCTGCCGGAAAGCCGGTAGATCGGCGCCCCACCGGTTCCGACGTAGAGAGAGCCCCCCAGCGTGGCGAAGCTCCGCGCCGAAGCGAAGAGAAGGCCCGAGTTCGCGGGCGCCCACGAGCTCGCGCTCGAGAGAACTCCCGCATCGGCGGTGGCGGCGTACACCGCGCCGTTCGAGTCCGCGACGGCGCGCACGTCATGGAGGCCGAAGCCCGCGACCTGGACCCACGCGCCCCCGAAGAAGGAGGAATAGAGAGTCTGGTCCGTGCCCGCGTAAAGCGATCCGCCGACGACCGCGAGCGTCTGGACCGCGGCCGTGACGGGAATTCCGTTCGAGATCGCGCTGACCGTGGAGCCCGCATAGCGCGCGGCGCCCCCGTGCATTCCCACGACGAGGTCGCCGGAGTAAACGCACGCCGCCGTCACGATGCCGCCGGGGCCCGTCAGTGCCGTCCAGGTCCCGAAGACGCGCCTTGCGACCCCGATTCCTGCCGCCCACACCGCCGTTCCGTCCGTCGCGAGAACCGAGGGGAACGTCAGAGCCGCGGGGAGCGTTTCAGCGGTCCACGTTCCGTCGGCCCCGCGTTTCCACACTTTCTCGCCATCCGCCGCGTAGACGGCGTCCGCGACGACGACGGACGTGATCGTCCGCGCCGAGAGGCCGTCGAGTGTCCACGCGCCGGCCTCGAGCCGCCACACGCCGCGCGGTGTCGCCGCCCAGAGCGTGGTGCCGCCTGCGGCGAGCGCGGTCGCGTTCGCGCCGGGGAGCGTTTCGACGGGAACGAAGACCAGGCCCGCGTGGAGCGGCCCGGCCAGGAGAAAAGCCGTAAGCAGCGTCACGGGGAGGACGTGGGAAAGCCAACCGGTTACGTTGATTCGTCGTCTCATGGGCGTGCCTTTCGCGCCCGCGGCGCCGTGATCCAAGTGTACATGGCACGGTCTGTGCGAACTTCATACCGGTCGAAGGATCTCGATAAGGAGACGAGAATGAATCGGAAGTCTCTCCTTGGGATGAAACTCGCGGCGGCCGCCCTCTTCTCGGGGGCGATTCTGACGGCATGTGTCACGGCCCCTCCGCGCGGAGTCGTCTACGTTCGGACGCGGCCTCCTGCGGCCATAGTCGAAGTGCGCGGCACCGCTCCAGACGCGGATCACGTGTGGATCCAGGGCTATCACGCGTGGCGCGGGGGCGATTACGTGTGGGTGCCGGGCCACTGGGACCGGGGTCCCCATCCGCGCGCGGTGTGGGTGAACGGCCGGTGGAAACATCACGGCGAGGGCTGGTACTGGGTCGACGGCCGCTGGAAGTAATCTCCCGGCATTCGTTTCAATCCCGAGCCTCTTTTTACAAATACCCGTTGCGCGGGGCACGCGGCGGCACCCGTTAGCTCTTCCCGAAGAGCCGCCTTGCCGCGGCCCGCACGCGGGCCTCGAGGACGCGCGCGCGCGGCAGGACGAGCGGCACGCGCAGCGCTCGGCGGGTCAGCCCCTCGCGGGCCGCGAGGCGGGTGAGCGCTCGCTCGGACCTTTCGAAGGATGCGACGAGGTGTTGGAACGCCTTCCGGTCGTGAATCGCCGCGAGCGCCGCGCGGAGCTCGTCGGGGGTCGCGCTTCCCGAGAGGTGCGCGTCGCCGTCCGCGGCCGCGAAGGGCGAAGGACCGCGCGCCGCCGCATACGGCGCGCCAAAGACGACGCGGAAGAGCGCGCCGAGAAGGATGTTCTCGTACGCGCCTTCGGTGAAGTCCGGCTCTTCCACGAGGAGCGTCTCAAAGCGCGGGCCGAGAACGGCGCCGTACACCTCGCGCGCGATCCGGATCGCGGTAGCGCCGCTGAAATCCACGAGGCGCGGGGCCGCCGCCGCGGGACACCTCGACGATCTTCTTGCCGCGCGCGCGTAGCGCCAGCGCGGCGCGGTCTCCTGCCCGGCGCTTCGTCGGGTGCGGCCATCGTTCGAGCCCCTCGTACGAGGGCGCGAGGACGGGCGCCTGGAGCGCGCGGTAGGCGGCGCGCCGCGCCATGAGGGCGACGACGCCCGGCAGGGTGCCGCGCCTGAGGATCGAGACCCCCGCCACCGTCGGATCCTCGAAGTGTCCGAGGAGCGAGGCGACCCATTTGCCGTCGAGCACGAAGACGTCCGCGTCGAGGAGAAAAAGGACGTCCCCGGGCCGCTCGAGCGCCCGACTCGAAGGTTCCGCCGTCCCACGTGCAGTCGAGAAGGACGGCGCCGCGGTTCACGGTATCGCGGCCGAACGTCTCGTGGCGGCGGAGCTCGCCCTCGCCGAGGATGAGAACGGGGGCGTCGATCATCTCGCTCGATGATACGGCGGAGCTCACGCGCACACTTTCACACGGCGCTTTGAAACCTATTCGCGTTTCCAACGTCCTGTGCTGAATGATCCATTCGCCATCTGACGAGAGCCGGGGGATATGGCCCCGGAGTTGCTCGCTCATTCCCAATCGGCCCGTGAGGGGTCAATACGGCTTGGAGGATCTCCCGTGGTCAAGTTCCCTGCGGCCTTCGTGAGTCGAATCGTCCCGTTCGTCGCGTTCCTCGTCCTGTCCGCTCCCGCGGGCGCCGGTGAGATCCGCGGCCGCATCCTCGTCGCAGACCGCGCCGACAAGCCCGCTTTGGGTGTCACGATCTCCGCTGTTCCCTGGGAAACGCCCGGAGATGAGGCCCGGCGCGAGATGAAGGGGGGCGAGCCGCCGAAGCCCATCGCCTCCGCGACGACCGGAGCGGACGGGTCCTTCGTCCTCACGGTGCCGCCGGCCGAGCCGGGCAGAGAGAAGCTCTCCGAGAAGCTCTCCGAGAAGCTTTTCCGGGTTCGGGCCGAGGGGGCGGGCATCGTGCCCGTGCTCTTCGAAGGCGTCTATGACGCCGCCGAGACCGAGGACCTGGGCGAGCACACATTGCCCCACGGGGAAAGGCTTTCGGGAATCGCGGTCGACGCGGCGGGCAAGCCGCTCGCGGGCGCCGCGGTCTCGCTCGAGCCGGGCGTCGCGGGCGGCGACGACCTCGCGTATCGCGTCGTAGCGCGCACGGCCGTCACCGGCGAGGACGGAAAGTTCCAGTTCGCGGAGGCGAGCGCCACGGGGAACCGCATCACGATCGAGAAGACCGGGCTTGCGCCGGCGCGGGAGACGGGCCTCCGGGCGGGCGCTCTCCCGCGTCCGATCACGGTTGCGGCCGGCGATCCGGTGACGGGCGTCGTGCTCGGCGCCGGCAAGAAACCCGCCGCGGGCGCCCTCGTGAGGCTCGAGAGCGCGAAGGCGACGACGCGCTGGGTCGAGACGGACGCTGAAGGGCGTTTCACGATCCCGCATGCGCCGGACGGGCGCGGCGCGATCGTCGTCGACGCAGGAGAAGCCGGCTGGGGAAGCCGCCCGGACGTGAAGCTGCCCCTCGGCGAGGGCAAGTCGCTCACGATCACACTCGCGCTGCCCGCGTCGCTCGACGGAAAGGTCGTCGACGACAAGACCGGCCGCGTCGTGCCGCGCGCGAAGGTGTTCGTCAAGGCGAACGGGTTCGCGCGCCTCATGCGCACGGGACCGGACGGCCTCTACCACCTGAAGGGCATTCCGCCCCAGACGTACCGGCTCACGGTCGACGAGGCGCGCTACGTGTCGTGGTTGAAGCCGGATCTCGCGCTCAATCCCGGTGAGACGAAGCGCCTCGACGTCGCGATCACGCTTGGAGCCACGATGATCGGCAAGGTCGTCGACGAGAACGGCGCCCCTGTCCCCGCGGCCCGGGGCACGCTCGCCCGCGGGGGCGAGAACGCGATCGCGGGCATCCGCCGAATGCTGCGCGTCGGCGGCGAGACGACGGCGTTTCGGACGCGCGCCGACGGCACGTTCAAGGCGACGCGCCTGGCGCCAGGAGACAACCAGCGCCTTTCCGTGAACCACGCCGACTTCGAGCGCGCGACCCTGGCCGGACTCTCGCTGCCTTCGGGCGGGACGAAGGGCGACGTCGCGATCGTGATGCGCCGCGGCGCCACGATCTCGGGCGTCGTGAAGGACGTGAACGATCAGCCGATCGCGGACGTCGAGGTGCAGGTCGACCCGTCCGTGAACTTCCGCGCGGGCGCCGGGGGCATGATCGCGACCTTCGCGCGTATCGGTGGCCCGAGTGCGCGGCCGAAGACGAAGACGGCGGCCGACGGCACCTTCCACATCACGGGCATGTCCGTGGGCGAGTACGCGCTCCAGGTCCGGAAGCCCGGGCTCGCGAACGAGCGAGTCGACCCCGTCAAGGTGACCGACAAGGGCGCGGAGAGTGTGGCCGTGACGCTCGGCCCCGGGGCCGCGATCGCCGGCATCGTGCGCCGCAAGAACGGCGAGGGCGCCGAGGGATACATGGTGCGCGTGGGGACCGGGGGCCGCGGCGCGGGCGGCGCCGGGGGGCCCTTCGCGGGGACGGGCACCGACCTCGCGACGGGTCCCGACGGCCTCTTCGTCATCGACGGGTTGAAGCCGGGTCAGGTCTACGACCTGTCCGTGTTCGGCGGCGTCGGCCTCGGCCCGCAGAAGCGTGGCGTCGTGGCGCCGGCCGCGAACGTCGACCTCGTGGTGGCCGGTACCGGCCGTATCGCGGGGACCGCGCTGGACGCGCGGAGCGGTCAGCCGCTGAAGAACTTCTCGGTCTCCTACGAGCCCGACCGCGGCGTCGGCGGCGCCATCATCCGGCTCGTGGCGCGCGGTGCGGGCGTGCAGACGGGCATCGGCCAGAAGCGTGACGTCAACACCGAGGACGGCACGTTCGCGCTCGAAGACGTGCCGGCGGGGACGTGGACCGTCGTCGTCGAGTCCAAGGGATATCAGCAGGCGCGCGTCGCGAACCTCGTCGTCGAGGAGAACGGCTCGAAGGACCAGGTCGAGGTGCGCGCGACGCCGGGCGTCGTCCTCAAGGGCCGCGTCACGGATGCCCGCACCGGGCGTCCGGTCGCGAACGCGAGCATCACGCACGAAGCGGCGGGGAGCGCGGGCCCGGGCGGATTCGGCGGTTTCGGCGGCCGGGGCGGCCCCCTCGCCGGGCTGGACGGCGCCGACGACGTCACCACGGACGCGGAGGGGAACTTCGAGATCGCCGGCATCGGCGTCGGGCGTCTGAAGGTTACCGCGAAGAATCCCGACTACACCGACGGCAGCGAAGTGGCCGACGTCAAGGAGACGGGCGGCACCGTCGAGATCAAGCTCACCTCCGGCGGCTCCGCGAGCGGCGTCGTCGTGGCCGGGAACCAGCCGCTCCCGAACGCGGAGGTCGGGCTCTCGGCCGCCGGCGACACGGGGTTCGGCCGCATCCTGGGGGGCAGCCAGACGACCACTTCCGACGCCACGGGACGCTTCCACTTCGATCACCTCGGGGCGGGCCGCTACTCGGCGTCGGCCGGAATGAACGGCAAGTCGAGCAACCTCGCGGAGTTCGTCCTTCAGGCGGGCGATTCGAAGAGCGACTTCGTGCTCTCGCTTTCTTCGGGCTCGACGATCCAGGGCACCGTGTCCGGGCTGCCCGACACGATGCGGAGCGGAACGACGGTCATGGTGACGGGCGTCCAGGCCTTCTTCGCGAACACGAAGGTCGGCGCAGACGGCAGCTTCTCGGTCACGGGCGTGCCGGCGGGCCCGGTGACGCTTCGGGCGCAGGCGGGAGACGGCCTCGGCACGTCGCGCAGCGCGACGAAGCAGGTCACGGCGAGCGACGACGTTCCCGTTCTCCAGACGGAAATCGTCTTCGACGTCGGCTTCACGCTGAGCGGGGACGTCACGCGCGCGGGCCAGCCCGTCGCGAACGCGATGGTCGTCGCGAACCTGCAGGGCGGCGGCGGCCGTCAGGCGACGGCGCGCACCGACGATGGCGGCAGCTACACACTCCAAGGCCTGCAGGAAGGCTCGTACACCGTGACCGCGATGGGGGACCCGCTTTCGGGCGGAGGCTCGCAGGTGCGGCAGACGATCTCGCTCACGAACGACCAGAGCCTCGACCTCACGTTCCCGATGGCGAAGGTCGCCGGCGTCGTCACGGACGCCGACACGAAGCAGCCCCTGCCCGACGCGTCGGTCACCATCTCGTCCGCGGGGGGGACCGGCAGCGTCGCGATGCGGCGCATGACGACGACCGACAGCAACGGGCACTTCCAGTTCGCGGACATCGTGCCGCAGGCCTACACGCTCAATTCACAGAAGACCGACTACCAGTTCGACAAGCGCGACCTCACGGCGGCCGACGACGGCACGAGCGAGAACGTCTCGATCGAGCTCGCGCGCGGGCAGGGAATCGGGATCCTCGTGAGGGACGGCATCTATGGCGTCCCGATGCGCAGCGTCATGGCGCGCGTTCTCGACGGGAGCCAGTCCACCGTGTTCACGGGCTCGATCGCGCTCGACACGGGCGGGGCAGGCGAGATCCCCTCGCTCAAACCGGGCAGCTACGCGGTCTTCGTGAACGCGAGCGGCTACGCGACCGTTTATCTCGCGAGCGTTTCGGCGCCCTCGCAGCAGCCCGTGCCGATCACCCTCACTCCCGGCGGCTCGGCCGACATCGCCGTCGGGCCGAAGTCCTTCGTGAAGGGCATCCTGCGCGGCACGCTGAAGACGGCGGCGGGCGTTCCCTACCCGTACACGCTCTTCGCGACGGACGGACGCATCTCGATCACGGCCGACGCGAGCGGGCAGGCCGGCTTCCGGAGGCTCGCGAACCTCGCGCCGGGGAGCTACGTCCTCACCCTCGACAACGGGGGCGGCACCACCTTCAACATTTCGGAGGGCTCGATCACGCCGGTCCCGCTGCCGTAGAAGCCAGCCGTTAAGATCCGCGCATGAAGATGCACGGGAGCAAGGCTCTTTTTCTCGTTCTCCTCGGACTCGCCATGTTCGCCGCCCACGGCGAAACGCCCGAACAGGCGCGTGGGAAAAAGCAGTCAGCCGCGCTCTGGCGCGCGTCCGACGGCGATGCGGCGGCCTTCGAGGCGTTCGCGCGCGCGAACACCGCGGCCGACGCGACCACGCGACAGGCGCTCTTCGCACGCCTCTCGGGCGCGCTCACGACCCTCGACGGGCACATGCGCGAGGCGGGCCGCGACCTGCGCATGCACGTGGACCTCGACAGCGGGCCGATCCTGCCGTTCGACGAGGTGCTCGCGGGCTACGACCCGGGCGCGCACCTCACGGACGACCTCTTCGACAACAAGCTCGCGTTCACGACGCTCCTCAATTTCCCCGTGTTCACGCTCGAGGAGAAGTTGCGCCTTGGCTCCTCATGGACGCGGCGTCAGTGGGCCGAAGCCCGCCTCGCCGACCGTTTCGCGACGCGCGTTCCCGCGAGCGTGAATCTCGCGATCGCGAAGGCCCAGTCCGACTCGGCCCAGTACATCGCCTCGTACAACATCTGGATGCACCACCTCGTGGACGAGAAGGGCGTTCGCCTCTTCCCGGCGAAGATGCGCCTCCTCTCGCACTGGAACCTTCGCGACGAGATCAAGTCCGACTACGCGGATGGCGCGCCGGGCGCCGCGAAACAGCGCGCGATCCGCAAGGTCATGGAGCGCATCGTCGACCAGACGATCCCGAAGGCCGTTCTCGACAACCCAGGGCTGGACTGGAATCCGTTCACGAACGAGGTCCGCCCGGCGGCGGTCAAGGATTCGGATCTGCCCGCGAAGCCCGTCGTTTCCGGCCCCGAGCCCGACACCCGCTACGCCACGCTCCTCGCGGGCTTCCGCGCCGTCCGCCAGGCCGACCCGTACTCGCCCACGGCGCCCACGTTCATCGCGCGGAAGTTCGAGGAGGACCGTCAGATCCCCGAGGCGCGTGTGAAGAAGATGCTGGAGGACGTCCTCTCGTCGCCGCTCGTCCCGAAGGTCGCGGCGCTCATCGAGAAGCGCCTCGGGCGGAAGCTCGTGCCCATCGACGTCTGGTATCCCGGGTTCCGTCCGCAGTCCCCACGCTCCGCCGCCGAGCTCGACGCCCTCGTGCGCGCGAAGTACCCCACTCCCGCGGCGTACGCGAAGGACATTCCAAACCTCCTCGTGAAGCTCGGCTTCCCGAAAGACAGGGCCGACCTCATCGCCTCCCGCATCGACGTCCATCCCGCGCGCGGCTCCGGGCACGCCGCGGGCGCCGGCCTCAAGGGCTTCAAGGCGTACCTGAGGACGCGCGTCGAGAAGGACGGGATGAACTACAAGGGCTACAACATCGCCGTCCACGAGATGGGCCACAACGTCGAGCAGACGATCTCCCTCTACGACATCGACGAGCCGCTCCTTCAGGGTGTGCCGAACACGGCGTTCACGGAGGCGCTCGCGTTCGTGTTCCAGGGCCGCGACCTCGAGCTCCTGGGGCTCGCGAAGCCCTCGGACGAGGCCCGCGCGCTGAAGGCGCTCGACGCGTTCTGGGGCACGTACGAGATCGCGGGCGTCGCCCTCGTCGACATGGGCGTCTGGCATTACCTGTACGACCACCCAGAGGCCACACCGGCCGAGCTGAAAGCCGCGACGCTGAAGATCGCGACGGGCGTGTGGAACCGCTTCTACGCGCCTCACCTCGGTGAAAAGGACGTGACTCTTCTAGCCGTCTACTCGCACATGATCGACGCGTTCCTGTACCTGCCCGACTATCCGATGGGCCACATGATCGCGTTCCAGATCGAGCGGCAGATGGAGAAGGCGGGGACGATCGGTCCCGAGTTCGAGCGCATGGCGAAGCTCGGTAACATCGCGCCCGACCTCTGGATGAAAGAGGCCACTGGCGCGCCGGTCGGGCCCGAGGCGCTCCTCGCCGAGACGGAGAAAGCGCTTTCGACTGTGACAAAAGAGGTCCTGCCGTTCATCGCGGACGATTACCCGAAGGCCCTCGCACTCGCGCGCGTCGAAAGAAAGCCGATCTTCCTGGAGACCTGGGCGCCCTGGTGACACACGTGCCGCTCCATGAGGGCCTTCGTCTTCACGGACAAGGCGCTCGGGCGGCAGGCCGGACGGTTCGTCTGGCTCTCCATCAACACCGAAAAGCGCGAGAACGCCGCGGTGCTCGCGAAATACCCGTTTCAGGCCTCACCCACGCTCTTCGTCATCGATCCCGTCGCCGAGAAGGTCGTCCTCAAGTATGTGGGCGGCGCCACCGTGCCGCAGCTCCAGCGGATCCTCGACGACGGGGCCCGGGCGGCGGCCCATGGCCGTCATGGCCGTGATGGCCGCAAGCCCGACGAATGGCTCGCGAAGGCGGACGCCTTCTATTCGGCCGGCCGGAACAAGGAAGCGGCCGAGGCCTACCGCGCCGCGCTGAAGGGCATGGCGACGTCCTCGCCGTCCTACCCCCGTGCCGTCGAGTCGCTCCTCTTCGCGCTCTCGGCGAGCCGCCAGCACGAGGCGTGCGCGACCGTCGCGCGCGAGGCATTCCCGCATCTCCGCGCGTCGCCCTCGGCCGCGAGCGTCGCGGGCTCGGGCCTCGACTGCGCGCTCGCGTTGGACAAGAGCCTCCCGTCGAAGTCCGCGCTCGTCTCGGACCTCGCGGGTGACGCGAAAGAGGTCCTCCGGGGGCCGCGCACGGGTCTCGCCGTCGACGACGTCTCGGGCCTCTACCAGACGTTCGCGGAGCAGCGGGATTCCGTGAACGACGCGGCCGGCAAGAGGAAGGTCGTCGAGGAATGGGCCGCATATCTCGAGGCCGAGGCCGCGAAGGGAAAGACCCCCGAAGCCCGCGCCGCGTTCGACGCGCACCGCATCACGGCGTATCTCGAGCTGGGCCAGCCCGAGCGCGGGATCCCGATGCTCGAGGCCTCCGAACGCGATTTTCCCGACGACTACAACCCGCCCGCGCGCCTCGCGCTCGCCTACCGCGGCATGAAGAAGTACGACGAGGCCCTCGCGGCCTCCGACCGTGCGCTCCTTCGCGCCTACGGCCCGCGGAAGCTCGTCATCCTGAACGCGCGCGCCGACATCTACGACAAGAAGGGAGACGCGGCGGCCGCGAAGAAGACGCGCGAGGACGCGCTGGCCTGGGCCGAATCGCTTCCGAAAGAGCAGGTGTCCGAGCGCCAGATCGCGGCGCTGAAGAAGCAGCTCGAAACACCCAATTAGAATCGTCCCGGCATTTAGAGAGGTTCAGCCGAGGAAGGCCTTCGCGAAGAAAGCGAGGCCGATCAGCCCCGCGCCCATGGATCCGAACCAGACGAGCTTGATGCGCGTGAGCGCAGCGACGGCGCCGAGCGCGATCGAAACCTGGAAGAGCGCGACCGCGTTCGCGAAGCCGTGGTGCTCGTGCAGGAGGTGGTCCGCCTCTTTCGACTTCTCGTCGCGGGCGTGCTCTTTCTCCTGGGCCTTCTTGCTGATCTCGACCTGCTGGTCCTTGTAGCGCTTCTGCTCCTCGGCGTACTTCGCGGGGGGTTCCTTGCCGATCGCGAGCCAGGACGTGGCCGAGGCATCCTGGACGGCCGCCTTGATCCCCTTCGCCTGATAGAACGTCCATTGGTCGGACGCCTCCGCCTGCAGGCGCGTCGACTCGGTCTTCAGGACGAGGGCCTCGTTCACGGTGGCGCCCGCGCGCAGCGACGCGATGGCCGCGCAGGCCGCGAGGATCGCCGTCGTGAGTGCGATCCTTTTCAGGAACGTGCCGCCATCGTGCTCGAGCTCCTCCTGGATCGCCTCGTGCAGTTTGTCGGTGTCGACTTCCGGGCCTTCCGGCATGGTGTACTCCTTGTCGGGAGCGACACTATCCGATTACCCGATCCGGGCGGGCGCGGGCTCCGGCTCCGGAGTCACGATCGGCGCGGGCACGACCTTCCGGTACAGCGCGTGAAGGAACAGCGCGATGCCGGCGAAGGGGAGGAACATTACGAGGGTCGCGCCGATGATGGGCGCCCCGAGCAGCATCAGGAACACCGGGATCTTCAAATGGAGGTCCCGAGAGGCGCCGGGCAGGACGCCGTGCTTCCCGCTCACCGTCACGAGATCCCAGCTCTTCTGGTTGAAATAGAACCCGCCCTTGACCCTGCTGCCGCCTTCGAACCGTTTCATGACGATCTCCTTGCTCTTTCTTTCTTCTTGGTCTGATGTCTCGAGGATGCTCAGTGCGTTTCGTGGGCTTCGGCTGGCTTGACGGCCTTCTGAAGTCCCAGCACCTTCCGGAGGCCGGCCGCCGCGAAGAGCGCGATGCCGACGAAGGGAAGGAAGACCACCAGGGTCGCGCCGAGCACCGGGCCGGCCACCAGCATCGCCAGCGCCGGGATCTTCACGTAGACGTCGTTCGTGGGAAGGACGCCCTTCTTGCCGTTCACGGTCACGAGGTCCCAGGTCTTCCGGTTCAGGTAGAAGCCGCCGTCGACCATCTTTCCGCTCCGGGCTTCGTTGGTTTCGTTCGTGTGTTTTCTCATGGCGCTCTCCTTGCTGCTCACGGTGACAATGTGTGCCCTCGGCAAGCGTTCGCCAATGGGGACGATCCCGGTAATTCGAGGGAAAAACGCCCGAGATCTCTCCGGTGTTTTCCGGAGACGGGACGGGACGAGTCCGGAGACCCGAAAACGGCCCGTTTTCCGGGCCGTGGCCCTCAATCTCCGGTTTCGTCCATCCCGCGCTTGGCCACGTTGTCCCCGTCGCTCCGCTTCAGTTCGCGAAACACGAGGGCCGACAGCACCGTCAGCGCCCCGAGCACGAGCAGAGCCGCGTGGATGCCGTGGATCAGCTCGCCGGGGTTCGACCGGAACCGGTTCGGAATGAAGAGCGCGGTCGCGAGCGACGCGCCCGCGACGCCGAAGCTCAGCGACATCTGCTGCATCGTGCTGGCGATCGTGCTCGCCATACTCGCCTCGGGCGCGTTCACGTCCGCGTAGACGAGCGTGTTCATGCTCGTGTACTGGAGCGACGCGAAGAACCCGAAGAAAAGCGCCTGGATCACGATGACGATCACGGGCGTGCCGGGACCGATCGTCGCGAAGAGCGCGATCATGGCCCCCATCAGCATCGTGTTCACGAGCAGCACGCGCCGGTAACCGAATCGCCCCAGGAGGCGCGGAATCGTCATCTTCAGCCCCATCGCCGCGATCGCCTGAGGCATCAGCAGGAGGCCGGAATGGACCGGCGAGAACCCCATGCCCACCTGATAGAGGAGCGGCAGCAGGAAGGGGACGCCTCCGGCGCCGAGCCGCGTGATGAAGTTGCCGCCCACGGCCGACCGGAACGTGCGGATGCGGAACAGGCCGAGCCGGAGCAGCGGGTGCGCGGTCGTGAGCGCGTGGCGGAAGTAGCTCGCGAGAAGCGCCAGCGACAGCACGAGGAGGCCGAGCACCCAGCCCGTGCTCAGCGTGTGCTCGCCGAAGACCTCCAGCACGTACGACAGGAGCCCGATTCCCGAGCCGAACAGAATCCCGCCCGCCACGTCCAGCTTCTCCACGCGTTCGGCCCGGTAGTTCGGCATGTGCCGGAACACGAGATAGAGGCCCAGGAGGCCGATCGGCAGGTTGACGAAGAAGATCACGCGCCAGTGGAAATAGCCCACGATGAATCCGCCGGCCACCGGCCCCAGCATCGGGCCGATCAGCGCCGGGATCGCCACGAAGCTCATCGCGCGCACCAGCTCGGATCTCTCGAACGTGCGCACGATCGTGAGGCGGCCGACCGGCACCATCAGCGCGCCGCCCATCCCCTGCAGGATGCGGCAGGCGACCAGCACGTGGATGTTCGTGGAGATGCCGCAGAGAAGCGACCCCAGCGTGAAGAGGCCGATCGCCGACGCGAAGACGTGGCGCGTCCCGAACCGGTCGGCCATCCATCCGCTCACCGGGATGAACACGGCGAGGCTCAGCGTGTAGCTCGAGAGCACCGCCTTCATGCTCAGGGGCACCACGTTCAGCGCCTCGGCAATCGTCGGAACGGCCGTGTTCAGAATCGTCGTGTCGAGCGACTCCATCAGGAACGCCACGGCCACGATCCAGGGCAAGAGGCGCTTGACGGGCTCTTCGGGGATCCCTGCGCTCACCAGCGGATCATGAGGCTACTGAACCAGCCCCATGCACGACGACGCGCGCACCCGCTCGCGCGGGGGCGCTTCCGGCCCGGCTCCGTGGCTCACCGCTCGAGCACTCCGAGGATGCCGCGCGCCACGAACACGCGGTTGCGCCCGCGTCCCGTGACCTCTGCCACGACGCCCGCCTCGACGAGCTTCATGACGTTCAGCGTGGCGGCGCGGTGCGTGACCCTGAGGCGCTTTGCGGCCTGGGGGATCGTCAGGACGGGCGCTTCGAGGAGGCCGTCCACGAGCTTCAGGAGCAACGCCGAAGAGCGGGCGGACTCGAATTGCGCCCGATACCGCTGGCGCAGGTCGAGAAGCGCCTTCGTCCGCCGGATTGCGTCGCGCGACTGCTCTTCGACGCCGGCGAGGAAGAACTCGATCCACGCGGACCAGGCGCCCTTCCAGCTCACCTCGAGCAGCAGCCGGTAATAGTCGTTCCGATGGTGTTCGAAGAACGCGCTGAGAGAAAGGAGGGGCTGACTCAGGAGGCCCTCGCTGCGAAGGAGCAGGGAGATCAGCAGTCGCCCGATGCGGCCGTTTCCGTCGATGAACGGGTGGATCGCCTCGAACTGGTAATGGACGAGCGCAATTCGGACGAGAGCGGGGAGATCGGAGGATGCATGGATGAACGTCTCGAGCTCGTGGAGACATCGCTCCATCGCGGAGACGGGTGGAGGCACGAACACCGCGTCGTCGAGCCGGGAATTCGGAGGGCCGATCCAGTTCTGCCGCGTTCGAAACTCGCCCGGCGTCAACGAAGCGCCGCCGATGCCCTCCATCAGGCGTTCGTGAAGCTCTCGCACGAGACGGAGGCTCACTGGGAGCGTCTCGAGTCGCGCGAGGCCGTAGTCGAGCGCCGTCACGTAGTTCGCGACCTCGCGGACGTCCTCCGGCGGACCCGCGCCGGGGGATTTCGCGAAGGCAGGACCGGACTCGAAGAAGAACAGGTCGGAAAGAGATGCCTGCGTGCCTTCGATCTGACTCGAAAGCACGGCCTCGCGCCGGACGAAAGGTGCGGCGAGGACGTGCGGGTTCGGCAACGCGCAGGCAGCCCCGGCCAGCTCGGCGAGCGCGCGATCGGCGCGCGAAAGCGCCGAAGTCAGTGTCCATGTGGACTCCAGAGGCGGGGGCAGCGGCCGCGGCACGAAGGCCTCGTAGCCTCCCGCCACGCGCACGAGCCGGCCCCAGCTATCGCTCGAAAAATCAGAGGCTTTCATTTCGGCGATACCTTGCTTCGATTCCTCTCACCTCTATGATACTTTCGAGCTCCAAAGTATCATAGTGCACTCGTCGCAGAATAGGCGGCGCCCGGAGGTCCCGTGAAGAACGTCCTCGCCAGCCTCGTCCTCCTCGCGTCCACGTCGCTCGCGTCCGCGGCGGACATGCTCGTGACGCCCGCCTGGCTGGTCGACCACCGGGGCGGGAAGAACCTCGTCCTCCTGCACGTGGGCGTGCCGGCCGACTTCGAGAAGGAGCACATTCCCGGCGCGCTGTTCGTGAACCCGCAGGACCTCGCGATCCCGCGCGCGGAGGGCGCGCTCATCCTCCAGCTCCTGCCGCCCGACCACTTGCGCGCGAAGCTCGAGAGCCTCGGCATCGGCGACGACTCGCGCGTCGTCGTCTACTTCGGCAAGGACTGGGTCTCGGGGGCCACGCGTGTTTACTTCAGCCTCGACGTGGCGGGCCTCGGCGACCACGCATCCATCCTCGACGGCGGCATGCCGGCGTGGAAGGCCGAGGGCGGCGCGGTCGTCTCATCGTCGGCCAACCCCGCGTCGGCAATCCAGCGTAAGCCGGGGAAGATCACGGCCAAGCCGCATCCCGAGCTCGTGGTCGATCTCGACTTCGTGAAAGCGAACCTCAATGCGCCCGGCATCGCGATCGTCGACGCGCGCAAGACGAAGTTCTTCGACGGCTCCGAACCGGGCTCGGTGTTCCGCTCCGGCCACATCCCCGGCGCGCGCAGCCTGCCGTTCGAAACCCTCGTCACCGACGACAACCGCATGAAGAGCCACGCCGAGGCGACGAAGATCCTCGAGGCGGTCGGCATCAAGCCCGGCGACACCGTCGTCAGCTACGGCCACATCGGCCAGCAGGCCACCGTCGTGTACTTCGCGGCGAAGCGCCTCGGCTACAAGGCGCTCCTGTATGACGGCTCGTGGGACGAGTGGAGCAGAAAGAGCGAGCTGCCCGTCGAGAAGAGCCCGGCGAAGCCGTAG
>DAIOUV010000020.1:0-23461 GCA_036759345.1 Acidobacteriota bacterium | reverse complement strand
AGCGCCCGAGGGGGGTCAATGCGGGGCCGCGTACCGCCTTCGAGGTCGGGCACGACGATTGCGTCGAATTACTGCCGGGATGATCCGGGAAGGATTTACACGCTCCTCGCGCCGCCGAGTCATCCCCGTGTAGAGGAGGTCTCCCTTGAACACAAGCAGAAGCTCGGTGCGACTCGCCGTTACGACCGCCGCGACTCTCGCCGCTCTCGTCGTTTGTATTCCTCTTGCGACGGGTTGCGCGTCGAGCGGTCCGAAGGTCGCCGACACCGAAGTCTCGGACGCCGAGCTCGCCATTCGCGCGGCGGAGAACGCGACAGCCACGCAGCACGCCAAGGATCTGCTCGACCGCGCCCGCGTCGCCCTCTCGGCCGCGCAGAATGAGCGCGCACGGGGCGACAACAACCACGCCCGTGCCCACCTCGAGGAGGCGCGCGCCGCCGCGGAGGCGGCCGAGAGCAAAGCCCGGTCTGTTCAGGTCGCGGAGCAGGCTGCCGCGCTCCAGAAACAGATCGACGACCTCGACAAGCGAATCCGGGAATTCAACGCGCAAGCGCAGCGGCCGTAGGAGGAATGACGATGACTCGTAACGCTCTCTCGCGACGGACCTCCGCGTCGGCGATTCTTGCTGCCGCCGCCCTCCTCCTCTTCCTCGGCGCCTGCGCGGGAACGAAACCCGAGCCGGTCGAGCTCACGGACGCGCGGCTCGCGCTCCAGGACGCCCGGAGCGCGGGCGCCGCTCAGTACGCCGCCGAGAAGCTCGCCGCCGCACAAGCGCATCTCGTGACCGCCGAGAACATGTTCAAGGCCGACCGCGACGCGGCGATTCACTACGCCCGCCTCGCCGACAGCGAGGCTCGGAACGCCCGGTACCAGGCGGAGGTAAGGAAGGCCCGGCTGGCCCTCGACAGCGGGGCGAAGCGCCGTACCGAGCTCGAGGTCGCCGTCCGCGATGCCGAGATCAAGGCTCTGGGTGTCAAGGCCCGCACGGACGCGGAAAGGGCGCGCTTCGAGTCCGAGGCGCGGGCGCGGGAAGAACGCGAGCGAAGCGAGGCCGCCGCGGGGGCCCGTGAGGCGGCGCAACGAGCCGCCGACGAGCGTGTCCGAGGGCTTCAGGCCCGGCTCGACGCGGAGCGACAGAAGTCCGCGGAGACGCAGCAACAGGCGCAGATCGACTCTCTGAAGGCGCAGATCGAAGAGCAGAAGAAGCTCGCCGACGAGCAGGCCGCCGCAGTGAAGCGCCAGGCCGACGAGCAGGTTGCCGCCGCCCGGCGGGTGGCGGATGCAGAGCGCACCCGGGCCGACGAAGCTCGAACGCAGGCCGCCGAGCGCGAGAAGACGCAGGGCGACCTCCTGGTGCGCCTCCAGCAGATCGAGCAGTCCGTGCGGGTCGAGCCGCGCGGGATCGTCCTGACGCTCCCTGGCAGCGTGTACTTCGAATCCAGCCGCTCGGACGTCAAGCCCGGTGCCCGCGAGCGCCTCGCCCGGATCGGTCAGGCGCTGGCGGGCGCCCCCGATCGGAAGATCCTCGTGGAAGGTCACACCGACTCGACCGGGTCGGTCGAATTCAATACGAAGCTCTCCGAGCTCAGGGCCGAGTCCGTGAAAGCCATCCTCGTCGAGAACGCCGTTTCGCCGGACCGAATCGAGACCCACGGTTACGCCTCGACCAAACCGGTGGCGAGTAACGACACGCCCGCAGGCCGGAGTCAGAACCGCCGCGTGGAGGTCGTGGTTCAGGGCGCCGTGCGGTGACTCATTCACGCAGCGGAGATTGATGGCGTAGCTCTCGAAGAAGGTGGTGCCATCCTCCGCGGTGCGCGCCGCGCCTCGCGGACCCGGCTGGCCGGAACGACATCCTCGTCTGCCAGCTCCAGATCATGCCGCTCGGACCCGGTGAGAACCCGAGCAGTACCCTAGTCGCCATCTGGAAGTCCCTGCTCCTGGCCGCTCTTCTCGCCGCTTCGCCCCTCGCGGCGGCTGAACCCACACGTCTCGTCATCGAGCCCCAGCCGGGCCTCCCGCCGTCCGCGAACCGCCTCGCCGCCGGGCCGCATCCATGGATCGAAAGCGTGATGGAGCTGGTGGGCCTCGATGAGCCAGGGCCGGACATCCGCGTCATCCTCGCGCCGGAGTCGTCGCCGCTCGCGCGCGCCGTGCCGGCGTGGGTGTCGGGGTACACGGACGGCGTGACTTCCGAGGTCGGGAGCGTCGTCGTCCTTCTGGCCGAGCGCACGCCGTCATACCCGGACGGCGGTCTCGAGGAGGTGCTCGCGCATGAGGTCGCGCACGTCCTCATCCACCGGGCGAGCGGCGGGCGGCGCGTGCCGCGGTGGTTCGACGAGGGGCTCGCGATGCTCGCGGCGCGCTCGTGGCGGCTGCGTGACCAGACCGAGCTGGCGTTGGGTGTGCTGTCCGGCCCGCGGGTGCCGCTCTGGAAGCTGGACGACCTGTTCCAGGGGGATCGGCGGCAGGTGGAGCACGGGTACGCGCTGTCAGGCACGCTCGTGCAGGACCTTCTCGAGCGCTACGGCCCGGCGGTGCCGCACATCGTTTTCGCGCGCGTCGCGCGCGGAGACACATTCGAAGAGGCGATGCGCGGCGCGACGGGTGCGACGCTTATCGACATCGGCGAGGTGTTCTACGAACGGCAGGCGTCGCTGAAGCGTTGGATCCCGATCCTCACGAGCACCGCGGCGCTGTGGTTCGCAATCTCACTCCTTGCGATCGTCGCGGGGATCCGGAGGCGGCGGAGAAGGGCGGAGATGGAGGAAGAAACGGGGGAGACGCCGGCCGAAGCCGAGGCGCAGCAGCCGCCGGATGAGACGGTGAACTGAGGGCGCGCGGAGCGGGACCGACGTTCAGGGCGCGCGGCCGGCCATGTCGAAGCGGACGAGCTGAGCGAGGCCGGTGAGCGCTTCGTCGAGCGTCGGCCCCGTCGCCTCTTCGTAGTCGTCGGCGCGCTTGGCCTCGGCGCGCCAGGTCAGGCCCCACCGGACCTTCCAGCCGTCGTCCTCCAGCTCCTTCAGGGTCAGCTCCCACCGCGGGTCCTTTTCGCAGCGGAGGGAAACGATGGCCTGGAACGTCGCCTTGAGCAGCTCGAGGTCCGCCGGGTCTGGCCTCACCCCGTCCGGGAGCGGGACCTCGAGGGTCCGTCTCGTGAGCATGTTCGCCTCCTCCGGTCTCGTCAGAGGCCGTATCTCTCCACGATCTCGTTCTTCGACTTGCCGAGGATGTCGTACTTCTTCCCCACCTTCCGGAAGGCCTCGATGGCCCTGTCGAGATGGACCATCGTGTGCGCGGCCGAGAGCTGCGTCCGGATGCGGGCCTGCCCCTTCGCGACGACCGGGAAGAAGAAGCCGACGACGTAGACCCCTTCCGCGAAGAGATCGCGGGCGACGTCCTGCGCGAGCTTCGCGTTGTAGAGCATGACCGGGACGATGGGGCTCTCGCCGGCCTTGATGTCGAAGCCGGCCTCCGTCAGGAGCCGCCGCCAGATCCGCGCGTTTTGCTCCAGCCGGTCGCGCCGCCCGGTCGTGGCGGAGACGAGGTCGAGCACCTTCAGCGTCGCGGCCACGATGACCGAGGCCAGCGTGTTGGAAAAGAGGTACGGCCGCGCCCGTTGGCGGCATAGCTCGACGATCTCCCTTCGCCCGCTGACGCAGCCGCCCGAGGCCCCGCCGAGCGCCTTGCCGAACGTCGTGGTGATGACGTCGACCTTCCCGAGCACTCCGAAGCGCTCGGGCGTGCCGCGCCCCGTTTCCCCGATGAAACCGGAGGCGTGCGAATCGTCGACGAAGACCATCGCGTCGTGCTTCCGGCAGAGGGCCACGATCTCGTCCAGCTTCGCGAGGTCGCCGTCCATCGAGAAGACGCCGTCGGTGATCACGAGGCGGAAACGCTTGTCGGCGTGCTCGACGAGCTTCTCCTCGAGGTGCCCCATGTCGGAGTGCTTGAACGTGTCCTGCGCCGCCTTGCAAAGGCGCATCCCGTCCACGATCGAGGCGTGGACGAGGCGGTCGGCGATCATCACGTCCTTGTCGGAGAGGATCGCCTCGAAGACACCGGCGTTCGCGTCGAGGCAGGAGGAAAACAGGAGCGTGTCTTCCGTCCCGAGGAACTCCGTCAGGCGGTTCTCCAGCTCGCGGTGAATGTCTTGCGTGCCGCAGATGAAGCGGACCGACGACATGCCGTAGCCCCGCCGGTCGAGCCCGGCGTGCGCGGCCGCGAGCACGTCGGGGTGCGAGGAGAGGCCGAGGTAGTTGTTCGAGCAGAGGTTCAGGACTTTCTTGAGCGGAGCGCCCGCGGGGAACTCGACTTCGATCTCGGCCCCCTGCGGCGCGTGGATGACCCGCTCCTCCTTGAAGAGGCCGGCGGCCTTCAGGGCCCCGAGCTCGGCGCCCATGACGTCGCGGAAAGTCGCGGGGAGAGTCTCGGTGGCCATGTCAGACCTCCACTGCGCTGAGCCGCTCGACGAGCTTGACGATGCTGTCGACGGTGTTGAAAACCTCGGGTGTCGCGTCGGCGTCGGGGATCTTCACGGTGTATTTCCTCTCGAGAAAGCGCTTGAGGGAGACCATCGAGAAGGAGTCGACGATCCCGCCGGTGATGAGCGGCGTGTCCGTCTTCAGCTCGCGTTCGTCCCCCTCCTCGATGTACTCGCGGCGGATGTAGTCGAGGATGGTCTTCTTGAGCTCGTTCATTCAGTCCTCCATCAGGGTCGAAAGGTCGCCGACCGGCTCGCCCCACTCCGCCGCGCGGAGGACCCGGCGGACGATCTTGCCGCTCCGGGTCCGCGGGAGCGACGCCACGAAGGCGATCTCCTGCGGCATCGCGATGGGAGAGAGTCGCTTCCGGACGAAGTTCATGATCTCGATCTCGAGGTCCGGGCCCGGAGTGAAGCCCGGCTTGAGCGCGATGAACGCCTTGACCACTTCCATGTTCACCGGGTCGGGCTTCGCGACCGCCGCCGACTCGGCGACGGCGGGGTGCTCGAGGAGCGCCGACTCGACCTCGAACGGACCGACGAGGTGCCCTCCCGTGTTGATCACGTCGTCGTCCCGGCCCACGAACCAGAAGTAGCCGTCGGCGTCCACGGTGGCGCGGTCGCCGGTGAGGTACCAACCGTTCGCGAACTTCTTTGCATAGCCGTCGGAGTTGTTCCAGTAGCCGCGGATCATCGAGGGCCAGCCGGGGCGAAGGCCGATCACGCCGACACGCCCCGGCTCCCTGTGCGGCTCGAGCGTCGTCGGGTCGAGGACGGCCGCCGCGATGCCCGGGAAGGGCTTTCCCATCGAGCCCGGCTTCACCGGCATGCCGGGGTAGTTGGAGATGACGATGCATCCCGTCTCCGTCTGCCAATAGGTGTCGTGGAAGGGGAGGCCGAACGCCTCACGCGACCAGTGGACCGCTTCGGGATTGAGCGGCTCGCCGACGCTCGCGAGATGCCGGAGCGAGGAGAGGTCGTGGCGCTTCGCCGTCTGCGTCCCCTCGCGCATCAGAAGGCGGATGGCCGTGGGAGCGGAGTACCAGACGCTGATCCGCCGCCTCTCGATGAAGCCGTACCAGCGGTCGGCCCCGAAGCCGGAGTCGAGGACGGCCTGCGTGACGCCGTTCGACCAGGGGCCGATGATCCCATACGACGTCCCGGTCACCCAGCCGGGATCCGCATTGCACCAGTAGACGTCGTCCGATCTCAGGTCGAGCACCCACTTGGCCGTCAGGTACTGCGAGACGAGCGAGTGGTGGACGTGCTGCGCCCCCTTGGGCTGTCCGGTCGTTCCGGACGTGTAATGGAGAATCGACGGCGTCTCGGCCGTCGCGGGGAAGAGGGGGAATCTTTCGAGGCGCGGCTCGGAATCGAGGTCGAGCGCGACCTCGCCGTCCTTCAGCGCGAGCCCCTCCGCGTCGACGACGACGATCGTGCGGAGGGCCGGGAGCTGCGCGCGGATCCGCCGCAGCTTCGGCAAGTGCTTCTTCTGCGTCAGGACGGCCGCCGTGCCGGCGTCGAGAAGGCGCGTCAAGAGCGACTCCTCGCCGAAAGCGGAAAAGAGAGGTTGGACGATCCCTCCCATCTTGAGAATCCCGATGAATGCGATGTAGAGCTCCGGCACGCGGTCGAGGAAGAGGCAGACCCGTTCGGACGGCTGGAGACCGAGGCGCGAGAGGGCGGCCGCGACGGCGTTCGAGAGGAGGCGCAGGTCGCCGAACGTGTACGTCCTCTCGCGCCCGTCCGAGCCTTCCCAGAGGAGCGCGGGTTTCCTCGCGAGGCCGAGCCGGCAGATCCGGTCGGTCAGGTGCCAGCCGATGTTGAGCGGATCGCCGCGGCCCCACCCCATCTCCTTCTCGGCGATCGCCCAGTTGAACCCTCCGAGCCGTTCTTCGTACGAGCCGATGTTGCAGAGCCGCTTCTCCTCGAGAATTTCCATCGCGTACATGGCGCTCACCCCTGAAGTACGACGCTCGCCGCGGCGAGGCTGTCGGTGTGCGAAAGGGAAACAAGGATGTTCTTCACACCGAGGCGGTCCGCCGCCTCTTTCACGCTGCCGTGGAGGAGCAGGCGGGGCGGCGCGCCCCCCGTTCGGGCGACCTCGACCTCGCGCCAGAAATCGCGCGACGCCGAGCCCGAAAGGGCCTTGAAAAGCGCCTCCTTGGCCGCGAAGCGGGCCGCGAAATGCCGCGCTGGATACCGCTTCGCCTCGCAATACACGATCTCGGACGGTGTGAAGACCGTGTTCCGGAACCCGGCCGCGTCCTTCTCCAGCTCCCTCGCCATTCGGGCGACGTCGAGGAGATCGGTACCGATCCCGAGGATCATGGGAGTGGCTCCGTCCAAACGTCTGGCCCCCCGGAGGCGAACCGCCATGATTCACACTGATCATGCCGGGGGGTGGGGAGGCCTTTAGGGTCGCGCGAGCCTTTCTCCCGGGCCGTCAGGCGGCGAGACGGCAGCCCGTGTCCGCGTCGAAGAGCTGAAGAGCGGCGACATCCGCGTGAAGCGCGAGCGGCACGCCGGGCTCGGGCGGGCGCGCCGGCGCGACGCGGGCCGTGACGGCGGCGCCGGGGGGAGCGCCCACACGTCCGTGGACGATGACCTCGTAACCGAGCGGCTCGACCATGGTGACAACGACGTCGAGCGGCGTGCGCCCGGGGCCGGGCTCCTCGTGCAGGTGCTCGGGCCGGATGCCCACCACCACCGAGAGGCCGTCGCGTCCGGCCGTGATTGCGCGCAGGGCGGGCGGGATCGGCAGGACGAACCCGTCGCCGGAAAGGACCGCCCCTCCCGGTGCCACGCGAGCCTGCAGCAGGTTGATCGGGGGCGTGCCGAGGAAGCCCGCCACGAAGAGGTTCTCGGGGCTTCGGTAGACATCGAGCGGGGCGCCGACCTGCTGGAGAACCCCGTCCCTCAAGATCGCGATCCGGTGGCCCAGCGTCATCGCTTCGACCTGGTCATGGGTGACGTAGATCGACGTCGTCGCGTAGCGCTCCTGGAGCCTCGCGAGCTCGGCCCGCATCTGAACGCGGAGCGCGGCGTCGAGGTTCGAGAGCGGCTCGTCGAAAAGGAAGAGCGCGGGCCGCCGCACGAGGGCGCGACCGAGAGCGACGCGCTGGCGCTGTCCGCCGGAGAGCTGGCGCGGCGTGCGGTCGAGATACGGCGAGAGTCCGAGGAACTCCGCCGCGTCGCGGAGCCGCGCGTCCGCCTCCTGACGCGGCACCTTGCGCATCACGAGGCCGAACGAGAGATTCTCGCGGACGGTCATGTGCGGATACAGCGCGTAGCTCTGAAAGACCATCGCGATATCCCGATCGCGCGGGGGGACGCCGTTCACGACCCGGCCGCCGATCGAAATCGTGCCCTCGGTGGGTTCGTCGAGGCCCGCGATGAGGCGCAGAGCGGTCGACTTTCCGCATCCCGAAGGCCCCACGAGGACGAGAAACTCGCCGGCCGCCACGTCGAGGTCGAGCCCCGAGAGGACGCGCGTCTCCCCGTATGCCTTGCCGACCTTCTCGAGACGAACCGCGGCCACCCGTCCTCCCGCGCCCGATGTTAGGCCCACGCCCGGCCGCGGGTGGCATTCGCGGAGTCCCGGCGGGCCTCACGATCGCCCTTGACATGGCGATCCCGGTCTTCACAGAATGTAAACGTTTACATTGGCGGATGCGAGATTCGCGGACTCCCCCCGAGACCCGGCACCCGCGACCCCGGAGGGGTCGTCGGGAGGCCAGTGCCGTGAGCGCGACCATTCGCGAGGTCGCACGGGCCGCCGGCGTTTCGGTCGCGACGGTCTCGCGCGCTCTCAACGGCAAGGGCCCGGTGCGCGAGGTCACGAGCCGCCGCGTCCGCGCGGCCGCCGATCGGTTGCGCTACGTTCCTCACAGCGGCGCCCGGAGTCTCATCACGCGGCGGACGAACGCGATCGGCGTTCTTCTGCCGGATCTCTTCGGCGAGTTCTTCTCCGAGGCGATCCGCGGCATCGATCGCGCGGCGCGCGGGGCCGGATACCAGCTTCTCGTGTCGGGCTCCCACGGCGACCGCGCCCAGGCGCAGACGGCGCTCCGCTCGATGCGCGGCCGCGTGGACGGGCTCATCGTCATGTCACCGAGCGTCGACGGGCCGACGCTGAGCGCGAATCTCCCCGAAGGCTGGCCCGTAATGCTCCTGAACTGCGCCGTGGACGGGGCGGCGTTCGATTCGATCAACATCGACAACGAGGGCGGCGCCGCGGCGATGGTGAAGCATCTCGCCGGGCTCGGCCATCGTCGCATCGCTTACGTGACCGGCCCGGCCGACAACTGGGACGCGCGCGAGCGCCTCCGCGGCTACCGGCGCGCCGTCCGCTCCGGAGACGGGGAGAACGCGCGCGAGCTCGAGGTGCCGGGTGACTTTACCGAGGAGTCGGGCTACCGGGCGGCCCGCCTCGTGCTCGGGATGCGGCCCCCGCCCACGGCGATCTTCGCCGCGAACGATTCCATGGCGATCGGCCTCCTGAGCGCCTTCCAGGAGATGGGTGTCAAGGTCCCCGGTGACATCGCGGTCGGCGGCTTCGACGACATTCCGATCGCGCGCTTCATGACGCCGCCCCTGTCCTCCGTTGCCGTCTCGATCGCGGACCTCGGCGCGCGCGCGATGAAGCGCCTGCTCGCGGCCCTGAGAGACGGGAGCCGCCACGTCCCGTGCCATGAAACCCTGCCGACCCGCCTCGTCGCGCGACGCTCGTCCGGCAGCCGTTCCCCGAAACCACCAAAATCGTCTCGTCACTCTCGTACAAGGAGGAAGGATTCATGAGACATTTCTGGCAACGTCTTCTTTTCCTGGGCGCGCTCTTCGCGTGCCTGCCCGCTCTCGCGCAGACCACGACGGCGCGACTTCAGGGCGTCATCCAGGATGCTTCGGGGCCGCTGCCCGGCGTGACGGTCACGGCCGTCAACACCGAGAACGGCCTGCAGCGCTCTACGGTCACGGCAGCAGACGGGCTTTTCAATCTCACCCTTCCTCCCGGGCCGTACACGGTGACGGCCGGCGGAACGACGGCCTTCGAGGAGCAGAAAGCGACGCTTCGGCTTCAGGTCGGCCAGGTCATCGAGTTCAACTTCGACCTGAAGCCCGGGAAGGTGTCCGCGGCGGTTTCCGTGACCGCCGAGGCAGCGCCCGAGGTCGAGCTCCGCTCGTCGGAGGTCGCGACGAACGTCTCGCAGGATCAGATCAAGAACCTTCCCCAGGCCACGCGCAACTTCCTGAATTTCGCGGTTCTCGCCCCCGGCGTTCGCCTGTCGCACGACGAGCTCCGGCAGGAGATCAGTTACGGGGCCCAGGGCGCGACGAATACGAACGTCTTCATCGACGGGGCCTCGTACAAAAATGACATCCTTCTGGGCGGCGTCGCCGGCGGGGATTCGAGCCGCGGGAACCCATTCCCGCAGAACGCCGTCCAGGAATTTCGCGTCATCACGCAGAACTACAAGGCCGAATATCAGAAGGCTTCGAGCGTCATCATCTCGGCGGTCACGAAGTCGGGCACGAACGATCTCCACGGCGACGCCTTCGTCTACTACCAGAACAAGAACCTCGTTAGTCAGGACGCCTACTCCGAGGCGCGCTCCGCGGCGCCGGGCGGCCCGCCGAAGCCCGAGTACACGCGCTGGCAGCCCGGCCTGTCGCTTGGCGGCCCGATCGTGAAGGACAAGGTCTTCTTCTTCGGCGCGTACGAGGGGAACTACCAGGACCGCGAGAACCAGGTCTTCCTCGGCTCGAACACGAACTGGCCGGCCTCCTTCCGCAACCAGTTCCAGCAGTACGTTGGAAACTTCACGAGCCCCTTCCGCGCCACGCTCGGCTTTGGCAAGCTCTCATTCCTCATCGGGGCGGGTTCGACCCTCGATGTGTCCGGCGATCTGCGGCACGAGACCGACATCCGGGACTTCGGCGGGCAGACGAGCTATCAAGCCGCCAACAACATCCAGGACGACGTCGGAACGATCCGGGCCAAGCACACCGCGCTCTTCGGGGGCACCCTGAATGAAGCGACCATCAGCTTCCAGCGCTACAAGTGGAATCCGGTCCCGCAGGACAACTCCATCATCGGTCAGAATTTCGAAGGCCTGATGCAGATCGGAAACAGCCCCTCGACGCAGAACTTCACTCAGGATCGCTTCGCGGTGAGGGACGACCTGACGCTGACGAGCTTCCAGGCCGCGGGCGAGCACGTCCTCAAGGGAGGCGTCACGTTCGACTACCTGAAGTACCAGGTCAGCAAGCAGCTCAACGGCAATCCGATCTTTGTCTTCCGGAACGACACATTCATCAATACGCCGGGCGACATGCCGTACAAGGCGTCCATCGGTTCCGGGAATCCCGACATGTCGACGAACAACCGTGAGTTCGGCGTGTATCTCCAGGACGACTGGCGGATCAACTCGCGGCTGACGGCGAATATCGGCCTCCGCTGGGACTTCGAGACCAACGAGCTCAACAACAGCTACGTCACGCCGGCGGCCGTGCGCGCCGGCTTCAGCAATGTCTACTCGTCGGACTACTTCACGGACGGCACGAACCGTCCGACCTACTACGGAGCCGTTCAGCCGCGCGTGGGCCTCTCCTTCGACGTCACGGGCGACGGCAGGACCGTGGCATACGCAGGCTACGGGAAATACTACGACCGCACTCTCTTCAACGACACCCTCGACGAGAAGTGGCGGCTCCAGTTCAGGGTCTCGAACATCTTCTTCTCGAAGAACGGGGGGGATCTGCAGAACGGGTTCCCCGCGATCAAGTGGAATCCCTCCTACCTGAGCCTCGCCGGTCTGCAGGCTCTGATCGCCTCGGGCCAGACTGATCCGCCGGAGACGTATCTTCTCAACAACAACACGAAGCCGCCGTCCGCCGATCAGTGGAGCTTGGGCGTTCGGCACAACTTCGGCGCGTTCACGGCAAACCTGGCCTACCTCGGCGTCAGGAGCAGGGATCAGATCACGTGGACCTGCGGTATCAAGGCTGCCGACGGCACGTGCGACTGGGGAGCCCGGCCCGCGTCGGGATTCGGCTTCTCGCTCATCAACCGGGCCAAGGACGGTTGGTTCGACTCCTTCCAGTTCAGCCTCGACAAGCCGTTCACGGCGACGTCCAAGTGGGGCGCCTACTTCTCGTACGTCTATGCCAGCGCCAGGCAGACGGGGAACGACCTCTTCAGCTTCGGGCTGCTCGATCCCGTCTATGGCACCCAGCAGAGAAGTCAGCTCGCCCAGAAGCACACGATCCTGCTGACGGGCACCGTAGGACTCCCCTTGGACTTCCGGTTCAGCACGGTCGCCAGCCTCGGCTCCGGCTATCCCTTCGACACCAACGACTGCTCGAAGGGCTACGACAAATGCGTCGAGAACATCGGCGGCGGCAGTCCGCCAAAATGGACCGAGAGCATCGACCTGCGGCTGGAGAAGAATCTCTCGCTCGGAGGGTCGATGAACGTGGGTGTGTTCATCGAAGCCATCAACGTCTTCAACTACACGAACGAGCAGGGCTACGACGGATGGCAGCCGGCTCTCCCGGAAGTGAACGCGCACTATGCCCGGACCGATCAGGCATACAACCCGCGCCGCCTGCAGTTAGGCGCGCACTTCTCCTTCTGAACCTTTGAGATTGACCGCCGGCGTCGGACTCCTTCGCTGGCGCTCGGAGCGAGCCTGGACTCTCGTCTGGGCTCGCTCCGCTCTTTCCTCGGGGCTCGTCGCATTCCTCGCGGTTGCGTGTGCGCGCCCGCTCGCGCCGCCGGCACAGGTCCGACCCGTCGCCGTCGCGCCGGAAAGGGCCGCTCTCTCAGCCTCCGACGTCGCCTTCCTCGACGACCTCGAGCAACGCACCTTCCGCTGGTTCTGGGACAAGACGAATCCGAAGAACGGCCTCGTTCCCGACCGGGAGCCGACAGCCTCTTTCTCGAGCGTGGCCGCCGTGGGCTTCGGCCTGGCGGCGTATCCGATCGGCGTCGAGCGTGGCTGGGTCACGCGCGAGGCGGCGCGCGAGAGGACGCTGACGACGCTGCGCTTTCTTCGAGACGCGCCTGCCGGCCCGGCCTCGGCCGGCGTCTCTCTCTACCGCGGGTTCCTCTACCACTTCCTCGACATGGATACAGGCCGGCGCTTCGAGACGGTCGAGCTCTCGACGATGGACACGGCGCTGTGCCTCGCGGGCGCCCTCTTCTGCCAGTCGTACTTCGACCGCGACGATCCGGCCGAGGTCGAGCTCCGCAGCCTCGCCGAGGAGGTCTCCCGGAGGGTGGACTGGGCCTGGGCGGCGACGGCGCGCCCGCCGCGAATCTCGATGGGCTGGACGCCGGAGAAGGGCTTTCACGACTACGACTGGAAGGGCTACAACGAGGCCATGATCGTTTACGTTCTCGCGCTCGGGTCGCCGACGCATCCGGCCTCGGAGGGAGCGTGGCCGGCCTACACGTCGACGTACCGCTGGGAGACGTTTCAGGGCCAGACGTTCGTCAACTTCGCTCCGCTCTTCGGGCACCAGTACTCCCAGATTTTCCTCGACCTGGAAGGTCTCCGCGACGCGTACATGCGCGAAAAGGGGATCGACTACTTCGAGAACTCCCGGCGCGCGACGCTTGCCCAGCGCGCGTATGCGATCGCGAATCCCGGGGGCTTTGCGGGCTACGGTCCCGACGTGTGGGGCCTCACGGCGTGCGACGGTCCCGCGGACGTCACGCTGGACGTGAACGGGCGCCGCGTACGTTTCTTCAGTTACGCGGCGCGCGGCGCCGGCGCGCGCGACGTGCGAGACGACGGCACGCTCGCGCCGGCGGCGGCTGCGGGCTCGCTGCCGTTCACGCCGGAGCTGTCCGTTCGGGCGCTCCGGACGATGATCGCGCGGTGGGGCGGCGAGCTTTACGGACCTTACGGGTTCCGTGACGCCTTCAACCCGACATTCACGTTCTCCGCGGTGCTTAAGCACGGTCGCGTCGTGGCGGGCAAGGGCTGGTTCGACGTCGACGCCCTCGGGATCGACCAGGGCCCGATCCTCGCGATGATCGAGAATCAGCGGAGCGGACTCGTGTGGCGAACGATGCGAAAGAACCCGGCGATCGTGCGCGGCCTGATACGCGCCGGCTTTACGGGCGGATGGCTCGCGGGCGCGGCACCCTGAGGCGCGCCCTTTCTCCCGGCGTTCTCGCGGTCCTGCTCGCGGCGGCAGCCTGCGCGCGGGGGGGGCCCGGGCGGGGAGCCGTCCGCCTCTGGGGCCTGGGACGCGAGGGCGAAGTCGTGAAGGAGCTTCTTCCTGCGTTCCACGAGCGGTACCCCGGCATCAACGTGGAGGTTCAGCAGATTCCGTGGACGGCCGCGCACGAGAAGCTCCTGACGGCCTTCGTCGGCGAGTCGTTGCCGGACGTCGCGCAGATCGGCAACACATGGCTACCCGAGTTCCGGACGCTCGGCGCGCTCGAGGACCTCGGGCCGCGCGTCGCGCGCTCCTCCGTCATCGCCCCCGGAAGCTACTTTCCCGGCATCTGGGACACGAATCTCGTCGAGGGCGTCCTGTGCGGCGTGCCGTGGTACGTCGACACGCGCGTCCTCTTCTACCGCAAGGACCTTCTCGCGGCCGCGGGCGTCGCCGCGCCGCCACGCACGTGGACCGAGTGGCACGACGCCTTGCGCCGCCTCAAGGCGCGGGCGGGACCGGGTCGCTGGGCGATCCTCCTCCCGACCGACGAGTGGGCGCAGCCCGTGATTCTCGGCCTCCAGAACAGGGCGTCGCTCCTCACCGCGGATGGTGGAGACGCGGCCTTCCGCTCGAGAGCGTTCCGCGAGGCGGCGACCTTCTACGTGGACCTCTTCCGCGAAGGGCTTGCGCCAGCCGTCGCGAACACGCAGATCGCGAACGTCTATCAGCAATTCGCCGCGGGCGATTTCGCGATGTACATCACCGGCCCATGGAACCTCGGCGAGTTCCGGCGCCGCCTGCCCGCGTCCCTCAAGGACGCATGGGCGACCGCGCCCCTGCCGGCCGCGGAGGGCGGCGAGCCCGGCGAGCCCGGCGGACCCGGCGTCTCCCTCGCGGGCGGATCCAGTCTCGTCCTTTTTCGCTCCTCGAAGCGGTCCGACGATGCGTGGAAGCTGATCGAGTTCCTCTCCGAGCCCGCCCAGCAGGTGCGTTTCTACGCCCTGGCGGGGGACCTTCCGGCCCGCCGGGACGCATGGAGGGATCCGCTCCTCGCAACCGATGCCGCTGCCCGCGCTTTCGAGGAGCAGCTCGAAAACGTCGCCGCCCCGCCGCGCATCCCCGAATGGGAGCAGATCGCCCAGAAGGTCGCCGAGCACCTCGAGCCCGCGATCCGGGGAGTCGCGACCGTCGACGAGGCGCTCGAGGCGCTCGACAAAGACGTGTCGGCGCTCCTCACGAAACGCCGCTGGGTGCTCGCCCAAAAGGCGGCCCATGCGCGTTGAGACTCGCCGCGGAACACCGGCGGAAGCACGCGCGGCGCTCTTTTTCCTCGCGCCGGGCCTCTTCGTGATCGTCTTCTTCTTTCTCCTGCCGATCGCAGCCTCGTTTCTCCTCTCGGTGACGGACTTCGACCTCTACGCGCTCGCGGACCCGTCGAATGCGCGTGTCACGGGCGTCTCGAACTACCGGGCGCTCCTCTCCGACCCGGTCTTCTTGACCGCGCTCAAGAACACGCTCGTCTTCGTCCTTCTCGGCAGCCCGCTCACGGTCATCGTCGCGCTTTCGGCGGCCCTCCTCGTGAACGCCCGCCTCGCGCGGGCGAAGGGCTTCTTCAGGACGACGTTCTTCGCGCCGGTCGTCACGACGCTCGTCGCCGTCGCGGTCGTCTTTCGGTACGTCTACCATCCCCGCTTCGGCCTCCTGAACCGGGGACTCACGCTGATCGGCCTCCCGGCGGTGGACTGGCTCGGCGATCCCCGGTTCGCGCTCCTCGCGATCGTCCTTCTCGCCGTCTGGAAGAACTTCGGGTTCTCGACGATCCTCTTCGTCGCCGGCCTGCAGGGCATCCCCGAGTCTCTCTACGAGGCGGCGCGCCTCGATGGGGCCGGCGGCTGGCAGCAGTTCCGACGGATCACGCTGCCGCTCCTCGCGCCCACGATGCTCCTCGTCGGTCTCACGCGCACGATCGACTATTTCCAGCTCTTCGCCGAGCCCTACGTCATGACGTCGGGCGGACCGCTCAACTCGACGCTCACGATGGCGCTCCTCATGTACAAAGAGGGCTTCCGGTTCTGGAACATGGGGCGCGGCGCCGCGATCGCATTCGTGCTCTTCGGCGTGATCCTCGTCGCGACGCTCATCCAGTTCCGCCTGCAGAAGGGAGGGGAGACGTGAGGCGGGGCGTGAAGCGTTTAGCGGCGCCTTTCGCCGTGAACGCGCTCTTGGTCCTCGGAGCGGCCTTGACGCTGGCCCCGCTCGTCTGGATGGTCTCGGCGTCGGTCATGCCCACGGGCGAGGCCAGCTCCTTCCCGCCGGGCTTCATCCCGAGCCGGATCACGTTCGAGCACTACCGCGATCTCTTCCAACGGCTCTCGCTCGGCCGGGCGTTCGGAAGCAGCCTGCTCCTCGCGTCCTCGGTCACGTTCTGCTCGGTGATCCTGAACTCGATGGCGGGCTACGCGTTCGCGAAGCTCCGGTTTCCCGGGCGCGAGCGGTTGTTCCGGCTTCTTCTCCTGGGCATGGTCATTCCCGTCCAGATCGCGATGCTCCCGCTTTTTCTGCTGATGCGCTCCCTCGGCCTCGTGAACACGTATCTCGGGGTCGTCCTTCCGTCGGCGGCGGGCATCTTCGGGATCTTCCTCGTCCGGCAGTTCGCGCGCTCCATCCCCGACGAGCTCCTCGACGCGGCGAGAGTGGACGGCGCGAGCGAGTGGCTCATTTACCGGCGCCTCGTCCTGCCGCTTCTCAAGCCGGTCCTCGTGACGCTCGGGGTCTTCATGTTCCTCGGAACGTGGAACGACTTCCTCTGGCCGCTCGTCGTCCTGACCGACGACACGAAGTACACGCTTCCGGTCGCCCTCGCGAACCTCGTGGGTGAGCACGCCCAGGACACGGAGCTCATGATGGCGGGCTCTGTGCTGACGGTCCTGCCCGTGCTCCTCCTGTTTCTCGGGCTGCAGCGGGCGTACATCGAGGGCATCACGGCAGGCGGTCTGAAGGAATGACGTGCCGCTCGTGGGTGCTCTCCGCGGGGCTCCTTCTCGCCGCCGGGTCGGCCGCTCGGCACATGGACGGCTCGGTGGTCGTAGCCGCCGCGTGGAAGGCGGTCGCTTCCGCGGGCGTCGACGTCTCCCTCTCGCCTCTCGCCCCCGGAGAGCCGGGCGTGCGCATGACGTACGACTTTCACGGAGGCTCGGGCTGGGCCGGGACGCGGCGCGCGGGGCTGCTCGCGTTTCCGGACAACTGGACGCTCTCTTTCCGCGTGCGCGGCGCGGGAACGGCGAACACGCTCGAGGTCAAGTTCGTGGATGCGACCGGAGAGAACGTCTGGTGGGCCCGCCGGGAGAACTTTTCGGCCCTTCCCGGGTGGCAGACGATCGTCGTGAAGAAGCGCCATGTGAGCTTCGCATGGGGGCCGGCCGGAGGTGGGCCCCTGAGAAGCGCCGCGTCGCTCGAAATCGTCCTTTCGGCGGGCACGGGCGGAAAGGGCGTTCTCGAGATCGGGGATCCCGTGCTCGCTGAAAGCCCGGCGCCTCGGGCATTTTCCGAACCCCGCGTCGAGAAGACGCCGGAGGGAATCGTCCTCGATCTCGGCGGGACGCGCGAGCTCTCGGGGCTCGTCGTGGACTGGCGCCAAAGCGCGGTGCCGGCGCGCTTTACCGTCGAGATCTCGCTCGACTCTCGCGCGTGGACGGAGGTCCGCCGCGTGGACCACGGCGGAGCGCGACGCGCGTTCCTTCATCTCCCCGAGACCGAGGCGCGCTTCGTGCGAATCGCGCTGCCGCCGGGCGACTTCGACGTGCCCGCAATCGACGTGAAGCCCGTGGAATGGGCTCCCACCGCGAACGACTTCGTCGCCGCGATCGCGAAGGAGGCGCCGCGCGGCCGCTACCCGCGCGCCTTCATGGGCGAGCAGACGTACTGGACGGTGGCCGGAGTCGACGCCGATACGGAGGAAGTCCTCGTCGGCGAAGACGGCGCGTTGGAACCGGGAAAGGGGTCTTTCTCGCTCGAGCCGTTCCTCTTCGCCGACGGGCGGCTCGTGACCTTTCGTGACGCCGCGATTTCGCACGGACTCGAAAGGCGCGATCTCCCGATTCCAACGGTGACGTGGAAGGCCGGCGACCTGGCCCTCGACGTGACGGCGCTCGTGGATGGTGCGGCGGGGTCGTCCGCCCTCCGTGCGCGGTATCGCGTCCGGAACGCCGGCGCGGCGGCGGCACGCGTCCGGCTTTTCGTCGCGGTCCGCCCGTTCCTCGTGAACCCGCCGACGCAGTTCCTGAACGCGCCTCACGGCGTTTCGAGGATCGACGCGCTCTCTTTCTTGGGCGGAACGCTGACGGTAAACCGCGCGCGGGTCGTCTCCGCGTTTCCCGCCCCTTCGGCGTTCGGCGCGGCGGCGTTCGACGCCGGCGACGTGACGAGTTTCCTCTCGCAAGGGCAAGTTCCGCCCGCCGAAAAGGTCGAGGATCTGACCGGCCTTGCGTCCGGGGCCTTCGCGTGGGATCTCGAGATTCCACCCGGGGGCTCGCACGACGTTTTCCTCACGGTTCCGCTGCACGGCGGCCGGCCGGCGCCCCCGGCTTCCGGGTTCGATGGCAGGCTCGCCCTCGCGGCGTCCGCGTGGGCCCGAAAGGTCGACGGGGTCCGGTTTCACGTCCCGCCCGGCTCGCGCGCTCTGGTCGAGACGCTGAAGTCGAACCTCGCCTATGTCCTGATCAACCGTGACGGGCCGTGGATCCAGCCCGGCTCGCGTGCCTACGAGCGCTCGTGGATCCGCGACGGCGCGCTGACGTCGTCGGCACTTCTGCGGCTCGGCCACCCGGCGGAGGTCCGCGACTTCCTCGTCGCGTTCGCCGAGAGGCAGTTCGCGGACGGAAGGATCCCATGCTGTGTCGATGCCCGCGGCGCCGATCCCGTGCCGGAGCACGACAGCCACGGAGAGTTCCTCTTCCTCGCTGCCGAGTACTTCCGCTTCACACGAGACACGGCGACGCTCCACGCTCTCTGGCCGCGGATAGCGAGGACCGTGGCCGCAATCGACGCGCTCCGGCGGCAGCGCCGGACGCCCGAATACGAGACGTTCGAAAAGCGCGCTTTCTATGGGCTTTTACCCGAGTCGATCAGTCACGAGGGGTACTCCGACAAGCCGGTCCACTCGTACTGGGACGACGCCTTCGCGCGAAAGGGCCTCGCGGACGCGGTGGAGCTGGCGCTCTCGCTCGGGCATCCGGACGAGGCCCGCTCCTTCGCGGCGATCCGCGACGAGTTCGAGGCGGATCTTCTCGCCTCGATCGCGCGCACGATCGAACAGAATCATCTCGATTACATCCCTGCCTCGGTCGAAATGCATGACTTCGACCCGACCTCGACCACGGCGGTCCTCTCGCCATGCGGACTCCAGGGAAAGCTGCCGCAGGCGGAGCTGGCGCGCACGTTCGATCGCTACGTGGCCGAGGCGCGGGAACGGCGCGACGGGACGCAAAAGAGCGACGCGTACACGCCGTACGAGCTGCGAACGGTCGGCGCGCTCGTGAGACTCGGCCGAAAGGCCGAGGCGCACGAGATGCTCGCGTTCTTCATGAAGGACCGCCGGCCCGCGGCCTGGAATCAGTGGGCCGAGGTCGTCGGCCGCGATCCGCGCGCCCCCCGCTTCCTCGGGGACATGCCGCACACCTGGGTTGGGACCGACTTCATCCGCTCGTTCCTCGACTTCTTCGCGGTCGAGCGCGAAGGCGAGAAAGGCGGATCGCTCCTCGTCGGGGCCGGACTCCCGGAGGAATGGCTGCGGGCGCCGGGAGGCGCCGGGGTGGAGGGCCTTCGGACGATTTACGGGCGGCTCGACCTCTCCGTCTCGGTGTCGGGTGGCGAGGTTCGCGCGCGAATCGCCGGCGTCCGGGTTCCCCCCGGCGGCCTTGCCCTCGCATGGCCGCTTGGCGGCCTTCCACGCGCGGCCACCGTGAACGGAAAACCGGCCGGGATCCGGGACGGGGAGATTCTCATCGGCGAGGTCCCCGCCGAGGTTGTCGCCCTCCCGTGACGACGATCGCTCACCTCGGCGCCGGCGCGTACGGCCACTTCTCGGAAGACGGCCGGGAATACGTGATCACGGACCCGAGAACGCCGCGCCCGTGGGTCAACGTCGTGGCGAACCCGAGCGCCGGGTTCGTCGTGAGTCAGACGGGGAGCGGCTTTTCGTTCCTCGAAAACTCGCAGCTCGCCGTCGTGACGCGCTGGCAGCAGGACCTGGTCGAAGATCTTTCGGGGAAGTTTCTCTACGTGAAGGACACGGACGGCGGGGACCTCTGGTCTCTTTCGCCCGCGCCCGCGTGGGCGCCCTTCGATTCCTTCGCGTGCCGCCACGGCCTCGGTTACACGACGTTCGAGACGTCGCGCTCCGGAATCGAGGCGAGGTGGACGCTGTTCTGTCACGCGAAAGAGACGGCCGAGATCTGGCGGGTGACGCTGCGCAACGCATCCGGACGGCCCCGGAGACTCCTGCTTTGCGGCTACCTCGAATGGTGCTGCGGCGTCGCGCCCGCCCCGCGACGCGAGTTCGGAAAGCTCTTCCTCGAGACGAAGTTCGACGCGGACCACCGCGCGATCGTCGCGCGAAACCACATGTGGGACGTGCCGTCCCCGCGGTTCGGGCACTGGAACACGAGCTTTCCGTACGTCAGCGTCTTTTCGACGTCCGAAGCGGTCGTCTCGGCGCAGGGAGACAAGGCGGCGTTTCTCGGCCGCTACGGCAGCCTCCGCGCTCCGGCGGCGCTGCTCGGGAAGGGAGGCGCACCGGCGTTCGGGCGGCATGAAGACCCGATTGCGGCTCTCGAGGTCAAGGTCGTGCTCGCACCCGACGAATCGCGGACGATCGGCTTCGCGCTTACGACGTCGGAGTCGGAGGAAGAGGCGGCAGCGCTCGGGTCCCGCTTCGTCAAGGACGAGGAGGGCCGCCGGGCGCTCGAAGAGGTGACGGCGGGCTGGCGGGTGCGCCTCGCCGCGCACCGCATGGAGACGCCCGACCCGACGTTCGACACCGTCGTCAACGACTGGGCGCGCTATCAGGCGATCGCGGCGCGGCTGTGGGCGCGATGCGGCTACTACCAGCAGAGCGGCGCCTTCGGCTTCCGCGACCAGCTCCAGGACTCTCAGGTCTACCTGACGATCGATCCCGAGCGGTGCCGCGAGCAGATCCGGCTTCACGCGGGCCACCAGTTCCGGGACGGCTCGGTCTTTCACTGGTGGCACCCGCTCACCGAGCAGGGCCTCGTCACGCAGATGACGGACGACCTCCTTTGGCTCGCTTTCGTGTCGGCGAACTTCATGAAGGAGACGGGCGACTTCTCGATCCTGACCGACGAAGCGCCGTTCCTCGACGAAGAGGGCTCGTTTCCGCTGACGGACCACGTGCAGCGCGCGTTCCGGCGCGTCTTCTCGCGGATGAGCCCGCGCGGAATCCCGCTCATCGGAGCCGGCGACTGGAACGACGGCCTTTCGGCCATGGGTCTCCTCGAGAAGGGCGAGTCGGTCTGGCTCGGCCAGTTCCTCGCCGGTCTTCTCGCAGACTGGAGCGAGATCTTCCGCCGCACGGAGGCGCCCGCGCTCGCGGACGATTTCGCGGCGCGGCGCGTGGCGCTCGTCGCCGCGCTCAACGCGTACGCCTGGGACGGAGGCTGGTACCGGCGCGGGACGCTCGACGACGGGTCGGTCCTCGGCAGCGCGGAGAATCGCGTGGGGAGGATCTTCCTCAACACGCAGACGTGGGCGATCCTGAACGACGTGGCGCCGCCCGACCGCGCGGCGGCCTGCCTCGCGGCCGTCAAGGAGCATCTCGTCACCGAGGCCGGAGCGCTCCTGCTCGCCCCCGCGTTCGACCGGCCGGTTCCCGAGATCGGCTACATCACGCGTTACGCGCCCGGCCTCCGCGAGAACGGAGGCGTCTACACGCACGCCGCGACGTGGGCCATCGCCGCGGCGGCGAAGGCGAAAGACGCCGCGCTCGTCGAGAGGCTCCTCCTCGCGATCCATCCCGCGAACAAGGATCCCGAGCGCTACGCCGCCGAGCCCTACGTGCTTCCGGGCAACGTCGACGGACCCGCCTCGCCCCATCACGGGCGCGCCGGATGGACCTGGTACACCGGTTCGGCGGCGTGGCTTCATCGCGTCGTCGGGGAATGGGTCTTCGGGGTGCGCCCCGGATGGGAAGGGCTGACGATCGACCCCTGCCTTCCTCCGTCCTGGAGCCGGGCAAAGATGGTCCGCCCGTGGCGCGGGGTGACGCTCGAGATCGACATCGTGCGCGGAGTCCCTTCCGGCGCCGCCGCCGTCTCGGTCGCCGTCGACGGGCTCTTGCTGGGGACGAATGTCCTCGCGCCGCCGGAGCTCTCGGGTGCTACTCCGGGCGGTACTTCTGGCTCCACTCTCCGCGTCGCGGTGACGGTCCGGTAGGCTCAGGCGGCGGGTGAGCCGTCGAGGGCCGCGCCGGCGCTCCGAATCACGTCCGCGTAGAAACGGGCGCTCGCCTTCGGGGTGCGCCGCTGCGTGGCGAAGTCGACGTGCACGACGCCGAAGCGCTTCGAGAAGCCGTGAGACCACTCGAAGTTGTCGAGGAGCGACCAGGCGAAGTAGCCACGGACATCGACGCCCCGCGCGATGGCCTCGCGAGTGGCGCGGAGATGGTCCCTGAGGTAGGCCACGCGCAGAGGATCTGCGATGCCGTCCGGCCCCGCCTCGGGCGGGTCGGAAAAGGCCGCCCCGTTCTCGGTGACGTAGAGAGGAATGTTTCCATAACGCGACCTGACCCAGATCAGGGTGTCGAGGAGGCCCGGCGCGTAGACCTCCCAGTCCATCTCGGTGTGGAGGGCGCCCTTCTGCCGGACGCTCGAGGCGCGGGTGGGGAAGGCTTTCGGATCGTCTTTCACGACGCCGCGCGTGTAGTAATTGACGCCGAGGAAGTCGATTGGCGTCCGGATGAGATCGAGGTCTTTGGCGGGAAACCGGGGCCAGGCGTCTCCGAACATCCCGGGCAGCTCGTCGGGAGTGCGGCCGAGGAAAACCGGGTCGAGAAACTGGCGATTCATGTAGGCGTCGGCGCGCGCGGTGGCCGCGACGTCGGCGGCGGATCCCGACGCCGCGAACTTCGGCTCGAGGTTGACCACGAGGCCCACGCGGCGTCCGTCTTCGGCGCGGCAGGCAGAGACGGCCGCCGCATGCGCGCGGAGAAGATTGTGCGCGGCGATTGGCGTCTCGAAGAGGCTGCGGTGTCCCGGCGCCAGGATGCCGCGCAGGTAGCCGCCGTCCGTCACGACCCACGGCTCGTTCAGGGTCGCCCATGTGCGCACGCCTGAGAGCGCGCGAAAGAGGATGCTCGCGTAGTCCGCGAACCAATCGGCGATGTCGCGGTTCAGCCAGCCGCCCCGGTCCTCGAGAGCCGCCGGCAGGTCCCAGTGAAACAGCGTCGCGAACGGCTCGATTCCCGCGCCTAAGAGCGCGTCGACCAGGCGCCGATAGAAGTCCAGCCCCTTCTCGTTCACGCGTCCGCGACCCTCGGGGAGGACGCGGCTCCAGGAAACGCTGAAGCGGTAGGCGTTGAGAGAGAGGCTTCGCATGAGCGCGACGTCTTCGAGGAATCGGTTGTAGTGATCGCACGCGATGTCGCCGTTGTCGCCGCCACTCACGAGACCCGGCGTATGGGAGAAACGATGCCAGTTGCTCGGTCCGGCCCCGTCGGCTAGGGGCGAGCCCTCGATCTGGTAGGCGGAGGTCGCGGCTCCCCAGAGGAATCTCTCCGGGAATCCGAGGTTC
>DAIOUV010000019.1:0-58281 GCA_036759345.1 Acidobacteriota bacterium | reverse complement strand
GAGCTTCAAAGTCTGGCGGCCTTCTTCACCTTCTAAGAATCCTCGGGCGCCGACAGGCGCCCGACAGCCCCCTCTAAGGAATTGGAGAAGCTCGCGCTCGGCCTCTACGGCGACTCGCGTGGGCCGGTGCTCCATCGTCTTCAGCGCCGCGAGCGTCTCGGCGTCGTCCTCCCGGCAGCCGACGCCGAGCGCTCCCTGCGCCGGCGCGCCGAGCATCTCGTCCCGCTCCAGCCGGCGCGTGATGACGCCTCCCCTGCCGAGGCGGTCTAGGCCCGCGCACGCGAGGATGAGCGCGTCGGCGCGGCCCTCCTCGAGGCGCTGGAGGCGCGTGTCGACGTTGCCGGCCATCGCGACCGTCACGAGGTCGGGCCGGATCCTGAGGAGCTGCGACACGCGCCGGGGCGACGACGTGGCGACGCGCGCCCCGGACGGAAGCGCGCTCACCGTCGTCACGCCCGCGTGACGCGATGCGACGACGAACGCGTCGCGCGCGTCCGCGCGCTCCGGCACGGCGGCGAGCCGGACGCCCGCGGCCACGACCGTGGGAACGTCCTTGAGGGAGTGGACCGCGAAATCGATCTCGTTCGCGAGGAGCGCCTCGTCGAGCGCGCGCACGAAGACGCCGGCGGCATCGCGTCCGGGAGGGGCCTTGCCCTCGCTGGAGAGCTGGTCACCCTGGGTGCGGATGATGACCGTCTCGACGGGGCGGCCCGAGACCCGCGACAGCTCGGCCGCGAAGGCTCCCGACTGTGTGCGGGCGAGCGCGCTGGCGCGCGTGCCCATCCGGAGCGGGCGCGTGGAGGCGGCCGCGGCCGTCGTCATTTGGTGCTTTCATCGAGGCGGAACAGGGCGCGCACGGCCGCGGCGCGCTCGAGGCGCTCCGAGCCGTCGCCTTCTTTCAAGCCCACCGTCGGATCGTGGAGGATGTGGGCGACGAGCGTCTCCGTGAGCCGCTCGACCAAGGCCCGGTCGGGCGCGCTCAGCGCGGCGAGCTTGCCGGCGTGCTTCTCGAGCTCGACGCGCCGGATGCTTTCGAGCTTCTCGCGAAGAGAGCGCACGACATCGGCCTGCAGGAGGCCGCTGCGCCATTCCTGAAATTTCAGGACGCACTCCTCGACGATGGCCTCCGCGCGCGGGATTTCGCTCGCCCGGGCCCGCGCGTTTATGTCCGCCATCTCCTGCAGCGCGTCGAGGTCGTAGCGGTAGACGTCGGAAAGCTCGCCGACCTCGGTTTCGACGTCGCGTGGCACGGCCAGGTCGAGGACGAGCAGCGGCCCGCGGCGCGGCGCCGCGTGCAGCGCGGTGCGGAGCGCCCCGGCCGTCAGGACGGGCTCGGTCGCATTCGTGGCGGAGAGCACGAGGTCCACGCCCGCCGCCGCCCGGGCGCGGTCTTCCCACCGCACGGCGCGCCCCCGGTTGGCCGCGGCGAGAGCCTCGCCCTTCTCGTGCGAGCGGTTCGTCACGAGGATCTCCGAGACGCCGTCGTCCGCGAGGAGGCGGGCCGTGAGCTCGGCGGTCTCGCCCGCCCCGATGAGGAGGACCTTTCGGCCCTTCAGCGACTCGAAGATGCGCGCCGCGAGACCGAGCGCGAGGCCGGCGACGGACGTGGGCTTCTGCCCGAGCGCCGTCTCCGCCCTCACGCGCTTGCCGCATTCGAGGGCGCTCATGAACAGCCGGTTCGTCACCGTGCGGATCGTTCCGGCCGCGGTCGCGAGGCGGTGCGCCTCGCGGATCTGCCCGAGGATCTGCGCCTCACCGACGACCATAGAGTCGAGACCCGCCGCGACGCGGAAGAGATGGCGCGCCGTGGCGTCGCCGCGGCCCGAGAGCGCCGTCTGCCGGAGGACGGTGTCGTCCACGCTGTGGAACCGCGAGAAGAATCCCGTGAGCGCGTCGAGGCTGTCCTCGCGCGCGGCGATTCCGTAGACCTCGGCGCGGTTGCAGGTGGACACGATCGCGCCTTCCGACAGGATGTGTTCCGCGAAGAGGCCGTCGAGCGCCTCGCGCGCCTTCTCGGGCGTGAAGGCGAGTCTCTCTCTCAGGTCGAGAGGCGCCGCGCGATGGTCCCAACCGACGAAGAGGAGGTTCATGACGTGAAGTCGTGCAGCTTGCTGACGAAGAGGTTGACCGCGGTGTAGGAGAGAAGCACGAGCAGGAACCCCGCGACCGACAGCCGCGCCGTCGAGACGGGGGCCGCCCCGCGACGGGCACGCACGAGCACGAAAATGTAGAACGCGAGAGTCGCCAGCGCGAACCAGATTTTCGGGTCGAGCGCCCACAGCGGATGCTCGCCCTTCCACATGCGCGACGCCCAGAAGAGTCCGAGGAAGAGCCCGATCGAAAGGGCCAGGACGCCCAGCGAGAGCGACGTGCGGTTCGCGCGCTCGAGGTACGACAGGCTCGGGAGCCGCGAGGCCGGCCCCGAGAAGGCGCGCTTTTTCAGCGATCGACCGACCCAGAGATACAGGAGCGACAGCGCGCACGCGACCGCGAACGCGGCGTACGCGAGCATGTTCAGCGTGACGTGCAACGCGAAGACCGGGCCCTTCAGCTCGGGCGCGTCCGCGTGGACGGGCGACGTCAGGGACACGGACAGGAGCAGGAACGCGAGGGCCGCAGGCATCAGGAAGGGGCCCAAGGACCGGTCCCGGTGCCGCAACTCGAGGACGATGTTCAGGACCGCGAGGAAGAAGCCGAAGAGCTTCATCGAGCCGAGGAGGTCGCGGTACGGCACGGTGTGGAGCGCAAGAGAACGCGCGTAAAGCGTGCCGAAGTTGCAGACGGCGCCGAGGACCGCGAACGCGGTCGCCGCCCGGCCGATTGCCGGGTGCGTCTGAAAGAGCGACGTCGTGTAGAGAATCGCCGACAGCGCATAGGCTACGAGGGCCGCCCAGCCCAGTGTCGTCGCGATCTGCGCGGCATCCGTCACGAAGGCGATTATAGGAACCCCGTGAGAACGGGGATTCGGTGCGGATGCATCAGGCGCCCGCGCACCGATTCGTCCAGCCCGATGCTAACCTCCCGCGCGATGCCCGAAACCGCCAAGGGTCCGTCCCGCCAGCGTTTCCTCGATGCCGCCTTCGGACGCCCGACGGACGTCCCGCCGGTCTGGCTCATGCGCCAGGCCGGCCGCTACTTGCCCGAATATCGCGAGGTCCGCAAGCGACTCAAGTTCCTCGAGCTGTGCGCCGACGTGCCGGCTGCCATCGAAGTGACGCTCCAGCCGTTCCGGCGTTTCGGCATGGACGGCATCGTCTTCTTCTCCGACATCCTCATCCCGCTGCCGCCGATGGGCATCGAGGTCCAGCTCGACGAGGGAGGCCCAAAGCTCCCGAGCCCGATCCGCACCGCCGCGGACGTCGCGAGGCTCCGCGACTTCGATCCACACGTCGAGACGGCGTTCGTGATGGAGATCCACCGCGGCCTCAAGCGCATCGTCCACGACAAGGCGGCCACGATCGGATTCTGCGGGGCGCCGTGGACTCTTGCGACGTACGCGATCGAGGGCGGCTCCTCGAAGTCGTTCACGACGGTCAAGACCATGATGCATCGCGAGCCGAAGGTGCTCGAGGACCTGCTCGCGAAGCTGGCCGACGCGTGCGGCCGGTACCTCGCGGCGCAGATCGAGTCGGGCGCGGACCTCGTCCAGATCTTCGACTCGTGGGCCGGCGAGCTCTCGCGCGCCGACTACGACCGCTTCGCGCGCCCCGCGACCGAGCGGCTCCTGTCGCACCTGCCGCGGCGCGGGCAAGTGCCCGTCGTCCACTTCGCCTCGGGCTCGTCGCACCTCATCGACTCGTTCGCCCGGATGCCGGTCGACGTCCTCTCCATCGACTGGAAGCTTCCGCTTGACGAGGCGCGGAGGCGCGCGAACGGCAAGGCGCTGCAAGGCAATGTCGACCCCGGCCTCCTCCTCGGAACGCCGGAGGGCGTCCGGGAAGCCGTCTACGCCGCGCGGCGCCTCGCGGGCCCGGTAGGCCACATCGTCAACCTCGGCCACGGCATCCTGCCGCCCACGCCGATCGAGAACGTCGCCACCTTCGTCGCGGCGGCGCGCGCCCCGCTGCCCGCCTGATCCGGTTCGTCCCGTTGAAAGGACGATTCGTCCCTGCCGGTCCGGCACCATCCGTGCGTTAGATCTCACGAAACCGGAGGCTCCGATGAAGAACTCAACGGTCGCCGCCTTGGTGCTCCTCCTCGCCGCTTCGGTGCAGGCGCAGACCCCCGACGCCCCCCGCCCCGTGAAGGGCTCCGTCGAGACCGTCGCTGCCGAGGTCGAAGTCCTCGTCGTCGACAAGAAGGGCACGCCGGTCGACGGCCTCACGAGGGACGACTTCAGGCTCTTCGTGAACGGCAAGGAAATGCCGCTCGACTGGTTCGAGGCGCCGCCGGCCCCGGGCGCCTCCGCGATGGCATCCGTTCCCGTCGCTCCCGCCGCGACCGCGACTCCGCCGGTAACGGCATCGACGCCTTCGAGTCGCGCACACAGCACGGTCTTCGTCATCTCATCCCTCCATGTCGACGTGGGCGCCCAAAAAGCAGGCCTCGATGCTCTGCGCGCGTACGCGGACCGCCTGCCGGACGGTGAACAGGCCTCCGTCTATCTCCTCGACAACGGCGCTCGCCGCCTCGTGGGCTTCACGAGTGACCGCAAGGAACTGAAGAAGGCGATCGACCGGCCGAGACGAATCCTTCCGTCGTCGTACGCCCTCGACGTGCGGACCGACGAGTGGGTCGGCCGCTCGCGTCAGATGCTTCGAAACCTCGGGACCGTTCTCGACGGCCTCGCGAGCCGGTCCGAGCCCAAGACGGTCGTCATGCTCACGGGCCCGCTTTGGCCCACGGGAAATATCACCCCGGTCGAGGGCGCCGTCGTTCAGAGAGCGGGTATGGGCGGTGCCCCCAGGACATCGGCCAGTCCTATCTCCGCGACCGATACCATCACGCATTACAACAACCCGGTCGCGACGCGCGTCGAGCGCCAATGGAATTTCCTGGAGGAAGCCAAAGACCTCGAGAACCAGGCTTTCCTCGCGCGCGCAACGATCGTGGCGCTCGACCCGAGCGGCATCCTCGCACCGGGCGGGCAGGCCGACACGAAAACACTCGACGACCGGGATCTCATCGCGGCGGGCGATTCGTGGGAGTTTCGGAACGACACATTCGCGTTGATCGCGGAGGCGACGGGCGGGACCCGCCTCGGGTTCTCGAACAAGCCCGTCGACCTCATCCTCGGCGCGTCGCGCCTCCTCGCGAAGCGCTACCGCCTCGGCTTCACGCCGCCGGACGGGACGTCCGCGCGGCGGGACATCCGCGTGGAAATGACGCGCCCTGGGCTCGTCGTGCGCACGGCGAGCGGCCAGCGCTCCCTGACGCCCGAGACCGCCGCGCGTGCGCGGTTCGCGGGACTCCTCCTTTCGTCGGGTGCGCCCCAGGGCGACTTCACGATCGCCGTCGAAATGAAGTCCCCGACTTCGAAACGCACGGACGACGCGCTCCCCTTCGACATCCTCGTACCCGTCTCCGCCGTCTATGCCGAGGAGAGGGGCGAGAACAAGCGGGCAAAGTTGGAGCTCCTCGTCTCCGCGGTAGACGACGAGGGCCGCGCTTCGGAGCCGATCGTCATCCCGTTCTCCGTCGAGCTTGCAAAGGCGACGGCCCTGGATGGCGCCTTTTTCCGCAAGGACTCGACCTTCAGCATCGACAAACGCTGGAAGGGGCGCCTGTTCGTCGGCGTGCGCGACACGGCCACGAACCGCCTCGGCGCGATCGCGATGCCCATCGGAGGCTGAGGATGCGCGCCCGCGCCGCCGCGTGATCTCGTTCGTCACGCTTCTCCTCGGGATCGCCCTCGGGGTGCGGCCCATCGAGGTGCAGGCGGCCCCGCCCGTCGCGAGCGTCGAGTTCCGGCTCGACGGCCGGCTCCTCACAGTCCTCTCGGCTCCGCCGTGGAAGATGCTCGTCGACTTCGGCGCCCCGGTACCGCACGAGCTCGTCGCGGTTGCCCGGAACGGTGAAGGCGCCGAGATCGGCCGGGCCGTGCAGCGCATTAACGTCCCCCGTTCGCTTTCGCTCGCAGAGGCGACGCTCACGCTCCTGCCCGGGACGGGCGGACGCGGCCGGGCCGCGCGTCTCGCGTGGGCGAGCGCCCTGAGCGCAAAGCCCGAGCGCGTCGAGCTGAGCATGGACGGCCAGGCGCTCGCGGCGGACGACCTCGAAAGGATCGCCCTCCTGGACTTCCGGCCGGCCGACGTCCACGTTCTCAGGGCCGTCCTCGACTTCAAGGAGGGAACCAGGGCGACGGCGGAGCTTCTCGTCGGCGGCGTGAGGCGTGAGTCGTCGAACGGTCCCGAGACGGTGCGCGGCGAGACGCAGGCCGAGCTGACGGCCGTGCCCGTCGTCTTCGGGGGCCGCGCGCCGAAAGAGTCCGAGCTGGACGGCTGGTTCCTCGCGGACGGGCAGCCTGTTCATGTGGAGGCGGTCGAGGAGAGCCCGGGCGAGATCGTCGTCGTGAAGGACGAGCGGGCGGGCTCGTGGCTGGCCGAGCTCGAGGGCCGACGCTGGTATTTGACGCCGCTCCGGAAGGGACAGCGCCTGCGCTTCTGCTGGCCGGGAATCCTCGGGCCGGGAGACGCGGCGCCCGGCTACGACGTGTTCCTGCGTTCGTCCGACTACGTCGCGCCCCAGAGCGTGAGCAAGCTTCTCATCGGCGTCTGGCCGCCCGAGTTCCACGGGCCCACGCGCCTCGCCGACGCCGTTGCCGTGGCCGCTCTCTCGGCGGCTGCAGGGAATCGTCCCAGAGCGGTGGTTCTTCTCGTGGCGGGGCCCGACGACGAGAGCGACATGCCGGTCGAGTGGGTACGCGGATACCTCCGCGCGCTCCGCGTTCCGCTCTTCGTGTGGGCGAAGAACAAGAAGATCGCCTCCTCGTGGGGCAAGGTCGACGTCCTGACGAACGTCGGCGACCTCGATGGCGCGGCGTCGCGTCTCACGAAGGCCGTGGAGCGCCAGCGGATCGTCTGGCTCGAGGGCGGTCATCTTCCCCAGGCGATCTCGCTCTCCCCGAAGGCGCGCAAGGTTACGCTCGTCGAGTGAGCGCTCCTGCACCGACGGCCTGATGCATCTGCAAGTGTGAGACGCCGTCGCGACGGGTGCTAACCTCGCGCCCGTGAGCGCCATTCCGATCCGTCTCGGCGGCGAGACGCTCCCGATGACCACGGAGCTGCTCGAGAAGTACAACGTCCAGGGTCCCCGCTACACGTCCTATCCGACGGCGCCCGAGTGGACCGACAAGGCCCCCGGGGACGCCGAGGCCGCGTGCGCGCGGGCGAACGCGAAGAAGTCGCCGGTCTCCCTGTACGTCCATCTCCCCTTCTGCGACGAGCAGTGCTGGTTCTGCGGCTGCTTCATGAAGGTCGTCCCGAAGCCCGATCGCGCCGGCGAGTCGCGCGACGAGATCGAGCCGTATCTCGCGGACCTCCACCGGGAGATCGACGTCCTCGCCTCGCGCATCGACCGCTCGCGCCCCGTCAAGCAGATCCACTGGGGCGGCGGCACCCCCACCTACCTCACGCCGAAGCAGGCGGAAGGCCTCGCCACGCATCTCCTCGAGACGTTCCGGCCCGCCGCGGATGCCGAGGTCTCGGTCGAGGTGGACCCGCGCGTGACGTCCAGAGAGCACCTCGCGGTCCTTAGGAGCCGCGGCTTCAACCGTGTGTCGATGGGGGTGCAGGACTTCGACCCCGAGGTGCAGGAGCTCGTGAACCGCGTCCAGCCCTTCGACATGACGAAGGCCCTCGTCGACGCGGCGCGCGAGCTCGGCTACAGCTCCGTGAACCTCGACATGATCTACGGCCTCCCCGGCCAGACGCGCGCCGGGTTCGAGAAGAGCGTCGAGCAGATCCTCTCGCTGCGCCCGGACCGCGTCGCGATGTACTCCTACGCCCACGTCCCGTGGCTCAAGCGGCCGCAGCGCGTCCTCGCGGCGCATCTGCCGGAAGGCACCGAGAAGTTCGCGATTTTCGTCTCCGGCATCGAGCGCTTCGTCGCGGCGGGCTACGTCTACATCGGAATGGACCACTTCGCGCTGCCCCACGACGAGATCGTGAAGGCGCAGCGGGACCGCACGCTCCACCGCAACTTCCAGGGCTACACGACGCACGCGGGATGCGACCTCTACGGGATCGGCGTCTCGGCGATCGGCTCAATCGACGACATGTACGTCCAGAACACGAAGGACTACGCCGACTACCACCGGGCGATGGAGGAGGCGCGTTTCTCGACCGTCAAGGGCCACCGGTTGACATCGACCGATTTCTTGAGGCGGGACGTCATCACGCGGCTCCTCTGCCACTGTGTCATCGACAAGCGGGAAATCGAGCGTGCCTGGGGACTCTCCTCGTTCGACGAGACGTTCGCCTCGGCCGTGGCGCGGCTCCCCGAGTTCGTCCTCGACGGGATGGTCGCGCTGACGCCCGATGAAATCCGCGTGACGACGCTCGGGCGGATCTTCATCCGGAACGTCGCCATGCTCTTCGACGAATACTTCGAGAAGAAGGCCCCGACGGCCCCGAAAATCTTCTCGCGGACTCTGTGAGCATCCCGGGCCGGCTCGGCGTCCTCCTCGTCCAGCTCGGCGGGCCCGAAAACCGCGAGCAGCTGAAGCCCTTCCTGTACGAGCTCTTCGTGGACCCCGAGATCCTCGGCATTCCGTTCGTGCCCCTCCGCAAGCTCGTCGCCTGGACGATCGCGACGGCCCGCGTGCCGAAGTCGAGAGAGATCTACGAGCGCATCGGATGGTCGCCGATCCGCCGCTGGTCCGAGGCGCAGGCGCGCCTCCTGGAAGAGCTTCTCGCCGCGCGAACGATGCCCACGATGCCCGGCGCCCCTTCGCCCGCCGTCCGCGTCGGCATGACGTGTTCGGCCCCGTTCGTCGAGACCGCCCTCGAGGGGCTGCGGGCGGCCGGCGCCACGCGCCTCCTCGTCCTGCCGCTCTATCCCCAGTACTCCGTGACGACGACGCGCGGGTCGTTCAACCGGGTCACGCACGCCCTCGCGAGAATGGGCTGGGCACCGGAGCGCCGCAACGCGCCCGACGCGTGGTACGAGGAGCCCGGCTTCGTCGCCGCGCACGTCGCCCGCATCCTCACCGCGGCCGCCACGCTGCCGGACCCGGATCCCGCGCGGACCGTCGTGCTCTATTCCGCGCATTCGCTGCCGGTGAAAACGGTCGAGCGACAGAAAGACCCGTACCCGCGCCACATCGAGGAAACCGTCCGGATCCTCGACGCGGCGCTCGAGGGCCGGTACCGCTCGCGCCTCGGCTATCAGTCGAAGGTCGGCCCGGTGGAATGGCTCGGACCGTCGACGCCCGAAGTCCTCGCGGAGCTCGCGAAGGCCGGCGAGAAGCAGGTGCTCGTTGTGCCGATCGCCTTCGTGTCCGACCACGTCGAAACGCTCTACGAGATCCGCCTGCTCTTCGGGGGCGAGGCGGCGCGTCTCGGAATCCCCCACTATGTCGTCGCCGAAGGGCTCAACGACCATCCCGAGTTCATCCGGGGTCTCGCGGACGTCGTCGAGAAGGCGGCCGCGTGACGCGCGTCGTCGTCCTCGGGGCCGGGATCGCCGGCCTCACGGCCGCGTTCCGGCGCGCGAGCACCGGCGAGACGATCGTCCTCGAGGCCGGACCCCGCGCGGGCGGCTCGATCCGGACGATTCGGGAGGACGGGTTCACGCTCGAGTGCGGACCGAACACGCTGCGAACGACGGAGGCCGCCGAACGCCTCCTCGCCGACCTCGGCATCGAGAGGGAGGCCGTCGCCGCCGACAGCAAGGCCCCGCGCTGGATCGTGCGCGGCGGCTCGCCCCGCGCGGTCGTGCCAGGGCCGGCGGCGCTGTTCAACAAGGTCTTCTCGACGAAAGGAAAGCTGCGCCTCCTCAAGGAGCCGTTCGTCGCTCCGAGGCCCGCGTCTCTCGAAGACGAGAGCGTCCACTCGTTCTTCGCGCGCCGCTTCGGCGAGGAGGCCGCCCTCTATGGCGCGGGACCGATGGTCTCCGGCGTCTACGCGGGCGACCCGCGCGCGCTCTCGATACGCTCCGCGTTCCCACGCCTTTGGGAAGCGGAAGGGGCAGCAGGAAGCGTCATAAGGGGACTTCTTAGAAAGAAAGAAAAGAAGGCCGGCGCGGTGGCTCCCGCCCGCCATCGGGCCAGGACGCTCACGTTCAACGGCGGGCTCTTCACCCTCATAGAAACTCTTCAGAGCCGCCTGAGCGAGCGACCCGGCTTCCGTTTGGAGACGAACGCGGCCGTCGTAGCGGTTGAGGGGCCACGCGCGGACTCCGCGCCGGGCCGCCGCTGGACCGTCCGCACGGCCGACGGCCGCGCCTTCGACGCCGACGTCCTCGTCTCGACGCTTTCGGCTCCCGCGACCGCGCGGCTCTTCGGCAACGTCCTGCCGCGTTCCGCTGCCGCCCTCGCCGCCGTGCCGTCCTCGCCAGTGACGGTGGTCCTGCAGGCTTATCGGGCTCCGGCGTCGCCCGCCGACGCGCCGCGCGGCTTCGGCGGACTCATCCCGCAGGTGGAGGGGTTCCGCTCCCTCGGCATCCTCTATCCCGCGTCGCTTTTCACGGGCCGGGCGCCCGAGGGCTTCGTGCTGACGACGTCGTTCCTCGGCGGCGCGCTCGACCGCGCGTTCGCGGGCGCGCCGGACGCCGATCTCCTCGCGGTGGCGGGTTCCGAAGTGGCCCGCTTTTTCCCGCGCCTCGGTCCGCCTTTACGCTCGTGGATCGTGAGGTGGCCCGAGGCGATCCCGCAGATGCCGCTCGGTCATCACCGCTCGCTCGCGGCTCTGGACGCGGATCTCGCTGCCCTCGAGGCCGTGGCTCCCGGCGCCCTCCACGTGACGGGGGGCTTCCGCGACGGGATCGCACTGGGCGAGCGCATCGCGTGCGGCGAAGCCGTCGGGAAGGCGCTCTAAAATCGCACGACAAGCCGTTCTACGTCTTCCCGCTCCCCGTCCGGATCACGTACCTCGACGGGACGACGTACGACGTGATCCTCGACCTCGACGGCGTCACGACCTCCGTCACGTTCCCGAACCCGTCGAAGAAGTTCGTCGCGGGGATCGCGCTCGACCCCGCGAAGGACCTCCTGAGGATCGTGGAGTCGACCGGACCGGCGTGAGGGGACGCCCGGCGTTCAGGCTCCCTCCGCGACCGCCTCCCGCACCGCCGCGATCACCTCGTCTACCTGCGCATCCGTCATCGCGGGCCAGAGGGGGATCGTGATCGTGGAGTCGCCGATGCGCTCGGCCTCGGGGAACATGCCGCGGCGGAAGCCGAAGCGTTCCCGGTAGAACTTCGTGAGGTGGACGGCGCGGTAGTTCACCGCGATGCCGATTCCGCGCGCCTGGATCCCGGCGAGAACGGCGTCCCGCTTCCCGGGATCGACCCAGATCGTGAAGAGGTGGCGCCCGGACGTCATGCCCTCCGGCACGATCGGGAAGGAAACGTACGGCGTCTCGCGGAACGCCGCCTCGTACTTTCGGCAGATCTCCTCGCGGCGTAAGAGCCGGTCCGCCAGCTTCGGAAGCTGCGGCAGGAGAAGCGCGGCATTCACGTCGGACAGGTTGTACTTGTACCCGAGGCGTTCCATGTCCCAGTGCTGGTATTTCCCGGCATAGCGGTCGGCCGCGTTCTTCGACATTCCGTGCGAGCTGAGCTGCCGGAGCAGATTCTTCTTCGCGCCGTCGCGGGCCGTGATCGCACCGCCTTCACCGCACGTGAGGTTCTTCGTCGCATAGAAGCTGAAGCAGCCATAGTCGGCGAGCTGTCCGGGCCCGAAGCCGTCGCGTCGCCCCTCGACGCAGTGCGCGGCGTCTTCGACGAGCGCGAGAGAGTGCCGATTCGCGATGGCTCGGAGCGCCACCATGTCGGCCATGAGACCGTACAGGTCGACCGCCACGATGGCCTTCGTGCGCGGCGTGATCGCGGCCTCGACGGCGGCGGGATCGATGTTCGCGGTCGCGGAATCGACGTCGACGAAAACGGGGGTCCCGCCCGCGTACACGATGGCGTTCGACGAGGAGAGGAACGTCATCGGCGTCGTGACGACCTCGTCGCCCGGGCCGATGCCCGCCGCGAGCATGGCGAGATGCAGGGAAGCCGTGGCGTGCGCCGTGCAGACGACCGCGGCCACACCGAGATAGTCCTCGAATGCGTTCTCGAATGCGTAGACCTTCTGTCCCGTCGTCAGGAAGAGGGAATCGAGGACGCCGCGGACAGCCGCCTTCTCGTCCTCGCCAAGGGAGTGCCGATAGAAGTCGACGGCCATGTGGGCCTCAGCGCGCCACGGCGGGCGCCATCCCCGCGAAGGCGTCAAGCGTCTCTTTCACGGCGCGCGCGGCGTCCTTCGGAAGACCCGAGCGCGCCCCCGGCCACTCGGCGACGATGGGCCGAAGCCCCTGCTGGCGGAGGACCTCGATGCCGCGGCGGCCCGCGGCGAGCTCGGCCGGCGCGGCGTCACGCGAATACCCCAGAAAGAGCGGGGTCCCGCGGAGCCCGGCCGGATTCGGCGCCGTCCCCGGGTCGAACGGCCCGCCGATCGACCCGACTCCCGCGAACGTGCGAGCGGGCTTGCGCGCGGCCACCCGGAATACCTCGGTCCCGCCCCGCCCGACTCCCACGAGAAAAACTGGAAGCTTCTGGTCTCCGGCCTTTGCCCGGGCGAAGGCGACGGCCGCGTCGATTGCCTTCTCGGCACGGTCGGCCGATCCCCAGCCGAAGCGCCGCTTCGCCGAGCGCCCGGGGCCGCGAGGCGCCGCAACGAGCAGGTGATGCGAAAGCGCGACGTCGGTGAACGGGCCGCTCACGGTGAACGGATCCGACTCCTTGTCGTGGAGAAGGAGGAGAACGGCGAGCGCTTTCTCTTTCGGCAGCAGGAAGACGCCCTCTTTCACGACGGCGGCGTCCCCCGCGGCGCGGTTCTTCGCGGCACCCGACACGACCGAGGCGAACCGTGGCTTGCCGCGGAGCGGAGCGAGGTCGGGATCCTTCTCAAGCGAGACGCCGTCGTCGAAACCCGCGGCAATCGCCTTGTCGAGCCGCGCGAACGCGTGATCGGCGCGGCCCGTGCGGGCGTCGAGACAGGCGAGGTTGTAGGCCGCCGAGGGAAGCTCGCCGCGCGTCCACGCCTGCTCGAAGAGGGCGCGGGCACGGTCGAGCTGGTTCGCGTTCACGGCGGCGAGGCCGAGACGTTCGAGCTCGAAGGGGTCGGTCACCCCGCCCTGAAGAACGCGCACGTCCTCGATTTTCACCGGGGAGCTGCCTTTCGGGGCCGTGCTTCCCGTGGTGACAAGGAGCCCGGGCGCCGTGGCGGGCGCTGGCGTGCGGGTCTGGGCGCCCGCGGGGAGCGAAAGGACGACGCAAGCCGCAAGCGCGGTGAGAACAGCCTTCATTCGGTCGATTGTAAGGCCGGTCGATCGTAAGGAGAGCGGCGTCAGAACGGCCGGCGCAGCTTCGCGGCGAGAGTGCGCCGGTACAGGAGCCGCATCGCCGCACGCAGGACCGCGAGCACGCGCGGGTCGTACGGAAAGGCGAGGCTCTTCGCGAGGAAACGATCCACGGGCGCCAGAAGCGGGCGTCGCATCGTGACCGCCTCGACGCGGGTCCACTGCCTCAGGCCCTCGATTCCGTGACGGACGCCGAGCCCACTGGCCCGCCAGCCGCCGAGAGGAGATTCCACGACGAAGTAGTTGACGAGGACGTCGTTCACGATCGCCTGGCCGGAATGCAGGCGGCGCGCGAAGGCCTCGGCCTCGCCGGGCGGTCCGAAGACCGTCGCGTTGAGCCCGAGATGCGTGTCGTTTGCGAGGCGGAGCGCGTCTGCGTTCTCCCAGAAGCGCATGACGGGAACGAGGGGGCCGAACGTCTCCTCGCGCATGACCTCCATGTCATGCGTCGCGCCCGACAGGACCGTGGGCTCGAAGAAGAGGCCGGGGCCGCTCCCCCGACGCGCGCCGCCGACGAGGATGCGCGCGCCCTTCGCCACCGCGTCGGCGATCTGCCGCTCGACGACCTCGATCTGGCGCGCGAACGTCACCGCGCCGAGGTCGTGAGCGCCCCCTGCTGGATCTGGCGGGTTCTGGCGGAGCGCCGCCACGCGAGAGACGAGGAGCTTTTCGAAGCGGTCCGCGACCGAGGCGTGCACGTAGATGCGCTCCGTCCGGGTGCACACCTGGCCCGAGTGGATGAAGCTCGACCACGCGGCCGCCTCGGCCGCCCGCTCGAGATTCGCGCCCGGGAGGACGACGAAAGGCGACTTGCCGCCCAGTTCGGCCACGCACGGGACCAGGCGCTCGCCGCAGCGCGCGGCGATTTTCCGCCCCGTCGCCACGGAGCCCGTGAACATGACGGCGTCCGCGAGATCCACGAGCGCGGCCCCCGCCGCGCCCCGCCCCGTGACGACCTGGAAGACGTCCGGCGGATTCCCCGCCTTCACCCAGAGGTCGTTGAGGACGCATGATGTGAGGGGCGTGATCTCGGACGGCTTGAGAACGACCGCGTTGCCCGCGAGAAGCGGCGCGACCGCGTCCGCCGCGTTGTTCAGGATCGGAAAGTTCCACGGCCCGATGACGCCCACGACCCCGAGCGGATGCCGCACGAGGCGGGTCTTCTTCGTGAGGAAGAGGAGCGGGTTCCGGGTTTCTTCGGCGAAGGCCCGGCGCGAGAGGCGCGCCATCGCCCGGATGAGCTCGCACAGGTAGAGAACCTCGATTCCCTCGGCCTCGTGACGCGGCTTGCCGCTCTCCCTGACGAGCGTTTCGGGCACGAGGGGCGTGTCGAGAACGAGGTCCCGCCACCGGAAGAGCGCCTCGACGCGCTCTCCAAGCGGTCGGGCGGCCCACGCCGGAGCCGCCGCGCGGGCGCGCGCGACCGCCTCGCCGACCGCCGCCGCGTCGAGATCGGGAACCTCGCCAAGGAACTCGCCCGTCGCGGGAGAATGGACGCGGATCACGGGCACATCCTACTCGTGGGGGGACGCGTCCGCACGCGGGCGAGGCCGGCTCACGGCTCCTTCCGGACGAGGAACTCGGCCGGATACTGGATCTTCCGGAGCGTGGGAGGCCACGCGGCGATCGGCGACTCGGCAAGGCGCGCGTACTCCCGGCGCGGGCTCACGGCGAGCACCTGCCCGAGGATCTCGCGCGCGAGCGCCTCGTTCCCCGCATCGCGTGCCGCGAGGGCGAGCACGATCCCCAGGTCCGGCGCGCTCCTTTGGGCGGGAGGCAGCGCCCTCACGAAGTCCCGGAACGCCTCGCGCCGGCCCGCGATGCGGTAGCCCTCGGCGAGGGCCGTGACGGTCTGGGGCGAGGGAACGCGCCGGTAGAGCTCCTCGCCGAACTGGATCGCCCGGTCCCCGCGCCCCATGTCCTGCGCGCGGAGCGCCTGATCGTAGAGGCAGTCGACGAAGGAGACCACGGTGTCCGTCTGGCCGGCGCTCCGCGTGAGCGACATGCCGAGATGAGGCCAGCGGAACGCGGACGTCAGGAAGACGAGCGCGCTCGGCGGGATTGCCTGCTCCGGCGGCGAGCCCGTCTCCTGCCCCGGCACGTCCGTCCGCCACGGCGGCGTCCGCAGGGCCGCAAGAACGTCGCCCCCGACGAGCCGCTTCCCGAGGAGCCATGCGTTCACCCGCAGCGGCGATAGCGCCGCGTGGTTCGCGACGTCGTGGATCGGCAGAAGCCTCACGCCACCCGCGGGGTCAGGCTCGGTCGCGAAGGCCGGGAACGCCCGCGCCTCGTTCGCCGTCAGCGTGCGCGGCTTGACCGTCGCGTAATACCACGTGAGGACCGCGTCGGGCTGGAGAGCGCCGAGCGCGTTGACGGCGACGCCGATTCCGAAAAGCACGCGAAAGACGACCGGTGGCATCGCCGCCGCGCCAACTACGGCGAGTGCGGCGAGCACCGGGACGAGCGGCACGAGAAGGCGCGGACCCCATCCCGACGTCCCGTCCCAGGACCACCAGGCCGCCGTCGTGACGAGGAGGAAGAGAGAGAAGCCGGCGAGCGCGAGCGCGAGGGAGCGCCGCTCGCGGGCGAGCCGCGGGAGCCCCCGGATGGCGAGAAGGGCGAGCGGGAAGTAGAGAAAGAGGCCCTTGTTCGGGCCCACGGTGAGTCTCCAGAGCCCGTCGAAGACGGGGTGGCTGAAGCGCTCTCCCGCATACGAAGCAAACGGGCGTGAGAAGCGCACGATCTCGAAGGCGAGCCAGAGCGCGGCGAACGGCGCGGCGCCGGCAAGGAACGCCAGCGAGCGCGAGCCGCGCTTCCCGCGCGGCGCTTCGAGGACGACGACGGCGAGGACGAGCGGCAGAAGGACGACGAAGACGGACTTCGAGAGGAGCGCGAAGCCCGCGAGCGCCCCGGCCCCGGCCGTGAGGGCATCCTGGCGCCGCGCGCCGGGGCGGCCCGCGAGCGCCCCGCACGCGAACGCACCGCCGACGCAGGCGGTCTGGAGCGGCTCGGACCAGTCCGCCGACACGTACGCCCACAGCGGCGAGGCGAGCGCCGTCGCGAGGATCGCGCGGCGCGTTCCAGCCGCGTCCGCCCCCAGGGCGCGGGCGAGCGCCCCCGCGGCGCCCGCGGCGAGGAGGACGAACAGAATCTGTTCCAGGACGAAGAGCGTCTGTGACGAGCCGGGGCCGAAGGAGTCCTCGAAGGAGCCCGCGAGCGCCGTGACCGGCACCCGCGCCAGCGACGGGCCCATTCCGTAACGCGTCACCGCGTCCCCGCCGGCCCGCGCGATGTCGACCGCATGGCCGCGCGCGATACCGATCTCGCCGAGCGCGGCCATCGCGTATGCGGTACGCGTCATGATCTGCCCGTCTGTGACGAGGCCGAAAACGCGTTCGTCGGTCGTGAACGCGAGGACGAGGGCCGAGAGGCCGAGCGCGAAGAAAAAGGGACGGCGATCGGCGAACCGCGCCATGAGCGGCTAGATCGTCACCTGGATCGGGAGGATGACCGTCTGGAGCCCCTCGAACTGGAGGCGGCGCTGCACGGCGAACGGTGTCTGGTTGTGGAGAAGCCGGTTAGCGAGGTTTTCGTTCGGGAAAATCAGCTTCGACGCGAAAAACACCGGCCGGTCGTACCGCTCCTTGACCCCATGGCAGAGCTCGACGATTTCGTCGAGGAGGTCCGTCCCGATGGCCGAATAGTGCTCGGCGTGCATTCCGAGGCCCTCGGCGAACTCGACGTACCGGTGGAGATCCTGCTCCGTGTCCCTCTTGAGGTTCTCGACCTCGCTCGCGCCCTTGAACTTGGCCGAATCGAGGACGCCCACCGAAAGGAAGATCGCGTTCGTGAAGTAGCGCGGAAAGTACTTCTGGACCTGGAGGAGCGAGTGGATCCCGAGCCCATTGAAACCCGACACCAGGAAGACCGCCGTCGGCGTGTTGCGGGGAACGGGCGCGCCGGCCTTCTTGACGACGCCGGAATCGTCCGGCTTCTGCTTCGGCAGCGTCGTCAGGACGTCGTCCGCGCGCTTCATGAGGAGACGGATCGAGTTGTAGTGCCGCCGCACCGCGAAGCACAGGGCGACGAGCGAGCCCGTGATGAGAACGGTGACCCAGCCCCCCTCCCGGAACTTCATGACAACCGTGACGACGAGGATCGTCGCCGTCGTCAGGAGGCCGATGCCGTTGATGGCGAAGCGCCGCCCCCACGAGGGCTCCGTCTTCCGCTCGTGCCACCAGTGGACGCACATGCCGAGCTGGGACAGGCTGAACGTCAGGAAGACGTTGATCGAGTACATGACGACGATGACGTCGATCGAGCCCCCCGTGTAGACAAGGATCCCGATGGCCGAGAGGCCCATGACGAAGATCCCGTTCTGCGTCACGAGCCGCTCGGAGAGCAAGCTGAACTTGTGCGGGATCCACGAGTCGATCGCCATGTTCGCGAGGACGCGCGGCCCGTCCAGGAAGCCCGCCTGAGCCCCGACGAAGAGAAGCGCCCCTTCCGCCAGGAGCGTCAGGAGGACGAATCCTGTCGCCACTCCGCCCGGCCCGAAGGCCTCGCCCGAGAGCTTCCGGACGAGAACGGCGTTGAGGGTTTGTCCCCGCTGCCGGTAGACGTCGGCGAGGAGGTAGCAGAGGATCAGGCCTCCCGCCGTCACCGAGAGCGAGATGGCCATGTAGGTCATCGTCCGCCGCCCGGTCCTTACGCGCGGCTCGCGGAGAACCTGCAGGCCGTTCGAGACGGCCTCCAGGCCCGTGTACGTGCCACCGCCCATCGAGAACGCCTTCAGCATCAGCGCCAGCGTCCCGAGCCCGCCCAGTGTCGTCCAGGTCTGCTTCGTTTCATGGACGGTCGTCGCGAGAAGTTCAGGCATGGCGCCGACGTGGCGGCCGATGCCGAAGGCGATGACGAGGACGTGGGTGACGAGGAAGAGCAGGAAGATCGGCAGCAGGACGAGGACCGACTCCTTCACCCCCCGCAGATTCATCAGGATCAGGAAGACGACGAGAGCGAGCGAGCAGGTGAGCTGGAGTCGCGGCGACATGCCGGCCGTCAGGGACGCCAGCGCCGCCACGCAGGCGGCAACCTGCATCGCGATCGTCATCGCGTAGTCGACGACGAGCGCCGACCCGGAGACGACGCCGGCCCCGGGGCTGAGGAGGCTCGTCGCGACGAGATAACCGCCGCCGCCCGACGGGAACAATTCGATGATCTGCGAATACGACGCCGAGATGATGATGACCGTCAGGGCCGTCGCGATTGCGAGAAAGACGGCGAGCTGCCGGTGCGTCCCGAGGGTCACGAAGAGCTCCTCGGGGCCATAGCACGAGGACGAAAGTCCGTCCGCTCCGAGGCCCACCCACGCGAGGAAGGCGACCAGCGACAGCTGGTGGAAAACGTGGGGGTCGAGAGGGTCGCGGCTCTTGCCGAGAAAAAACCTCTTCGTGAGTTCTCGGAAAGGCACGACTCGAACGAGTATATCGAATCCGCCGGGAAGCCATTCGAAAGCTACAATCAGACTGGATGACCGTTCCCCCGGGGAAATTCTCCGACCACCTGTCCGACGTTTACTTCACCGACCTGAAGCTCCCGCACGCCGTGAGCGCGGGCATCGCGGGCTGTGGTTTCGTCCGGGCGACGCCCATCCAGGCCGCGACGCTTCCCATCCTCCTCACCGGACAGGACGTCGCCGCACAGGCCCAGACCGGCACCGGCAAGACGGCTGCCTACCTGATCGCGATTTTCACGCGCTTCGTGCGCACGAAGCGCCACAAGGCGTCGCCGAACCCGCGCGCCCTCATCGTGTCGCCGACGCGCGAGCTGGCCGTGCAGATCCAGGAGGACGCCAGGGCGCTCGGACACTTCCTCAAGCCCCGCATCGTGACCGTCTTCGGCGGTATCGACTACGGTCGCCAGCGCGACCAGCTGCGCGCGGGCTGCGACCTCCTCATCGGAACGCCCGGGCGGCTCCTGGACTACGAGCAGCAGGGCGCGACGTCGTTCGGCGAGGTGGAATCGCTCGTCGTCGACGAGGCGGACCGCCTCTTCGACCTCGGTTTCATCAAGGATCTCCGGCGCATCCTGCGCCGCTGCCCGCCGCCCGGCCGCCGGCACTCGATGCTTTTCTCGGCCACGCTGTCGCTTCGCGTGATGGAGCTGGCGTACGAGCACTTGAACGACGCGCGGAAAATCGAGATCCGGCCCGAGCAGATCACGGCCGACCGCGTCACGCAGGTCCTCTACCACGTCTCGCAGCGCGAGAAGATTCCGCTTCTCCTCAACCTCCTGCGCCGCGAGGGTGTCAAGCGCACGATGCTCTTCGTCAACACGAAGCGTTTCGCCGAGCGCCTCGTTTCGAACCTCGAGAGGCACGGCTTCAAGATCGGCGCGCTCACCGGAGACATCCCGCAGCCGCGGCGCCTGAAGATCCTCCAGGATTTCAAGAGTGGCGCGCTGCCGCTGCTCGTGGCGACGGACGTCGCGTCGCGGGGGCTCCACATCGACGGCGTCACGCATGTCATCAACGTGGACCTCCCGCAGGATCCCGAGGACTACGTCCACCGGATCGGGCGCACGGCGCGCGCCGGGCAGGCCGGAAAGGCGATCTCGCTTGCGGACGAGGACTACGTGTTCTCGCTCGACGCGATCCAGCGCCTCATAGGCATGAAGATCCCGGTGGAGTTCGCCGACGACAAGCTCTTTGCCGCGGCGTCCGCGAAGGCGGCGCCGCCCGCCCCGGTGGCCCGCGCCGCCCGCGTCGTCGCTCCCCCGTCTCCTCCTCCGGCGCCAGTTCCAGTACCCGAGCCGGTCCCGGAGCCAACCCCGGCGCCCCGCGCCGCTGCCCCACCGCCTGCGCCCGAGCCCGCGGCTCTCGCCGCCCCGTCTTCCTCCGTCTCTTCCTCATTCGAAGAATCTTCATCCGAAGAATCTCCCGAATCCCCGGTCCTTCCCGCGGACTTCTGGACGCGCGAGGCGTTCGGTCTCGCGGTGCCGCAGGGCGGATTCGGGGACGAGCCCCCCGAGCCTCCGCCCCCACCCGCCGAACCCGGCGGCGCACCGAAGCGCCGCAGGCGGCGCCGCGGGCGCCGCGTGGCGGGCCGCGTCGAAGCGGGCGCGCCGGCCTGAGCCGGCCGCGCCCCCGGTCGCGACAACCCATGTCGCGCTACAGGATCGACTTCAGGAATTCCTTGTTCGTCTTCGTCTTCGCGAGCTTCGAGAGCAGGAGTTCCATCGCGTCGATGGGCTTCACGGACGAGAGCGCCCGCCGCAGCTTGTGGATCTTCGGCAGCTCGTCGGCGTCGTAGATCTTTTCTTCCTTGCGGGTGCCGGAGGCCGGGATATTGATGCACGGGAAGATGCGCCGCTCGAAGAGGCCGCGGTCGAGGATGATCTCGCTGTTGCCGGTACCCTTGAATTCCTCGAAGATGACGTCGTCCATCCGGCTCCCCGTGTCGATGAGACACGTGGCCACGATCGTGAGCGAGCCGCCGCCCTCGTGGTTCCGCGCGCCGCCGAAGAAGCGGCGGGGCTTTTCCATCGTGCGGGCGTCCATGCCGCCCGAAAGGATGCGGCCGCTGCCGCGCTGCTCGTTGTTGTAGGCGCGGCTCATGCGGGTGATCGAGTCGCAGAAGATGACGACGTCGTGGCCGATCTCGACGAGGCGCTTGGCCCTCTCGAAACACGCTTCCGAGACCGCGATGTGGTGGGCGGCGTTCAGATCGCTCGGCGAGGCGACCACTTCGCCCGTGATCGACCGCTGCATATCCGTCACTTCCTCGGGCCGCTCGTCGACGAGGAGCATGAAGATTTTCACGTCCGGGTTATTTTTCGCGATGGCGTTCGCCATCGCCTTCAGAAGGAAGGTCTTTCCGGCCTTCGGGGGCGCGACGATGAGACAGCGCTGACCGCGGCCGATCGGGGCGACGAGGTCGAGGACCCGGCCCGAGATCTCTTCCGGTGCGGTCTCCATCCGAAGGCGCACGTCCGGATCGACCGAGACGCCCTTGTGGAACTGGATGTATTTGCCACGATATTCCGCGGGATCGAGGCCTTCGATGGCCAGGATCTTCTGGACCATCAGACCCTTCGGGCCTCGCGACACGGCCTCGGCCTCCACGAGGAGCCCGTCCTCGAGATCTTCGGACTCCACGAGGAACTTCGGAAGGAAGGGGTCCCCCCGTTCCGCGAAGTAGGTCTCGGAGGAGACGAGCGTCCCGGAATGGTCGCCGTGCAGCTTGACGATGCCCTTGACCGTCGTGTGCGGTTGATGGGCGGCGGCCGCGGGCTCGGTACGGACCGCGTAGCGGCCGCGCGCTTCGGGCGAGACGCCCTCGGCTACGGCGGGGGCACCGCCCTCGGCCAGGCCACCAGGCCCGCGCCCGCGTCCGCGGCGACGGCGGCGGCGGCGGCGGCGGCGGAACGGATCGAACGCGCCCACCTGGGACGCATCGCCCTCTCCGGCGGGCTGCCCATCGGCCGAGCCACCCTCGGCAGCCTCACCCTCGTCGCTTTCGCCGCTTTCGCCGTTTTGGGAATCGGCCTCGAAATCGCCCTCGGCGTCGACCACCCGTGGGTCGCCGTCGGGCGCCGTCAGGACCCTGTCCTTCGGGTTCATCTCACTCAATCGGTCCTCCGGGGTTGGCTCCTCATGGCGAGCCAACGGACTTCCCTCGTGGCCTCCGGTCGGAGACGGCGTTCCACGGTGAACGCACGCATCTTCCGGACTTCGGGCCCTTGACTTGGGTTCTCCCTGGCGGGGCGGCGCGGTCTCTTCGGCTTCTCTCGCCGTTTCGGCTCCGGTTCACGGCGCCGTGGGGCTCCGACGTTCGGGGCCGCCCTGCAGGACCGAATGCTACGCCAACCGTCTCGGGCGCGTCAATCCGGCCTCTTTCCGCGACAAACGGGGCGGAACGGACCGTGCATCCGGGGTCGTTACAATGCCCGACGTGACACGCATGACCTCTCCCCGTCGCTTCCTTCGATTCGTGGTCGCCCCTGTCGTCCTGGCTGCCCTTCCGGCACTCGGACAAACGCCGACGCCGACCTCGACGCCGACTCCGACGCCAACCGCCACGCCGACTCCGACGCCGTCCGGGACGCCGACGCCCACTCCCGCTCCCACGGCGCGCGCCGTCTCGGCGGGCTCGGAGATCTGGACGTTCGCGGGCGTGCCCTCGACCGGCCTCGCGATCGGGGCCTACGACGGCTCGAACCTCATCAAGGACTCGGGTGGCGCGATCTGGGCCGTGTCCGCCTCGGACAATTCGATCTCCCGCATGTCCGCGGACCGCACGAAGCTTTCGCGCTGGGTCATGGCGATAGACAGCGCCCCGAGCTCTCTCCTCCCCGACTCCGACGGAACGTTCTGGGTGACGGAGCTCGGCGGCTTCAAAGTCGCACATTTCGACCCCGCGAGCGGAAACGTCACCGAGTACGTGGACGGCACACGGCGGCCCACCACTCTCGTGAAACGGCCCGACGGCAAGTTCTGGCTGCCCGAAACCGGCGGCCTTCTCGCGCTGTTCGACCCCTCCGTCCCGAGCTTCATCTATTACCAGACGCCGGGCGTCTTCTACCTCTCGTACCCCTGGCAGGACGCCGACGGCACGCTCTTCTCGCTCGATTTCATCTATGGGACGATCGTGCGTTGGGCGCCCGACCTGTCGACGGCGCGGGTCTGGACCGTTCCGACGACGTCGCTCTCCCCTTCGAAGATCGTGCGCCTCGCCGACGGCAAGCTCTGGATTTCCTTCTTCAACTCGTCTGAGCTCGGGCGCTTCGACGACCAGACGGGCACGCTCGACATCTTCACGCTGAACGCGGGCGCCTTCCCTTATGACATTCAGAACTATCGCGGGCTCGTCATCTACTCCGACCTCGCCGGCCAGGTCGGCTTCCTCGATCCGGCGACGGTCGTCCCTTCGTCCTCGACGACCCTGACGCAGGTAGACGTCGTGCCGCTCGTGCGCTCGACCTTGCCGACGACCGCCGCCACGAGCGCGCTAACCTTCGACGAGCAGAACCTGATCCCGCCCCTTCCGGGATTCGACCTGGGAAGCAGCGCTCTCCCCGGCCTGGCGCAGATCTTCGTAAACAACGGGACCGCGCTCTGGGCGATGCTGGTCGACGAGATGAGAGGCCGCATCTTCTTCGGAACGACGGGCGCGATCGGCATCCTGGGGCCCCCGCCGCAGATCGACGTCCGCGACCTGTACCTCGCCTCCGCATCCGCCGCGGCGCTTCCCTCCGATCCCGCGCGCGCGTACCGGACACAGATCGTCACCTGGAACCGCGGGACGCCAGACGCCACCGGCGTAACGAAGGCCCTCAACCCGATCCAGCGGGTCCTGCCCGACGGGTGGATCGCCGGGTTGTCGGGCACCGCGACCGTGTCGGTACCGGCCGGGACGCTCCTCTCGCAGGAAGACGTCGTCGGCACCGGCATGGATTCCGCCGGCGTTTTCGGCGGCCTCCAGATCACGTCGGATGTTCCCGACGATGCGTTCGCGTGGTCACGCGTCTCGGTTCCGGCTCCCGGCGGCGGGACCCTGGGATATGCCGCGAACGCCTTGAACGATTCGGTCGGCCTCGGCGCGGGCGACACGGGCTTCCTGTTCGCCTCCCCGGACGCGGCGCAGCTCACGATCGCGGGACTTCTCGTGACGCGGTCGTCGACAGGCACGCTTTCGATCGTCGACGCGAGCGGCGTGACGAAGGCCACCTACGCGTACGACTGGCCGGGAGGCTATCGGGTCCAGGGCACGTCGATCTTCGACGCCTTCGCTCTCCCGCCTCTGCCGTCCGCGCGCATCGTCTGTACGGTGGCGACGGGGCGCGTGCTGCTGTTCGGCACTGCCGTCGATCCGGTGAGCGGCGACGGGGCGAACCTCGGCGCCATCGGAGCGGCCGCCTTCGCACCCGGGCTCCAGATCACCGGCTTTGCGCGCGGCGGCGGACTCTCATCCACGCTACAGGTTTTCAACCCCGGCACGGATCCGGCGCACGTCAGCCTTTCCGTGCGCGTGGCCCAGCCCGTGGACGGCCCCGCGCTCCCGCCGGCCGCCTTTCTCACGACGGCCACCGTCCCGCCCGGAACCGTGGCCACGCTCGACCTGAGCGGCGCGGGCTCCATGGTCACCGGCACGCTCGACATTTTCTCGGACCAGCCGGTTGCGGCCTTCGCGACGTTCCGGACGGCCCTGCCCTCGGGCGGAAACGCCGTCTTCACGGCCCCCGCCGTGTTTTTCGCGTCTCCCACGGCGGTCTCACCCGGATCGCGCGGCGTCTTCCTCGCAGCCACGCAGAACGACGCGTTCTCGTCGACGATTCAGCTCACGAGCACGTCCCCGAATCCCGGCGATGTGACCGTGAACTTCACCGGCGCCGACGGGACGGCCACCGGCAGCCGCACCGTGACGGTTCCCCCATGGGGCGTCGTCTCGCTCCCGGGCTCCCTGGCCAGCGCCGCCACCGATCTCGGGCGCGTGGACATCGTCCCGGCCGACGGCACGACCCCGTTCCTCATGATCCTTCTCCGGCAGGACAGGCAGACGCGTGATACCGACGTCATTCTGCCGCTCGTGGTCGCCAAATAGAGCGAGACAAGAAGCGAAATAAAGTCGCGAAAGCCCGCGCCGCGAACGAGGGAGATCGCATGAAGCTCTCGAAGCTCCCGCCCATCGGAATCCTCTGCGCTCTCGCCGCGGGCGGGCCCGCCCGCGACGACGAGGGCGTCGCGACGGGCGTTGGTACCCGTTTCTCGCAGACCTCCACGCCCCTCACGAACGACCAGGGCACGCTCGAATGGGTCTTCACGCACCGCTTCAACCAGAACGTCAAGGATGCGGGCGGCGGCAGCCTGGGCGGCCTCGACTCGGGAGCCGCCATCGGCTTCGGGGTCGCGTACATCTTCGTTCCGAACGTCGCGGTCGAGGTCTACCGCGTCAACAACTACGCGGACTACGAGTTCGCGCTCAAGGCGACGCTCGTGCGGCCGCACGCGTCCTTCCCGCTGGGCCTCGGCGTGCGCGGTGGCCTCGACTGGCGCACTGCCGCGTACGCGCCGTCATCGGCGAATTCGTCCCGAAGAAGAACTTCCTGCCGGACTCGGTGGCCCAGTGGACGGTCGCGATCGAGAAGCAGATCTTCCATCACCGGTTCGCCGTGTGGATGGGGAACACCCAGGCGACGACCGTCGACCAGTACATCGGCGGCGACTACGCCGGCGGCATCACGGACCGGAACATGAAGATCGGCTTCAACCTGAGCCGCGCCTGGGATCTCTCCCCGGCGAACTAGTCGCCTCCCCGTCCCTTCCTAGAAGCTGACGCGCACTACGGCGCCTACTCGAACGTCGTGTCCTCGACACCGCGACGTCATTTCTGGACGGCGCTGTGGACCGCGTGTGGATCGACTTCCTGCTGCATCGCCTCGGCGAGCGGATCGGTGCGATCTTTGACGTTCGGTAGATCGCGACGCAGCTCCTCGAGGAGCGCGATCGTCTTGGTCGCCTTCTGCTCCGACAACAAGTTCAGGTGGAACTCGAGGTTGCCGCGATGCTTTGCGTTCTCGGCCTGGCGCGTCTGGGCGACGAGCACCAGGGTCGTCGCGAACGCGGCATAGAACGCGATCACGCCCTGAAGCCAGAAGAACGGCGGTGGATCGATCGGCTCGCGTCCGAGGGCGAGCGTGAGCACGTTGATCGCGATCCACGACGCCACCGCGATGAGCAGCATGTAAAGGGTTCGAGGTCTTCCGATGGCACGCGCCGCCGCTTCGATCGCCCGCTGGCGAGGGCTCACATCGCGTTCGATCTCATCTCGCAGCTCGGCCATCGTCTCAATGTTCTCGTGGATCTGATCGGGCATCGTAGGTACGGAGGGCATCGTCATAAGAACAGCAAGCTGCGTGCCGTGTATTTGCGTCTAACGAGCTTGCGCAGTGATTCCGCCGCGTTCGAAGCTGTGTGCGCAGATGCTCGTCGGGCCACGGCGCACGGAGCCGCTACTGAGGCCGTTCCCGCAGCGATTTCCACCGCTTGCACCGCACCACCACACCCACCCAAGTCGCTCTCCCAGAGCCACTTGCATCGACATCGGCCCCGGGGCATGAGGTCTGCCCTGTACCCCGGGTCTACGCGCTCATCGAATCCCCGTACGAGAGCGTCAAGGCGGCATGGGAGAACCTCTTCGAGCGCCAGTACGGCTTCTGGCGCGGCATGGCCGCACCCTTCAGCGCCCGCCGATCGTGAGGAGGGGGGAAGCGCCGATGTTGTTCCCCGACTTGAGCGAAACCAGCATCCCGGACTTCCACCGGGGTTTCGAGTCTCGTGCCGGGCCGAGAAAAAACGGGGGGCCGAAGCCCCCCGTTCCCTGGAGCGTGGCGAAACCGGCTAGAACGAAAGGCGCGCCCCCCACTTCAGCTGGTAGCGCGAGCGGAGGTCGTTGGTGCTGTATTGCCTCCCCTCGTTGAGCGCATTGCGCGGAGCGACCTGGCCGCGGTACTTGTCGAGGCCCGTCGTCGAGACGAAGGTGTTCCACTGAGCTTCGGTGGGAGCCCCCGCTCCCTTCCACACGATGTCGCTGTAGTTCTGGGGGACGAAGATGAGGTCGTCGCTGGAGGCGCCGTCGTTGTTCGGTCACCGGATCTTCGCGATCACATGCTCGCTCGCCCCGGCAGACTCCGCCTCATATCCGGTTTCTGTTCGTCGGCTCGCAGGTCTCGCTCCGCGCTTCCTTCGGACGATCGCCCGCGCCTCCGCCCTTGCGCTTCGCTCGAGTCAGGTCGGCGTGACCTCCTCCCTGCGGGACTTCCACCCGCTGGCTGAAGCCCGTGCTGGGCGTGCCAAGAAGAGAGGCCGCCCGGAGGCGGCCTCTCTTGACTGCGGTGAGATGACTGCTAGAAGCTGATCTTCGCAGCGACCTGCAACTGGCGAGGGCTGACCTCACCGGAGTAGCCCTGGACGACGCCGAACGTGTTGAGCGCCACACCACTCACGGTGTTCGTGTACTTCGTGATAGTATACTTTTTGGTCGAATCCGTGTAGGTGACCCTGAACATGTCCTGGTTGGCACCGGTGACGACGGTCATGTTCCTGTTGAACACGTTGAACATCTCGGCCAGCAACTGCAACTTCACCCCGTAGGGGAGGTCGAACGTTTTCGAGAGGCGGAGGTCGGCGTCCCACACGCTGGGCTGGCTGAAGGAGTTGCGTTGGATGAGACTCGCGTTCTGTCCGCTCAGGAAGGCGGAGAACTGCGGCAGGGTCATGCCGTTGGCCTGGGTGAGGTCGATGATCGACCCGTTCCCGTCGACGAAGACCGGGGTGAAATTCGCCGTCGAGGTCGTCTGAGGCTGTCCGGTCAAGCTGTTGGCCGTGCAACCGCTGCAGGTGAAGCTTATGGCAGCGGTGTACGGGAAGCCGCTGTGCCAGAAGGCCACGCCGGAAACCTCGAAGCCCCAAGGCAGGCGATAGGTGAGATCGCCGACGACGCGGTGCTTCATGTCGTTGTCGCTCGGTCCCTCGCTCAGCGCGGGATTATTCGGGTCGATGAGGAAGGTGCTCGACGTGGAACGGGTGTTCGTCTCGTAGTCGACCGAGTCGGCATGCGTGTAACTGATGTCCCAGGAGACCTTCGCGCCGCCGGTGGCAAACTTGTGGAGCTCGATCGTCTGCGAGCGGTACCACGCCTGCTCGTTGCTGGTGATCTCGCGCATGACGCCCATGTCGGCGTAAGGACGGGCCGGATTGGTCGCGCTGTTGTACTCGTAGACCGGCATGTTGCCGAGGGAGTAGCCCGTGGGGACGAGGTTGATGTTCACCGTGCCCTGAATGCGATCCAGCTTCGAGTAGACTGCGCTGACACCCGCGACGTAGCCCTCGCCGAGGCGCTGTTCGAACTGCAGGCTCGTGCGCCATGCCTCCTGCGCCTGGTAGTTCGAGCCAATGGTCACGAGGTTGGCCCCGAGCTTCGACTTGACCAGGAAGTCGGCCGGCGACAAGAGGTTGGGGAAGGTCGGGCAGGGATTCGACGCCGTGGTCGTGCAGGGAAACGTGTTGGTGATCAGCGCGCCGCTGATGCCCTGAATGGGGCTCGCCAGCAGGATGTCCGGCATGTACTCGAAGAACTTGCCGGTGCCGCCTCGGAGAACGGAACGGCCGTCGCCGAACACGTCCCAGGCGAAGCCGACGCGGGGAGCGATGTTGTTCGTGTCGTCCTTGATCTGCGTGAGGAACTCCGGGTGCTGCGGGTACGCATTGGACGACGGACGCGGCGTCTTCATGTAGTCGTACCGCAGGCCGAGGCTGAGGGTCAGGCGCGGAGTGACGTGATAATCGTCGTTGACGTAGAACCCCCAGAGGTCGGTATTCCACTCGACATCGCCATTCTGCGGACCGTAGGCCTGCTGGAAGGTGTTCGGTACGTTGTTGGCGAAATTGAGCAGGCTGCTGAACGAATAGTAGCCAGCCGCGTAACGCGGGAAGGCATCGAACAGGTCTCGGTGCAGAAGTTCCGCGCCTGCCTTGAGGGAGTGGCCCTTCCACTGGAACTGAACGGTGTCCTTGAACTGGAGCTTCTTCTCATCGGCCGTACTCGGGGTGGTGTCGTTGAAGCCGAAGTACTGTGTGGTACCGAAGTTGATGGAGAACTCGGTGCCGCCGTACACGGTGGTGACCGGGCGCTGGTCCCGAGCGACCTGTGCGATGAAGACGTTGGACAGGTTCCTCGTGAAGACCGAGTCAACCTCGAGGACGGCCTGGTTGAACTTGTCGACCTCGTTGGTCTGGTTCAGGCCGAAAGTCGACGTGGACCCGCTGTTGGTGGTGTCGAAGTTCGTGATGTTGTCGCGTAGCGACCAGTGGTGGTTATCGCCGAGGCTGCCGTCAAATTTCAAGAGATAGGTGCGGAGTGTGTTGTCCACGGAGTAGTTGAGGCCTGCCTCGTAAGGCGCCCCCACCGCAGACTGGATCTTCGAGAGCGCTGCCTGCTGCTGAGCAGGTGTCAAGGCGAGGAATTGCGAATAGGTTCGCATGTCGTTGCCGATGATGGCAGGCTGGCTTGTGGTCATCGAGTCATAGCCGCCGAAAAAGAAGATCTTGTCGCGCAAGATCGGCCCGCCGACGACGAATCCCGGCTGGGTGACGTCCTTGGCCAGATAACTGTCAGAGACGGCGAGCGGATACGTGGTCCCCCCGAAGTCCGTGTTGAACACGGTCGGGCGAGTCGCGGCCCACGATGCCTTCCGGTCGTAGAAGAACGCCGAACCATGGAAGTCGTTGGTTCCGCTCTTCGTGATCGCGTTCACCGCGGCGCCCACGCCGCGGCCGTATTCCGCGTCGTACTGCGTCCGGATGACCTGGAACTCCTGGATGGCCGCCTGCGAGAAGGTGAATGGTGCACGCGTGCCGCCGGTCTGCGAGCCGTAGAAGTCGTTGTTCGAGCTTGCGCCGTCGATGTTGAAGTCGGTGGAGAGCGGGCGCGCGCCATTCGCGGTGATCGCGTTCGTGTCGAACGAGCCGGCGCTGACACCGGGCGTCAGCGAGGCCAGGGAGCGGAAGTCCCGGCCGAGGAGCGGGAGGCTGTCGATCTGCTGGTTGGTCACCGACTGGGTCATCCCGGCGCGGGTTGTGTCGATGAACGCCTTTTCGGCCGTGACAGTCACGGTTTCGGATACCTGCATCGTGAGCTTCAGGTCCGTCCTCGTCGTGTTGCCGAGGAGAACCGTCGCGCGCGGCACCTCGGACTTTCCCAGCCCCTTCAGCTCCGCCAGGACTTTGTAGCTGCCGGGCGGCAGAAGGCTGAGACCGTACCGGCCATCCTTGTCGGTAAACGCCGTACGAGTCTGGCCGGTGTCGAGATTCGTTGCCGTGACGGTGACGCCGGGAAGGCCGGCACCGGTGTCGTCAGTCGCCGTTCCGGCGATCGAGCCGGTCGTGGAGTTGACCGTCTGGCCGAATGCTGCGAAGCACACGAAGAGCGTGCTTAGCAGCACCGCAAACATGGGTCGGACACGAATGGACGCTGGAGAAGAGCCCCTGATCCTCTTCATACGATCCTCCTCCATATTTGGAGTCGGGGCCAACAGCGCACCCATTGATTTCGGCCGATTTCGCATGCTCACTTCTCCTCTCATCGAAATAGTTATCCCGGGAACTCCGGGCAAAGACGCACGGCGTGGATATTCCTTCGATTCGGTGAAGACGGAATGAAACGTCCGTATCATGTTATTGGCGCGCCGGGCCCTCGGGCGCCCACGCCGCGTCCGGCGCGACGATCCAGTTGTGGTCCGTCTGTGGGCGGACGTGGCCAAGCTTCCGGAGCCGTTCGATGAGGAGCTCGCGGATCTCGTCGGGGATCTCCTTGACGACCTTCGCGCCCCGGAGCGCCGTGTACCCGCCGGAGCCCTGGGCGCGGTAGGCGTTCACGGCAAGCGTGAACCGGTCCGCCGGCTGCACGGGACGCCCGCGGGACGCGAGGTCCTTCACGCGCGAGCCGACGGGCGCGGTCGGGTCCATGCGGTACGTCGCGCCCTGAACGACGTCGAAGTTGTAGGGGATCATCCCTTCCTTCGGCTTCAGGACGAGCCGGCCGTCCTCCCACGCCGCGCTCCCGTAGAACTCGGCGGCATGCTCGAGGCAGGCCTTGAGGGTCGCCCCATCGATCTCGATCGCGACGAGGGTGTTCTCGTAGGGGTAGAGCGTGTAGACGTTTCGGACCTTGATGGGGCCCTTGCGGAAGCCCTCGAACCGCCCCGGCAGGAGCGAGGTCATCGAGAGGTCGGCCCCCGTCGCCTCGCGCATCGTGTCGTTCACGAAGTCGAGAAGGGCCGTGTCCTCGAGCCGGGCGCGCGCGCCCGGGAAGTCCTCCTCGGCGACGGCGACCTGCTCCTCCATATAGGCGCGCGCCACGGCGTCGTGCGGCGCCGCGATCGCGGCGATCGCCGCGTCCGCCGCGACGGAGGCGTCCGAGGGAAGGAGCGCGGCCGAGACGTCGGCCACGGTCACCTTCTCGCCGGTCGTCTCGAACGTAACGTCCACTCGCGCGAGAACATCGCCCCAGCGGCCCGGCTGGATCATCGGCACGCCATTGAGCCGCGTCAGCGGAATGCGCCGGTGGGTGTGCCCCGTCAGGAGGAGGTCGATCCCGGGAACCTTCGAGAGCGCGGCGACACGGTTCTCGTCGTCCGAGCCGTCGGGCTTGCCCGTCTTCAGGTCGATCTCCGGCCCGCTGTGGATGAGCGCGACGACGAAATCGCATTTCTCCTTACCGCGCAGGACGGGCACGAGGCGCTTCGCCGCGTCCACGGGGTCCTCCCACCGGAGGCCCGGACGGTTGCGCGCGGGCTCCCAGTTCGGGATGTTCGGCGTCGTGAGGCCGAGAATGCCGATCCGGATGCCCGCGACCGTCTTCACGAGGTATTCCGGAAACGCGGCCGACCCGTCCGAGACGTTCCGCGTGTTCGAGGAAAGCCACGGGAACGACGACTCCTTCTGGGCCTTGCGGAGGACCGCGAGCCCGAAGTTGAAGTCGTGGTTCCCGACGGACATCGCGTCGTACCTGAGGGCGCTCATCGCCTCGGCCATCGGGTCGGGGCCCTTCGAGGGGTTCTTCGCGTGCAGGAACTCGATCGGCGTGCCCTGGATCGTGTCGCCCGCGTCGAGGAGGAGCACGTTCGGCGTCTCCCTGCGGATCGCGGCGATGCGCGAGGCGACGCGCGCGAGGCCCTCGTCCGCGGGCTGGGCGCGCTGGTAGTCCCACGGGAGGAGGTGCCCGTGCAGGTCGGTCGTCTGAAGGATCGTGACGGCGACCCGTTCCGCTCCGGCCACGGGGCCGACGGCGAGAAGCGCGGCCGAAGCGGCGACGGCGAGCGCGCGATGCATGAAGCGGAAAGAAAGCCTCAAGGCGCGACCGTCTTAGCACTACCGCAAGGGGGGATCAAGAATGCGAATGCCCTAGCCGAGGGCCGCCATTTCCACCTTGACAACCCCGCGGGTATCCTCCGCCCTCATGCCGGCGAAGCGCCTCCCGCCCGCGCCCGTCTCCGAGACGCTCGCCCGCCTCGAGCACCTCTATGGCGACGCGAGCTGCTCGCTCGATTTCGGGCGCCCGCTCGAGCTCCTCGTCGCGACGATTCTCTCGGCGCAGTGCACGGACACGCGCGTGAACATCGTGACGCCCGAGGTTTTCAAGCGCTTCCCAGACGCGGTCGCGCTCGCGGCGGCGCCGCCCGGCGCCCTCGAGGAGATCATCCGCTCCACGGGCTTTTTCAACGCGAAGGCGAAATCCCTGCGCGGGATGGCGAAAAAGCTCGTCGAGAAGCACGGCGGCGAGGTCCCGCGCACGATGACCGAGCTCCACGCCCTGCCGGGCGTCGGGCGCAAGACGGCGAACGTCGTCCTCGGAAACGTCTGGGGCACGCCCGGCGGCGTCGTCGTCGACACCCACGTGGGCCGCCTCGCGCGCCGCCTTGGCTGGACGAAGCAGACGAACCCCGTGAAGGCCGAGCGGGATCTCAACAAGATCATCCCGACGGAAAGATGGACCTGGATCAGCCACGCCCTCATCCAGCATGGCCGCCGCATCTGCTCCTCGCAGCGCCCGAAGTGCAACCTCTGCACGCTCGCCGACATCTGTCCGAAGATGGGGGTCGAGAAGAAGAAGAAGAAGAAGAGAAAATGAACCCACCCGGCACCGGATCCCTGGAAGTGATCTGCGGCTCGATGTTCTCGGGCAAGTCCGAGGAGCTGATTCGCCGCCTGACGCGCGCGCAGATCGCGCGGCGCCGCGTGCAGGTGTTCAAGCCGAAGATCGACGACCGCTACTCGGAGGTCGAGGTGGTCTCGCACGGGGGCCTCCGGCTCCTCGCCATCGCCGTCGCGTCCTCGGCCGACGTGCTCGAGAGGACCGACGCGCGCACGGAAGTCGTGGGACTCGATGAAGTTCAGTTCTTCGATGCCGGAATCGTCGACGTCGCGAGCCGCCTTGCCGATCTGGGCAAGCGGGTCATCGCCGCGGGCCTCGACCAGGACTATCTCGGAAGGCCGTTCGAGCCGATGCCGGCCCTCATGGCCGCCGCCGAGGAGGTCATGAAGACGCGCGCCATCTGCGTGCGCTGCGGGCAGCCCGCGAGCCGCACGCAGCGCCTCGTGGAGTCCACGGAGCGTGTCGTCGTCGGCGCCGCGGGGCTGTACGAAGCGCGGTGCCGGCGCTGCTTCGAGCCCGGCGTCGCCTCGGTAGAGGGCTCGTTCCCCTTCCCGGAAGACGGGGACGGGACTCGTTCAAACTCTTGACGACGCGAGGTTTCGAAGAAAACCCAGAGCTTCTGTGGGTTGCCCTGTGAATTTCGGTGTGCAAAAGGCCGAGGATTCCGCGCCGATGGCCTTCTCCGAAACTTTGCATACCTTTGGGTGCAGTCTCGAAGCTGCTTTCTGACAGTCACTTGCGGCTTCCGCGCCGTGTAAGAACGGCGCAAACCCGCATCCCGCGCGGGTTCGGGCGAATTACACAGTGGCGAGTCGGCTTTCCATGCGGTTCGGAGCGTCTCGCGCCTCCCCAAACCCGCATGGAATGCCGGTTTGGCGCGCCCCGAAGCCGGAGCCGGGCTCACCAGGTCGTGGTCTCGTGGTGCTCGCCGAAGACCGCACGCAGGGACTCGACGATCTCTCCGAGCGTCACGAGCTCCGTCACCGCTTCCACGATCGGCGGCAGGAGGTTTCGTCCCTCGCGGGCCGCTTCAACGAGCGCCGCGCGCCGCCTTTCCACGGCAGCCGCATCGCGGCGCGCGCGCAGGGCCTCGAGGCGCGCGATCTGATCGGCCTCCACGCCCGGGTCGACCACGAGAGTCGGAATCGCGCGCGCCTCCGGCGAGACGAACGCGTTGACGCCGACGACGACCTGCTCTCCCCCCTCGATCGCGCGCTGGGCACGCCAGGCGCTCTCCTGGATCTCCCGCTGGAAGAATCCGGCCTCGATCGCCTTCAAGGCGCCGCCCATCGCGTCGATCTTCCGGATGAGGGCGCCGGCGCCGTCCACGAGGCCCGCCGTCAGGGCTTCGATGGCCCACGAGCCTCCGAGCGGATCGACGACGCGCGCGACTCCGGTCTCGTGCGCGATGACCTGCTGGGTGCGGAGCGCGAGGAGCGCGGAGGCCTCGGTGGGAAGCGAGAGCGCCTCGTCCTTGCCGTTCGTGTGGAGGGACTGGGTCCCGCCGAGGACCGCCGCGAGGGCCTGGATGGCGACGCGGACGACGTTCACGTCGGGCTGCTGCGCGGTGAGCGTCGAGCCCGCCGTCTGGGTGTGAAAGCGCATCGCCGCCCCGCGCGGGTCCGTGATTCCGAACCGCTCGCCCACGAGTCGCGCCCAGAGTGTCCGCGCCGCCCGGAATTTCGCGATCTCCTCGAGGAAATCGTTGTGGACATTGAAGAAGAAAGACAGTCGGGGCGCGATCGCGGCGGGGTCGAGGCCCGCGGCGCGCGCGGCGGCGAGGTACTCGAGCCCGTCCGCGAGCGTGAACGCGATTTCCTGCACGGCCGTCGCCCCGGCCTCCCGGATGTGGTACCCCGAGATGGAGATCGTGTTCCAGCGCGGGACGTTCTCCAGGCAAAACGCGAAGACGTCGGTCACGAGACGCAGAGACGGCTTCGGTGGGAACGCGTACGTCCCCCGGGCCGCGTATTCCTTGAGGATGTCGTTCTGGATCGTTCCCGAGAGCTTCTGCCACGAGGTGCCGCGGCCTTTCGCGACCGCGAGGAGGAACGAGAGGAGGATCGACGCCGTCGCGTTGATCGTCATCGAAATCGACACCTTATCGAGTGGGATTCCGGCGAGGAGCGCCTCCATGTCCTCGAGGGACGCGACGGGAACGCCGACCTTGCCGACCTCGCCGCGCGCGAGCGCGTGGTCCGAGTCGAAGCCGATCTGGGTCGGGAGATCGAAAGCCACGGAGAGACCGGTCTGGCCCTGGTCGAGAAGAAACCGATACCGGCTGTTCGATTCGGCGGCGCTCGAGAAGCCTGCGTACTGCCGCATGGTCCACAGCTTCGTGCGATAGCCGCCCGGGAGGGCGCCGCGCGTGAAGGGGGCGGCTCCCGGAAGAGACGGCACCCAGCCGGACGGGACGTCGGCCGGACCGTAGACCGTCCGGAGGGGCAGGCCGGACGTGGTGGACGGAGTGGGATCGCTCATGACCCCGATGCTAGTCTCGACTCGTCGAGGTTTGAAAGTGCGGTGGGGCGACGCGGAATCCGCGCTCCGGGCGGCTTCGTGTCAAACTCTTCGCGGCCGTGGCACGCACGCTCAGCGGAAACCTCGACACGTTTTCCCTCGCCGACCTTCTTCAGTGGCTGGAGATCAACGCCCTCTCCGGCCGCGTGACGGTCTGGCGCGGAGAGGTTCTGCGCACGATCGACCTCAAGGGCGGCGCGATCGTCTTCGTCTCCTCGTCCCTGCCGAACGAGCGGCTCGGCGTCTACCTGACGCGCCGCAGGATCCTGTCCGAGGCCGCGGTGTACGAGCTTCTCGCCGAGAGCTTCGCGACCGGCAAGAACCTCACGCGCCTCATCCTGGAGCGCAACCTCCTCACCCGCGAGAAGCTCGCCGAGGCCGTCGAGGGTCTCGCGATGAAGATCCTCCTCGACCTGTTCGGCTGGACGGGCGCCTCGTTCGAATTCGACCCGCTCTTCAAGATCGAGGACCTGATCCGGATCCACCTGTCGCTTCGCGGGCAGGTTCTCGCGTTCCATGGCGCCAAGGCCGTGGACGACTCGCGCGTGAACATCGGCACGGCCACCGGTGCCGACGAAACGGGCGCGCGCTGGGAAAAGGAGTTCAAGCCGGACGCGCTCGCCTCCCTGTTCTGGACGATCCTCGAGGGCCTCCCCGGTGAGACGCCCGCGCCGGCCGCGCTTCGCGAGGCGTTTCAGGGCTTCACCTCGTTCGCGAACCGCGTCCACAAGCGGCTACGCGAGCCCGCGCGGCTCTTCCCGATCTACGACGACACGGCCACGATGCTGCGGGCGGTCCTCGAAGAAGGCGGCGATCCCGAGCGCCTCGTCCAGGTCGCCGCGCTCGATCCTTTTCTCACCATCGACCTCCTCTACCTCGCGAACTCGCTGCGCACGGATCCGGCCGAGCTGATCGGGACGGCTCGGGAAGCGGTCCGGGTCGTGGGACCGCCGGCCATCCGCCGCTTCGCCGGCCTCCTCGCGGACGCCGGGTCTCCCAAGGTGCCGTCGGAAGAGAAGATGGAGCGCGTCGTGAGGCGCTCGGCGCTGTCCACCGCAGTGGCCAGCTCGCACCTCGCCGAGGAGCACGGCCTCGAGCGGGAGGACGCGTACACGCTCGGGCTCCTCGAGCCTCTCGGCAGCTACGAACTTCTCAAGGTGTTGATCTCGGTGGCTTTTCCTCCGGGGCCGATACGCGCGGGCGCCCTCTCGCACTTCCGGGCAGCCGCGGGCCGCGTCCTGGCCCGGAAATTGAACCTCCCCAAGACGGTCGAGGACGTCCTCGGCTCGAGTGGGCGGGTCACGACGAGAAGCCCGGTCGCCGAACGGTTGATCTTTCTCGCCAAGCAGGCCGCTCCCTCCGAACAGATCGGACAGGAGTGGTCGAGCGACGACCCGCGACTGACCGACCAGGTCGTCGCCCTGACCGCGCGCCCGGAGCGGTGCGACGCGATTTCCCGCGACGCCGCCATGCTGCGCGAGATCCTTCAGCTCTGACCACTTACTTTCTTCTTTCACCGAGGTCACCCATGAACGTCGCCCGTCTTCCGCGGCTCGTTTTCGCCATGCTCGTCTCCGCCGTCGCCGTCGCCGGGACCGCCGGGACCGCCGGCGCCGCCGACGCTCCACCGGCGCGCACGGGCCTCCGCGCAGCCGTGGACGTCACCGCGATGGACCTCGACGTCGTCGCGACGGCGAAGGACGGCCGGCCCGTGACGAACCTCACCCGCGCCGAGATTTCCGTCGCGGTGGACGGCAAGCCCGTCGCGCTCGACTACTTCGCCCGGATCGAAGCGGGCCAGCTCCACGGCCCGGATCTCGCGACCGCGTCGCCGGACTTCATCCTCGAGACGACGGCGGCGGGCGCCGACCGCTACGTGCCGCGCCAGTTCCTCGTGTTCTTCGACGACGAGCACCTCCTGCCGTTCGACCGCAAGCGCGTCCTCGAAGGGCTTCGCGATTTCGTCACCCGGCTTTCTCCGTCGGACAGCATGGCGATCCTGTCGTACAACAGCTCGTCGCACGTCATCACGCCGTTCACGAGCTCCAAGGAGACGCTTCTCAACGGCCTCTCGCGCCTCGAGAAGGTCACCCCGCGAGGCCTCTTCTGGGAGTCGCAGTACCGCCAGGACGTGAATCTCGCGCGGCGTTCGCGCTCCCGCGACTCCATCATCCGGAGCTACAGCGAGCAGATCAGAGGCCGCGAGAAGGGCACGCTCGACGAGCTCAGGCGCGCGTTCGCGGCTCTTGCGGCGCGTTCCGGCAAGCGTGTGGCGTTCTGGGTCTCGAGCGGGATCGAGCTCCGGCCCGGGCAGACGTTCGCAAGCGCGCTCTCGTCCTCGCTCCTCAACCAGTTCGACTACTCCGTCGTCGAAGAGTTCCGCGTGGTCGTCGCGGAGGCGAACCGGTCCGGCATCACGGTGCACGCGCTCGACGCGCGCGGCCTCGCGACCGACGTGGACGCCTCGGAGTCGGAGGCGCCCGTCATGTCCGCATTCACGGCCGACGTGAATCGCCGGGAGGCGCTCGCGGGCCTCGCCGAAGAGACGGGCGGAATCCTCGTCCAGAACCGCAACACGTTCGGCGGCGCCCTCGAACGCATCTATCAGGAGTCGGCGAGCTATTACTCGATCGGAGTCACGCTCACGGCCCTCGACCCGAAGAAGGCCGACCACGCCGTTCGGGTCACGTCGACGCGTCCGGGCGTGACGCTTCGCGCGCGCCGTGCGTATGGCGCGAAGACCGCGGACGCGAGCGCCCTCGACCGCATGGAGCTCGCGCTCGTGACACCGGACGCAAGCGGCGAGTTCCCCGTCGCGCTCGCGATCGGCCCCGCGAAGAAGGGAGGCGGCATCGGGCGCCGCATCGCGCCCTTCAAGGTCTCCGTCCCCCTTTCCGCGTTCACGTTCCTCAACGAGGGCGACAGGAAGAAGGCGATCGTGGACGTCACGCTCGCGGCCGTCGAGGACAGTGGCGCGCGCTCGAACGTGGTCCCGGATCGCAAGACGATCCTCATGGATGCAGCGACGCTCGCGAAGGGGGCGGACCAGCCGTTCGTCTACACGGGCGAAGTCAAGTCCCGCAAGGGCAACATGCGGTTCGTGGCGACCGTGCGAGACGTCGCGACGAACCGCATCGGCGTCGGCTCGGTGTCCGTGCGCGTGGAGTAGTCACCGGGCGGGCAGCCGAAGAAACGCCTACTTCTTCGCGGGACCCACGACGGTGAAGGGCGTGGCAAGGTCGAGCTTCTTCTGAGTCGTGGGCTCGGTCAACGTGAGCCTGAGCTCGTAGTCGCCCGGCTTGAAGTACTGGCCCAGGTTCGATTCAACGATGCCGCCCGCGATGTCGAGCACGACGGCGCCGGGCTCCTTCTGCTCGGGCACCTTCGCGGGCTCCTCGGGCGGCGTCGGCACGTCGATCGCAGGCTGCCCTTTGGGCTTGATCTTGACGGTCCGCTTCAGCGTGATCGTCCGCGTGACCGGGTCGACCGGAGGGTTGTAGAGGCGCACCGCGTACGAGAGGCCGTCCGTCGCGTCGACGCGCCCGTCGCCCTTTACGACGAACCGGCGCGCCGAGAACGTGAACGGCTCGTCGGGCTTCGGCGCGTCCACCGGGAAGTCGTTCACGGAGACGAGAAGCAGCGACGCCGCGAACTCCGTAGGAAGGCCGGGCACCGAGGCCGGACGCCTTGCCGAGACGAGCACCTTCCCCGTCGCGTCCACGAGCGAAGCAGCCACGTCGTAGTCGCCCGGGATGATCGGGAACGAGCGGTCGGCGAAAAAGTCGGACTTCGTCTTCCGGAGCGCCGCGACCTCCTCGAGGCGTATGGCGTCCTTGCCGTCCTTGTCTCGCGCGAGGATCAGGAGCTTCGCCCCTTCTCCCGTTCCGACGGCGGATCCGGACGCGAAGAGCTGCACCATGAGGCGCGTCGCGCCGTCGCGGTAAGAGATGGGCAGCAGCGCGAGCGGTCCGAACGGCTCCTTCGCGAGGCCGTCGAGCGTCGCGCGCGCGCCCTCTGAGAGCGCCGGGCCCTTGGACGCCTCGGCGGCCTTGTCGGCCGCGGCCTTCTGCTCGGCGGCGACCTGCTCCTTCGTCTTGTAGACCGGCACGTCCTTGAGCTGAGGGTTCACGAGCGCCATCTGGGCGGCCTTGTTCTCGAGGCGCCTCGCGGGCGACACGTCGACGAGGGCCTCGGTGCCGAGGGCCACGTCGACGATGAACCCGATCTCCTGCGACGGGACGTCCGCCCACGGCGGCAGGTGCGCCTTGTCGTAGACGAAGGTGTAGGTCACCGGGGCGCCACCTCCCGCGCCCGTGAACTGGCCCGCACCGCTCGTGCCGCCGACCGGCGTGTCCGCGGGGGACGTCGCCTTGGCTCTGATCTCCTTCGGAAGCCCGATCAGGAGGAGCGCCTTGCCGCGCTCGGTCAGGGCGCCGCGCTTGCGGCCGAGCGGAAAGAGCTCGTCGGCCTTCTTCACGAGGACGTCGAAGCGCTCACGGAATTCGTTCGTGGGCGTCTTGATGTCCGGGTCGCGCCGGGCCCAGAAGAGCGCGACGAACTTCTCGGCCTCCTCGTCGGAAGCGACCTTTTTCCAGTCCTTCTTCTCGGCGTCGGTCGCGAGATAGACGGACGCGGGCGACTTCTCCCAGTCCTTGTACTTGTCGAGAGCGGCGAGGCACGGAGTGGCGGCAAGGAGAAGAACGAGCGCGAGGGGGGCGCGTCGAAGCGTCATCGAGAGGAGTCTCCCTTCCTTCTTGGGTCGGGCGGAGTACCTTTGAGTACCGCCCTCGACCGATCATCATAAACGGCCTCGAGGGCCAGCGCGCGCCTCCGCTCCGGCAGCAGGGCCGTTCTGTTCCCGAAGGACCCCCGGTTCGCGGCGGCCGCTACTTCTTCTTCGGCGGCAAGACCCCGGTCACGGTGAAGGTCGCGGAGGTCTCGATCGTCTTCTGCGCCACCTGGTCCGTGATCGCCACCTTCAGGTCGTATTCGCCCGGCTTTCTCAGGTATTCGCCCAGGTTCGCCTGGATGACCTCCGCGGCCACGTCGAACGAAATGAGCTCCGTTCCATCCTTCGAGTCCGGCACGGCGACGGGTTGGTCGGCGGGCTGGGGCACCTCCATGGCAGGGGCGCCCTTCGGCTTGATCTTCACCGTGCGCGAAATGCGAATTGTCTTCGTGGCGGTGTCCACCTTCGGGTTGTAGACCCTCACGACGAAGAGGAGACCGTCCTCGGGGTCGAGCCGGCCGCCCTTCGTCACGAAGTGATTTCCGTTCAGGGTGAAGGCTTCGTCCGTCTTCCCCTTCGCCGCGGGGGAGAAACTCGCCGCGACGACGAGCGGCGATAGCGAAAAGTCCGTTCCGGCCGCGGCGACGGACACCTTGCGTCTCGCGGAAAAGAGGAGCTTCGAGGAGCCGTCGAACACTCCCGCGGCGACGCCGTACGAGCCCGGCGGAACGGCGAACTCCCGGGACGTGACGGATCCCCCGGCCGTGGCCTCGAGCGCCGTCGTCTCCTCGAACCTCACGGCGTCGGCTCCGGCGTCGTCCCTCACGAGAATCGCCAGCTTCGACTCCGCCCCAGGAGATCCCGCGGACGAGGGCACGAAAAGCTGAACCTGCAGGCGCGGTTCCCGGTCCTTCCCGACGATCGGAAGGAGAGAAAGCGGACCCGTGTCCTCCTTGGCGAGCACGCCAACGAGGGCCTCCCGTATAGGCGCCGTGAGGACCGGCCCCTTCAGCGCCTCGGCGGCCGCCGCCTCGGCCGCCTTGCGTTCGGTCTCGAGCTCGGCGGCCGTCCGGAAGTGCGGCGGCTCTTTGAGTCTCGGGTTGCGCAGCGCGGCGTTGCGCGCCTTGACTTCCAGCGAATTCACATTGCCGCCGTTCCTGCCGGCGACGTAATCGCGCGACGACTCGACGATGAACTCCGCCCGGAGGGATTTCATCCCGGCCCACTCGGGGAGTTGGGCCGCCTCGTAAATGAAGGTCGCGAGAGACTCGCCGATCGACGTGCCCGGAGCGTTCGGAGGCGGCGGAATCTGCCCGGGAGCAGCGAACGGCTGGGGCTGCGGTTTGATGCCGGTCACGCGCAGCAGGTTCTTCGGCGAGCCGACCAGCACATAGAGCCTCCCGCGCTCGGTCAGCGCGCCGCGGGTCCGCGGCAGCCCGAAGAGCTGGTCGGCCTCTTTCACGCGCTGGTCGAAGGCGATCTTGAACTCGTTGACCGGTGTCTTCAGGTCCGGATCGCGCTTCGCCCAAAAGAGCTGGATGAAGTGCTCGGCCTCCTCGTCGGAAGCGATCTTCTTCCATTCCTTCTGTTCGGATTCGACGGCGAGGCCGGAGAATTCGGGGGACTTGTTCCAGTCCTTGTAAAGCGTGAGGCCGGCACCGAAGCAGGGAAGTGCGGTCGCGAGGAGGACGAGGGACGCGAAACGGATCCTGGCTTTCATCTTGGTGGAATACCTCAAAGCGGAATCGATGACAATGATCCAGACTTCGGCCCAAAGGCGTTCCCGGAAAGAGGGACGAAAACTGAGATTTGCAGCCTCTGCCGGACGACCTCGATCCAAAATGCCGGACGCGACTTCAGTATTCGGGAGTTCCGACTGACATCTGTCAAATGGCTAGATGCAAACAGTTTATTCTAAAAGACTTATGCCCATCCAAATGTCGCCTTCGCTGGCAGGGTCCTTGCCTAGCAGGGTACTGAACGCCAGTCGCATCATTGGATGCAGCGGAGTCGGCTATGAGTCAAAGGAATCATCGCGGACCAGGAAGGTCTTCTGTTACGTTTATGCCGTTTTTCACTTTACTGTTCGACTAACGGAGGAGGATGCGAATGCAAAATAAAATCGGAAGTGTGATCGTAACCACCCAAATTCGAAGGCTCACGGCTGGCGCGGCCATTATTGCCGTCACTTTCGGGCTTCTTCTCGCGAACCCCGCCTTCGCACAGGGGCTTCCGACGGCCACCATCACCGGACGGGTGATCAACGAAGGGCAGGGTCTCCCCGGGGTCGGCGTGACGGCGACGTCGCCCGCTCTCCAAGGATCCCGCACGACGGTCACGGGCTCGAGCGGCGACTACGGCTTCGTGAACGTCCCCCCCGGTGACTACACGCTCACGTTCGCCTTCCAGGGATTCCAGACCCTCACGAAGACCGTCAAGGCCGGCGCGTCCCAGCAGTACCAGGTCGACGCGACGCTGAGCCTGACGGCCATCGCGGCCGAGGCGACGGTCGTCGGAAAGACGGAGTCGATCTCCCAGACGACGGCGGCGGCGACGACGTACTCGTCCGAGCTCATGGCGAAGCTCCCGACGGCGAGGACGATCCTCGGCTCGGTCTACATGTCCCCCGGCCTCAACCAGAACGCGCCCAACGGGGTCTCGATCGCCGGCGCGCAGTCGACCGAGAGCCTCTACACCCTCAACGGCGTCGTCATCATCGACAACGTCCGGTCGACCCCCCTGAACCTCTACGTCGAGGACGCCATCCAGGAGACGACGACGATGACATCGTCCGTCTCCGCCGAGTTCGGCCGGTTCACCGGCGGCGTCATCAACACGATCACGAAGTCGGGCGGAAACGCCTTCAGCGGCTCGGTCCGCTCAGTGCTCACGAACGACGCCTGGAACGCGACGAACGCCTATCGGGTCCCGGCCACCGGCGTCAACCCGCAGGAAGGGACCTTCCACAACACCGTCACCCCAACCTGGGAAGCGACGTTCGGCGGCCCGATCCTCAAGGACAAGCTCTGGTTCTTCGCCGCGGGCCGCTACTTCGACACGTCCACTTCCCGCTCGTTGATCACCCGCCAGACGAACATCCCGATCACCTTCGGCTCGAAGGAAGACCGCTACGAAGGGAAGCTGACGTTCTCACCGCTGCAGAACCACACCCTGACCGGCTCCTACACCGGCGTCGACACCACGTCCCATAACTTCAACTTCGACACCCCGGGAGACGCGAACGTCTTCTTCGACCCGAGCTTCCCGCAGTCGATTGCCGTCATCAACTACAGCGGCGTCTGGACCAACAACCTGTTCGTGGACGCCTTCTACGCGAAGCGCAAGTTCACGTTCGAAAACTACGGCAGCATCTACACGGACCTCGTCAAGGGAACGCCCATCCACGACACGCAGCTCGGTGTCGTATACAACTCACCCACCTTCTGCGGCGTCTGCAGCCCGGAGCCCCGGAACAACGACGACTTCGTCGCCAAGGGAACGTATTTCCTGTCGACGCCGTCTCTCGGCTCGCACACCATCCTCGCCGGCTACGACGACTACGGCGGACAGCGGAAGTCGAACAACTACCAGTCCGGCAGCAACTTCACCCTCTACAGCCAGACCGCGTCGACCGTGCAGGGGCAGAGTATCTACCCGGTCTTCAACTCGGCGACCTACGTCGTCTACTGGCCGATCCTCCAGCTCTCGCAGGGCGACGACCTGCGGACGCAGTCGGCCTTCCTCAACGACTCGTGGCGGCTCAACAACCGGCTCTCGTTCAACCTCGGCGTGCGCTACGACAAGAACCACGCCACGGACGCGGGCGGAAACGTGACTTCCAACGACTCTGCCTGGAGCCCGCGCCTCGCCGGGACCTTCGACGTGAAGGGCGACGGGACCCTCCGGGTGTCGGCGAGCTATGCCAAGTACGTGGCGGCTCTCCAGGACACGCAGGCCGGCTCGGGCGCGACGCTCGCCGGCAGCCCCGCCATCTACTACTGGTACTACGACGGCCCGGGAATCAACACCGACCCGAACCAGCCACTGGTCGCTCCCCACGACGCCGTGACACAGTTCTTCAACTGGTTCCAGTCCCAGGGCTGCATGCCGGACCCCACCGCGGCGAGCTGCAAGGTCCCGCTGGGAGGCCCGCCGTCGCTCAGCGGCGTCAACCTCCAGATCCAGAACTCGCTCAAGTCGCCCAACGCCAAGGAGTACACCGTCGGCTTCTCGGGCAACATCGGGCAGCGCGGCAGCTTCCGAGCCGACGTCGTCCGGCGCGAGTTCACCGACTTCTACGACCTTCTGAAGGACACGACGACCGGAAAGGTCCCGAGTCCGGTCAACCCGGCCCAGAGGTACGACCTCGGCCTGATCGTCAACTCCAACGACTACACCCGGAATTACACCGGCCTCCACACGCAGTTCGCATACCGGCTGGGCGACCGCTTCAACCTGGGCGGCAACTGGACATGGTCCCATCTGATCGGCGACATCGTCGGCGAGACGTCCGGCTCCTCCGTGGTCCGCGGCGGCCTCCACGCCTATCCGGAGTACCTCGACCGGAAGTGGTCCGCCCCGATGGGCAGCCTCTCGAGCGACACGCGCCACCGCGTCCGCGCCTACGGGACGTACGATGCCCCGATCCCCGCGAGGTTCGGCAACCTGAACTTCAGCGTCATCCAGAACTGGGACACGGGCCTTCCCTATGCGGCGGTCGGCAGCGTGAACACGAAACCGTACGTGACCAACCCCGGTTACCTCACGCCTCCGGCGTCGGTTCTCTACTACTTCACGGGCCGCGACGGCTACAGGACCGAGGACGTCTGGCGGACCGATCTCGCCATGACGTTCTCCTACAAGATCGCCGGCGCCGTCGAGGTCTACGTCTGGCCGCAGATCTACAACGTCTTCAACGCCCAGCACATCATCAACGTGAACACGGCGGTGAACACGAACGTGAACTCGTCATCCCTGGCCGCCTTCAACCCCTTCACGACGGCGGCGCCGGTCGAGTGCCCGCAGGGAACGGCGCTGGCCGCCTGCAAGGCGATGGGCGCCAACTACCAGAAGGGCTCGCTCTTCGGCACGCCGACGAGCCAGGTCATGTACCAAACGGCGCGGAGCTTCCAGGTCTCCGTGGGAGTCCGCTTCTAGTCTCCATCCCGTCTCGGACGAAAGGCCCCGGCGGAAGCCGGGGCCTTTTCTTTGGCGTGGCCTCTTCGCGATCGCTCGTTACGCGTTCTAGACTCCCACCGATGAAACGGGGACTCCGCGGCCTCACCTGGGCGTCCTTCGCCTTCGTTCTCCTGTCGGCGGCGGCGGGCTGCGGGCGCGCCCGGGGGCGGGTGACCGAGGTCTTCCCCGGGGCCCCCGTCGTCCTGATCTCCATCGACACGCTTCGGTCGGACCATCTCCCCTTTTACGGCTACGGCGGAGTGGAGACGCCGGCCCTGTCCGCGTTGCGGCGTGACGCGATCCTCTTCGAACGGGCCTTTTCCCCGGTTCCCCTCACCCTGCCATCTCACGCCTCCCTCTTCACGGGCCAGCTTCCCGACGTGCACGGGGTCCACGACAACCTCGGGTATCGCCTGAAGCCCGAGGTCCCGACGCTGGCCGAGCTCCTGAAGAAAGGGGGCTTCAGGACGGGAGGGGCCGTCTCCGCCTTTGTCCTCGGCGGAGCCTCGGGAATCGGACGGGGCTTCGATTTCTACGAGGACGGGGTCGAGCCGATCGCCTCCTACTCGTCCCCCAGCCTGATCCAGCGCCCCGGAGCCGAGACGGCGGCTCTCCTCGAACGGTGGATCGACGCCCAGGGCGAGGCGCCGTTCTTCGCGTTCCTCCACCTCTACGAGCCCCATACGCCGTACGACCCCGTGGAACCCTACAGAACCCGATATGCCGCGAGCCCGTACGACGGCGAGATCGCGACCGCCGATGCCATCGTCGGCGAGTTCCTCTCCCACCTGAAGCAGAAGGGCGTCTACGACCGGTCCCTCGTCGTCTGCCTGTCGGACCATGGCGAGAGCCTCGGAGAGCATGGTGAGGACGAGCATGGGATCCTTCTCTACCGCTCCGTCCTGCAGGTGCCCCTCCTCATGAAGCTGCCCGGGAAGATCCTCGCCGGGTCCATGGTGCGGGACCCGGTCCAGCTGACCGACGTCTTCACGACGATCGGCCGAGCGACCGCCGTAGCCGGTTTCCCCGAGATCGAAGGGACCGTCTCCCTCGTCGCGCTGGCCGCCGGCGCAAAGGCCCCCGTCCGATCCCTCTACTCCGAAACCTACTTTCCGCGCATCCACTACGACTGGGCGAATCTCGCCTCGTCGCTCAGCGGGCAGTGGCATTACGTCGATGCCCCCGCTCCGGAGTTCTACGATCTCGGAGCCGACCCGGGCGAGGCCAGGAACGTCGTCGCGACGAAACCCGGTCCGCTGCGGGCGATGGCCGCGGACCTGGAAAAACGGCGAACGGCCTTCGAGACGCCCGGACCCGTCAGCGACGAGGAGCGGAAGAAGCTCGCGTCGCTCGGGTATCTCTCGACGGGCGCCCCGGCCGGGCCGGGAAGGCTCCCGAATCCGAAGGACGAGATCGGCGTCGTCCGCCTGCTGCGAAAAGCCGTGGCGACCTCCACGGCGGGGCGGCCGCTCGAGGCGCTGCCCCTTCTGGAGGAGCTCCTGAGGAAGAACCCGGCGATGGCCGACGTCTGGGAGCTCTATTCCGAGACCCTGCTCGCGGCGGGCCGCCCGGATCAGGCTCTCGCCGCCGCGAAGAAAGCTGTCGAGCTCGCGCCCGCGGCCGCCACACTCCCCCTGCTTTCCGTCGCGAACCTCTGCCTGCGGGTCGGTCACCCCGACGAGGCCCTCGAAAACGCCCGGCTGGCGCTGGAACGGGGCGATGCCTCCGCCCACGAGACGCTCGCACGCTCCTACCTCGCCAAGGGAGACCTGGCCCGGGCCGAGCAGGCGGCAAACCAGGCGCTCCTCGTGCCGAGAGTCAGGAAGCGTGCGCTCCTGGCACTGGCGCACGTCGACGTCCAGCGGAATGATTACCGAGGAGCCCTGTCCCGCCTCGACCAGATCCGTCCAGGCGGTGGAGGCGGGGAGCTGCTCGGAGTGCACTACCTTCGTGGAGACGTTCTGGCACGGCTGAATCGGTTCGACGAGGCGATCCGGGAGTTCGAGGAGGAAATCCGGCTCTTTCCAACGCAGACGGAGGCGTGGGTCGGCCTCGCGTTTACGAGGGCGTCCCAGTCGAGAACCGCAGACGCCAAGCGAACGCTGACCGACATGGCGAAGAGAATCGGAACCGCGGAAGCCTACGACCGTGCGTACCGGGGCCTCACGTTTCTCGGGGACCGGCCGGGAGCTGAAGGGATTCGCCGCGAGGCCCTCTCCCTCTTCCCCGGCGACCCGAATCTCCGCACCCGAGGTGAACACCACCCGTGAGATCGGCCCTGATTCCCGCCTCGATTCTCGTTCTCGTGCTCCCAGGTTGCGGGCAGGCTCGGAAACCGGCCGGCCGCGTCTTCCCGAAGGCCCCGGTCGTCCTGATCTCGATCGACACCCTCCGCTCCGACCATCTCCCGTTCTATGGCTACAAAGGAGTGGAGACGCCCGCGCTTTCAGCCCTGAGGAACGATTCGATCCTCTTTGAGAGCGCCTGGTCGCACGCGCCGCTCACGCTGCCGTCCCACGTCGCGCTCTTCACCGGTTTTCTCCCGGACAGGAACGGAGTCCACGACAATCTCGGCTATTCCGTGAACCCCGCGGTGCCGACGCTGGCCGAGCTTCTCAAGAAGGGCGGTTATGCAACCGCCGGTGCCGTGACGAGCCTCGTTCTGAACGGCGCGAGCGGAGTCGGACGCGGCTTCGAGCTCTGGGACGACGACGTCGCGCCCACCCGCCCTTTCCAGGCTCTGAGCCGCGTCCAGCGCCCGGGGGACGAGGCCGAAGCCTCGATCGAACGATGGGTCGAGAAGCAGCATGGCCCCCTGTTCGCCTTCCTTCACCTCTATGAACCGCATGCCCCGTACGAACCGAAGGAACCCTTCAAGAGTCTCTACGCGAATCCGTATGACGGAGAGATCGCGACCGCCGACGCGATCACGGGCAAGTTTCTCGACTTCCTGAAGGCGAAGGGCATCTACGACCGCGCGCTGATCATTTTTCTCTCCGATCACGGAGAGGGGCTCGGAGACCACGGAGAAAGCGAACACGGGGTCTTTCTCTACCGGGAAGTCCTCCAGGTTCCGCTTCTCGTGAAGCTCCCGAGAGGGGACGTTCCGGCGCCGCGATCCGTCCGGGTTCCCGTCCAGTTGTCCGACGTCTTCACGACGATCGGGAAGGCCGTCGGCCTCGACGGCTTCGCGGCGCCCCCCGGGACGTATTCGCTGATCGACATCGCGGACGGTCTCGTTCTTCCGGAGAGGCGGATTTACGCCGAGTCTTTCTTTCCGAGGACCCACTTCGGCTGGAGCGAGCTCCGCTCGCTCGTGGACGGCCGCTGGCATTTCATCGAAGCGCCCCGTCCCGAGTTCTTCGACCTGAGGTCCGACGCGGCCGAGAAAACGAATCTCGTGGAGGGTAAACCCGAACCGTTCCGGAAGATGCGGATCGAGATGGAGAAGCTCCGGACTTCGTTCGAGGCGCCCGGAGCGATCGATCAGGAGACGGCCAAAAAGCTCGCGTCGCTCGGCTATCTCAGCTCGGGCGCCACGGCCGGGACCGGCCCGCTGGACGATCCGAAAGACCACATCGAGACCGTCCGGCTGATGAAGGAAGCCCTTCGGGAGTTCGTGGAAGGGAGCCCGGCGAGGACCGTGGCGATCGCCCAGAAACTCCTCGCGGAGAACCCCCGGATGCTCGACATCTGGGAGCTCTATTCGCAGGCGCTCGCGAAGCTCGGGAGGACCGACGAGGCTCTCGCCGCTCTCCGGAAAACGATCGAGCTCAGTCCCCAGGGCTCGACTCAATACGTCGTTTCCTTCGCGAACCACTGCCTTCAGATGGGGAAGCTCGAGGAGGGAAAGAAGCACGCGGAGCTCGCACGGTCGATGGGTGATCCGGCGGGAGACGAGATTCTCGCGCGCGCGTGTCTCGCTCTCGGCGATCTCGAGGGGGCCGAAACGGCGGCGCGGGCGTCGCTGAAGTCCGAGAGAAACCGGGATCGCGGCATCCTGGTGTTGGCGCGGGTCGAGGCTCTTCGAGGCAATCTGCCGAAGGCTCTCGAGCTCTCTCGCCAAATTCAGGAAGGGGCCCCCCACTCGCTTCCCCTGGCTGGGCTCCATCTCCTTCGCGGCGACGTCCTCGCGCGGATGGGCCGTCATGCCGAGGCGGAGACCGAATTCCGCGAGGAGCTCCGGGTCTACCCGACGACACTCGCGGCCTGGAGCTCCCTCGTCATCCTGTACACGGCCCAGAATCGGCCGGCGGACGCCCGGAGATCGGTCGAAGAGATGGTCTCGGTGGCACCCGGCGTCGACGCCTACCTCGCCGCCTTCCAGACCCTGTCGATCCTCGGTGACCGGGCCGGGGCGGACCACTGGAAGCGGGAAGGGTTGAAGCGGTATCCGGACGAAACAAGGTTCCGTCGCGCGCCGCGACCGGCCTGATCCCCTCGTCAGGACGTGCGAGAATCCGCGCCGCCATGGATGAAAGAGAGACGCGCGCCCCTGGGAGGGGCGCCACCGCGTGATTCCCGGTCTCAAACGTGAGCTCGAGAGCGCCGTTTCCGAGGCGTGCCTCCGCGTCTTCGGCGTTCCGGCGCCGCGCATCGTTCTCGAGACGCCCCCAAAGGTCGAGCTCGGCGATCTCGCCTGCCCCGTCGCCTTCGAGCTCGCGAAGGTCCTGAGGCGGCCCCCGCGGAAGATCGCGGAAGAGCTGGCCCCCGCCCTCGCTCTGCCCTCGGTCGTCGTGAGGCGTTCGGTCGAAGGCGGCGGCTACGTCAATTTCTTCCTCGATCGCCCGCGCGTCCTACGGGACATGCTCGTCGCGGGAAGCGCGGCCCCGGAACAGGACGCGGGCGCCGGCAAGCTCATCGTCGAGCACACGAACATCAATCCGAACAAGGCAGCGCACATCGGGCACCTCCGGAATGCCGTCCTCGGCGACGTCCTCGTGAGCACCTTCAGGCGCCTCGGCCGCCGCGTCGAGATTCAGAACTATCTCGACGACACAGGCGTCCAGGTGGCCGACGTCGTGGTGGCGCTCCAGAACGCCGAGGACCTCGTCGAGCCGTCGCGCGCGCGGCGCCTCGCTGGCGAGATCCGCGAGATCCTGGACGCCTTCCCCGAGCACGCCCCGGGCGTCGAGCCGCGCCGCCTCGGCGACCTCGCGTGGGACCTCTATGCGCTCGCCGGGAAGAGCTACGCAGCCGACCCGGCGCTCGAGGAGAAGCGCAAAGCCACGCTCCACGCCATCGAGGGCGCCGCCACGGGCCACGAGCAGACCCCGGAAGAGGCCGCCACGGCGGCTCTCGCGGGGCGCCTCGCCGAGGCGGTCGTGCGCTGCCACCTCTTCACGATGGAGCGCGTGGGCGTCACCTACGACCTCCTGCCACGCGAGAGCGACATCCTCGCGCGCCGCTTCTGGGTGAAGGCCTTCGAGCTCCTGAAGGCGGCGGGCGCCGTGCGACTCGAGACGGAAGGCAAGAACGCGGGCTGCTGGGTCATGCCGCTCGAAGGCTCTCCGGAGTTCGAGGGCATGGAGGACGCCGACAAGATTCTCGTGCGGTCGAACGGAACGGTCACGTACACCGGGAAGGACGTCGCCTACCAGCTCTGGAAGCTCGGCGTCCTGGGAATCGACTTCGAGTACGAAGAGGTTCCCTACCGGGACGTCGACGGTTCGCCCGAGTTCCATGCCTCGGATGGCGTCTCTCCGCTCTACAGGACGCGCCGCGACGACCGCGGCGCCGACCCGTCCGCGCGCGGCCGCTTCGGCAAGGGCACCGCCGTCATCAACGTCATCGACGTGCGGCAGTCCTACCCCCAGAAGGTCGTGAAGGAGGCGGTGCGGCGCGCCGGCTTCGCCGAGGCGGCCGACCGATCCGTCCACTTCGCATACGAAATGGTGGCCCTGACGCCGGCTTCGGCGGAGGCGCTCGGCGTGGAGCTCACCGACGAGGACCGCGCGCGCCCCTTCGTCGAGATGTCGGGCCGGAAGGGGCTCGGCGTGAAGGCCGAGGATCTCCTCGACCGGCTCGTCGAGAAGGCGAAGGAGCAGATCCTCTCGCGCGCGGCCGAACCTCCCGAAACGGGCCGGGCCGAGGCGATCGCCGTCGGCGCGCTCCGCATCTACATGACGCGCTTCTCGCGGAACAAGGTCATCGCCTTCGACTTCGACGAGGCGCTCGCCTTCGAGGGCGACACGGGGCCGTATCTCCAGTATGCCGCCGTGCGCGCCGCGAACATCTTCCGGAAGCTCGAGGAGACGGGCCTCACGGGGCGCCTCGACGCCGCCGAGATCGACGGGCTGTCCGCGCTGCCCGCGTCTGCGCTCGACGACGGGCTGTGGGACGTCGTGAGGACCTGCTCTCGCACGCTCGACACGCTCGAAAAGGTGGCCGAGTCGCTCGAGGTCTCGCTCCTCGTCAGGCACGCGCTCGCGGTCGCCGCGGGCTTCCACCATCTCTATCACACGCATCCCATCGCGCAGGAGAAGGACGAGACGACCCGGCGCGCCCGGCGCGCCGCCCTCCAGGTCGTCTCCGTTCATCTCGCGGACATCCTCGGCGTGCTCGGTGTCCCGATCCCCGAAAGAATGTGAGCATGCCGGGTGCGGACGTCGTCTACCACCGCCGGGGTGCCGACGCTCTCGTCGCGGTTCGGGCGTTCGTGGAGCGGCTCGTCTCGGAGGAATACGACCCTTTCGTCGCCGACGTCGTGCGAAAAGGGGCCGCGTCGATGGCGAGAGGTTTCGACGCCGAGCACGATGCCCTCCTGACGGCCGAACGCGACGGCCGCCTCGTGGGCGTTCTCCTCGTCACCCGTGATCTCGTCGATCCGGCCGCCGCGCACTTCGACTGGCTCATCGTAGACGGTTCCGAAAGGAACGGCGGGGTCGGCCGGGAGCTGCTCTTCCGCGGCATCGAGGCGTGCCGGGAGCGGCGGCTGCTCGTCCTGCGCGCGCGGTCGTTCGCCGGCTCGCCCGCCGGGCCACATCTTTACTGGCTGTACGGATTCCGGGTCGTGGATCTCGTTCCGGTGACGGTCGGCGAGGGTACGCGCGAGTCGATCCTCTTCGAGAAGCGCCTGAGTCCGCCCGCTCTTTCTCCCGAGGCCTAGAGGCTAGGCTCCGCCCGGGATTCAGCGGGCGACGGTAGACGTGGCCGCCGTCCCCGCCTCGGGAAGCACCTCCGTCACGTCGGCGAGGCCACTCGTCTCGTCGAGGCTCGCCATCAGCGAGACGTGCCGGCGCACCAAGCCGTCCGCCTCGAGGCGGGAGCGCACCGGATTCTGCGAGCGCAGGACGAAGAGCCTCCCGTCCGCGGTGAGGAGGAGCGGCCGATGGGGTGTTCCCTCGAGCCGGGCGCTCATCCCGGGCATTCCGTGCTCCATCGCGCAACGCAGGCACACGAGCTCTCCCTCCACGCGCTGCACGGCGTGAGGGAGCGCGGCCGCCGTCAGGGACGGAGTCCGAAACCTCACGGCCGCCCAGCCCACCGCGATTCCACAGCCCGCGGCGAAGACGATCGTGACGGACCTCGGGAAGGCGCGGCGCGGCCGCGGACCCGGAGGCGTGTCGAGGCGGCGGGCGAGGCGACGGGCCAGCTCCTCGGGGCAATGATCCACGGGGCGGCAGGTTTTCAGCGTCTCGCGGAGCTTCCCCGCCTCTTCGCAGTACTGGCAGCAGGCCGGGCATTCCTCGAAATGGGCGAGAAGGCGTGCCGCGTCCACGAGCTCCAGCTCGTCGTCGTGATACGCCTCGATCAGGAGGCTCGCCGTGCGGCAGTCCATCATCCCGTCGCCCCTGATTCTCTAACGTTCGCGGCGCCGGCGGTATTCCGAGAGGGCGACGGGATTCCCCCCGGCCGGAGGCCGGGGAGCCCCTGGAGCTTCTGGGGCTCCAGGTCCACTGGCGGCGAGCCGCGTCCGCACAGGCTCCTCCGGGCCGAAGTAATGCCGGCGGCGGCCATAGTCGAGGAGCGCCGATTCGAGAAGGCGGCGGCCGCGGTAGAGACGGGACATCACCGTGCCGAGCGGCACCTCGAGGATGTCGGCCACTTCGCGGTAGGAGAAGTCCTGCAGATCGACGAGCTCGACGACGAGCCGAAAATCCTCGGGCAGAGCCGCAAGCGCTTCGGCCACTCCCCGGTCGAGCGTCGCCCCAAGAAGGCCTTCCTCCGGCGTCGCGTGCTTGCCGCCCTCCAGAGCCTTCGAGCGGGCGGCATCGAAAGCTTCGTCTCCCCCCGCGCCGAGATCGACCTCTTTCGGCCCGGCCTTCACGCGCCGGTACCCGTTGATGAAGGCATTTTTGAGGATGCGAAACAGCCACGCCTTGAGGTTCGTGCCCTCGGTGAACCCGTCGTAGTGCGCGTACGCCTTGAGGAAGGTCTCCTGGAGAAGGTCCTCAGCGTCCTGCCGGTTCCGCGTCAACCGGAGCGCGGATCCGTAGAGTGCGTCCGCGTGTGGAAGCTCCCCGCTCCCGAAGTTCCAGGCGGTAGGGGTCGCGGAGGGCTTGGGGGATGAGGAAGCGGCCATATCGAGAGTTCCACCTCTCCCCATGCAATACGTAAACCGCCGCGTTCCGGCTTCGCCTCCCCCATGAAGAAAAGCGGCCCCGGTAAATCGGGGCCGCCCATCTCACTGAGAAGAAAGACCTTACTTGCCGTTGATGACGAAGGCAATGACGAGGGCGTAGATGACAAGGGACTCGATGAGGACGAGTGCCAGGAATGCCATCGCGCGAATCGAGCCGCCCGCGCCGGGATTCCGCGCAATTCCTTCGCAGGCCGCTACAGCGGTGCGGCCCTGCGAGAGCGCGCCGCCGAAGGCGGCGAGCCCGATCGCGATCGCCGCGGAGAGGTGGCCCCACCCGGCGCCGCCGCCGGTCTTCACGGCGTCCTCGGCGAGGGCGAGATTCGGGAGCAGGAGGGCGAGCGCCGTGAGGACGCCGGCCGGGAGGATTCTCTTCAACATGTCGGGGGCTCCTTTCGTGATTGAAAAAATCGACTTCGTGCTTTCAATGCTCGTGGGCGGTGGCTCCGCCCAGATAAACGGTGGTCAGGAGCGTGAAGACGTAGGCCTGCAAGAGCGCCGTGAAGATGCTCAGCGCCATCATCGGCCACGGCACGACGATCGGAACGAGACCCGAAAAAATGCTGGTGGCCGTGTGCTCGCCGAAGATGTTCCCGAAGAGACGCATGGAAAGCGAAAGCGCGCGTGCGAAGATGCCGATCATCTCGATCAGGAACATGAGCGGCGCCAGCACCAGCATCGGGCCGAGGAAATGCTTGAGGTAGCCGAGGAGCCCGTGCTCCCTGATCCCGGCTGCGTTGAAGAAGATGAAGCACGTGATCGAGAGCGCGAACGTGACGTTCAGGTTCGCCGTCGGCGGCTGCAGGAAAAAGAAGAGCCCGCAGAAGCTGGACAGGAAAATGAAGAAGAAAAACGAGCCGACGATCGGCAGGTATTTCTCGCCGTGATGCGGAATGTTCTCCTTGATGACATCGCGCAGAAAGTCCACGAGGACCTCGAGCACGTTCTGCGCGCCGCCGGGAGCATCCTTGCGATAGCTCCGCGACACGAAGAAGGAAAAAATGGCGCAGAAAAGGAAGACGACGAGGGCCATCGCGATGTGATCCGGAATCCAGCCAAGAAGCTCGCCATGCTCCCCTCGAGGCGCGATGCCGCCCACGTGGAAGCTTCCGAGCGCGACGCCGTCCCGCCACCATGGCGGGGCGTTTTCGACGGGGCCGAACAGGCGGGTCAGGAGGGCGTTGAAGAGCCCGAAGAAAATCGAATGTTCGTGGTGCACGTCGTCCCCGCCCTCACTGGGCTGAACCCGTCCCGCTCCGGCGGCCGGTCAAGAGTTCGCGAAGCCCGTCGATCACCACCGCGGCGACCACCGTCGAGAGGCCCACGATCACCCACCGGACGTCGGCCGGTAACATCCGCAGCCCCCCCCACAGGGCGAGACCGACGAAGGCGTACCGAAGAACGGCCTTAAGCCCGAATTTCCAGTCAAATCGGGCTGGCGCAACCTCTTCGGGCGCTTTGAAGCGGCCGACGAGATCCGACAGCCAGAGCGCCGAGACGATAGCCACGGCGGCCCCGAGAGTCAAGGCGAGGGCGGCCTCGAACCGGCCGCATGCGGCGAGTCCAGTGGCCCCGAGCAGGCCCAGAATCGCCGCCAGCCGGAAGAGACGCCGGTTGGAGGGGGGGGTCACTTCTGGGGGCCCCGCCCCTCGTCCGAAAGCGCGCCGGACTCGCGGTAGATCTGCCGGAGACCGGCCACGAGGCCGAGAATCCCGAGCGCGGCCGTCAGGACCGGGAAGATGCCGAACAGCCGGTCGCCCAGGTACCCGAGGCCCGCCCCCGCCGCGATCGCCCCCGGGAGAACCCATCCGAACGTCAGGACATCGCCGAAGAATCGGCGGGATCCCGGATCGCCGGGAGGCCGGTCGTCGGGCTGATCGCCGCTCACGGCCCGAACGGCAGGAGACAGGTCCGGGCGAACTGCACGAAAGGCCCGGGCAGGATTCCCATCGCCAGCGTGCCGGCCGCGCAGAGCGCGATGGCCGCCGTCACGGCGGGCTCCTCGCGCCAGTGCAGCGTCCCTTCGCCGTCCACGAGGTACATCGCGCGCGCGATCCGGAAGTAATAGAAGAGCGAGACGGCCGACATGAGCACCGCGAGAAGCGCGAGCCAGAACCAGCCGGCCTTCATCGCCGCCGAGAAGAGGAAGTACTTCCCCACGAAGCCCGCGGTCGGCGGGATTCCGGCGAGCGACAGCAGGAAGACGAGCATCGCCGCGGCCAGCCATGGGTTCTTGCGCGCGAGTCCGTTGAAGTCGTCCACGCTCTCGCCGGCATAGCCCTTCGCCTCGAGCAGGATCACGAGCCCGAAGGCGCCGAGGTTCATGAAGGCGTACGCGAGAAGATAGACGAGGATCGACCAGAGGCCGATCCCGCTCGCGTCTCCGTATGCGAGAAGGCCGAGCAGCACATAACCCGCGTGCCCGATGGACGAATACCCGAGCAGCCGCTTCACGTTCGTCTGCATGAGGGCGCCCACGTTCCCGACGATCATCGTGAGCGCCGCCGACGCCGCGACGATCGCCGTCCAGTCGCCGGCGCGCGGGCCGAACCCCACGAAGAAGATGCGAGCGAAGATCGCGTAGGCCGCGAGCTTCGGCCCGACCGCGAAGAACGCGGAGATCGGCGTGGGCGCACCCTCGTAGACGTCGGGCGCCCACACGTGGAAGGGCGCGGACGCGATCTTGAAGAACATCCCGCAGGCCACGAAAATGATTCCGACGACGAGAAAGGCGGGCGGCTTCGGCGCCGCGAATGCCGTGGCGATGCCCGCGAGAGAAAGCGTTCCCGCGGCGCCGTAGACGAGGGAGATTCCGTACAGGAGGACTCCCGACGAGAACGCCCCGAGGATGAAGTACTTCGCGGCCGCTTCGAGGGACTTCGTCTCGCGCTTGAAGTAGCCGGCGAGGACGTACTGCGAGAGCGCCATCAGCTCGAGCGCCACCACGATCGACGCCAGGTGCGTTCCCGAGGCCATGAAGAGCATGCCAACCGTCGCGAAGAGGAGCAGGCCGTAGTACTCGCCGCCCGGATAGGACGCCGCACCGATGAAACGCAGCGAGAACAGGATCGTCACGATCGAAACGAGAATCAGGATCGCCTTGAAATACAGGCCGAAGCGGTCCATCACGAACATGCCGCCGAACCCGGCTCTGGGCAACGCTCCGGCCATCCGCGCGGAGACGAACAGCAGGAGCCCAGTCGCGGCGAGCGCCCCGATCGAGAAAAAGGCGAGGCCGCGTTCTCCCTCGCGGCTCGCGGCCGTCGCCCAGAGGAGGACGACGAGGGCCGCCGCCGTCAGGAAGAGCTCGGGCAGGATCAGGAGTGTGTCGCCCGCGGGGAATGGCACGGCCTACTTGACCTCCGGCACGGCGGCGGCGGCGGCGGCGGGCACCATGGGCACGGCCAGAGGCGACGCGGGCGGCGGTGTCGTGGACGCGAGGCGAGGGGCGGCTTCCCGGGCCGCGCGGCGCGCGTTCGGCGCCGAGACGGCCGCCACGATCTTCTCGGCCGACTTCGCCGTCATCTCGAAGAACGGCTTCGGATAGAGGCCGATCCAGAAACACATCGCGATGAGAGGCGCGAGCGTGAGGATCTCGCGGAGATTGACGTCCTCGAGGCCCTTGTTCTTTTCGTTCGTGAGCTCGCCGAAGAACACGCGCTGGTAGAGCCAGAGCATGTAGGCCGCGCCGAGGATGACGCCGAGGCTCGCCCACGCGGCCCAGCGCCAGTCCGCGAGGAACACGCCCGTCAGGATCGTGAACTCGCCCACGAAACCGTTCAGGAGCGGCAGGCCGATCGACGCGAGGAGGATGACCATGAAGAGCATCGCGTAGACGGGCATGACGCCGGAAAGGCCGCCGTAGTCCGCGATCATGCGGGTGTGGGTCCGCTCGTACACGATCCCGACGAGAAGGAAGAGCCCGCCGGTTGAGAGCCCGTGGTTGATCGACTGCAGGATCCCGCCCTGGATGCCTGCGTTGTTGAGGGCGAAGATGCCGAGCATGACGAAGCCGAGGTGCGCGACCGAGGAGTACGCGACGAGCTTCTTCATGTC
>DAIOUV010000018.1:38116-58761 GCA_036759345.1 Acidobacteriota bacterium | reverse complement strand
GAGTACGTGGCCCCGACCTTGTGCGCACCCGTCGGGAAGTCCTTCGCGTAGAGGAGGACGATCGGCGCCGGTACTCCCGTGAGGGCCTCGGGCAGGCGGAGCGCGCGCACGCGGCCGGCGTCGTCGTGCCACGTGATGTTGAAGAGGTTGACGGGGTCTAGAGGCGACTCGCACCGGGCGGCCTGCGCGCGCCGCCGGAGGTCCGCGGGCAGCAGGCCGGGGTCGCGCATCTCGGAATAGGTCGGACCGTGAATCATCGTTTCAGCTCCAATGTGCGTCGGACCGCGTCGAGATCCGGCGAAATGCGTGTCGGGGGGCCGACCGAGCGCATCGCTCCCCGTGTGTCTTTCAAACCGTTGCCGGTGGCGACGTGGAGGACGCGCTCCCCGCGCGCCACGAGGCCCTTCTCGAGCGCGACCTCGAGGCCGGCGAGCGCGGCGACTCCCGTGGGCTCGGCGAAGACGCCTGTCGCGCGAGCGAGACGCGGGATCCACGCGAGGATCGCCTCGTCGCTCGCGGTCACGATCGCGCCGCCGGAGGCGCGCACGGCGCGCAGGGCTTTGATGCCGTTCCGCGGAGAGCCCACGTTGATGGAGTCGGCGAGCGTCCGCGCCTCGACGGGCTCGATCCGCTCGTCACCGCGCGCGAAAGTCCTCGCGAGCGGCGCGGCGCCCTCGGCCTGGACGGCCAGGAGGCGCGGCAGGCGGTCGATGACGCCGTGCGTCTTCATCTCGACGAGCCCCTTCCAGATCCCCGCCGTCGTGCAGCCGTCGCCGAGCGCAACGGTGACGACGTCGGGCAGCCTCTCGCGCATCTGCTCGCCGATCTCGAGCCCGCACGTCTTTTTCCCCTCGACGAGGTACGGGTTGATCGCGCAGTTGCGGTTGTACCAGCCGAACTCTTCGACGGCGGCCTGGCAAACCCGGAACGCGTCCTCGTAGGGCCCTTCGACGAGGAAGACCTTTGCTCCGTAGACGAGGAGCTGCGCGACCTTCGCTTCCGGGGCGGAGGCCGGGACGAAGATGAACGCCTTCATCCCCGCCTCGGCCGCGAAACCGGCGAGGGACGAGGCCGCGTTGCCTGTAGAGGAACACGTGATTTCGTTCCGGCCGAGCCACCGCGCGCGCGTGACGACCACCGAGCTCGCGCGGTCCTTGAAGGAGGCCGTGGGGTTGCGGCCGTCGTCCTTGACGAAGAAGGCCCCGAGGCCGAGCTCCTTCGCGAGTGCCGGCGCCTCGACGACGGGCGTGAAGCCGACCTGGAGGCGCGGCGGGACGAGGTCGTCGGGCAGGGGCAGGAGAGCCCGGTAACGCCAGAGCGAGAGGTCGCGGTCGGCCGCGAGGGCCGCCGTACCGAACGTCCGCGCGATGAGGTCGTGGTCGTACTCGACGTCCAGGATGCCTTCGATCCCGCAGCGCGGGCATGTGTACTCGACCTCGCCGTGCGCGTAGACCGCCGCGCAGAGGACGCACCTCAGTCCAGTGACTTTCGGGAGCGAACGGAACGTGGGAAGGGACATCACGTCCTCACCGCCTTAGCGCCCGGGCCGCGGCGGAGTCCTTCATGGGCAACGTGAACCGGCGGACGCCGTCGAACGCGAAGAGGGCGCCCGCTACGGCCGGAGCCGTCGGGACGAGGCCGATCTCTCCCACGCCCTTGGCGCCGAACGGGCCGTCCGGCTGCGGGTCCTCGACGAGGATCACCTCGACCTCGGGCATGTCCTGAGCCCGGAGGACGCCATAGTCGCGGATGCGGAACGACGTCGGCATGCCGTCCTCGCAGACCATCTCCTCCGTGAGCGCGTAGCCGAGGCCCATGTGGACCGCCCCTTCGATCTGCCCCTCGCAGAGCTTCGGGTTGATGGCGCGCCCTACGTCGTGGGCGGCGACCACCTTCGCGACGCGGCCCTTCTCGTCGAGGACGACCACCTGCGTGGCGAAGCCGAAGGCGGAGTGGAGCTTCATCGGCTTTCCGGGCGGCGGTTCGTGTCCCAACTTCGTCGTGTCGTCCACGAGCGCCTCGCCCACGTAAACCGTGCCGGAAAGGTCCGCGAGCGTTTTTCCGGAATCGAGGTCGGCCTTCAGCTTCCCCGCCGCATCGACGACGGCGCGTCCGCCGAGGTACGTCGCCCGCGAGGCGGTGGTCTGGCCCACCTCCATCGGGAAGCGCGTGTCGACCCGCGCGCGGAAGACGGTCGCGGGAAGACCCGTCACCTCGCACGCGCACTGGATGAGGACCGTGAGGAGGCCCTGGCCCATCTCCGTGAAGCCGTTGTAGATCGTGACGGTGCCGTCGTTCTCCACGGCGAGCCGCGCCCGTCCCCACTCTTTCATGCCGTTTCCGATTCCGGTGTTCTTGATGCCGCAGGCGATGCCCGCCCGCCCCGGGTTGCCGTACCACGCGTCCTTGACGGCGAGGAGCGTCTTCTTGAGGCCGACGGAGGCGGTGAGCATCTGTCCGCAGGACCACTCGTCGCCCGCCTCGAGCGCGTTGCGCCACCTGATCTCCCACCCGTCGAGGCCGGCCTTTTCGGCCAGCATGTCGAGCGCGCCCTCCATCGCGAAGTGAGCCTGGTTCGCCCCGAAGCCGCGCATGGCGCCGCAGGGCGGGTTGTTCGTGTAGACGGCCAGCGCCTCGACGTCCACGTTCGCGCACCTGTATGGCCCCGCCGCGTGCCCGGCCGCGCGCTCGAGCACCTTGGCCCCGACCGAGGCGTATGCGCCCGAGTCGCCGATCATCCGGGCGTGGACGGCGGTGAGCCGGCCCTCGGCGTCACACCCGACGCGGTAGTGCATCCGGATCGGGTGTCTCTTCGGGTGGAGGCGCATGGACTCCTCGCGCGAGAGGACGAGACGAACGGGCCGTCCGGTGGCGCGGGCCAAGAGCGCCGTCTGCGCCTGGATCGACATGTCCTCCTTGCCGCCGAACGCGCCGCCGTTCGGGACGAGGACGACGTGGACCTCGTCCTCCGTCAGACCGAGGAAAGCGGCGACCTGCCGGCGGTCGTCGAAGATGCCCTGTCCCTGGGTGTAGAGGGTCAGGCGGGCCTTTGGGTTCTGCCCCGCGACATCGCCCGGCGCGGCGAGACACGCCTCGGGCTCCAGATAGAGATGCTCGATGCGCTGCGTCCGCCACGTGCCCTCGACGACATGTGCCGAAGCCGAAAGCGCGGCCTCGGCGTCGCCGCGCCTCACGACCGAGCGCGAGAGGAGGTTGCCCTCGGGTCCCACGCGCGGGGCCCCCTCACGCAGCGCCTCCTCGGGGTCGGTCACGGGCGGCAGGACTTCGTACTCCACGTCGACGAGCGCCGCCGCCGCGCGGGCGGTGCGCGCGTCGATCGCGGCGACCGCGGCGAGGACGTCGCCGACGTAGCGCGTTTCCTCTCCCTCGGCCACGAAACCGGGCCAGTCCGGGACGATGAGGCCGTAGAAACGTCGCCCGGGCACGTCGCGCGCCGCCACGATGGCCATCACGCCCGGGTGCCGCGCCGCGCGGGACGTGTCGATGCGCTTGATCCGGGCGCGGGCGTGGCGCGAGAGCGTGACGGCGCCGTGGAGCATCCCGGGGAAGACGAGGTCCGCCACGAAGGGCCGGATGCCCAGCGCCAGGTCTTCGGCCTCGTACCGGTCGAGGCTCGTCCCGACGCGGCCCGAAACGTCCGGCGGATCGAGCGCCACGCCCCGGCGCAGGCGCGCCGCGGCGTGGAACGCGTCGATGATTTTGACGTAGCCGGTGCATCGGCAGAGGTGCGGGTCGAGCTTGCGCCTGATCTCCTCGTCCGTCGGATTCACGTTCGCGTCGAGGACGCTCTTCATCCGGAGCACGATTCCCGGAATGCAGAAGCCGCATTGCACGCCCGCCGTGCGCGCGAAAGCCTCGCCGTAGATGCGGCGCTCGGCCTCGGCCACGCCCTCCAGCGTCAGGACGTTTTTCCCGGCGGCGGCCCGGGCCGGCACCGCGCACGCCGTCTTCGGGTGGCCGTCCACGAGGACGAGGCACGCGCCGCACTGGCCCTGCGGCGAGCAGCCGTCCTTCGGCGACGTGAGGCCCGCGCCGTCGCGGAGCAACTCCAGAAGCGAGGCGTCGGCAGCGACGTCGAAGATCCGGGCGGTACCGTTGAGCGACAACTCGACGCGCACAACCGATTATCCACGGAGGAGGTCAACCGGCGGGAATGATCCGGGCGCGGGCCCTCAGGCCCTGACGAAGTCGATGAAGCCCATCTCGACGTTCGTCGCGACGAGCTTCACGCGCACCTTGTCCCCGACCTCGAGGCCCTCGTAACCGCGCACGATCTTGCCTTCGACCGGCGGCCGGATGATGCGTGCCCACGTGCCCTTCTCCGACGCGCCCGTCACGACGCCGTCGAAGCGTTCCCCAATCCGCGTCTCGAGGAGCAGCGCGGCCGCCGCCTTCCGCACGAGACGCTCGACCTTGTTCGCGGCGTCTTCCTGCTCGGTGCAGTGAGCGGCTAGGCCGCCCAGCTCGGGAATGGAGTAGGGCGTCGGGCGCTGCGCGAGGGCCGCCTTGAGCAGGCGCTGCGTGATGACGTCCGGGTACCGGCGGTTCGGCGCCGTCGAGTGCGTGTAGTCGCGCACCGCGAGCCCGAAGTGGCCGACCGGCTCCTTGCCCGGCAGCTCGACGACGTACTCCCCCGCGCCCATGAGCTTCACGATGACGAGGGAGAGGTCGGGGAAGCGCAGCGGATCGGCATTCTTCCGCGCCGCGAGGAACCCCTCGAGCGCCTTCGAATCCGGCTCGTCGGGAAGCGAGAACCCGTGCTCCGCGGCGACCGACACGATGCGCTGCCACCTCTCGGGCGAGCGCACGATGCGCCGGAGCGCGGCAAAGCCCGCCTCTTCGAGATAGCGTGCCGTCACCCCGTTCGCCGCGATCATGAAGTCCTCGATGAGCTGCCTCGGCTGATTCTGTTCGTCGACGGTCAGGTCGCGGATCTCCTCGCCTTCGAAGACCGCCCGGGCCTCGATCGTCTGGAGGTCCAGCGCGCCCTGCGCGTACCTCAGGCTGCGGAGGCGCTGGGAGACGTCCTCCTGGAGGCGCATCTGCGCGTCGATTCCCGGGACCGCCGCCATCGCGGGAGGCATCGGGCCGCTCCCGTCCCGCCACGCATCCACCGCGTCGTACGCGAGCTTCGCCTTGTTGCGCACGAGAGCGCGGAACACGTTCGAGTCGCCGAGCGTCCCGTCCGCGTTGACGACGTACTCGATCACGATCGAGAGCCGGTCCACGTCCTGGTTCAAGGACGTGAGATCGGTCGAGAGCTTCTCGGGCAGCATCGGAAAGACCCCTCCGGCCGTGTAGACCGAAGTCGTGTTCTGTGCGGCCCGCGCGTCGAGGGGCGTGCCCTTCCTCACCACGGCGTCCACGTCCGCGATCGCGATGAGCACCTTCACGGCCCCGCCGGGCCGCTCCTCCGCGACGGAAAGCTGGTCGAGATCCCGGCTGTCGTCGTTGTCGATCGACGCCCACTGGAGGTCGCGCAGGTCGCGAATCGCCGGATCCTTCTCGCGCGCGGGATCGTGGATGCCGTCGAGCTGCATGAGCGCGGCCGCCGGGAAGTCGGGGTCGAGCCCCTTCTCCTGCATGGCGCGGCGCGCGATCTCGGCGAGGTCGGAGCGGTTGTGGCGGCCTCTCTGCGTCATGTCGCGATCTTGTCACGGGCGGGCGAGCGCGTGATCGGGATGCGGAACGGAGAGCACGACACGTAGTCGAGGCCCAGCCGGTGGCAGAATTCCACGCTGGACGGATCGCCCCCGTGCTCGCCGCAGATGCCGAGCTTGATGTCCTTGCGGGTCGTGCGCCCCAGCTCGACGGCGAGCTTCATGAGCTTCCCGACCCCGTCGCGCGACAGCCCGAAGGTCGTCTGCGTGAGCTCGATCATCGTGCCGAGCAGAAAGTCCACGGTGAACGCCTTCCCTTTCGAAGACCTTCTTCGCGGTCTCGCGCACGATCCGCGCCTGGTCGGCCAGCTCGCGGACGTGGCCCACGAGCGGAATCATGATCTCGGGCTTCACCTCGATGCCTTCCTTTTTCACGCGGCACGCAGCCTCGAGGATGGCCCGCGTCTGCATGCGGGTGATCTCGGGGAAGGTGATGCCGAGGCGGCAACCGCGGTGCCCGAGCTCTCGGGAATTCCGTTGAGCTGGCGGTAGACCTTGGCGCGCTCGATCATCCACGAGCCGAACACGGCGCCGATCGCGCCCCAGAGCTGCTCCACCGGATCGTCCGGGAAGGTCTTTCCGGTGCGGTAACGGATCTCGGCCTTGAAGTCGCGCACGAGCTCCTGGAGCGCGTCGACCGGAAGCTCCGTGTCGAGGCTCACGCCTTAGGCAAGCTTTTTCTTCTCGAGGATGACCTCGAACGGGTCGCGCTCGGTCCTGTCAAGCGGTTTCAGCTCGAGGACGACGTCCCCGTACATCGCCACGAACCGGCGGTAGCAGTCCCAGGCGAAGCGCGGGTTCTTCGAGACTTGCGCCAAACCTTCGACCGTTTTGTCGTTCAGGCCGAGGTTCAGGATCGTGTCCATCATGCCCGGCATGGACGCCCGCGCGCCCGATCGGACGGGTACCGTCAGCGGGTTCTTCGGGTCCCCGAAGGTGCGCCCGAGCTTTTTCTCGATGCCCTTCAGGTGGACTTCGACCTCTTCGCGCAAACCCTTGGGATAGCTCTTCTTGTTGGCGTAGAAGTGGGTGCAGACCTCGGTCGTGATGGTGAAACCGGGTGGCACCGGCAGCCCCAGCCGTCCCATCTCGGCCAGGTTCGCGCCCTTGCCCCCGAGGAGGTCCTTCTGGGTCCCGTTTCCCTCGGCAGCTCCCGCTCCGAACGCGTAAACGAGTTTGGACGATGCCGCTGGGTCCTTCTTCTTCGTCGCCATGCGAAGCCACCCCTCTGATTCCGGATGTCTGACGATCGTGTTGGATTCCGGTGGTTTGCGAGGGCTCCGATTGACCCTTCCTGGAAAGCGGGCGTAGCATATAGGTGGTTTTTTCAGAAGAGGAAAAATGTCCCGGAACTTCGACGAGATCCTTCCCGACGACGAGCGGCAGCAGCAGCGTTCCCGGTTCGCGCCGGCCCCGCTGCCCGCCCCGGCTCGTCCGGTCTGGAACTGGGAAGAGCTCAATGCGAAGTTCCGCCCGCGTCTCATCGCGGCCGGCGTCATCCGTTTCGGTCTCGCGCAGGACGAGTGCGAGGACGCGGCACAGACGGTCTTCCTCAAGGTGCTCGCGATGAACCCGCGCGTGCGCGACCCCAAGGCGTACCTCAGGGCCGCGTTCCTGAATCAGTGCTCGAACCTCATCGAGGCGCGCGAGCGCCGCCGGGGACGCGAGAGCGAGCTGACCGATCAGCTTGCCGCGACGCTCGCCGATCCCGCGGCCGCGCGGGCGCAGACGGTCTCGGCCGTGACGAGCGCATACCGTCAGGTCGACCCGAAGTGCCGCGAAGTCATCAAGGCGTACTGCGTCGAAGACATGACGCTCGCCGAGACGGCCGAGAGAAGCGGCTATTCGCCGAAGACCGTGTGGAAGCGGATCCAGGAGTGCCTGAAAAGGATGCGTGCATGCCTCTCGTGATCGTCACGGCGGAGCACCCCTCCGAGACCGATCTCCTGGACCTCGCGGCAGGCCGCGAGCCGGGCGATGCCACGGCCGCGGCGAAAAAGCACATCGACGCGGGCTGCCGCCTCTGCACGCGCCGCCTCGGCGATCTCCAACACCTCGTCTCGGCCGTGAAAGAGGAGAGCGCTTTCAATGCGATCCTCGAGAGCGACGCCGTGCCCGAGCTGCCGCGTCAGGCCATGGGCCGCACGCTTCCCTTCGTGAACGCCAAGGCCAAGGCGCGCACCTCGGTGGAGGACATCTATCGTCTCTCGCAGGCGGCCGAAGGCCCTGCCGAGCTCATCCTCCAGGCCGCGCGCGCGGGAGCCGACGAGCTCGCCGCCGCGATGCGTTCGCTGGATGGCCAGCCCTACCGCGGCTTCGCGCTGTTGTACGCGGCGCAGAAGGCGGACAAGCTCGTCGCCGAAGATCCGAACAAGGCGCTCGCGCTCGCGAAACGTCTCTCCGAGGAAGCCGTGACACTTCCGCCCGCGAATTCGCAGGAACGCATTTCGACCCCTGCTCCGCGGCAGGCCGTGCAAGCGGAGGCCGCACTGCTCGAATCCCAGGCCCTGCTTCAGAAGGGCGAAGCGAAGGCCGCGCGAGAAGCCGTCAAGTCGGCTCGGGGTTTCTTCACCGAATCGGGGGATCTCGGCTTCGGTGCGGCGCTCTGCGATTACCACGAGGGAACCGCCGCGACATTCGAGAAAGACTACCCGGAAGCGCAAAGACTCTTGAAACGCTCGCTCGCCGTATTCGCGGAGTTCGGGCAGGAGCACTTGGCAGGGCGTGCGCACGCAGGGCTCGGGTCACTCTTCGTTCATAAGGGTCAGTTTGAACTGGCGCTCGAATACTTTGATGCCTCCCTGCGCGCCTTTGAGTCTGAATCGGATACCGGGAGTCAGCGGACGACGATGCTTCTCAATAACCGGGCGACCGCTCTCATGCGGCTCGGGCGTCTTGATGAAGCGCGCGCGACGTTCGCGAAGGCCCTGAACTTCGGCCGCCGCCACAACCACGCATCGCATCTCTTCTTCATCCGAACGGGTCTCGCCGAGCTGGATTTCCGCCGAGGCGAGTACCGGCGCGCGCTCCGCGCCTTCACGGAGATCGTCCGTGAAGCAAGTCCTCTCGCTTCGAAGGCGGAGCTCCTCTTCTCACGACTTTACGCAGCAGAGTGCCAGGCGAGAATCGGCAGCTACGGTCCGATGGCCACGGAAATCGAGGCGCTTCGCCGAGAACGCCGTGAACACGCCTTCGCGCCGTCGCCCGCTCTCGGTGAACTCTTCATGTCCCTCGATCAGGGCACGATCGATGCGGACCTCATCGCGCACGTTCGCGAGTACCTGCAGGACGAAGAGAACGGCGTGAAGCGCGCGTACCGTCCTCTCAGGCTCGTCGGCTAGACAAGACCGTCGATCTGCCTCGCTTAACTTCGGCCGCCTTCGGGCGGCCGAAGTTTTTTCGAGCGTTGGGGGTCAAAACGGCCCGTGTCCCCTGTCTTAGTAGGTGAAGGGCAGGAGAAGTGCACACCTGTCCGGCCCCAGGGTAGGAGGACGTATGGACTTTCTTTTCGCATTTTTCGACATCTTCGGGTTCTTTGGCTCGTCGGAGGCCTCTCCGGCTCGCGGCCGGGGTTCTGACGCCTCGATCGGCGTTGGGCCCATTTCGATCGGCGTGGGACCCATTTCGATGGGCGTCGGACCCATCTCCTGATCGGCGGTTGTTGAAAACTGAGGTCAGACGCCGCACGCGGCGTCCAGGGAATTTCTGCACTTGAAGGGAGTATCGACGTGCTGAGAAGTCACCTGCCGAAAGAAGAGCCGGCTGGCGACGTCACGCTGTCGTTGATGCTCCATGCGCCGCATCCGGTCGTCGTCGCGAGTGCGAGCGAGCCGGGAAAAGTCCTCCTGCACCTCGAGATCCGCAACAAGACGCCTCAAACATGGGAGGGGTCCACGGAAACGGGTCCCCTTCTCGAGCTGGTCCTCCTCGACTCAGAGGGCCGCGAGCGCTCCCGGCAGACGCGCCAGTGCCGGATGCTCGCTTATCCCACCCGCCTGGAGCCCGGGCGGGGATTCAACCTCCCCCTCTTCTTCAACCTGCCCGGGCTCTCTACTTCAGGCGAGGACTTCCGCGTCGAGATCCGCCTTGTCCCCGGCCGCGAAGTCCTCACCGGCCACCTCCGCGTCGAACCGCGCTGACCGCCCGGAGCGGGGTCGGCGGCTCGCCTTTCCGGAGCCTGTAGGCGCCCGCGGGAAGCTCGCCGAGATCCTGCGCCGTTCCGTCCGGCCAGCGCACGGTCACGCGCGCCGAGTCCGCAGTTCCCAGCCCGAAATGCAGCGGCAGCCATGAGCCGCTCGCATACGACGGGACGACGTAAAACTCCTTCGCTCGTCCAGAGGCCGTGATCTTCGTTCCGAGGACGGTCTTCCGGTCGGCGCCCGCGACCGGAAGGATCTCGAGCGAACGCCCGCCCGGCGCCGTGTTGCGGAGGACGATCGCGGGCCCGTCGATCGGGTTGAAGACGAGGTCTTCCCTTCCGTCTCCGTCGAGATCGCCGCCGGAAAGCCCGCGCCCGACGACGCAGAGCCGCCCGAGATCGCCCGCCTCGGAGGACACGTCGCGGAAGCGCACGTCCCCCGGAGTGCTCTCGTTGTGGAAGACGAGCTGGCGCTGCGCATAGCTGCGCTCTCCCACCGCGAAGTTGCGCGCGGCCGGGTTGAACCACTTCGAAATGACCGTGAAGAGGCGCGAGAGGATCTGCCCGCTCGAGACGACGATGTCGTCCTTCCCGTCGTTGTCGTAATCCACGGCAACGACGCCCCACTTCGAGAGCGGGAGCGTGGGGTCGTGGTCGCCGCCGAATGCCTCGCGCTCGCTCTCGGCGAAGGTCGCGCCTTCGACGTTTCGGTAGAGCGTGTTTGGCTCGTTCGCGTAGTTCGTGACGTAGAGATCGGGCCGTCCGTCGCCGTCAAAGTCGGCCACGGCGAGTCCCATGCCGCTGCGGGTCTTTCGCCCGAAGGCCGTCGCGCTGCCTTCCTCGGGATATCCCGTCCCCGTCTCGTCCGACACGTCGCGGAACCGCCCGCCGCCCTCGTTGTGGAAGAGTGTGTTGCGCCACTGATCGTTCGAGACGTAGAGGTCGGTCTTCCCGTCGCCGTCGTAGTCCAGCGCGACGGCGCCGATCGTCTTGCTGCCCGGATCCCTCGTCCCGCTCGCGTCCGTCACGTCCGCGAATTTCCAGCCGCCGAGGTTCCGGAGCATCTGGTTGTCCTGCCCCTTGTACTCGTCCGGCGTCATGAAGGACGTAGCCTTCGCCTTCGACTCGCGCTCGGAGTCCGTGTCGAGGTAGTTCCCGATGTAGACGTCCGGAAGGCCGTCGCCGTCGATGTCGAGAGCCGCGAGTCCGACCGTGAACTTCCCGCCCTCGAGGCCCGTCTTCTCCATCCTTTCGAACGTCCCGTCGCCCTTGTTTCGGAAGACGAGATTCGGCTCGCCGGCGTTGCCGATGACGAGGTCCGGGAAGCCGTCGTTGTCGAGGTCCGCCCACATCGCCGACACGCCCCAGCCGCACGCCACGACGCCCGAATGCTCCGTCACGTCCTCGAACGAGCCGTCCCCACGGTTCCGGAAGAGGCGCGTGCACTCGGCGAGCGGCTGCGTGCGTCCCGCCTTCCGCCACTTCGAGGCGCTCTTCACCTGCTGAACGAGGACGAGGTCGAGGTTCCCGTCGCCGTCGAAATCCGCGAGCGCGGCGCCGCCGCCCATCGTCGGAATGAGCTTGGCGTCGATGAGGTCGCCATGAAAGCGAAACCGGACGCCGGACGCAGCGGTGACGTCCGTGAACAGGGAGCCCGTGACGTTCTTCCTCCGGGAGCTCTCCCCGTTCAGGACGAGGCTGCACGCCACGGCGCCGCCCGCCGCGACGAGGACGACCGCGAGGGCGAGAAACCGACGCACGAAATTCGAGTATAGGGCGCGGGAACGCGTGGTAGAGAATGAGGCTGGCAGATCGATCAGGAGGGCGCACATGGGCGAGAGTGTCTCCTTCACCGTCAACGGCCAGAAGGTGGACGGATGGTTCGCGAGGCCGGGGTCGGGCAAGGGACCGGCCGTCGTCGTGATCCAGGAATGGTGGGGCCTGGTGCCGCATATCCAGGACGTGACGGACCGCTTTGCGAAAGAAGGCTTCGTCGCGCTCGCGCCCGACCTCTACCACGGCAAGACGACGACCTCGCCCGACGAGGCGGGGCGCCTCCTGATGGAGCTCGACGTCGAGCGCGCGGGCCGCGAGATCGCGGCGGCCGGGGCGTACCTCCTCGATCGGCCCGAGTGCTCGACGAAGCAGTTCGGCGTCGTGGGCTTCTGCATGGGCGGCGCCCTCGCGCAGTACGCGGCCACCTCGAACCCGGGCGTAGGCGCGGCCGTGAGCTTCTATGGCGGCTTCAAGAAAGTCCCGCTCCGGTGGGAGAACCTCTCCAGCCCCATCCTGATGTTTTACGGCGAGATGGACGAAGGCGTTCCCGCGGCCGGGGCGAAACCGCTCGAGGACACGCTGAAGGCCCTGGGAAAAGAGGTCGAAACGATCATCTTCCGCGGCGCGCCGCACGGCTTATTCAACGACACGCGCCCCGGCATCTACCGGGAAGAGTGCGCGAAGGACGCCTGGCAGAGAACGCTGGCCCACTTCAGGGCGCACTTGGTCTAGATCGGGGCGGCGCGCGACACGCTTTCTACAATCCCTCCATGGCGACTGAAACGCTTCGCACCGTCTGCAACCGGGATTGCCCCGACGCCTGCGGTCTGATCGCGACGGTCGAGGACGGGAAGCTCGTCGCCCTCGGCGGCGATCCGGAGCATCCGGTCACGAAGGGCTTCCTGTGCGAGCGCACGTCGCAGTACCCGGCGACGCAGAATTCTCCAGACCGCCTCACGGCGCCTCTCGTGAGGAAGAACGGCCGGCTCGAACCGGCTTCGTGGGACGAGGCCCTCGGCTTCGTCGCCGAGCGGCTCCTCACCATCCGGAAGGAATCCGGCCCGGCGGCGATCCTCCACTACCGGTCGGGCGGATCCCTCGGCCTCCTGAAGTCCGTCGTGGACTATTTCTGGGAACTTCTAGGGCCGGTCGCCGTGAAGAGCGGCGACATCTGCTCGGGCGCCGGCGACGCCGCACAGGCGACCGATTTCGGCGACGAGGAGTCGCATGATTTCTTCGATCTCCTGAACGCGAAGAACATCCTCCTCTGGGGTAAGAATCCCGCCATCTCGAACGTCCACCTCATGCCGGTGCTCCAGCAGGCGAAGCGGCAGGGCGCGCGCGTCATCCTCGTGGACCCGATCCACCACAAGGCCGCAAGGGTCGCCGACCGCACGATCCTCGTGCGCCCGGGCGGAGACTTCGACCTTGCGATGGGCGTCGCCGCGCGGCTCTTCGAGACGGGCGGCGCGGATCCGGACGCGGCTCTCTTCTGCGACGACTTCGCCGAGTTCCGCGCGCTCGCGACGTCGCGCTCCGCCGCGGACTGGGCCCGCGCGGCCGACGTCGGCCTCGAGGACGTAAACGCGATCGCCGCCGCGCTCCGCGAACGGTCCTGCTCGATCCAGGTAGGCTGGGGCATGGGCCGCCGGATGAACGGCTCGGCCATCGTCCGCGCGCTCGACGCGCTCGGAGCGGTCAGCGGAAACCTCGGGATTCCGGGCGGGGGCGTGTCGTTCTACTTCAAGCGGCGCGGGGCGTTCGACACGTCCTTCCTGAAAAAGGCCCCTCCGCGCACGATCCCCGAGCCGCTCCTCGGCGCCGGGATCCTCGCGGCCGAGGCCCCGCCGATCCGGGCCGTCTGGGTGACGGCCGGCAACCCCGTCTCGATGCTGCCGGACTCGGCGACGGTCGCGCGGGCGCTCGAAACGCGCGAGCTCGTCGTCGTCGTGGACTCCTTCCTGACCGACACGGCGCGCCGCGCGACCGTCGTCCTTCCGACCACGACGCTCGTCGATGACGACGACCTCCTCGGCGCCTACGGCAACCACTTCATCGGCGCCTCGGTGCCGGTCGTCCGCCCGCCCGCGGGCGTAAAGACCGACCTCGAGATCGTTCAGGCGCTCGCCCGCGCCATCGACGAAAGAAGCGGGGAAAGAGAAGAGAAGATTTCCGAGAAGGTAAGAGGGACGGCCCGGGAGTGGAAGGAACGGCTGCTCGCGCGGGTCGCGCCGCAAGGCGTGACCATCGATCGTCTCGAGCGCTCCTCTGCCCGAAACCCTTTCGCAGAAAACATTCTCTTTGAAGATCGAAAGTTCAAGACACTATCGGGGCGCGTCAGCCTCGTCCACACGCTGCCTCCCGTGCCGCCCGAGGAACCCGGGTTCCCTCTCTGGCTCTTCTCGAACTCCACCGAGAAATCGCAGAGCTCGCAGTGGGCGGCGCCCGAGCCGGACGTGCTCACCGCGACGTGCCACCCGGCGGCGGCAAACGAATTCCGCGACGGCGACGTCGTCCGGCTCGAAAGCGCGATCGGCTCGATCCGCGTGAAGCTCAAGCACGATTCCGCGCAGCGGCGCGACGTCGTGCTGGTCCCGAAAGGCGGGAACTACGACCGCGGCAATTGCGCGAATGCGCTCATCCGCGCGCGACTGACCGATGCCGGGGAGGGAGCGGCCTACCAGGACTGCCGCGTCCGCTTCGCGAAGGCCTGAGCGCTAGCGCCCGCGAATGCCTCAGAGGCCCGGGCGCAGGAGCTCGCGGGCGACGACCATCCGCTGGATCTCGGACGTGCCCTCGCCGATCGTGCAGAGCTTGACGTCGCGATAAAACTTCTCGGCGGGGAAATCCTTCGTGAAGCCGTATCCGCCGTGGATCTGGACGGCGAGATTCGCGACGCGCACGGAGACCTCCGAGGCGTAGAGCTTCGCCATCGACGATTCCTTCGTCGTCGGGCGGCCCTGGTCCTTCAGCCAGCCGGCGCGGTATGTCAGGAGCCGCGCCGCCTCGATCTCGGTGGCCATGTCGCAGAGGAAATTCTGGATCGACTGGAACTCGGCGATCGCCTTGCCGAACTGCCGCCGCTGCTGCGCGTAGCGGAGCGAGCACTCGAAGGCGCCCTGCGCCATGCCGAGGGCGAGCGCCGCGATCGAGATGCGGCCGCCGTCGAGCACCTTCATCGCCTGGATGAAGCCCTCTCCGGGCGCGCCCAGGAGATGGCCCTTCGGAATCCGGCAGTCCTCCATGACGAGCGTCGCGGTGTCGGATGCCCGGAGGCCGAGCTTGTTCTCCTTCTTGCCCGCGTGGATGCCTTTCTGGTGGAGATCCACGACGAATGCCGAGATGCCGCGCCGGCCCGCGGCCTTGTCGGTCACGGCCATCAGAACCGCGACGTCGCCGACCGAGCCGTGCGTGATGAACGTCTTCGACCCGTTCAGGACCCACGAGTCGCCGTCGAGAACGGCGGTTGTCTTCGTCCCCGCGCTGTCGCTCCCCGCCTCCGATTCCGTCAGTCCCCAGGCGCCCAGGAGCTTCCCCTGCGCGAGAGGCGTGACCCACTTCCGGCGCTGGTCCTCGCTGCCGAACATCCACAGGTGGTTCGTCGCGAGGCTGTTGTGCGCGGCGACCGAGATGCCCACCGAGCCGTCCACGCGCGAGAGCTCCTCGATCACGTGGATGTAGTCGATGTACGAAAGCCCCGCGCCGCCGTACTCCTCCGGCACGAGCACGCCCATCATCCCGAGCTCGCCGAGCTTGCGAATGGCCTCGCGCGGGTAGACCTGGGCCTCGTCCCACTCCATGACGTGCGGTGCGATCTCGCTTTCGGCGAAATCGCGCACCATCCGGCGGATCGCCTCCTGTTCGTCGGAAAGCGCGAAGCTCATCCCCGAAAGATGGGAGGCGCGGGGGTCGAGAACCGGAGGTGCGACCATGAGAATCTCCAAGGCGGATCGACGGAATTTGACGAGATCGTCAAATTTCGATGGCATCTTACACGACGAAAGGCCGGGCGCTCGTCAGCCCCGTGCGATCTCGCGGACGCCGGCGACGAGTCGGACGACTTCGTCTTCGGTCGTGTAGCAGGCGGCACCGGCGCGGACGAGACCATCCTTCGCGTGGCCGAGGCGTTCCACGAGCGTCGTCGCGTAGAAGTCGCCGTGCGAGACGTAGACGCCGCGAGGGACGAGCGCGAGCGCCACGTCCTCGGACGCCCGGCCCTTCACCGAGAAGCCGACCGTCGGCGTCCGGGGCGCGCCGGGCGGCGGCCCGTAGAGCGAGACGCCGGGAATCGCCGCGAGGCCCGCCCACATCCGCACGAGGAGCGCCTCGCCCCGTTCGTGGAGCGCCGAGAAGGTCCGCGCGAGGCGCGCCCGGCGCTCCCCCGCGGGCCCCGCGAGAGAGCCGAGGAAGTCGACGGCCGCGCCACAGCCGACGATCCCCTCGTGGTTCTGCGTGCCGGTCTCGAGCCGGAACGGGGCCTCCTCCGGCGCGGGGCGAAGCTTCGGGACGTCGAGCTTCTCGATCAGCTCCCGCCGCCCCCAGAGGACTCCCGCGTGCGGACCGTAGAACTTGTATGGCGAGCAGGCGAGGAAATCGGCGCCGAGCGCCTTCACGTCGACGAGGGCGTGCGGGGCGTAGTGGACGGCGTCGACGAACACGAGGGAGTCGTTAGCGCGGGCCGCCGCGGCGATGCGCACGACGTCGTTGATCGTCCCGACCGCGTTCGACGCGCCGCCCACCGCCACGAGGCGGGTCCTCTTCCCGAGGAGCCTCGCGAATGCGTCGAGGTCGAGCGCTGCGGTCCCCCGAAGGAGCGGGACCGCCTTCACGACAATTCCCTTCTCCTTCTCGAGGGCACGCCACGGGTCGACGTTCGCGTGGTGGTCGAGCTCCGTGACGACGACCTCGTCCCCATCCGCCCAGCTTCGCGCGAGGGCGCGCGCGAGGTGGAACGTCAGGGTCGTCATGTTCGCGCCAAAGGCGATCTCCGACGGGTCGCCGCCGAGGAAATCCGCCATCGCACTCCGGGCCGCGGCGAGCATCGCGTCGGTCTCCTCGCTCGTCGGATAACTCCAGTGCGTGTTCGCGTTGTGGCGGAGCAGGTAGTCCGTCATGGCGTCGGCGACGGCGCGAGGCACCTGCGTACCGCCGGGACCGTCGAAGAAGGCGACGGGCGAGCCGCCCTCGGTGCGCTCGAGGGCCGGGAAGTGCGAACGGATGGCGGCTACGGAGGCGACCTCGGGGAGCGTCTCGGCGGCAGGCATGGCCTCGAGATTATCCGCCAGTCTCGCCGAAGACCTCCGCCGTGAAGGTGGAGATGGTCGCGAGAGAACCGCCTTCCCGCCACACGTCCTCCGGCAGGCCCGCCTTAAGGCACGCCTGGCCGAGGAACGTCGGAACGTCCCAGCCCCATTCCACCGCGACCTGCGGCAGGAGGAGACCTCTCCGGCGCCCCATCTCGACGAGGAGGCCGTGCGCGCCGATCTCGACCGCCGAGAGCGGATCGGACACCGGGACGAAGGGAGAAAGGACCGAGATGTCGGCTCGGAAGCGCGGGAACTCGTCCGGCGTCGCGGCCGGAAAGCGCGGGTCCCGGAGAAGAGCGTGGACCGCGTTCGCCTCCACGTCGGCCCAGAGAGGCCGGACCGGCTCGACGCTCCCGATGCAGCCGCGGAGCCGCCCGTCCCGCTTCCACGTCACGAAGGACATCCCCGGCTCGGCCAGCCGCCCCGAAGGCTCGGGAGGCGCGAGAAAGCGCGGCGGAATCCCGAGGGCGATCGCGCCCGCGCGCCGCGCCCGCGAGAGGAGCTCGTTCCGCTCGTCGGCAGTCAGCGGCGTCATGGGGCGCGACCGGCCGGCCAGAGCGACACGAATGCGCCGCTCACGGAGAGATCGTAGGCGACGCTGACGAGCATCTGAGCGAGGACGATGACGCCCGTCCCGAGGGCGAAGAGGACGACCGCGTGCCCTCCGACCAGCGACAGCGCAAGGCGGGGAACGAGGAACGCGAAACCCGAGACGAAACCGGCGGCGAGCGTCAGCAGATAAAGGAGCACGACCCGGGAAAGCGAGGCGCACGTCCACGACACCGCCCGCCTGACGGCCTCGAGCGCATCGACGTCCTCGCTCGCCGCCAGCCGGCACGCCACGAGGTAGAGGACGCGGAGCGCGATCGATCCCCCGAAAGCGAGCGGAAGGACGAGCAGGAAGAGCACGAAGGCGAGGGCGGTGAGGCCGCCGCGCGCCGACGTGCCGGCGAAGACAGCGAGGCCGAGGGGCAGGAGCAGCAGCAGCACGACGCACGAAAGCGCGAGGCCGTAGAGGTTCACGAGCGCGAAAAATTGCCCGAAATTCCGGCGCGCGGACGACCAGAATACCGATCCGAGCACCGGGTGGCGGAAGGCGGAGAGGGGGGCGTCCTCGGCCGCGTGCGCGTCGATCGCGAGAAGACATCCCGTGATGCCTGCCCGGAGAAACGCCGCGAGCGCCGTGAGAAGGAGCAGGACCGCGAGGAGCCCGAGAAGGCCGAGGAGAAGCGCGAACGCAGAAACCATCAAGCCCTCGAAAAGGTTCCGGAGCGATTCCAGGAACGCCGCCGGGTCCCGCCAAGGCGAGGCTCTCCATCCGAACCCGCGGGGAAACCTCGCGACTCTCAGGAAGAGGAGGAGAACGGGCACGGCGATCGAGGCGAGGGTCGCGAGGCCGAAAGCCAGGGGCGCGAGGATGAGACCGGGATTCGCGACGACCGCCGAGAGCCCGCGCCGGAACGCCTCGGGCGCCGGGCGGGCGGAGGGGCACATCGGCTCAGACCTTGACGGCGCGCCACGCCCGGTAGTCGAGCCCATCGAGCACGACGAGGTCGCACATCTCGTAGAGGCGGCTTCGGACCATCGCGCCGATGCGCATCTCCAGAGTTTCCTCCCCCGCACGAGCCGGGGCGTCGGAGTAGTTCGAGGTGACGATCGTCAGGCGCTGGCGGTTGTAGCGCGTGTTGATGAGCCCGTAGAGCACGTCGCGGACCCAGTCGGTGGGGCGGCGGGCGCCTAGCTCGTCCAGGACCAGCAGCTCGGCCTCGCGATAGGGCGCAAGGACGTCGTCGGCGCTGTCGGGGTTCGTGCGCGAAAACGTCGCCTGAATCCGTTCCAAAAGGTCCGAGAAGTCGCAGAAGAGGCCTCTCACGCCGTAGTCCTCGATGAGGGTCTTCAGGATCGCCACCGAAAGGTGCGTCTTGCCCACACCGACGGGCCCGACAAAGAGAAGTCCCCGGTCGCGGGTTTTCCATTCCTCGACGAATTTGCGCGCGACTAGGCTCGCCTTCACGTGGCTCGGAGAGGTGCCGGGACGCTTGAGATCGAAGTTCTCGACCCGGCAGTTCAGGTAGCGCTGCGGAATCTCGGCGGCTTTCATGCGGGCCTCGGCGAGACCCGCGGCCTGGCAGCGGCAGGCCACGATCCGGCCCTGAGCCGTCTCGAGAACACCGAACCCCATGCACAGGGTGCAGGCTTCGCGGTCGGGAGCGTTGGCGGCCACGACCTGATTCTAGGGCTAATTGAGGAACGCCTTCAGAGCCCGGCTCTTCATCGTGCGCTTGATGCGCGCGATGGCCTGCGCCTCGATCTGCCGGACGCGCTCGCGCGAGAGGCGAAGCTCCTCGCCGATCTCCTGCAGTGTCATCGGTTCCCGCTCGCCGTCCGAGCCGTCCTCGGGAATGCCGAAACGGCGGCAGAGGATGGCGCGCTCTTTTTTCGGAAGCAACTCGAGCAGGCCCCGCGTCTGCTCCACGCTCGAGCGCTGCAGCATCTGGTCGTCGGCCGCCGCAACGGAGGTCTGCTCGAGTGTGTCGCCGAGCGTGCGGTCCTCCTCGGCTCCGAAAACGTCGGACAGCGACTCCGAGCTGCGCGACATCGCGAGGAGGTTCTCGGCCTCGTCGGGCCGGAGTCCGGCCTCCGTCGCGATTTCCGCCATCGTGGCCTCGCGGCCGAGCGACCGCGAGAGCGCCTCTTTCACGCGCCCGAGGCGGGAGTGGAGAGTCGCCTGCTTGTGCGGGAGGCGGATGGCTCCCCACTGCTCGGACAAGGCGTTCGAAATCGCCTGCCGCACCCACCAGACCGCGTACGTGATGAATTTGACACCCCGCTCGGCGTCGAATCGGCGAGCGGCCTGGATGAGCCCGATGTTCCCCTCGTTGATGAGGTCGAGGAACGAGATGCCGGGAGAATGGAACCGCTTCGCGTAGGAGACGACGAACCTCAGGTTTCCGCGCACGAGCTCGTCGACGGCCTCGCGCCGCGCGTCTTCCGTGGTTTCCGGATTCTGGATGACCCGTCCGAGCTCCCGCTCCCGCTCGGGTGTCAGGATCGCGTACCGCGAAATGTCGTCGAGGTACTTTCTCAGTACCTTCGAGTCGTCTTCGGGACGCAAGCGCTGACTCACCAAACGCGATTATGTCCTCTCACCCTGCGGGCGGGGGATTTCGTCAGCGCGCGCGAACAACGATGGCGCCGCGGGGCCGGATCACGAGCGCCCGGGAGGACTCCCCTCCGCGGGACGCGCGCTCGGCCACGACGGCACGGATGGATTCCATGAGACGTCCCACCTCGCCCTCCATGCGCGCGAGGCGCGACTTGAGCTCGAGAATCACCTCCACACCCGCCAGGTTCACGCCCAGCTCGCGCGTCAGGGTCAGGATGATCTCGAGCCGTTCGACGGTCTCGAGATCGTAGAGGCGCGTGTTTCCAGACGAGCGGGCAGGCCTGATCAGTCCCTCGCGCTCGTAGAGGCGAAGGGTCTGGGGATGGACGCCGAACCGCTCTGCGACCACGCCGATGAAGACGTAGCCGTCCCGCGCGGCCGGGGCCGGGTCGTGCGACCGGGCCCCCTTGCGACGCGAATCCATTCTCTTACTTCTTCTGGTCCACGACCTCGGCGTCGATGACGTCGTCGGCCGGCTTGGGCGCGGACGGACCGCCCGGTGCGGCGCCGTCGTCGCTTCCGCCACCTCCGGGCGCACCCGCCGGGGCGGCCTTGTAGAGCGCCTCGGCGATCTTGTA
>DAIOUV010000018.1:16573-38016 GCA_036759345.1 Acidobacteriota bacterium | reverse complement strand
TCCTTCACGAACTTTTCGACTTCCTTCTTGTCGAGGCCCGAGGAGGACGTGATCGTGATCTTCTGCTCCTTGCCCGTGCCTCGGTCCTTCGCCGACACGTTCATGATGCCGTTCGCGTCGATGTCGAACGTGACCTCGACCTGCGGCATGCCGCGGGGCGCCGGCGGGATTCCCACGAGGGAGAAGACGCCGAGCAGCTTGTTGTCGCCCGCCATCTCACGCTCGCCCTGGAGCACCTTGATTTCCACGGAGGTCTGCCCGTCGGAAGCCGTCGAGAACGTCTCGGACTTCTTGGTGGGAATGGTGGTGTTGCGTTCGATGAGCTTCGTCATGACGCCGCCGAGCGTCTCGACGCCGAGCGAGAGCGGGGTGACGTCGAGGAGGAGGAGGTCCTTCACGTCGCCCGCGAGCACGCCTCCCTGCAGGGCCGCGCCGATGGCGACGACCTCGTCGGGGTTGACGGACTTGTTCGGCTCTTTGCCGAAGAAGTCCTTCACGATCTGCTGGATCTTCGGCATGCGCGTCTGGCCGCCCACGAGGACCACTTCGTCGATCTTCGAGGCGTCGAGCCCGGCATCCTTGAGCGCCTGTCGGCACGGACCGACCGAACGCTGGAGGATGTCGTCCACCAGCGACTCGAGCTTCGCGCGCGTGAGCTTGATGTTGAGGTGTTTCGGGCCCGAAGCGTCGGCCGTGATGAACGGCAGGTTCACGTCGGTCTCGACGGTCGTCGAGAGCTCGATCTTGGCCTTCTCGGCGGCTTCCTTGAGGCGCTGCGTCGCCATCGGATCCTTCGAAAGGTCGATCCCCTGGTCCTTCCGGAACTCCACCTGGAGCCAGTCGACGATCTTCTGGTCGATGTTGTCGCCGCCCAGGTGCGTGTCGCCGTTCGTCGACTTGACCTCCACGACGCCGTCACCCACTTCGAGGATCGAGATGTCGAACGTGCCGCCTCCGAAGTCGTAGACCGCGATCGTCTCGTTCTTCTTCTTGTCGAGGCCGTAGGCGAGCGCCGCGGCCGTCGGTTCGTTCACGAGCCGCTCGACCTTGAGCCCGGCGATCTGGCCCGCGTCCTTCGTGGCCTGGCGCTGCGCATCGTTGAAATAAGCCGGCACCGTGATGACGGCCCGGTCCACCTTCTCGCCGAGATAGGCCTCTGCGGCCTCCTTCAGCTTCGTGAGAATCATCGCGGAGATCTCCGGCGGGGAGAGTTCCTTGCCGCCGATTGCGACGCGCGCGTCGCCGTTCGCCGTGCGGACGACTTTGTAGGGCACCATCTTCATTTCGTCGCTGACCTCGTCGACGCGGCGGCCCATGAACCTCTTGATCGAGTACACGGTGTTCTCGGAGTTCGTCACGGACTGGCGCTTGGCGACCTGTCCGACGAGGCGCTCGCCACCCTTTCCGTAGGCGACGATGGAAGGCGTCGTGCGTCCGCCTTCGGAGTTCGCGATGACCTCGACCGTGCCGCCTTCGAGGACGGCGACCACGCTGTTCGTGGTGCCGAGGTCGATACCGATGATCTTGCTCATTTCAGGTCTTCCTTCCGGGTCCCCACTTGGGTCCGACCTGAATCTAAGATCTTAGCGAGTCATTGTCAAGTCCTTGTGAGAATACATTTACAGCGCTACTTAAGATACCTATAAACTACTCTACTATAGTAATTTCCTTCGACGGACGTGGCTGAAAATCCACGTCCCGCCGGTTGTCACGAAGCACGAGCGTTCGTGAAAACAGGAGGTCCGGGTCGGTCTGACCGAGCGGATCGAACCCCACCAGGTAGAACTTCTCGCCCTGGACGATGTAGCGATACGTGGCTCCCCAAGGGTCCTTGAGGTCGGCCGGCGCCAGGATGTGGGACACGACGAGCGCCTCGACCGTCTCGGGAAGGTGGCCGGAGAGGAGCGTGTACGCATCGACGCCTTCCGCAACGCGCCGGAGCCGAAGGAGCGACAGCGACTTTTTGAACCCGTCCACGAGCTGGACGCGCCGCGGCGGCAGGGTCAGGAGGTTGAGAGGATTCCGGGCCTGGAACCGGAGCGCGAGAAGGGCCACGACCGCGAGGCCAAGGCCGGCGAGAAGAGCGACGTCGATCGGCCTCCGCGAAGGACGCACGTGGGCCGGGGCGTCCGCGACGAGCGCTTCCGCCGGGAGCTCCTCGGCCCGCGGCATGCTCTCCTCGATGAGCCCGCGGCTCACGAGGTCGAAGCACGCCTTGCAGCCGTCGAACTCCGAAAGAAACGCGAACTCGTTGATCTCGGCGACGGTTCGCCGGCCGTCGACGAGCTCGTAGACGGACCATTCGGCACGCGAAACGCGGATCGGATCGAAACGCTTCTCGCGGGCGCGCTTGGCGAGGGACGAATCCTCGACATCCTCGACCGCGTCCTCGTCCTCGGCCGGGATGACCGGCTGCTCGACCGGGACCTTCTGATAGACGATATCGAGAGACCAGACCACCTTCTCGACGATCGGCCACTCGTCGATCATCCGGGCGCCTTCCATCAGGAGGCGCTCGACCGCGATGGGCGTGGTCGACTCCGCGTCGTAGTCGACGTGTTCGATCTGCTCGAAGACGTAGTCGCCGTCGGTCCAGCGGAACAGGCCGTACGCGATGCGCTTGATCTGGATGTCGAGGCCGTCGCGCAAGTCCTGGGCCGAGCAGAATCCGTTCTTGAGCAGAATGAAGCCCAGCCGCTGCAACGTCTGCGCCTGCATCTCGAGCGCGCGCGCGAGGGCCTCCGCCGTCAGCCGCCGGGTCTTCACGAGAACAGTGCCCAGGCGCGTGTCGAGCCGCTGGGCGGAGGATTCGGCCGACACCATCATCCCGTCGAGAAACCCGAGCGTCACGGTGTCGGCTGAGCCGCGGACCGTCAGGAGGCCGGTCTTGTGCTGGAGCGAGATGAGCTGGAGGATGTCCGCCAGAGAGAAATCCCGGAGGGTGCCTTCGAGTGCCATTCGTCAGGCCTTCCGCGTCGACGTAACGAATCCGGCGATCCAGCCGGCGAGCGCCACGAGCAGCCAGAAAAAGACGCCCGGCGTCCCGGCGGTGAGCGTCGGTCGCGGGAGTGTCGCGAGCGCGTCCCTCACGAGGACCGAGAGCAGCCCAAACGCGAAGAGACCGAAGGCGGCCACGGCCGGCAGGATGCGCGAGTCGAGGAACGCGGCCGAGCCCGGGAGCACGCTGTTCAGGACGAACCGCATGCGCTCCTCGAACGTCCGGCGCCGCCTCACGTCTTCGAGCTTGTGGAGCTTCGTCTCGATCGCGACGCCATCCTTCTTGAGATACACGTGGACGCACTGCGAGCACAGGAGGGCGCTCTCCCCCGGCGGTTTGCAGAGCCGGCAGAAGGCCCGGCCGCACTTCTGGCATTCGGATGCGTAGCCGCGTCCCTGATGGCGCGTCCGGTCGAGAATGAAAGCCACGCCGATCGCGGCGAAGACGGCCCAAAAAAGGGGAATGCCGAAGTCACCCGGCACGGAGCCTTTCGGGAGGCGCGGGAGGCCGAGTCCGTCGCCGAGCCGGTAGCCTCGGTAGTGGCCCAGGAGGCGCCGCGTCCGGTTGTCCCGCCCCATGCGCTCGAGCTTCGCGCGCGCCTCCTCCGGCGTGTAGCCGACCGACACGACCTTCACGAGCGTTGGAGTCTCCTGAAAACTCTGAATCGCATGCGCGTCGAGGGCCCGCGCCTCCTGAAGCGTCTGCGCAGCTTCGACGGTCCGGAACGTCTCGGCGTACAGAAGGGCGAGGTTGTAACGGGCCACGATGCTCCGTCCGTCGCGCTTCAGGGCTTCCTGGTAGTCCTCCTGCGCGGAGCCCAGGTCGCCGTCCACGAACCGGATGTTCCCGCGGTTGACGAGGCACCGGATGTCGTGCGGGGCGACATGCGAGCCCGCCGTGTATTCGGCGATCGCGCGATCGTTCTGGCCCAGCGACTGGTAAAGGCGTCCGAGGAGGAACCGGATGTCCACGTCGTCGGGCACGATGTTCTTGGCCGCCTCCAGGTTGTCGAGGACGCGCTGGTCGTAGCGGGACTCCTCGAGCGCCTCGGCCGCGCGGAGGATCGGCGACGACGTGATGCTCAGGTCGTAGGCAATCCGGTCCAGCGCCGGCAGAAGCAGGATCGCGAGCGCAAGCGCGAGACTCGTGGCGAGTTTCTGCTCCACGCTCGCGTAGCCGAAGAGAAGAACGAACAGGAACAGGGCGAGCCAGAGCACGTCGAGAGAAAGGAGAAGGGGGAGGACGAGGAATGCCGCGACCGCGAGAGAGGGCACGCGCCCATTCAGGAGAGAGTCGGCCGACTCTTTCAGGTCGTGAACGAGCCGGGGCCCGTGCCGCACGAGAAGCACGAGTATGGCGGCGAGAGCGGCGGCGCAGGCCGTGAGAAGGAAGATCAGGACGAGGCGCACGAGCACGACGCGGCGCGACTCGCTGTCGGCGAAGGTCGCGCGGAGTGCGCCGAAAACGTCCGGGACGAGATCCCCCCACGCGCGCGATGACGCCGCGAGCGAAAGGCGCGCCCAGCGCGGATCGGGAAGATCGGGATCGAGGCGCATCGCGGCCGTGAACGCTTCGCGCGCGATCTCGCGCCTCCCTGCGGCGAGCTGACGGCGCCCGAGAAGCGTCGCCGAGAGGGAGAGATCCGTCATCCGCCGGATCTCGATTTTCTGGGAGTGCTTGAGGATTTCGTCGACCTTGGCGCGTGCCAGGGGGGCATCTCCCTCTTCCAGCGCGCTGAGCCAGGCGAACCAGTGGCCGCGCACGAGCTTTCGAAACGCCGTCTCGCTGGATTCGCCCGGCGCGACGAGCACCTGCGCACACGCCGGAACCGCCGGGAGAAGCGCCAGAAAAGCGAAAAGGACGAGGAGGGACGCGGGGGTCCACCGGCGCCCCTCCGTGCGGCGCCCGACCGGCGGAGACGTCCGAATGATCCTCAGCCGCGCCTCGCTACGGGAGGCGGTATCGGAGGTTTCGGCTTAGCGGCGCCCGCGAGCCGGGTGAACGCGAGCTGGAGTTCTCCGAGGAGCCCTTCGATCGCGTCGGTTTCCTCGAACGAAAGGCGCCCGTGCGTCTTCTCGCGGAGCGAGAGAAGGGAATCGACGATCTGCCGGGCCCCTGCGAGATCCACCTGGCGGCGGCCGGTCGCGGGGTCGGGGAATCCCTCCATGTAGAGGGCCGCCGTCTGCGCGAGCATGTCGAGGAGACGAAGGAACGCCGGGCTCGTCGCCAGCGCCGGCTCGGCTGGCGCAGCCTCCGGCGTGGCGGCGGCCGGCTCCGGAGCGGGATCGGGCGCGGCGAATTCGGCCTGCGATTCCGCGCGCACATCGCCCTCGGCCGTGAAGAGGCGGCGATCCACGACCTTGATCGGCTTTTCACTTTCGGACATAAATCCCCTCGGGTCAGCGTATTTTACGTGAACTAGGGAGGTTGCTCGCATGGAAGTTTCGGACGCCGCGGGGGCCCTCGTGGCGCTCATGGAAAGGCTCCGGAAGGAATGTCCCTGGGACCGCAAGCAGACGGCCCGCGACCTCTCCGGATACCTTCTCGAGGAGTGCTACGAAGTCCTCGACGCCCTCTCCCGCGAGGACTGGCGCGAGCTCGAGGGCGAGCTGGGAGACCTCCTCTTCCAGATCGTCTTCCTCGCGCGGCTCGGAGAAGAGCGCGGCGCCTTCGACTTCGAAAGCGTCGCGCGGCGCATTCACGACAAGATGGTGGCGCGCCACCCTCACGTCTTCGGCGACGCCGCCGTGCACGACGCCGACGGCGTTCGCGTGCAATGGGAGGAGCTAAAGCGCAAGGAGAGGGAGAAGGAAGGACGCCCTCCTTCGCCCTTCGACGGCGTCCCGCGCGCCCTTCCCGCTCTTCTCAAGGCCGTGCGCCTGACCTCGCGCGCGGCGGACCTCGGGTTCGACTGGGAGCGCGATGCGGACGTCCTGGTCAAGCTGGACGAGGAGGTCGCCGAGTTCAAGGCCGAGCTTTCGGCTCCGGGCGGCGAGCGAAAGGAGCGCGTGGCCGGCGAGATCGGCGACCTCCTGTTCACCGTCGTCAACGTCGCCCGCCGGCACGGCGTGGATCCCGAGGCCGCGCTCCAGTCCACGAATGACAAGTTCCGCTGGCGCTTCGAGGAAGTGGCGCGGCGCGTCCGCGCCGAGGGTAAAGAGATCAAGCAGGTTCCCCTCGCAGATCTGGATGCCGAGTGGAATCGGGTCAAGGCCGAAGAGCACCGCAAGAATTCTTAGAAGACTACGGGACCAGTTCGGAAACGCGTACCGCTCTCGGACCGTCTTTCTTTCCGAGCAACTTGAGCTTCTCCGACAGGAAGACGAGCGTTTCCTCGTGGGGATGGGCGATGACGATGGCCTGCCCCCGTTTCTTCGCGAGCGCGATCCCCTTCTCCCACGCCGTCTCGAGCGCGCCCGGCGCGCCGCCCGGGTCCGCGGACTCGGTGGCCGCGTCGTCGAGAAAAACGTCGCGGGCCAGGAAGGGAACGCCGAGCTTCGCCGCCTCCGCTCCGGCAACGGACGCCGGCGTTGTTCTCGAGTCCAGGAAGAGGAGTCCCCTCTCCTTCACGACCTCGAGGACGTCGTGGACGACGCGCGCATCCGCCGTCGCCTTCGATCCCTGATGGTTGTTGATCCCGAGCGCTCCGGGAAATCGCGCGAGCGCAGCGAGAACGCCGGCGCGAATCGCCGCGTCGTCGTCCTTCGGCCCGAGCGAGTCCTTCTCGGCGCGGCCGGCCTCGGGGTCCATCGGCAGATGAACGAGGAGGTCCCAGCCCTTCTCCCGCGCGAGCCGCGCCGCCTCCGCGCCGTGGGAGGCGTTCGGAATGACGGCGAGCGCGAGGGGACCTTCGAGCGAGGCAAGCAGGGTCCGGGAAGGAGGATCGAAGCCGACGTCGTCGATGACGATCGCGAGGACTCCTCCGAGGCCGTGGTCCACGGGCTCGAAATCGGAGGGCAGCGTCGGAATCGGGCGCGCGGCCCCCGGAGGGGCTGGCCGCGTCGTAGGGACCGCTGGCGCGGGACGGGGTGCCGAAGCGGGCGGCTCGGGGCGACGCGCGCAGGCCCGAACGAAGAACGTCGCACTGGCGCCGAGACCGACCCCGAGGACGACGAGGAGGGCTCCCTTGAGACGTCCGCCACGCGCGCCACCCCCGTCGGCCCGCGCCTTCCGCCTGGTCACGCGGCTGCTTTGGCCCGTACCGAGAACTCCACCAGCACTTTGAGTCCGCGCTGGAGGATCGGATCGAGGCGGCCCGCGGCCTCGTCCGGAGGCCCGTGGAAGACCCGGTCGTCGGGCTGCAGGCCCTTGGGACACAGCGCCTTTCCGGCGACCGTTCGGATCTTCCCGACCGCGAGCTTGAGCGACCCGCCGCTCGAGAGCCTCACGACCTGAGCCGTGAAGCCCATGCCGACCGTGGGCTCTCCGACGATGCGCACGGCGAGCTTCAGCTTGTCGGCGTCCTTCGTGGCCTCGGCACCCGGATCGAAGGCCTCCTGGAGATCGGAGTCCTCCGCGGCCGCCTTGCTCTTGTCGATCGTCACGAGCTTCGCGCCGGCGGCGCGGGTGCCCGCATTCCGCACGGCGGAGGCGAACAGCTCGGCCGCCCCGGCCGTCCCGCTGTCCACGAGGAGGACGAGGCGGCTCTCGTGCGCGCGCTCGCCAGGCTCGGAATGAAACGTCTTCGTCTCGATCCGGCGGCCCGACAGTTCGCCGAGAGGGCCGGCCGGCACGAAGAGAGCCGCCGCGCGCGCCGCCTCGTCGAACGACCCCATCGCATTGCTGCGGAGGTCGAGCAGGAGCGGCCGGGTCCGATCGAGCGGCTTGAGGATCTCCTTCAGGGCGGCGGCCGTGCCGGGCGTGAACGAGGGGACGTGGATCACCGTCTCGCCGCCCATGCGTTCGGCCGAAGGCGCGGCCGGCGTCCAGCCGGCCCGCACGATGTCGAGCGTGCGGTGGCGTGGCTTCCCTTCCCGCACGACCGCAAGACGCACGCGGCCTCCGGCCTTTCCCGACAGCCGGGACTCGAGCTCCCAGAGCGCCATGTTCCGGGTGAGCTGGCCATCCACCTTCTCGATGACGTCGTCGCTCGTGACGCCGGCCGAGGCCGCCGGGCTGCCCGCGATGGCGGCCACGACGACGGGGAAGCCGAAGCGGCGCGCGAGGACGATTCCCGATTCGAGGACTTCCTTCTTCTCCTTCGCGGCCTCATATGCGGCGAACGCCGCCATCTTGTCCGGCGGAACGTATTCGGAGAACGGGTCCATCGCTTCGGTCATGCCCGAGAACGAACCGGCGAGGAGCGGCTTCAACTCCGTCGGCTCGACGTAGTTCGACCGGACGAGTCCGAGAACCTCCGTGAAGAGGCCGAGCGGGCGGTAGGGGGCTTCCTTGCCTTCCTTGTCCTTCTCGTCCGCTCCCATGCCCGGCAGGACGACGAACAGGGCGAGGAGAAGAGAGGCGGATGCGGCGACGGAGAGGGCGCGGGTCTTGCTCACGGCGGGAATGATACGCGGGCCCTCAGCGGAGCCACAGCGCCGGGTCCGCCGACGCCCGCGCGTCCCGAATCTCGAAGTAGAGGCCCGCGACCTCGTCTTCGGGCGAGTCGCCTAAGACCCCGATCCGGTCGCCGATCGCGACCCGCTCGCCGCGGGCGATCGTCCCCGTCGCGAGGCGCCCGTATAGCGTGAAGACGCCGTCGCCGTGGTCCACGACGACGAGATTTCCATAGCCCTTGAGCCACTGGGCGTATACGACGTCTCCCGAGAAGATCGCGCGCACGGAGGTCCCGGGCGGCGCATCGAGCGTCCAGCCCGAGGAGCGCAGGAACGTCCTGGGGAACCGGGGATTCGCGATGCGGCCGAACGGCACCGCGACCCGGCTCTTGAGCGGCCAGTCCAGAGCGCCCCGGTACTTGCGGATCGAGGCCGCTCCGGGCGCCAGGGCGCGCCCCTTCCCCTCGAGAAGCTCGAGAAGCGCTCCGAGCCGCTCGGACTTGTCTTCGAGCTTCGTCACCTGCTGCTTGGCGGCGTGCGCGGTCTCTTCGAGCTGCGCGAGGAGCGCGGCCTTTCGGGAACGCGCCGCGAGGAGGACCGTCTCCTTCTTCCGGCTCTCGGCCGTGAGCGCCGCGAGCTCCTTCCGCCGGTCGGAAAGATCCTGCTGGCGGCCCCCCAGCGTCGTCACCGCCGTCTCGTAGCGCTCGAGGAGGGCCGCGTCCCGGCCGGCAAGATGCGACAGGATGCGGAGGCCGGCGAGAAACGACTGCCCGGAGTCCGCCGCCGCGAGCGGCCGGAGATAGCCGAGCCGCCCCATCCGGTAGAGGGCGGAGAGACGGATGGCGAGGTCCTCGCGAAGGCCGCCCACCTCCTTCTGCGCTGAATCGCGCTCGAACGACGCGTGCGCGGCCTCGCGCTCGGTTTCGGCCTTTTTCAGCTCGAGAACGCGCCGTTCGGCCGTCTGGATCTGGAGGTCGAGATCCGCGGTCTCGATCTGGGCCTTGAGATCCGCTTCGCGCCGTGAGGACGCGTCGAGGCGGCCCCTGAGGCTCGCGATGCGGCGCTTGAGCTCCTGGAGCTCTGCCTTGCGCTCGGCAACGCCGAGAGAGGCCGCGGGCTTCTCGGGCACGGGCGTCACCGTGTCGGCGGCGGCCGGCGTGGGCTTGGGAAGCGCCGGTTCCTGCGCCCGGACGCCCGCGGCGACGAGGAGAACCGCGGGAAGCGTCGAGAGTCTTTTCAGAAGAGCGGCACCCCGTCGAGCTTCTCGGGCGGCGGCACGCCGAGCACGTTGTAGATCGTGGCCGGCACGTCCGCGATGCCCGGCAGCTTGCCTTTCGGAAGCGGCCGATTCGCGAAGAGGATGCCCGGCACGAGGGCCGGATCCAGGGAGCAATGGTCCCCCGACCAGATCTGCACGTTGTCCTCGAACATCTCCTTCGTCACGACGCCGAGACTCCCCTGCCAGCCGATGCGAGTGCCCGCCGTGTTCGTGACGAACAGGTCCGGGATGACGTCCGCGTCAAAGGAGCCATAGGCCTCCTCGCGCGTGAAGATGCGCGACACGGCGCGCTGGCCGGTCTTCGGGTCGACGAGCGTCACGAGCTTCCTCTTGATCTCCTCGCGCACGGCCTCGTACTCCGCGCCGGGCGAGACGGACCCCTTCCCCTCGCGCCCCTTGAGGTTGATGTAGATGTCGCCGAGGCCCATCGCGTACGCCTTCGTCTTCGACCAGTCCACGTTCGGCCAGAACTCGCCCTGCCCGAACAGCATCTCGAGATCGGCCTGCTTGCCCTCGCTGCCCGAGAGCGTCATGAACCCGTTCTCGACGAGCCACGTGTTGTAGTTCACGGACCGCCGCCACGTCGCGAAACCGTGGTCGGACAGGACCATGAGGATGTCGCCCTCGTGGAGCTTCTTCATCGCATCGCCCACGATCGCATCCATCTGAGCGTAGGTTCTGTCCACGGCCGGCGCCCATTTCGCGGCCTTCGCCGCGTCGTAGGCGGGATGCTGCGGATCGAGGAAGCGCCAGAAGCAGTGCGCGACGCGGTCGGGGAATTCGTAGATCTGGACGAAGAGCCGGACCTCCTGGTCGTCCAGGAAGTCGTTCATCATCTTCCGGAACGGCTCGATGGTCTGATCCACGTCCTCGAGGAACACCTTCTCGTCGATCGTCTCCTCGCTCATCGACCACGTGTCGATCTGCCAGCCCATCGTCTTGTAGAGGCCGTAGCGGTCCGCGAGCTTCTTCGCGAGGCCGCCGGGCGCCGTGATCTTCACGGAAGGCGGAAGGTCCGACGGGTTGAAGTGAATCGGAGAGAGGTAGAGCTTGATCTCCGGAGAGGTGGACACGAGGTGGAAGCGCCCGATGCCCGTCATTTTCACCAGGGAGTTGAACGGGAACGTGAAAACGACCCAGGGCGACCACTCGCCTGGCTTCAGCGTCACGGAATGCGACCCCTTCGGCGCGACCGTGAGGCTGCCGCCGTCCGCCGCGAGGGTCAGGGTCATCGGGGTCTTGATGACGGCGGGCTCCTTGAAGAGCTTGTTGTACGGGCCGAAGACCTCCGTCTCGATCGTGCCCTTGTTCGACTCGAGCCGCACGAGCTCGACCGAGAACTCGTTCTTGTTCTTCGGGGCGAAAAAAGGATCCGACGTGTAGAAGCTCGGCGTGCCGACACGCCCGCGCACGTCCGTGACGCCCAGACCGGAGAGGAGCCGGCCGTGGTCGTAGTCCACGGCGGGAAACGTGACGGGCACGTGCATCACGACGGAGGCAATCCCCTTGCGGCCCGCCTCCTCCCAGAACGGCGTCCCGCGGCGGTTGTTGATCGGCCAGGGGATTTCAGAGGGAAGGAGAGCCGAAACCCGAACGCCCAGAAAGCCCGCCGCCGCCGCCGCGGCACAAGCGATACCCAGGCCGATCGCCCCCCCGCGCCTTCTAAGAAAAATCTTCGACAACAGAAGGACGAGCACAAACGCGACGAGCGTGAGAATCGCGGGTATGGCGACCCTATTTCCCTTTCCGAACAGAAAATTCTTCTTCCCCTCCTCGGCGATTGCGAACTCGGGGCGATAGGTCTTCGGGTTCCGCTTCAGGAAGTCGAAGATCATCGTGCGGCCGGGTGAGAGACCGGTTGAGAACGTCGACCACGACACCGGCGTCTGGGCCGGGATCGTAGGGTTCAGAGCCGAGAAGCCGCCCTTCGCGGCGAGCGCCGCGAGGTTTGGCAGGCGCCCTTCGGCGATGCCCTTCTCGACGAGGGCATGGTCCGCGCCGTCGAAGCCGAGCACGATGACCCGGGGAGGGGGGGCGGCCCACGATGCCAGAGGAATCGCGCCGAAAAAGACCGCAGTCAGAACGGCGACGCGAAGGGATTTCTTCTGTTCAGGCACGACGCATTCTAGCGCCCACGATCGTCCGGCCCGCGACGGCCAGGAGCACGATCGCACCCCCGAGGAGAGCCCACGCCGACGGCCGCTCGCCCAAGCCGAGGAACGCCCAGAGCGGGTTGAACATCGGCTCGAGCATCCCGAGGAGCGAGGCCTCGGCCGCGGGAACGGTCTTCAGGCCCTTCACGAAGAGGACGTAGCTGATCCCCATCTGGAAGATCCCGAGGAAGAGGACGAGGGCGATGCCCCGCGTGTCCAGACTCAGGTGGCCCCACGCGAAGGGCAGCGCGAGCGCGGCCGCCGCGAGGTTTCCCGCGATGACGGACGGGATCGCGTCACCCGACGCGTCGCGGCGCAGGAGGAGGATCGTGAGGCCGAAGAAGACGCCCGAGAGCACCGCGACGAGGTTCCCGGCGAGGGCGCCCGGGTCCAGACGGCCGACGAAGAAGAGCGACATGCCGAGGAGCGCGACGCCGACGGCGGCCGCGTCGGCCTTGCGGAACGGTTCCTTCAGAAGGAACGGGGCGAGGGCGAGGACGTAGAGCGGCCCCGTGTACTGCAGAAAGATCGCGTTCGCGGCCGTCGTCATCTTCGTCGCGGACACGAACGTCAGGATCATGAGTGCGTAAACGACGACCGTGGATGGCGCCGCGTGCCGCCAGCGCGCGCGTGACGGGCGGAACACGAGGAGCAGGAAGATCGCCGACACGAACGACCGCCAGAAGACGACGCCGAACGCCGACAGCGGGACGAGCTTGATCGCGAGCCCGCCCGAGGACCACAGAAGTGCGGCCGCCGCGACGAGGAGCCGCCCCCGTCCTGGGGAAAGCGGCGCCGGGGATGCCCTCACGCGGTCTTGTGCCTGATCGCCGCGATCGAGACGTCGTCGTCGCAAGCGGCGCGGCCGAGGAACCGGTCGAGCTCCCGCACGAGCGAAGAAACCACTTCGGAGGGCGCGGCACACGCCTTCCGGAAGAGGAAGTGCTCGATGCGCGCGTCGCCGAACTCCTCGCCGCTCCAGCGGCGGGGCTCGGCGGCGATCTCGGCCTCGTGGTCGGCGAGAAAAACGCTCCTCGCCCGCTGCCAGTCCACGTCCCACATGCCGCGCACCTCATCGGCATCGAAGGAGTGAACCGTCTCCTTCGCCAGGCTCTTCCAGTCCGTCGTCATGAGAATTCTCTTACGAAATCCCGGGGCTGAGGGTTCTCAGGGGTTCTCAGGACTTCCTTGGAACCCCGAGCCGGGCCGCCAGGGCGGCCTTGGGTCTCGGCGTTCGTCATTGTTCCCTAGAAGTCTATCCGGATCGCGAGGATGTCCTCAAGGGACTCGATCCTCGAGGTCGCCCCCATCCGATACCCCCGGAACGCCACGGGCGCGCGGCGGGCCGCCTCGGCGTCGTATTTCGAGTCCCCGACGAAGAGGCATTCCGCGAGAGGCACGAGGACCCGTTCAGCCGCGAGGCGCACAACCGCGGGGTCCGGCTTTCCCGCGCCCGCCTCGTTCGCGCAGGCGACCGCGTCGAGGAGCGGGGCCAACCCCGCGCGGGCGAGGATCAGGTCCGCGAGCGGCCGGTTCGTGTTCGTCGCGACGGCCGTCCGCACCCCGGCCGCGCGGAGAGTCCGGAGGACCCCGGCGGACTCGGGATTCACGCAAATCGCATCGAGGCGCTCCGCGAAGAAACGCGCGTAGGCCGCGTCGATCTCCGGTACGGAGCGCTCCTTCATGTACGTCGCCCGGTCGGCCTCCGTGCCGTTCCCGTAGATGGCGTCGAAATCCTCGCGGGAGATGGCGGCGTGGCCGAACCCGGCGAGCGTGGCGTTGTAGACGGCGAACCACGCGTCCTCGGAAAAGACGAGGACTCCGTCCATGTCGAAAAGAACGGCCCGCATCGCACTAGTCGAGCGCGGCCCCGAAGCCGCGCACGATCTCCCCCGCCGGCTCGACGGACGTGATCGTCGCGACGCTCTTCCCCGCCTGCCAGCAGTCCCCCGACGTCGCGCCCTTCATCGACGCGTCCTTCAGACGGAATGCCGACCGCAGCGAGTACCACGCGCGGATCCAGTGCTTCGTCGTCCGGCCCTTGAGCATGAGGCGGCCGATCGGACCGGCCTTCGTCCCCATCCGCTCGATGAACGGCGTCTTGATGACGGCGAGCGGCACGCCCGTGACGCGCTCGGTCGGGACGATGTCCTCCTCGTCGGCATCGAGGATCGCCTTCTTGTAGTCGTCGTGCGCCGTGCACTCCGTCGCCGCGATGAAGCGCGTCCCGCACTGGACGCCCGCGTACCCGAGATCGAGCATCACGCGGAATTCCTTCGCGCTGCCGACGCCGCCCGCGCAGACGAGAGGAAGCTTGAGATCGACGAGCTCGGCGTAGAGCTCCTCGGGGCTCTTCTTCCCGAGGTGCCCGCCCGCCCGCCGGTTCACGCAGATGAGCCCGTCGACGCCCTCCGCCGCGGCCTTCTCGGCCCAGCGCCGGTCCACGACGTCGTGGTAGACGACGCCCCCCGCACTCTTCACGCGATCCACGACCCAGCGCGGGTTCCCGAGGGCCGTGACGAAGAACCGGACGCCCTCCTCGAGCGCGACATCGACGTACTGCGACATGCGCTTGGCGTAGACGGACGAGAGGGACTTCTCCGTGAGCACATTGAGCCCCACGGGCTTCTTCGTGAGGGAGCGGATCTCCCTCATCCCGGCGCGGAAGTCACGTTTGTGGACGAAGACGAGGGAGAGCGGCTGGACGACGCCGATCCCGCCCGCCTCCGAGACGGCGGCGACGAGCTCGGGGTTGGAGCAGGGATACATCGCGCCGCAGATGAGCGGCACCTCGATGCTCGCTGCTTCGGTGAAGGCGGTCTTCATCGCGCGTTCGATCTTAGAGGAAGCGTGTTTCCCCCGGAGGACACGCAGAGTGGCATGCTTCGTGAGAGAACTCCCGCATGCGACGCTCGCTTCTGCGCTCCACCGCGCGCCTCCTCCTCGTCGTCCTCGCGCCGCTCGCCCTCGACGGATGCGTCTCGATCGGCGTCTCGCGCGCGGCGCTCGACGTTCCGTCCGACGCTCGAAACGCCTCCGCGCCACGGGCAGGCGCTCTCGCCGTCGCCATTTTCGAGAAGGCCAGCGAGCGGGACGCCGGGCGCGTGGCCTCCTTTCCCATCCTCTCCGAGCTCGCGCGGGTGACCGGCACGGGCGAAGAGGCCGTGGGTCGCTCGATGGCTCCCGCCTGGGGCCTTCCCGATCTCTCGCCAGGGAAATACCGCCTCCGGGTGACCCGGCGTCTCACGCCCGAGGGAGACATCGAGCCCCTCGAGAACCCGGGCGACAAGACGTTCGAGGTGAAGGCCGGCGAGAAGACGACTCTGAGCGTCGTCCTGAAGAAGGTGCCGGTCTTCTGGATCGTCCTCGCGGCCGTGACGATCGTCGCCCTCGTCGTGCTCGCGATCGCCGGCGCCCGCCACCTGCCTCCTCCCCCGCCGCTGCCGCCCCTCCCGCCCGTCTTCGTCGTGATCCCGCTCGGCGGTCCCGGCGGGTCCGGCGGCCCCGTTCCCGATGGTGCCGACGTGTTTCCCGCGAAAGGGTCCGTCGTGTCCGCACGGCGCCTGACTGTCACGTTTCTCCTTTCCGCGCCGCTCGCGCCGGACGGCGTGGGCGAGAACGCGGTTCTCGCGCTCGGGTCGAAGTCGGGCGAAATCGCGGGAACCGTCTCCTATCTCGAGCGCGATGGCCTCCTGAGGTTCTCCCCGTCACGCGACTTCGCGCCGGGCGAGACGGTGACCGTCACCCTGGACCTCGCGAAGCTTCGCGGCGCGGGCGGCAATTCGGGCAGCGGCAAGGTCTCGACGAGTTTCCTCGTGCCCGTCGCCAGGGAGTAGCGAAGCGGCGGCGGCTGAGTCCGGACTTGACAATGACCGGCCGGTCAGTACAAATAACACAGTGGTCATTTTCTTGAACTGACAATTCAACGTTTATGCAGACGAAGAAACAGGTGGTCGGGGAGTTTCGTTGCCGCGCGATCTGCGAGGCCGCGATGCGCGTGGTGGGCCGCACGGGGCTCTCGAAGGCGACGGTCGAGGAGATCGCCCGCGAGGCGGGAGTCGCCAAGGGGACGGTCTACCTGTACTTTCCCTCCCGGGACGCGATCCTCGAGAAGACCGTCGAGGCGGCGGTCGGCCAGCTCCTCGAGCGCCTGCGATGCGCGGAAGACAAAGGTCGGACGTTCGCGGACTCGCTCGAGCTCATTCTCGCCGCGCAGTTCGCCTTTTTCGACGAGAACCGGGACTTCTTCCGACTCTATTTCGCCTCGGGAGAGTCTTCAGAGGACCGCAGGTTGCGCCAGAGCCGGAACTACCGGGATCACATCGAGCATCTCGCCGAGATCATCCGGAGAGGCCGGCGGCACGGCGAGGTGAAGAGCGCCGATCCCGAACGCGCGGCCATCGCGATCGCGGGCGCGGCCCGGGACCTCATCCTCCGGCGCATCAACGAGAAGAAGCCGCCGGCTCCTGAAGCCGACGCCCACTTCCTGCGGGAGCTCGTGTTCCGGGGCCTCGAAGCGCCCGGGAGAGACCGCTGATGTCCGGCCCCCTCCTGTGCGCCGTCGACCTCACGGATCTCGCGGGGGGCGCGGCGCACTTCGCGGCGACGCTCGCCCGCGCCACGGGCGCCTCCGTCACGCTGCTGCACGCGACCGAGCGAGGCGAGACGGAGACCGATTCGACTCGCCTCGCGGCGCTGGCCGGCCCGCTCCTCGAGGCCGGCCTCACCGTCCACACCGAGCTCGCCGCGGGCGATCCCGCCACGGCCATCGTCCGGCGGGCTGCGGCGCTTCGGGCTTCGGCCATCGTGATGGGCACCCATGGCGGCCGGGGCGTCGAGCGACTTATGCTCGGCTCCGTCGCCGAGAGCGTGCTGCACCGGGCCGGGCGGCCCGTGGCGACCGTGCGCGGCACCGGGCATGCCGAGGGCCCGATCAAGAGGATCGTCTGCGGCGCCGACCTCGAAGATTCCGCGCCGCTCCGTTACGCGGCGGCGCTCGCGCGCCGGACCGGAGCGGAGCTCCTCGTCGTTCACGCCGTCGAGGATCTGCCGGAAGAGGGCGGACACGGCCTCGTTCCCGCATCCTACCGCCCTGCTCTCCTCGAGGAGGCGCGCAAGAGCCTAAGGCGGGCGGTCGCCTGCCTCGACCTCCCTTCGGGACACGTCTCGACCCGGGTCGTTCCGGGCTCGGCTTCGCACGCCCTTCTGCGGAGCGCCGACGACGAATCCGCCGACCTTCTCGTGGTCGGCATCCGTCCTCACGTCCTCGGCTCAACCACGCACCCGATCGTGCGCGGCGCCTCCTGTCCCGTCCTCACCGTTCCCGGCGGAGCCGGCGGAGAAGAAATCGAATGACCAGACGCTTCCTCGTCCTTGCCTTCCCTCTCGCGGCCTTCGCCTGTTCCCGCGCGAAGGCCCCGGCGCCCGCTCCTCCTCCGAAGGTCGTCGTGACGCCGGCGATCCAACGCGACGAGCCGATCCTCCGGGAGTGGATCGGCACGACGGAGGGGGATGTGAACGCGGACATCCGCCCGCGCGTAGAGGGTTACCTTCTGAGGCGCGTTTACAAGGAAGGGAGTTTCGTCCCGCAGGGCGAGCTCCTGTTCGAGATCGATCCCCGCCAGTTCGAGGCCCAGCACCAGCAGGCGGAGGCCAACCTCGAGCAGGCGAAGGCGGCGCTCGCGAAGGCGGACCTCGACGTCTCCCGCGCCGAGCCTCTGGCGGTCCAGCGGGCCGTCAGCCAGCAGGAGCTCGACAACGCCCGCTCCGCGCGGCGCGGCGCCCGGGCTACGGTCGGCGCCCTCGAGGCGGCCGTCGCGCAGGCACGGCTCAACCTGTCGTGGACCCGCGTCACGTCCCCGATTCCGGGCATCACCGGAATCGCGCAGCAGCAGGTCGGCGACCTCGTCAACGGGCAGACCGTGCTCACGACCGTTTCGCAGGTCGACCCCCTACGCGTGCTCTACCAGCTCGGCGAGCAGGAGTACCTCGAGCTCGTGCGCGACCCCGCCATGCGGAACACGGAGCTCGAGCTCGTCCTCTCGGACGGCACCGTGTTTCCCCACAAGGGGCACGTGCTCCTCACGGGGCGCAACATCGACGTGCGGACCGGCACGATCGCGGCCATCGGACTCTTCCCGAACCCCGGCAACGTTCTGCGCCCCGGCCAGTATGCAAAAGTGCGCGCCGTCGTGAAGGTGCGGAAGGGCGCGATCCTCGTCCCCCAACGCGCGGTCAACGAGATGCAGGGCGCGTATCAGGTCGCCGTCATCGGCCCCGACGACAAGGCCCAGGTCCGGACGGTCAAGGCGGCCGAACGCATCGGGAGCCTGTGGGTGATCGAAGAGGGCCTCCGCCCCGGCGAGCGCGTCGTCGTGGAGGGGTTCTCACGCGTGAAGACGGGGACGCTCGTTTCGCCCGTCGACGCCACGGCCGCGGCGGCTTCCACGACTTCGGCGACGGCGGCGCCTCTCACCTCGGCCGCGGGGAAGTGACGCCGTGGCCCGCTTCTTCATAAACCGGCCCATCGTCGCGATCGTCGTCGCGATCGTGACGGTCCTCGGGGGACTCATCGCCATGCTCGGGCTCCCCGTCGCGCAGTTCCCGGACATCGTCCCGCCGCTCATCCAGATCCAGGCCTCCTATCCGGGCGCCGACGCGCTCACGATCGAGCAGTCCGTCGCGACGCCGATCGAGCAGCAGATGAACGGCGTCGAGGACATGCTGTACCTCCAATCCGTGAACGCGAACGACGGTACGATCACCGTCCGGGTCACGTTCGAGGTCGGCACCGACCGCAACGCCGACCAGGTCAACGCCCAGAACCGCGTCGCGCAGGCCCTGCCCAGCATTCCCGTCGAGGTGAACCAGTTCGGGCTCACCTACCGCAAGACGCAGGGCACGCCGCTCATGCTCATTTCGCTCTATTCGCCCAAGGGCACGTATGACGGCCTGTTCCTCGGGAACTACGCGCTCATCAACGTGAATGACGCGCTCTACCGCGTCAACGGCGTCGGACAGGTCGTCAATTTCGGCGCGTCCGAATACGCGATGCGGATCTGGCTCCATCCGGACCAGCTCGCGAAGCTCGGCCTTACGGTGGGCGATCTCACGCGTGCGATCCAGCAGCAGAGCACGGTGAATCCCGCCGGCCAGGTCGGCGCCGAGCCGGCTCCGAAGGGGCAGGAGTTCACGTACGCGGTGAGGTCCCAGGGAAGGCTCCTGACCCCCGAGCAGTTCGCGAAGATCGTCGTGCGCCTCAACCCGGATGGCTCCTCCGTGCGCCTCGGCGACGTCGCCCGGATCGAGCTCGGCGCGCTCTCGTACAAACAGGTCGGCCGGATGAACGGGAAGGCTGCCTCGATCATCGGCATCTACCAGGCGCCGGGCTCCAACGCGCTCGCCGTCTCCAAAGCCATGCGGAAGGCGATGGAGGAGCTCAAGCAGCGCTTCCCGGAGGACATCGACTACGCGGTCTCGGTGGACACGACGGCGCCGGTCACCGAAGGCATCCGGGAGATCGTCATCACGCTCTGCGAGGCGATGCTCCTCGTCCTCCTCGTCGTGTTCCTGTTCCTCCAGAACTGGCGGGCGACGCTCATCCCGCTCGTCGCGGTGCCCGTGTCGCTCATCGGCACGTTCGCCGTCTTTCCCCTCCTCGGCTTCTCGATCAACACGCTCTCGCTCTTCGGGCTCGTCCTCGCGATCGGGCTCGTGGTCGACGACGCGATCGTCGTCGTCGAGGCCGTGGAGCACCACATCGAGGAGGGGATGACGCCCCGCGAGGCGACGCTGCAGGCCATGCGCGAGGTGTCGGGTCCGGTCGTCGCGATCGCGCTCATCCTGTCGTCGGTCTTCCTGCCGGTCGCGTTCCTCGGCGGCATCCAGGGACGACTGAACAAGCAGTTCGCCGTGACGATCGCGATCTCGGTCCTGATCTCCGCGTTCAACGCGCTCAGCCTCGCCCCCGCGCTCTCGGCGCTGCTGCTCCGTCCGCGAACGGAGAGCAAGGGCCTCTTCGCGCGCTTCTTCGGCGGCTTCAACCGCGCCTTCGCGCGCGCCACGAAGGGCTACCTCTCCGTCTCCAGCCTTCTCATCCGCCGCTCGCTCATCGCTCTCCTGATCCTCGGCGGCTTCGCCGTTCTCGCGGGGGGCCTCGGAAAAAAAATCCCGGGAAGCTTCATTCCCGAGGAGGACCAGGGCTTCTTCTACCTGAACGTCCAGCTCCCCGACGCGGCGTCGCTGCAGCGCACCGACGACGTCTGCCGCAAAGTCGAGAAGATCCTCGCCGAGACGAAGGGCGTGAAGTACTACAACACGGTCGCCGGGTTCAGCCTGCTTTCCTACGTCTCGGCGACGTACAACGGCTTCTACTTCGTGTCGCTCCAGCCCTGGCACGAGCGCGACAGGGACGGCCTCGACGCCAGGACGCTCATCGACCGCCTGAACAAACGCTTCCGCTCCGAGATCCCCGAAGGAGCGGTATTCGGGTTCATGCCGCCGGCGATTCCCGGCCTCGGGGCGTCCGGGGGCTTTTCCCTGTGGCTCCAGGATCGAACGGGCGGCACCGTCGAGCTCCTGAACGACAACCTGCAGAAGTTCCTCGAGGCCGCGCGCAAGAGACCCGAGATCGGAAGCGTGAACAGCACGTTTCGCGCCGCGGTCCCCCAGGTCTTCGTCGACGTCGACCGGGACAAGGCGCTCAAGCAGGGCGTCCCCGTGGCTGACGTCTACCAGAGCCTCCAGACTTTTCTCGGCGGGACCTACGTCAACCAGTTCAACCGCTTCGGCCGTCAGTGGCGCGTCTTCATGCAGGCGGACGCCCCGGACCGCGTGAAGCCCGAGGACATCGGCTCGTTTTACGTGCGAAATACGCAGGGAGGCATGGTGCCGCTCTCGGCTCTCACGACAATCCGGCAGACCGCGGGGCCCGAGTACACGCAGCGGTTCAACCTCTACCGCGCGGCGCAGATCACGGGAAGCGCGGCCGCGGGCTACAGCTCCGGCCAGGCGATGGCGGCGCTCGAGCAGGTCGCCGCGCAGACTCTCCCGCGTGAGATCGGCTACGACTGGTCCGATCTCTCGTACCAGGAGAAGAAGGCCGCGGGGACGACCGGGCGAGTCTTCGGTCTCTCGCTCGTCTTCGTCTTTCTCATCCTCGCGGCCCTCTACGAAAGTTGGTCCCTCCCCCTGAGCGTGCTTCTCTCGGTGCCCGTGGCGGTCTTCGGCGGCTTTCTCGGCCTCCTCCTTCGCCATTACGACTTCGACGTCTACGGGCAGATCGGGCTCATCGTCCTCATCGGCCTCGCGGCCAAGAACGCGATCCTGATCGTCGAGTTCGCGAAGACGAAGCGCGAGAACGGGAAAGACCTCGTCGAGGCCGCGCTCCAGGGCGCGCAGATCCGCCTTCGCCCCATCCTCATGACCTCCTTCGCGTTCATCCTCGGGTGCGTGCCGCTATGGCTCGCGCAGGGCGCGGGCGCGGCCTCGCGGCGCATTCTCGGGACGGTCGTCGTCGC
>DAIOUV010000018.1:0-16473 GCA_036759345.1 Acidobacteriota bacterium | reverse complement strand
GGGTCCGAACTACCAGCGGCCCGCGCTTCCCGCGCCGGAGAACTTCTACGGATCGTCTCGGCCCGCGTCGGATACGTCGCTCGCAGACACCCAATGGTGGAATGTCTTCGCGGACCCGGTGCTGCGCTCGCTCATCGAGGAAGCGCTCCGGAACGGTTACGACGTCCGCCTCGCCGCCGCCAGGGTCGAGGAATCCCGCGCGCGCTATGGGATCGCCGGCTCGCTTTATTACCCCGATCTCGGGTATTCGGCGGGGGCCGGCCGTTCCCATACATCCGCCTACGCGACCCCCAGCGACGCCACCGGCAATCTCGTCACCGCAAACGTTTCGGTTTCCTGGGAGCTCGACGTCTGGGGACGCGTGCGGCGCCTCAACGAGGCCGCCCGGGCTCAGTATCTGGCGACCGAAGAAGGCCGGAGGGCCGTCGTTCTGTCGCTCGTCGCGGACGTCGCGTCCGCGTACTTCGACCTCCGGGACCTGGACGCCGAGCTCGAGATCTCGCGGCGCACGCGCGCGACCTTCCAGGACACGTACGACCTCTTCAGCCGCCGGCTCGCGGGAGGCGCCGCCTCGGCCCTCGAAACGGCGCGCGCCGAGGCTCTCCTCGCGAACGCGTCGGCCCAGATTCCCGCCCTCGAACAGCGCATCGTGGCGCGTGAGAACCAGATCACGCTCCTCCTCGGGCGCGCGCCCGGGCCCGTGCCGCGCGGCGGCGCGCTGACGGAGCAGTCGATGCCTCCGGTCGTGCCCGCGGGCCTGCCGTCGGCGCTCCTCCTGAGGCGGCCGGACGTGCGGGCCGCCGAGCAGAGTCTCGTCGCCGCGAACGCGAACGTGGGCGTGGCGCGCGCGGCGTTCTACCCCACGCTGAGCCTGACCGGGTTCTTCGGCGGGCAGAGCGCGGACCTCACCGATCTCTTCACGGCGGGCCGAACGTGGTCGATCGGCGCGAACCTCCTCGGTCCGCTGTTCAAAGGGGGCCGCCTCAGGGCCGAGGAACGCGTCGCCCGCGCGCTGTTCGACCAGGCCCTCGTCTCCTACGAGCGGGCTTTCACGCGCGCCCTCGGAGAGGTCTCGAGCAACCTCGTCGCGATCGAGAAGCTCGCCGCCGAGGAGACGGAGCGCGACCGTTCCGTCCACGCGACGCGCGAGGCCGTCCGCCTCGCCACGCTGCGGTACGAGTCGGGCCTCTCGGCGTACTTCGAGGTCCTGGACGCGCTTCAGTTGCTCCTGCCCGCCGAAACCGCCCTCGTTCAGACGCGCCGCGATCGGCTCACGGCTTTCGTCTCGTTTTATCGCGCGCTCGGCGGGGGATGGAGCGACGCCCCACCTCCGCCGCCATCGGCGGCGTCCGGCGGGGCGGAAAAGCCCTGAGCGGGGTCATCCGCTCACCTGTAAACTTCCCTTCGCACATGGCCCACTGGGAGCGCAAAGAGATCGTCCTCCGCACGAATGCCGTCGGCCAGCCGATGACCGCGCCGGTCTTCTGGTGCCATGGGCGCAACCCGCGCCCGCTCGCGTACGTCCAGGCCAACGTGCACGGAGGCGAGCTGCAGGGGAATGCCGCCATCCTCGCGCTCTTCGACCTCCTCGAGAAGGAGCCGCCGCGCGGAAGCCTCATCCTCGTGCCGCGCGTCAACCCGATCGCCGCGAGCCAGCAGATCGGCGACTACGTCGCCGGCGTCTACGATCTCGCGACCGGCGTCAATTTCAACCGGGGCTACATCAACCTGACCGGTCCCTCGCGCGGAAGCTCCGCCTGCTACGTCGACGTGGACGCCTTCGCCGCGGTCCACCGCGACGCGACCCTCTCCGAGATCCGGGACGGCTTCCGCGAAGCCCTGAAGGCCGCGCTCGGCGCCGTGCGCGACGCGGCCGGCCCGTGGGGGATGGAGGCGCGCCTGGAGTTCGCTCTCGCGATCCAGGAGGTCGCGATCGAAGCCGACGTCGTCCTCGACCTCCACACGGGTGACCGCGCCCCGCGCTACGTCTATGCGCCCGAGGGCGCGACCGCGGCGACGCGCGCCTTGGGGTTTCCGTTCGTCCTCGAGGTGCCGCCCCGCTTCGCCGGCGCGCTCGACGAGGCATCTTGGGTGCCGTGGAACGACCTCGCCGAGGCCTTCCGTCGCCTGAATCGCACGGACGTGCGGCGCTTCGTGGACGGATTCACCGTCGAGCTGGGCTCAATGAACGCCTTCTCGATGGCGCAGGGCGTCGAAGACGCCAGGCGCATCGCTTCGGCGCTGCGCTATTACGGGGTCCTCGACGGCGAGCCCGACGATCCCGCGTACCGGATCGTGGCGTGCAGCGTGAACGACTACAAGTCGATCTACGCCCCGGCCTCGGGTCTCGTGGACGCCACGCTTTCCCCCGGCACGCCCGTGAGAAAAGGCGACCTCATCGCCCGCATGGTGGACCCGACACGCTGCACTCTTCCGCCCCGGGCGCAGGATGCGTTCGTGGAAGTGCGCGCGCCCGAAGACGGCGTCGTCCTCCTCTTCCACGCCTTCTCGTCGATCCCGAAGGGCCTCAGGCTCCTCTCGATGATGACGAATACCCGGTCGCTCTGACCGGCCCCGCGGCACGGGGCGTCCGTCACCTCAAATAGCCGAGCGAACGCAGGTTCTCGACGTACTCCTTCGGGTCGATGGGCAACTGCGCGGCCACGCGCCTCCGGCCCCACGACGCTACGGTCTCGCCGTCGACGGCTCCCTTTGCGAGGAGATCGCCCCGCACGCGCCCCGCGATCTCCCGCGAGGCGGGGACACCGAGCACGGAGAGGACCGTCGGGGCGAGATCCGCGGGGGCGAGCGTGGCCTCGGCTCCCGCGCGCGCCAGGGGCCCGGATAGCCGGACGATGCCGCCCTCCTCGCGTCTTCCGGCGTCGAGGACGTCGACGAGAAGGTCGGGCGCGGGCGCGAGGCCCGGGTCGAGGAGGAACGCGCGGAGCTTCGCCGTCTCCTCGGTCAGGGCCGCGGCGAGCGCGACGCGGTCCGCCGCGCCGCGCTCGGGGTCGGCGAGGGCGGACGAGAGGATGTCGGGCCCCGGCAGGTAGAGAAGAGCGAGCCGCGGGCCCTCGCGCCGCCAGGCGTCCCGAAACGCCGCCAGCGCGAAATCGTCGAGTCCCCCCGCGTCCGCCACGAGGCGCTCGAGCGAGCCGGGCTCCGGCGCTACGCGCGGGGCGAGGCGCGCCGCGCGTTCCGCCGCCTCGGCCGGCCAGCCCTCCCCCGCGAGCGCTCCCCCCGAGCGGGCAGCGAAGAAGAGATGGTTCCCGAGAATCGTCCCGCCCCCCTCCTCGGAGGGGTATGTCGTCCACCAGTTCACCGTGAGGGACGGGATTCCTCCGCGGCTCGCGACCTCCCAGAGGGCCGGCACGCGCCGGGCGCTCGCCGTGACCGATTCGCGCCGCGCGAGGCGCAAAGCCGGAAGGACGCTTCGGAGGTACCACCTGGCGCCCGCCAGAGGGCGCACGGGCGCGCCGACGCCCGCGACGCGCACGAGATCCAGCGAGCCGATTCCGTGGCGTTTCACGCTTTCCCCGGTCGCGACCGTCGTCCAGAAGGCCGCCGGATCCCGCGCCTCCTTGACGTAGGACGCTCGCGCGCCCTCTCCCGAAAGCGAAGCGGTCCATCCGTCCACGCCGACCACGACGACGCGGCGGCCGTTCGCCGCCACGACGAGGGGGGCGTCTCCGACCACCGGAACGCGGAAGAGGACCGCTGAGATCCCCACGAGGACGAGCGTTCCGCCCGCGAGCGCCCACGCGAGGAACGTGCGTGAGGGACGCGTCACGAAGAGCCGCCCCGAGGCCGCGAGCACCGTGAACGCGAGGCCGCGCGCGACGCGCACGGCGATGAGCACCGCGAACGCGACGGCGGTGAGCACGGCGGCCGCAGCCGGCACGCCGGCGCTTTCGAGCGCGGGCCGCGCGGCGAGGATGCCCGCGACGCCGGCGAGAACGCCGAAGGCCACGGCGATCTCGGTCGAACCCTCTTCCGCATCACCCCGCACGCGGGCCCGGAGCAGGGCCAGGAGGACGAGCGCGAGGACGACGAGGGAGGCGACGGCGGCCGCGCCCGCGAAGAGCCAGAGGAAGAGCACGGCCGCGTCGCGGAGCGGCAGCGCCGAAGACACCGCGTGCAACACGGTCTGGGCGAGAGCCACCGCCCCGGCGAGGAACGCGGCCCCCGTGGACGCGCCGAGGAGGAACGCTCGTGTGCGTGTCCGAGCAGCCAGCGCGCCCTTGAGGACCGCGCCCTCGACCCCCCTCTCGAGATAACCCCGCTCCCTCAGCCTCTCGCGGGCGGCGTCGAGCGAAATCATTTCTTCCGGTCCCGCAGCATCGCCGCAAACTCGCGCAGCAGGTCCGCCCTCTTCCCGAAGGGCTTCAGGGAGTCGAGCGCATGCTGCGTCAGCTCGGCGACGAGCGTACGGGCGCCCGCCTCGCCGACGTGTCGCACGAACGTGGGTGCGGGCGCGCGGCGGGCGGACTTGCCGGTCTCGCCCGCGTCGCCGCGCGTCTCGAGGAGGTCGTCGACGATCTGGAATGCGAGTCCGACGTTGCGCGCGTAAGAGCGAACGGCCCCCAGCTCCTTCTCACGCGCGCCGCCCAGCACGGCGCCGAACTCGGCAGAGGCCACGAAGAGGGCCCCCGTCTTGCGCGCATGAATCGTCTCGAGGCGGTCGAACGTCGCGCCGGTCTCGTCCGTCGCGAGATCGAGCGCCTGGCCGGAGGCGAGCCCGAAGAGCCCCGAGGCGTCCGCGAGGCGTGAGACGAGGTCGAGCGCGAGAGAACCAGGGATGCCGCCGCGGCGCGCATGCAGTCCCGCCTCCGCCAGCAGGCCGAAGGCGCGCGCGAGAAGCGTGACGGCGGCGAGAATCGCGTTCCCTTCTCCGTGCGCCACGTGCAGCGCCGGCCTGCCGCGCCGCAGCGTCGCGTCGTCCATCGACGGCAGGTCGTCGAGGACGAGGGAAGCCGCGTGCACCATTTCGATCGCGCATCCGGCGTCGATGAGGCGCGGGCGGGACGCCTCGAACAGGTCTCCCGCGAGAACGACGAGCGCCGGTCTCACCCGTTTCCCCGGCGACAGAAGCGCCTCTCGCGTGGCGGACGGGAGAGGATCCCGCGGATCGGGGACGTGCGCCTCGCCGGCGAGAAGGGCCGGAAGCCGCGCGTCGACCGCGGCGCGCACCTCGGCGAGGAGACGCGAAAGGGCGAGAGAGGAAGCGGGAGAAGCAGCGGGCGCGGCCACGTCGTTCACCTAGGAGGGAAGACGGGTACCGCGCCCTCTCCCGAACATCAGAAGCTCGCGAGCGCGTCCTTCTCGTTCGTGAACACGTCGAACACCGTGATGAGTTGCGTCACCGTGAGGACGTCGCTGATCTTGGGGGGAAGGTTCACGAGCTTCAGTTTCGCGCCCTTGTGCGTGGCGGTCGTGTAGCAACCCACGAGCTCGCCGACGCCCGAGGAGTCGATGGTCGTGACGTCCTTCATGTCGATGAGGAGCTTCGTCGCACCGGCGCTCACGGCCGTGTGGATCGCCTCCCGCATCTGCAGGTCGCCGGCCCCGATCGTGATCTTGCCGTGGAGCTCGACGATCTTGACGTCGCCGACATCGCGCGTGGTCACCGTGGTCTTCATCGTGCTTGTACTCCCTTCTTCTGGTCTCCGCCGAGGTGTTTTCTCATCGTGAGGATGGTGCCGCCGCGCGCGCCGCGCGAGAAGGTCACGTCGTCCATGAACGTCTTCATGTAGAAGATGCCGCGCCCCGAAGTCTTCATCTGGTTCTCGGGCGCAAGCGGATCCGCGACCGCGGCCGTCTCGAAACCTTCGCCCTCGTCGCCGACGACGATCTCGAGGTCGTCCGTCGAGCCTCCGAGGGTGAGCATGACGCGACGCGACGGATCCTGGCGGTTCCCGTGTTTGATCGCGTTCGCAAGGGCTTCGCGGAGCGCGACCCCGATCCAGTGCTCGGCGTCGTTCTCGATGCCCCGCACGCGGCAGACGTATTCGAGCACGGCCTGGCCGAGCTCGAGGTTCTCGTACCTGCTGGAGAGCCACAGCACGATCGGTCCCGGCGAAGCGGACGATTCCGTCATTGCAGATGAACGAGGAGACGCGCTGCTAAGCTCGACCCTCGATGGTTACCTCCCCCGTCATCCCGAAAGGCGGGCGCATGATACGCGAGCGCGCCGCGGGCCGTCCATCGCTCCGGCTTCCCGCCTTCGCGCTCCTGGCCGCCCTCCTCGTTCCGGTCGCGCCCGCGGCGGCCGAGCGCCCGATCGCCGAACGCCTCCCCGAAGCGGTAGCGGGCGCCCAGAAGCTCGTCGAGAGAGTCCGGGGCGTGCCGTTTCCCGGGACGGTCGCTTCGGCGATCCTGCACGAGAAGGACCTCGCCCGCGTGCTCGCGAGGAAGCTCGTCGAGGACCTGCCGGCGCCGTTTCCCCGCTACGCCGCCTCTCTCGCGGCCGCCGGCTTTTTCGACCCCGAGCCGGGCCTCGAGCAGAAGCTCACGGCGCTCTACGCACGACAGGTCGCCGGCTTCTACGATCCCGCCGAGAAGAAGTTCTTCATCGTGCCGGAGCGGACGGCCGAGACGGCCGTGGCCGGGGCCCCCGCCCTGGGCCTCTCGGCCGAAACCCTGCTCGAGGACACGCTCTTGGCCCACGAACTGACGCACGCGTTGCAGGACCGCCGCCTCGACCTCGTGCCACGACTCAAGGCGCTCCAGGATTCGTCCGACGGCCTCCTCGCACTCGAGGCCTTCCTCGAGGGAGAAGCCACCGTCGTGATGATGGACGCGCTCCTGACCCGGCTGCCGGACGAGGCGAAAACACTCTTCGGCGAGGAGACCCTTGCCACGATGATGTCCGGCCTCGCCAAGGGCGCTGCCGTGGAGGGCGCCGAGGGCGTGCCGCCGTTCTTCGTCAAGGAAATGCTCTTTCCGTACGTGGGGGGAACGGCGTGGATCCAGGCGCGGAAGAAGACCGGCGGCTGGCCCGCGGTCGACGCCACCTATGCCCGGCCGCCCCGGACGACATCCGAAATCCTCCACCCGGAACGCGCCAGCGCTGCGCACGTTTTCCTCAACGCCGGCGATCGCCCGTCGTCCGCTAGCGTTCCCCCCGGAATGCGCCTTCTCTACGAGGACACCTTCGGGGAGTGGATGCTCGGAACGCTCCTCGAGCGCGCGGGGGCCACGAACGCCGCTGCGCTCGCCGCCGAGTGGCAGGACGATCGCGTCGTCTTCTTCGAGCCGAAGGAGTCGCTGGGCGCCGGCACGCTGCCGGTCGGATTCGTGTGGCGCCTGCGCGCGACGTCGCCGGCCGCGGCGAAACGAATCGCGACCGCGCTGGAATCGCTCTACGCCCGCCCGGACGGCCGCTTCGCCGCGACGGTGACCACGGTGGCCGATCGCGTCGAGGTCGTGCGCGGCCGGACCGCGGCACACGCCTCCGCGCCGGAAAGGACCCTCAGTTCTCCGCTATCAGCTTCAGCGCCACGGGAAGGAAAATGAAGAGCTGAACGGCGTCGAACGTGCCGTGCGCGAAGATCGACGCGACGGCGTTTCCGGTCTTGCGGAAGGCCGCCGCGAGGACGGTCGTGATCGCGAGCAGTCCGACGAAGAAGAACGGCTCGCCGTAGCCGGCGTGCGCGAGCAGGAACAGGATCGACGCCGGGACGGCCCCCAGGCGGCGCTGAAGGAAGGCCCGGAAGTGAAATTCCTCGAGCGTCATTGCAAGGAGGACGAGGAGGCCCCTCTGCGCGGCGGGACGGGAGGCGAGCCAGCCCACGAGGGGAGGCACGGTGTGGTGCGGGTCGTAGTCGAAGGCGCGAAAGAGCACGGCCGCCGAGACGCCCACCACGATCGTCAGCGTCCAGCCGATGAGGCCCAGCGCGACGCCGGCGCCCGCCTCCGCGAGAGGGCGCTTCGAGTCGAGCCCGAGAAAGGAGCGCAGCGGCGGCCTTCCGCTGAGCAGCCACCAGCCGAGAAGGAAGCCCGCGAGAATGGCCTGCACGGCAAACACCTGGAAGAAGCGGAGCGTCGAGACGTCCGGGGCGCGCCCCCCGGCGGCCGCGGGCAGCAGCGTCGTCGCGATCAGGACGAGAACGAGGAGGAGAAGCGCGGCGCGCTTCCGGAAGGGCGACGAGAACGCGTCGTGCCGGAAGGCCCCCTTGCGGTCGGCCACGAACACGATCGCGAGCACGAGCGGGAGGCCGGCGCCGAGGAGAAGGGATCGGTCGAGAGCAGTCACAAGGGAATCCGGCCGCATTGGACTCTAGCAGAGCGCTACACTCAGACCCCCGGGAGACACCTTGATGCGAGCGGAACTCACACAGATCGACCTGTCCCCCATAGGCGAGCTCGTCCGAATCCGTAAGGAGGAGACGGTTCTCGAGGAACGCCTCGCGAAAATGGAGGCGAAGAACGAAAACGTCTCGCCGGTCGTGTACGCGCGCGTCAAGAGCGACTACGAAGCGCGCAAGAGCGAACTCGCGCCCGGGTCGCAGCCCCTCAAGGAGAAGGCCCTCCGCGAGTACCAGCGCCTCAAGGTCTTGCGCGTCGAGGTCGAGCTCGCCGTGCAACAGGTCTCGCTCGAGAAGGAAGAGCTCGAATTCCGTAAGGGCCTCGGGGAATTTCCTGACGACGAATTCACGAAGCGCCTCGCCGACTGCGAGAAACGCCTCGCGGAGGAGCACCGACAGCTCGAGGACGTGCTCCAGATGCGCAGCACCTTCGCGGCCGCATTCCGCTCGGAAGAGGAGCTCGAGGCCGGAACGCTCCAGTCCGGGCCTCCCCCGCCCGCACCGCCCGCACCGCACGCGCCGCACGCGCCCGTGCCTCCCCCGCCCGCACCGCACGCACCTCCCGCGCCTCCCGCGCCTCCCGCGGCGCACCCGGCGGGAGACGACCTCACGCCCGACGGGACAGTGATCACCGCCGTGCGGCCAACATCTCCCGGCGCCAAAATCCTCTCCAGTCCGGGGGTGCCCGCCGACGGGACACCGGTGGCGACGCCGTCTCACAGTGCGACGATCGTCCTTCCGCGCGCCCGGCTTTCACTTCTCGAGGGCGACGAGCCCGTGAGGGAATTCCTCCTGAAACCGGGCGCTTCGGTGATCGGCCGTCTCGCGCAGAGCGACATCCAGCTCCCCTCCCCCGATGTTTCGCGCCGGCACGCGCAGGTCACCCTCGGGCCCGACGGATGCTTCGTCTCCGATCTCGGCTCCGAAAACGGCGTGGCCGTGAACGGCCACCGCGTCGAGCTCGGGGAAGGGCCGCCCCTCGAACGCGCGGAAGTCGACGCCGTCGACGTACCCCATCACGATGGAGAGAATGCCGTCCCGGGACTCCGTGATCTCGTAGCACCGCACGATGTTCCGGTGGCTGAGCGCCGAGAGGATCCGGCTCTCCTTGAGGAACCGTGCCTGCAGCTCGGGGTCCGACGCCCACCCTGACATGACCTTGATCGCCACCGGCAGGCCGGTCCTCCGGTCATTCGCGAGGTAGACGCGCCCCATTCCCCCTTCGCCGAGGACGCGGGAGATCGTGTAGTGGTCGAACTCCGGCGGCGTATTTGAAAAGCTTGCGATGCCCATTGAAATTCCCGGAGATTGTATCGCCCAGGGTCACGCCTCGTGGACGCCGCGAACGCCGGGGCGCATCACGACGGGCCGCGCGGCGGGACGCCCGAAAAGGAAGCCCTGGCCCCACGGAACGCCCATGCTCCTCAGGGTTTCGAGCTCGCGCGGCGTTTCGATGCCCTCGGCGATCAGCTCGGCGTCGATGCGCTTGCCCAGCGCCGCGAGGGACCCCACGATCTCGCGCTTGATCCGGTCCTCGTCGAGCCCCGAGACCAGCGTGTGCGCCACTTTCACGTACTCCGGGCGGAGCTGCACGATGGACTCGAGGCCCGAGTAACCCGAGCCCGCGTCGTCGATGGCGAATCCGAAGCCGGCCGCCCGGAGTCTGCCTACGACCTCGCGGAAGGCCGGGTAGTTGAAGACGACTTCCTTTTCCGACAGCTCGAGGACGACGTCCCCGTGCATGCGGCCCATCTCGGCGAGATTCCGGTCGTCGAGAAACACCGAGTGCGTGAGAAGCCGCGCCGACGCGTTCACGAACAGGCGCTTGCTGCGCGCGACCCGCGGAAGCGACGAGAAGACGGTCTCGACACACAGGCTCTCGAGCTCGAGAACGAGATCTCCCTCGCGCGCCACCGCGAAGAGCTCGTCGGGCATCTCGAGCTCGTGACCAGCGGGTCCGCGGATGAGCGCCTCGTATCCGAGCACGTCGCCGGAAGCCACGCCGACGATGGGCTGAAACACGGCGCGAAGCCTCTTCGCGGAAAGAAGGGCCTTGAGACGCTCGACGAATCCTTTCTTCTCGCCGCTCTCGCGGGCGTCCGCGAGGCGCGTCGCCTCGGCCAGCGCCCGCATGACCTGCCTGGAAGGCCGAACGCGGGGGTCGTCCGGAATCACGAGGGCGGTCGCGTGAATGTGCATGAGGTCCACCGAGGAGCGTCCGAGCGCCTGCTTGAGGCGCCGGCCGACGCTCTGACGCAGCCGCGCGGCCTCCGCCTCCAGCGTGACACCGCGCCGGCCGGGGGCGCGCCGCGCGAGGTCGAAGAGAAGGAAGACGCCGTCGGAGCCGTTGAAGGACATGACGAGGAGGCCGGGCGCGAGCGGCGAGGACGCGACGTCCTCGCGCAGGCTCGCCGCCGTCACCCGCAGGATGCGGTCGTACAACTCCCATCCGTAGAGGCTTTCGACGCCCGCGAACCGCCCGAGCTGAATGTAGATGACGCCAAGGTTCGCGACGCGCTCCCCCTTGAGGTCGGCGAAGGGATGCAGCGTGAGGCCCGTGATGGCGTCGTGGAAAAGCGACTCGAGGCGCAACCTCTCGATCTCGGGCACGTCCACCGGCATCCGCTCCGCCACGAGCCTCAGGGAATCCGCTCGTCGCCCTCTCGTCGCTCTCATGCTTCTCCTCTTGCCGGCGCGGCCGCCGTCAGCGCGCGCACGCGCGCCCGCAGCTCCTCGGCGCGAAATGGTTTCGTCAGATGGTCGGTCCCGCCGACCTGCATCGCCGTGATCCGGTCGCGCACCTCGCTGCGCCCCGTCAGGAAAAGGATGGGCAGGTCGCGGGTGAGCGGCTGGCGGCGCACGATCTCGCAGAGCTCCCAGCCGGTGAGGCCGGGCATGTTGACGTCCAGGACGAGGAGCGCCGGAGGATCGCGCAGGACCGCCCGAAGCGCCGCCGCGCTGTCGCTCGCGCCGTCCACTTCGAACCCGTCGAGGGACAGGACCATGGCCACCGCTTCGACCATCGCCGGATCGTCATCCACGACGAAGATACGTCCGCTCACGCGCCGGCCTCGCGCGCGATGGGGAACATGATCGTAACCTCGAGCCCGTGCCCCGGCTCCGAGAGCAGCGAGATCTTTCCGCCGTTCTGCTCGAGCAGCTCCTTCGTGACGCCGAGACCAATGCCCCGCCCCGGCACGCCGGAGGCCGACGCGGACGGGCTCCGCCAGGCGAACGTGAACGCATGTTTCTGTTCGTCCGGCGTCATCCCGGCTCCGGTGTCGCTGATCACGACGAACGCGTGCTGCGCAACCACGCTCGCCCGCACGCGCACCTGGCCGCCGGCCGGCGTGTACTTGACCGCGTTGTCGAGCACGTTCCGGAACGCGCGCTGGAGGGCGACCGGATCGGCGGCGACCGGAATCTCGGCGCCCTCTGCCACGAACTCGAGGCGCATGCGGCCTCCGTGGGCGAGCCGGTACGATTCGACGAGCGTGGAGAGGACGCGCACGAGATCGGAGCGCGGCGCGGGAGGAGCCGAAGGGGCCGAAGGAGCCGCGGGGCCCGACGCGAGCGGCACGGAAGCCGGCGTCCGCGGCGGCACCCCCGCGAGCGACTCCATGAGCGCCATCTCGCGCGCGAACCCCGCGAGATGCGCTTCCGAGGGCAGCTCTCCACGGCGCGCGGCCTCCGCCACGAGGTCGCTGTAGACGCGCAGGACGGTGAGCGGCGACTTCAGGTCGTGGAGCACCTCGGCCCGCGGATCGCGGAGGGCGTCCCGGTCGCCCCTGTCGTCTCTCTCGACTCGGTCGCCTTTGACGTCTCGGGACTCGAAAACCCGCGCGGGCGCCTTCGATCGCGAGGCGAGCTCGACTCCGAGAGCCGCCGCGGCCGGCCACACGAAACGCAGGGCCAGGGATCGCGTCGCCGCCGCCGTGGGGGCCGGTGACAGGACGACGAGGAGGGCGAGGCCCGCGTACGTCCCCACGAGGAGGAAGCGCCCGCCTTCGCGCGAGATTACCGTCTCGACCGCGACGAAAACGACCAGGAGCGGGAAGAGATCGCTCGCCATCCCACCCGTCCTCGCGAGAGCGACGAGCGTGAGAGCGAGAGGCACGAGGAGGCGCAGCGGCGCGGCAAAGAGCCCGAGGAGGCCTGTTCCGAGAGAGGTCGCGAGAAGGGCGCCCGACACGAGCGCGGCGGCCGCGAGCCCCGCCAGGGCCGGGACCTCGGCGGGAGGGGCCGCGCCCGACGCGAGCAGGACGAGAAGGGACAGAGACAGGAAGGCCGGCCCGAAAAGGCCTGCCCCCGCGGCAGCGCTCAGCGGCGGGCGCCCGTCCAGACCGACCTCGGAGCGCGCGCGCGCCTTTCCGGCTCAGTGCACATACGCGCACCCCACCCGCATGCGACCGTCCGCCAGGGGAACCGCGCTCACGCGGCGCATCGCCACGCAGTGCGGCTCACCGCTGTGCCGTTGCAGGATCTCTCCCTCGATCCGGTCGGGAGTCTTCTCCCTGTTCGTCATGAAGGAGATCCCGCCGTAGGAGATGTCGTGCACCTCGGAGGTCGTGGATTTCCGGGCAATGCCGCCGCTTCCGCCCATCCTCACCGTCAGGCCCGGAACGTTGAAACGCGGGAAGCGCCGCGTCTTCTCGAAGGGCTTGGCGTTCTGCCGCTTCGACGCGTAGAGCCGGATGTCGCTCATCTTGAGGAGGAAATCGAGCAGGCGCCCGTCCGTCGGGAACGTCGCGACACCGTAGTTCAGACCCATCTTGAGGCCGACCCGAAGCGGCAACCGGATGGCGGCGACCTTGTGCCGGATGCGTTCGGCCACGGCGAGGCTGTGGACCACGTCGCTGTTCGGGAGCACCGTCACGAACTCGTCGCCGCCGTACCGGCAGCCCGCGTCCACCACGCGGAGCGACTCGCGGATGACCTTCGCCGTGCGCACGAGGATCCCGTCGCCCACCGGGTGGCCGAGCCGATCGTTGATGGACTTGAATCCCGCGAGATCCATCATGAGGACCGACACGACACCGCCGGCGCGCTCGGCGCGCGAGACTTCGCGCTCGAGATGATCGTGGAGGAAGCGGCGGTTATAGAGACCCGTGAGCGGGTCGGTGATCGCATTGACGCGAAGGGCCGAGATCTCGTGGTCCGAGAGGATGCGCGGCTCCTTCAGCTTGCCGAGGCGGCTGTGGAACTCGTGGAGGAGCGCCGTCAGGAGCGAGACGGGCGCCCCGAGCACTCCGTCCATCTTGCCCCACGCGCGCTCCACGCGCGCCCAGAGGCGGGAAACCTCGTTCAAGGGAACCGTCACCCCGGTCCATTCGACGAGCAGCAGCCGGAGCAATTCGGCGCGCGTCACGCCTTCGCTCGCCGCGACCAGCTCCCGCTCGAACCGCTCGCGAGAGAAGCCGCGGGCGCGCCCGAGACGAGCCAGCCGGACTACCCGGGCGGAAAGATCTTCTTCGGGCAGCATGTGGCTTGCGTTCTCTAGTTCTCTTCAGCCGTGGCGCCGCACGGAGGCGGCTTCGACGAGCCCGCCGTCGCTCTCCTTCGCGAGCGATTCCACGGCACGCACGACGTCGGCGACGGCTTCTCCCACCGGGAAGACCAGCATGAGCTGCCCCCCCTGGAGAAGGTCCACCAGCTCGCTGTCGCTCGAGGCCCAGAGGACCCTCCGGCCGGCGACGAGCAGCCGCGCACCGGTTACGTCCGGCCGGGTCGGATCGAGCCGGCGAAGCGTCTCCACGACGCGGCGCACCTGGGCGAGGCCGAATCCCGCCGCGCGCAGCTTCCCCGCGAGGCGAAGGCGCACGACGTCCGCGAAGGAATAGCGGCGCCGCGATCCGTAGCCCGCCGCGCTCGCGTGAGAAGGCGACAGGAAGCCGAGGCGGTCCCAGTGATCGAGTTGCCGCGCCGACAGGCCTGTCAGGCGCGCGACCTGCGCGGTCGAGAACGAGGCGTAAAGGATCCGGCGGTTGAATTTCACGCGTGTATTTTGGGCATGATACGTCGATTCTGCGCCGTGCAAAAGGAGAAAAATTCGGGCCCCTACGCCGGGACGTTCGACGCGAGGCGCTGGAGGTCGGACCAGCGCGCGTAGAGGCGGTCGATCTCGGCCTGTTTCTCCCCGAGCGATGCCAGCAGGGCGACGAGCTTCGGCGCGTCGCTGGCATGCGCGGGATGTTCGCTCTCCTCGCGAAAGGCGTCGCGGGCCGCCTCCGCCGTCTGGATGCGCTCTTCCATCCCGTCGAGCTCCCGCTGTTCGTTGAAGCCGACCCGGCGCTTCCGCGCCGGGATCTTTGCGGCGGAGCGGCGTGCGGGAGCGGTGCCCTTCTGCTCCGCGTACCACGCCTCCCACTGGTCGAGGCCGGCGAGCGCCGTGAGCATCCCGTGGCCCTTTTCGTCCCTGGAGAACGCAAGGATGCGGTTCGTGACGCGGTCCAGGAAATACCGGTCGTGCGTCACGAGGATGACGGCGCCCGGGAAGTCCGCGAGGCAGTCCTCGAGGACCTGAAGCGTCGGGAGGTCGAGGTCGTTCGTGGGCTCGTCGAGGACGAGCAGATTCGTCTTCTTCAGCATGAGCCGCGCGAGGAGCAGCCGGCTCTGCTCGCCGCCCGAGAGGCGACGCACCTTCATGTCCTTCTGCTCTTCCTTGAACAGGAACCGGTCGAGGTAGCTCCGGATGTGGACGAGAGAGCCGCGGTAATCGACGTGGTCCCCTTCGGGGCAGATCGTCTTCGCGACGGTCGTCTCCGGATCGAGACTGTCGCGGCCCTGCTCGAACGTGACCGGCTGGAGATTTTCCGCGCGGAAGACCTCCCCCGTGTCGGGCTCTTCCGTTCCAAGCAGGGTCCGAAGAAGCGTCGACTTTCCGCAGCCGTTCGGCCCGAGGAGGCCGATCCGGCTCGCAGGCGTCACGAGGAGGTCGAGATTCGAGAAGAGGACGTTTCCGCCGTAGGCCTTGCCGATGCCTTTCGCCTCGATGAGCCGCTTCGGGTTCTTCTCGGACGACTGGAAGTCGAGGCGCACGTTGCGGGACTGGTTCCTGTCCGACAGCTGCCCGACCTCGTCTTCGAGCACGCCCGCCCTCTGAATGCGCGCCTGCTGCTTCGTCGAGCGCGCCTTGGCGCCTCTGAGGAGCCACTCGGTCTCGCGGCGAAGCTGGTTCCGGAGCGACGACTCCCGCTGCGCGTCCGTCGCCAGGCGCTCTTCCTTCACCCTGAGGTACGTCGCGTAGTCGCCGCGGACGTCGAGGAGGCCGTTCGCGTTCCGCCGGTCGAGCTCGAGGATCCGGTTCGCGACGCGCTGCAGGAACAGCCGGTCGTGCGTCACGGTGAGCGTCGCGAACGGCGCGCGGGCCAAGAGCTCCTCGAGCCAGAGGATCGCCTCCACGTCGAGATGGTTCGTGGGCTCGTCGAGGAGCAGGAGATCGGGCTTGCGCACGAGCTCGCGCGCGAGCGCAACGCGTTTCTTCCACCCCCCCGAGAGCGCCCTGACGGGCGTCTCGGGCGAGCGGCCCTCCGTCGCGAGCGCGAGCCGGGCGATGTACTCGTCCGCCGCGAACGCGGCCTCCCACTCCTCCTCGCCGGCGTGCGCGCCCGCCGCGCCCTCGAGCACGGCCGCGCGGATCGTCGCGCCTTCGCGGAACACCGGCATCTGCGAGAGGTACCCGATCCTGAGGCCCCTCTGGGTGGCCAGCGTGCCCTCGTCCGGCGGGATCTCGCCCGCGAGGATCGACAGCAGCGTCGACTTCCCGGCGCCGTTCGGGCCGATGAGGCCGATGCGGTCGCCGGAGTCCACGGAACAGGCTATCCCCTCGAACAGGGGATGCGAGCCGAAGGCCTTCGTGAGACCGGCTGTGGTCAGGAGAATTCCCATGGAACGAGACTCGGCCTCCAAGCGTCCAAAGTGAGAGATGGGAGGAAGGGAGAAAGTGGCGGGGCCGACGGGGCTCGAACCCGCGACCTCAGGCGTGACAGGCCTGCGCTCTAACCAACTGAGCTACGACCCCGAATTCCGTCCCATAACAGCCGCCGCGGGACGGGACGCGGAGTATACAGAGGCGGTGAGGGGCTGCAAGCGGTGGTGGGAGGTATCGGGATCGAACCGATGACCTGCTGCGTGTAAAGCAGACGCTCTGCCGCTGAGCTAACCTCCC
>DAIOUV010000017.1:0-62254 GCA_036759345.1 Acidobacteriota bacterium | reverse complement strand
TTTAGGGAGCAGGTCGGTTGACGACAAGCCGATCGTGCTGCATGAGCCCGCACATCGCGACTCCTTTCCGGCGCCTCCTCAGGTCAGGAGCGCCCGCGCCAGGACCATCCGTTGCACGTCGTTGGCGCCCTCGACGATCTGCGTGATCTTCGCGTCGTTGAGGAGGTGGATGGCGGGGAAGTCCTCGGAAACACCGGTCGCCCCGCAGAGCTGAACCGCCTCGGCGGTCACGAAGAGAGCGGTGTCGGTGGCGACGAGCTTCGCCGCCGCGGCCGCGGCCGAGAACGGCCGGTCGGAGTCGCGGAGGCGCGCGGCCTCGCGCACGAGGGCGGCCGCCGCCTCCGTTCGCGCGGCCATCTCCGCGAGGCGCGCGCGGACGACGTCGTTTTTCTCCAGCGGGCAGCCGAAGGCCTTTCGCGTTCTCACGTAGCCGAGCGCGGCGTCGAGAGCCCCCCGGCAGAGGCCGACCGCGAGGGCTCCGATCGTGATGCGCCCCGAGTCAAGAGCGGCAAGCGCGATTCCAAGACCGTCTCCCGGCCGGCCCACGAGCGCCCCTTTCGGCACGCGTACGCCGGCGAGGCAGAGTCCGCCGGTGGGCGATCGCCGGAGTCCCATCTTCCTCTCCGGCGGAAGAGGCACAAGGCCCGGCGCGGTTTTCTCGACTAGAAACGCGGAGATCTCCTTCTCGCCCGTCCGGGCGAAGACGACGAAGAGGTCGGCGACGGTCGAGTGCGTGATCCAGGCTTTGTTCCCGCTGATCAGGAAGCCGTCTTCGTCGGCAGCCGCGCGCGTCGCGATCGCCGCGGCGTCGGAGCCCGTCTCGGGCTCGGTCAGGGCGAAAGCCCCGAGCAGCTCGCCGCTGGCGAGGCGCGGCAGGTACCGGCGCTTCTGCTCTTCGGTTCCGAACAGGCTCAGGATGAGCTGTGGCAGGCCGTGGACCGAAAGCGTGCCCGCGAGCGCGCCGCCGGCGACGGCCAGCTCCTCGAGGACGAGAGCGTACGTCGCGTAGTCGGCGCCTCCCCCGCCGTATTCGGCCGGGAACGGGATGCCGCCCAGCCCCATCGCGCAGAGCCGCGAAAAGAGCGGGCGTGGGAACTGGTCCGGCGGCGTGGAGGCGTAGTAGGGCCGAACCTCGGCGCTCACGAAGCGGCGCACAGTCTCGGCCAGGGCCCGCTGCTCCTCCGTCCTAAGGTCCTCGAAGAACGGCAACATTCAGCGGATCCTCGGGACGATTTCGTAGCGTCCGTCCCTGCCGCGGCGAAAAACGCCGCGGCCCTTCTCCAGCCGGAGCTCCGCCCGCACGGCCTCGGCGAGCGTCGCGACGGGCGTCACGCAGACATCGAGCGACTCGAGCCGCCGGGTCCACTCCGCAAACGTCCGGCGCCGCGTCGCCGCCGCGAGGCGCCGCCGGGCCGTTCGCCCCGCCACGCCCGAGGCGTACTGGAGCGGGACGAGATCCGGCAGGCCGATCGCCATGCAGAAGCCGGCCCAAAACTTCGGCTCGATGCAGGCCACCGCGAGGAGGCGTCCGTCCTTCGTCGGGTAGAGGCCGTAGCATGGGTGGAGCTCGTGCGTCACCAGGGCGCCGTCGCTCGCCATTCGCCCCGTCGCGAGGTACTCGGCAGCGCCGAGCGACAGGAGCGCGAGGCTTCCTTCGTGGAGGGACACCGTCACCGCCATGGCCCGGCCCGTCCGCTCCCGCTCGAGAAGGCCGGTCAGGACGGCGGTCACCGCGGGCCACGCCCCGCCCGCGACGTCCGGGATCTGAAAGCCGGGGATGACTGGCCGGCCGCGCGCGTCGCGGTTCAGGTCGAGAAGGCCAGACGTGGCGAGGAAGTTCACGTCGTGGCCCGCTTTAGAAGAGCGCCGGAAGCCCGCGATGCGCACCTGGACGAGACGCGGATACCGAACGGAGACGTCTTTCGGAGAGAGCGAGAGCCTCTGCGCAGCGCCGGGCCTCAGCGAGTGGATCAGGACGTCGGCGCGGGTGAGAAGACCGTCCAGCGCGGCCCGGCCCTTTGGCGTCTTCAGGTCGAGGAAGCGTACCTTCTTGCCGCCCGCCGTGAGGCGGTAGTAGACGCTGAGTCCGTCGTCGAGCGGCGGAAAGTGGCGCCCGGCCTCGCCCCCGGGCGGCTCCACCTTGACGACCTCCGCGCCCAGGTCGGCGAGGAGCCGTGTGGCGATGCCGCCCGGCAGGAGCGACGTCAGATCGACGACGCGGATTCCCGAGAGGGGACGGCCGAAGTTCGCCCTCACCCGGCGGCCTCGAGCACAGCGGCGTCGCCCTGGGCGAGGCCTCCGCAGATCGCCGCGAGTCCGCGCCCGCCGCCGCGTCGCCGGAGGGCCATCGCCAACGTTCCCACGATCCGCGCCCCCGAGGCCCCAACGGGATGCCCGATGGCGATGGCGCCGCCATCGGCATTCGTCCTCTCGCGGAGCGCGGCGAGCGCCGCCGTGTCGGCTCCCGAGAGCCTCTTCGTCGACACGAGCGGCACCGCCGCGAAAGCCTCGTTGATCTCGACCCGGTCGAGGGACGCGAGAGGCAGCCCCGCCCGCTTCAGCGCACACTCGGCCGCCGCGGCCGGGGCCTCGGCCATCCGCCGCGGCGCGAGCGCCACGGCGGCGTACGAAAGGAGCCGGGCGAGCGGCCGCACCCCGCAGCGGCGAGCCTCTGCCGCGGACATGACGACGAGAGCCGCCGCCCCGGCGTCGAGGCCGGGAGCGTTTCCCGCCGTGACGGTCGACGAGCCATAGATCGTCGGGAGCTTCTCGAGCGCCTCCATCGTCGTCTCCGGCCTGGGGAGCTCGTCGGCCTCGAAAACTTTCCCGCCCGGCAGCGTCACCGGGACGATCTCCTCGGCCGGGATTCCTTCGGCGAGCGCCCGCGCATACATCCGCTGCGACCGGAGCGCCCAGGCATCCTGCTCCTCGCGGCCGATACCGAATTCCACGGCCACCTCGCCGGCGTCCACGGACACCGGCGCGAACTCGGCGTACTCCATCCGGTAGAGCGCGTCCTCCAGCGTCACAGGGCCCACACGCGTTCCCCACCGGACGCGTGGCGAGACGACGAGAGGGACGCGAGAGAGATTCTCGACGCCGAACACGACGGCCACGCGGATGTCGCCCGCGCGGATCGCGCGGTCGGCCATCTGGAGGGCCGCGATCGACGAGCAGCACGCGCGGTCGAGCGTCAGGGACGGAACGGTGGCGGGCAGACCCGCCTTCATCAGCGCGCGCCGCGCGATGACGGGCGCGATGACTCCGGCCTCGGCCTGCGCGCAGCAGCCTCCGAAGACCTCGTCCACCTCCGCCGGGTCGAGGCTCGCGCGTGCGAGGGCGCCTCCGATGGCGGTGGCGGCCAGCTCCACCCCGGGGACGTCGCGCAGCGCGCCGCCGAACTTTCCGAAAGCCGTGCGCGCGTACGACACGAGAAACGTCTCACCCATGGTCGTAGAAGCCCTTCCCCGTCTTCCGGCCAAGGTGTCCCTTCTCGACTCGCTCCATGAGGAGGCGCGGCGGCGAGAAGCGGGGACCGTGTGCCTCGGCCAGTCCGCGCGCGGCGGCGGCGAGGACGTCGAGCCCGACGTAATCCGCGAGCTCGAACGGGCCCATCGGATAGTTGAGGCCGAGTCGGATGGCCGTATCGATGTCCTTCGGCGTGGCGATCCCCTCCTCGGCGATCCGGAAGCACTCCAGGACGTGTGCCGCCAGCGCCCGCGACGTGATGAAGCCGCGGGCGTCGCGGCAGACGACGGTCTCTTTTCCCATCCGGCGGGAGAGCTCCTCGACCGCCGCGACGGTCTCGTCGGAGGTCTCCTCCGCCCGGACGATCTCGATCAGATTCATCAAGGGAGGCGGGTTGAACCAATGCATCCCCGCGACACGATCCCTCCGATTCGTCGCCGAGGCGAGCGCGGCAATTGAGAGCTCGGAGGTGTTGGAGAGGAGCAGAGCGTTCGCGGGCGCCGCCCCATCGAGCCGGCGGAAGATATCCAGCTTGAGCGCCAGATCTTCCGGAACCGCCTCGATGACAGCCTGCGCCTCGCCCACGGCCTCGGCCGGGTCCGTCGTGGTCGCAATCCGCGAGAGCGCGCCGGCGGCCTGCGTCTCCGTGAGCGTTCCGGCCTTCACGAGGCGCGCGAGACTCTTCCGGATCGAGACGAGGGCCTTCTCGAGGACGGCGGCCGAAACGTCGGAGAGATTGACCCTGAACCCCGAGGTCGCCGCGACCTGGGCGATGCCGCTCCCCATCGCCCCGGCGCCGATGACCGCGATCAAACGGGCTTCGACTGTCTCTTTCATGATGGCCCCGGATGCTAGAAGAACCGGCCCCTCTCCGCGAGCGTTACGGAAACTTCTGGATTCCTCGGCCCTCAAGTCTGTCCATCCATCACCGTAGAATCGCCGGGATGGCCCCCGACGATCCCGCAAAGCGCAAGGCCAACGCCGCCGCAGCGGCCGCGAGATCTTCCAGGACCACTTCTTGCCCCGCGAGACGGAATAGGAGGGCGAGCTCGATGTTCGAGACCGCGGAACTTGGTCACACGATCGCGAAGACCGTTTTCAACCGCGCGGTGCCGAAGCTGCGCTCCGACCTGCTGGATATCCAATACCGCCTGAAAGAAAACGGCACGTTCCCGGTGATCGTCCTGATCTCCGGGGTGCGCGGGGCGGGCAAGGGCGAGACCGTCAACTTGCTCAACGAGTGGATGGACCCGCGCCACATCCTTACGCGCGCCTTCGACACCCCCTCGGACGAGGAGCGCGATCGCCCGCCGATGTGGCGCTACTGGCGCGCGCTGCCGCCGAAGGGAAAGATCGGCATGCTGTTCGGCTCCTGGTACACGGCGCCGATCATCGACCGCGTCTTCAGGAACACCGGCCGCGTCGACCTGCTGCAGTCGATCGAGGAGATCAACCGCTTCGAGAAGATGCTCGCCGACGAGGGCGCGCTGATCCTCAAGTTCTGGTTTCACCTGTCCAAGGAGGCACAGAGAAGACGCCTGAAGGCCCTCCGGTCCGATCCCGAGACGCGCTGGCGCGTGACCAAACGCGACTGGGACTTCTTCAGGGTGTACGACCGCTTCTACCGGATCTGCGAGGAAACGCTACGCGCGACCAGCACCGCGGACGCGCCGTGGATCGTGGTCGAGGGCGCGGACGCGCCGTACCGTTCCCTCACGGTCGGCAAGGCACTGCTCGGGGCCATGCGCAAGCACCTCGACGGCCCGGCCGAGCGCGGTCGCCCGGTTTCGAAGGCGGCGCCGATCGTCCACCCGATCGACAAGCGGGACGTGCTTACGCAGCTCGATCTGTCCAGGGCCCTCACCGAGAAGGGGTACAAGACCGAGCTGCTGGCCTGGCAGGGCCGCCTCAACCGCCTCGCGCGCGATGCGAAGTTCCCGCGGCTCTCCGTCGCCCTGGCGTTCGAGGGCATGGACGCGGCGGGCAAGGGCAGCACCATTCGCCGCGTCACCGCCGGCCTGGATGCGCGCCACTACAACGTGATCCCCGTGGCCGCGCCCACGGACGAGGAACGCGCTCAGCCCTATCTGTGGCGGTTCTGGCGCAACCTGCCGCGCAAGGGCCGGGTCACGATCTACGACCGCACCTGGTACGGGCGCGTGCTCGTCGAGCGCATCGAGGGCTTCTGCTCGGAGGCCGACTGGATGCGCGCCTACTCGGAGATCAACGATTTCGAGGAGCAGCTCGAGCGCTCGTCGACCGTGCTGTGCAAGTTCTGGATGCAGATCTCCAGGGACGAGCAGCTCAGGCGCTTCAAGGAGCGCCAGCGCATGCGCTTCAAGCGCTTCAAGATCACGCCTGAGGACTGGCGCAACCGCGAAAAGTGGGACCTCTACCAGTCGGCCGCCGCCGACATGATCGAGAGCACGTCGACCCCGAGCGCTCCCTGGACGCTCGTGGAGGCGAACGACAAGAAATTCGCGCGCATCAAGGTGCTCAAGACCATCTGCAAGCGCATCGAGCGCGCGTTCGACAAGCTCTGATCGAGAGGCGGAACCGATCAGCGGATCAGGATGCCGGCTTGCGGAGTGTCGGGAGCGTGCGGAGATAGAGGACGAGCTCGTCGATCTGGCCCGCCGACAGGGTGTGCCCCCACGGCGGCATGAGGGCAGAAAGGCCCACGCCCGCCCCGCCGCGCTGGATCGCGTCAGCGAGCTCGGCATCGCTTTTCTTCTTCTGGAACTGCGGGTCGGAGAGATCGCGCGGATGCGGATCCAGGTTGAAGGCATTGAAGCCGTCGCCGGCGCCCGACTCGCCATGGCACGTCTGGCAGTAGTGCGTGAAGGTGACCTTGCCGAGGCGCACCTCGTACCGGAGCGGTGGCGGAGCGACGGGCGTCTTGGCCGCGGCGGGCGTCTTCGCCACCGCGGGCGCCGGCTTCCTGACGCAGGCACCCGGCACGAGCAGGAAGACGAAGAGGGCGAGCGTCGCCGTCCGGAATCTCATCGAACACCTCGCGCTGCACTCTCGGACTTCGCGGAGGACGCGGCCGGCCCGAGCGTCTCGAGGTAGGCGGTCAGGCGGAGCGCGTCCGTGTCGGACAGGCCATAGTCGGGGCAGCGGACATCCGCCCTCCAGCGTTGCGGCCCCTTGAGCCACGCGTACGTCCAGCCCGGCTTGAGCCTCTTGCCGGCCTCGGTCAATGGGGGCCCGTAATAGCCTCCCGACGATCCGAGGATGTGACAGCCCCGGCATCCGAGGCCCACGTAAAGCCGCTGGCCCTCGACGGGGTCGGCGTCCGACGCCGGACGGGCGGCGAACGGATCCTCGGGAATCGACGGATCGAGGTAGAAGTTCTGCAGCGCATCGGCGAGCTGCGTCGCGTCTTCTCTCGGCATTTTCAGGACGGGCATCCGTTCCTCGAGGATCGGCCTCAGCGTGTAGGAGAGCATCAGGTAATCGACGAGCCAGTCGCGCTTGACCTTGCTCCCTTCGTAGGTGAGCGGGGCGGTCGAGACGTCGGCGCCCCGGTCGCCGATCTCGTGGCAGGAGAGGCAACGATAACTCTGGATGAGGCCGCCGACCGGCCCCCCGGGCAGGAGCGCCGGCTTCCGCGGCGGCGCATACCGGTAGCGGTCCGGCACGGATTGCGCGCCGAGAGCGAGGAGGGCAGTGGTGACGGCGCGGGAATCGTCGGCGCTGAAGCCGTAGGAAGGCATCTTCAGCCCGTCGGCGAACGAGCGCGGCGACTCTAGCTTCGCGGCGAGCCATGCCGGGAGCGTGCGGACGAGGTCGGTGCGTCGCCCGAAGTCGAGCGACTGGGCCCTCTTGTCGCCGATCCCGTCCAGCTCCGGCCCGAACTTCTCCGACCCCGACCCGGCCGGGTCGTGACAGGAGAAGCAGCCGTAGAGCCGGAAGAGCTTGCGGCCGTTCTCGGCGAGAGTCTGGTTCACGCGAAGCGGCTCGAGAATCCCCTTCGGAGCATCGAAGTCGCGGAACTCATCCTCCAGAAAAGCGACGACGTCGCGTGACTCGGCTTCGCTGAAGTGATAGCGCGGCATCGGGGTGCGCGGGTTGAACGCCTGCGGCTCGCGCAGGAACGCGAGTAGCCAGCCCCGTGACGCGGTGGACGCGATCTTGGAGAGCTCGGGCGCCGTGCCCTTCCCCTTTCCCTCGACGGTGTGACACGTGATGCAGCGCGACTCCGACACGAGCTTCTTGCCGTTGGCGGAGCTGCCGGCCGGTTCGGCCCCCGCGGTCTCGATCCGGCTCGCGAGCTCCTTCGGCACCTGCGCGGCGAAGAGGAAATGCGAAAGCTCGTCGATCGCCTGATCGGTGAGGTGAAAGTTCGGCATCGTGGCGTTCGGATCGATCGACTTCGGGTCCTTCAGCCAGCGCTTCACCCACTCGCCGCCGGTCTTGACCGGGAGGGTCGCGAGCGGCGGGGCCTCCGAGCGGAACGCGTCCTGCCCGCGCACGGCATGGCAGGCGTAGCAGCCGGCGCGCGCGATCAGTGTCCGCCCGCGCGACAGGACCGGCGCTCCGTCGACGCTCTCGGAAAGGTGGCAGCGGCCGCAGCCCGATTCAATGAAGACAGGAGGCGTCATCGGAGGTCCGGCATCCGCCGTGGATCCGTGGGCGTCTCCTTGCGTCGTCGCGAGCCCCTGCCCCCCGTGGCATGACGTGCAGCCGAAGCGGTCGAAGCCCCCCGGCGTATGCGGCGTGCCGGGATGCAGGTCGAACGGCCGCGGCGCGCCGGCCATGAGCGGATCGGCGACGCCGAGGTGGCACGTCGTGCATCGGTCGACGCGATTCTCGAAATCGCGCAGCCAGATCTGCTGGATCGCCACTGGCCGCGTTTCGTAGCCTTGGGCCGCCTTCAGGCTGTGCGCACGCGAAGAGCCGAGCTTGCGGAATTGCCGTTGGAGCGAGCGATACGAGCGGAAGGCGTTCTTGGCGGGTGAGATCGCGAGAACGAGGAGAAAGAGGACGCTCGAGGCGGCGAAGAGGCGGCGGAGCGGCACGGCCGTGGCCCTCAGATCGCCCCGGACCACGGCCAGACGAACGCCCAGCCGGGGCCGCGGAAGAACGTGCCGATGACGGTGAGAAGCGTCGCGATGACGACGAACCAGGTCATGATCCATTCGGGAAGGGTTACGCGCGCGAGCAGGCGCCGGAGGCGCCCGCCTTCAACTCCCCCTCGGGCCGCGAACATCGCTCCCGCCGTCAGGAGCGTCGGAATGGCGATCGGCCAGCAGCCGAAGGCGCCAAACAGGACGAAGAGGGCGGCCGTGACCGCGGCGATGGCGGGAGCGGTGCGTTTGCCTCCCCTCGCCCAGAGCGGCCCGGCGGTGAGGTTGATTCGCGCGTAAGGAATCACGACGAGCGAGAGGACGACGAGGCCCGGCAGGAGGACGCCGGCGACGATCGGCGGGAAGTAGTGAAGGAGCTCCTGCAACCCGAGGAAGTACCACGGGGCCTTCGCGGGATTCGGGGTCTCGAGCGGGTTCGCGATCCCCTCGAGCGGCGCGTCGAAGGCGATCGCGGCGAGGGAGAGCGCGATGACGACGACCTGGAACAGGATGACCTCGCGGACGATCAGATGGGGGAAGGTCATCATGTACCGCTCGTCGTTGCGACGAACGGTCGGTCTCGTGTCGGGTCTCACCAGCGCCACCCGGCGCGGCACGGCGAGCGGATCGGTCGATTCGACGGCGTGGAGCTCCGGAACGCCGCTCATGGGGCCTCCTCGTGGCGCGGGTCGTCCACGTCAGTGGGCGGCCCCTGGACGCCGCCGTCCTTGCGGATACGCCAGATGTGAACGGAGAGGAAAAGAAGGAACGCCACCGGGAGAACGACGCAATGAAGAACGTAGAAGCGAAGGAGCGCATTTTCGGAGACGACGTTGCCGCCGAGGAGAAGGAAGCGGATCTTTTCGCCGACGAGGGGAGCTTCCTTCGCCATGTTCGTGCCCACCGAGACTCCCCAGAACGCGAGCTGGTCCCAGGGGAGGAGGTAGCCCGTGTACGAGAGAAAAAGCGTCACGATGAGGAGCACGATTCCCACGACCCAGTTGAACTGACGGGGCGGACGGTAGGCGCGATGGTAGAAGACCCGGAGCATGTGGAGAAACGCCGCGAATACCATGAGGTGGGCCGCCCAGCGGTGCAGGTTGCGCAGGAACAGCCCGTTGTCGACGACGTAATTCAGCTCCTTCATGTCGCGGTAGGCCTGCGGGACCGACGGGTGGTAATAGAACATCAGGAGAATCCCGGTCGCGATCAGAACGATGGAGCTCACGAGCGTGACGCCGCCGAGCCAGTAGGTGTGCGAGAAGCGGAGGGTCTTCTCCCGGACCTTGACCGGATGCACGTGCAGGAAAAGATTCTCGAAGATCATGAGCGAGCGGTTACGGTTCGTGTCGGCCGTTCCGTGCCGGACGATCGACCGGTAGACCGCCGAGCCGCGGAGCCAGTCCGCAATCGAGGTTCTCTCCGCGCTCATGCCCGGATCACCTTTCCGTGAGGGATGATGATGCTCGAGTCCACGACGAGGTTACCGGCGGCGTCCGCCGTGACCTCCAGCCACGGGAGCGGCCGGGGCGCGGGCCCATGGACGACGTTGCCCTCGAGGTCGAAGCGGCTTCCGTGACAGGGACACGCGATGGCCCTCTCGTCGGAGAGATAGCGCGTGATGCACCCGAGGTGGGTGCATACCGCCGAGAGGGCGAACACGCCGCCGCCACCGCCGATCACATAGGCGCGCTGCTCGCGGTTGAAGCGCACCGTCCCCTCCGGATAATCGAGCGCGCTGCCCGCGCGGAAGACCGTGGGCGGCTCGAAGAGGACTTTCGGCTTCAGGAAATCGAGGGTGACGACGAGCGAGCCCGCGCCCGCCGCGGCGCAGGCCCCTCCGCCGATCTGGGTCAGGAAATCGCGCCGGCTGGTTCCGGCCGGACCGGGGCTCTCTCTCCGTTCGGATTCTTCAGACATGGGCGCCCTCCGGCGTGTGGAAGCTCTGCATGGTGATAGTGCCGACGGGGCAGCGCGCGGCGCAGAGGCCGCATCGGATGCACGTTTCCTCGTCCTTGATGAAGACGGATCCTCCGCGCGCGCCGTCGGCCAGAATGGGAGCGAGCTCGCGCGCGGCCGCCGGAAGGCGCGTCACGCACTCCGAGAGGAGGATCTCGATGCAGTCCTCCGGGCAGATGTCCTGGCAGCCGCCGCAGAGAATGCACTCGGTCCCCTCCATCGGGCTCTCTTCGAAGATCGTGTTCGTCCAGCAGTGGAGGCATCGCGTCCCTTCGAGCTGTGCCTCATGCTCCGGGAAGCACTCCTCGACCTCGGCGATACCGATGCGGCGCGAGATGGGGCGGGTCGGCGGCGCCTGGCGCGGAATCCCCTCGTAATCGAGGACCCTTTCGTAGCGATCGTGCACGTCGATCTCGATCGTGACCTCGGGCGACGGGCGCGACCTGCCCCGGAAAAAGGCGTCGATCGAAAGGGCGCCGCGCTTCCCGTCAGCGATGGCGTTGATCGCGATGCGGGGTCCGAACGCGGCGTCCCCTCCCGCGTACACCCCCGGGGCGCTCGTCGCGAGCGTTTCCGAATCGATGGTGATCCGCCCTCCGCGCGTCTCGATCCCGTCCTCCTCGCGGAGGAAGGAGAAGTCCCCGGTCTGTCCGATCGCGACGAGGACGGTGTCGGTCGGGAGAATGGTCTCCGAGCCCTCTACGAACTGGGGCGAGAAGCGCCCCGTTTCGTCGAACACGCGCGAGACGTCGAGAAACTCCACGCCCGTCACGGTGCCGTCCTTCCCGACGAGGCGCTTCGGCCCGAGCCGGTAGCGGAAGTGAATGCCCTCGCGGCCGGCTTCGTCGACCTCGTCCTTCGCGGCCGGCATCTCGCTCTCCGACTCGAGGCAGCAGACGATCACCTCGCGTGCGCCGAAACGGACCGCGCTGCGCGCGACGTCGAGGGCCTGGACGACGGAGAGGTTTCGCTCGAGGTTCTCCTCGACGCCGCTGCGCGCCGCGGTCCGCGCCACGTCGAGCGCCACGTTGCCGCCGCCGATCACGACGACGCGCGCTCCCATTTCGACCTTGTAGCCGAGGTTGACGTTCAGGAGGTAGTCGATCCCTTTCAGGACGCCATCCAGGTCCATCCCCGGAATCGAGAGGCTGCGGCTCTGCATCGCGCCGACTCCGAGGAAGATCGCGGAGAAGCCCTGCGCCCTCAGGTCGGATAACGTGAAGTCGCGGCCGAGACGCACGCCCGTTTTCAGCTCCACGCCGAGCGAGAGGATGGCGTTGACCTCGAGCTGGATGAGAGCGCGCGGCAGCCGGTACTCCGGGATTCCCAGCCGCAACATCCCCCCGGCGACCGGCGCCGCCTCGAAGATCGTGACGGGGTAGCCCATGAGAGCGAGGTCGTGCGCGCAGGCGAGCCCGGCCGGACCCGAGCCGACGACCGCGACCCGCTCGGGGTAACAGTCCGTGCGGTGACCGTAGATCGCCGTGAGGACCGAAAAGTCCATCATGCTTTCGACGCCGAAGCGCTCGGTGACGAACCGCTTCAGGGCCCGAATGGCAATGGGAGCGTCCAGCTCGCCGCGCCGGCAGACCGTCTCGCAGGGGGCCGCGCAGATCCGGCCGCAGATCGAGGCGAGCGGGTTCGGCCGGCGCGCCACGGCGTAAGCCTCGCGGTACTTCCCCTGGGAGATGAGCGTGACGTACTTGCCGGCCTCGGTATGGACCGGGCACGCCATCTTGCAGGGGAAGTTCCGCTCGAGCCAGTCGTGGCTGACGTCGGCCATGGACGCTACTTGGCGATCTCGAAATCGGCCGCCGAGGAACCCGCCACGGTCACCGCCTTCTGCGTGGCCTTCAGCTTCGGGTGCCACACCTTCACCGTGTAGGCGCCGTCCGGGACGTCGGCGATCTTGAAGGAGCCGTCCGGCTTCGTGACCGCGAAATAGGGCGTCGGCACCGCCACCACGAACGCCTCCATCTCGGGATGCACCTTGCACAGGAGCGTGGCGGACACGCACTCTTTCTTGAACTGGTAGGACTTGATCTGACCCTTCGGCCAGGTGCCGAGGTTGAACTTGTCGGCGCAGGAGTCCGGCGAGAAGACGTTGTGCAGGACCGCGTCCGAGTTGAGGAAGTCGACGGTCGTCCCGACGAGAATCGGAAGGACGTGCGGCGAGAACACGAGGTTCATCTGGTCGATCTTCGCGTGCTCCTTCGGGGCGGGGAAGGTCTTTCCGGCGATGGCCGCCACGTAGACGACGGCGTCGCCGCTGTCGCGCACTCCCTTGCATGTGACTTTGCCGTGGAGGTCGCCGGCCGCGAGTGGCAGAGCCGCGCCGGTGACGAGGGCGAGGGCGAGAACGAGGGGTCGATTCATGTCATGCCTCCTTTAGAAAGCCGCCCGGAGGACGGTCGCGAGCTGGTAATTCTGTGAGTCGTGCAGGTCCCGGTGGTATTCGAGCATCAGCTTGATATTGGCCCGCACGAGGAAGCTGAAATTTGCGTTGAGCGCCCTCTGCGTTTCCACCGAGGGATCGGCCGGCCGGAGATTCTCGTAGCGGGCGGAAACCTGGAACACCGGCGTGATGACGTAGTCGGCTTGCGCAAACCAGGCGTCCCACGTGTGTGTCGTGAGGGAGATCTCGGCGTCCGTGTCGTTGTCGCGTAGCGAGAGGTCGTCGCTGCCGTGCACGGCGACACCGATCAGGTTCAAGTCTCCGAAGTAGAGCGAGCCGAAAACGCCGGCGCGGCTGAACCGGCCCTGCTGCATCCGGAACGGGTTGCCGTCGGGGTCGGTGATCGCGTACTCGACGTCCCCTCCATTGCCCCAATATCCGAACGCGCCCAGGCGGAACGACGTCTCCCGCCAGTTCTCCGGCGGCAGCGTCACTCCGGTCGAGTCCCCGTCGAGCCCGAGGCCCCCGAGCTTGTAGTCGACGCGCGCGTAGAAGTCCTTGCCGCCGCCGTTGTTGAACTGGCCGTTCGAGCCTCCCGGCCCGATCGGCGACGAGACCCCGACCGTGTAGAAGAGGCGGTGAGCCGCCACCCCGTACATTTCGATGGCCCTCGTCCGCGCGGGCAGGCTGACACCGCCGCCGCTATCGGCGAGGCCCGTTCCGCCGTTGAAGCCGATCGGGTTGTACGTAAAGAGGGTGTCCACCCCGTTGTCCGTCATGAGCCACATTTCCTGAAATCCGTCGTAGAGGTTCGGGGCCAGCTTCCCGATGCGGAAATTGAAGAGGTGCTCGAGCCCGAACGCGGAGATGAGATCGAGGCGCGCGTGCTCGATTTCGACCGAGCTGCTCCCGTCCGGGTTTTCCGCGTACGTGACTTCGCTGAGGAAGCTGAACGAATTCCCGAGCGTTCCCGCGGCGAAGAGGTTCGCTTCCTGCGGAAACTGGAAATCGTTGTGAACGATCGTCTTGCCGGTGTCGTCGTGACTCGAGGCGTAGAGGCTCGCCATCTTCACGTTCAGGGCGAAAGGAACGTTGCCGGGCAGAGAGCTCGGATAGACCATCTCCGGCCACATCCGCGCGTAGGCGTCCGCTCCGAGCGAGACAGGCTTCTGCTTCACCTGTTCCTCCGTCTCGCCGGGAAGGTGGTAACCGTTCAAACGAAAGGCCGTGCCGAACGGGTTGAGCTTCGGGAAGATCGAGTGGCAGGTCTGGCAGGACGTCTGGTACTTGCGGGAAAACGCGGGGACCGCGTTTGCGCGCGTCGAAACCAGGCACGAGAGCGCCATCCCCACCGCCAGGAACAGCATTCCACGGGCTCCGCGTGTCGATCGGCTCATGGCTTCTCCTTATCGCCGATCACGGTGCGGCTGGGACGACCGCGTCACCATCCCGCAATCTCACCAATTCGTCTGGTGCGCGGGCATCCAGCGGGACGGTCCGCGGGCGCGGCTTCTCAGGGGAGCTTCGTCAGACCAGTTTCAGCCGCTTCTGGAAAGCGAAGGCAACGGCTTCGCTCTTGGAGTGGACTTCGAGCTTGTACAGGATGTTCTGGATGTGGTTTCGGGCCGTGAGGTTCGAGATATGGAGGGCGGTGGCGATCTCGGGGGTCGAGCGGCCGGCCGAGAGCATCCCCAGCACCTCGACCTCGCGCGCGGAAAGCCTGCGCGCGCGGACGTCCGGCGACTCCCGCGAACTCGCGAACGGGGACGGCGGCGGAGCCGGACGGTCCGAATCCCGGAGGGAGGGAAGCTCAATTCGCTCCGTCCGGAGGATATGCGCGAGAAAGAAGTCGCCCGGCGTGCGCGCCCCGAGATTCAGAATCGTGACGTCCACGGTGACGACATCGCCGTCGCGGCCCTTGAGCCGGAGACCGAAGTGGTTCACGGTCTCCCCCCGCGCCCCCATTGCGGTGACCGGGCAGCTCTCCGAGCAGTAGCGGTTCCCGAAAGCGTCGCAGCCCTCGAGACGCGCGGCGCACGGCTTCCCGACGACTTCGTCGGCCGAGAACCCGAGGATCCGCTCGGCGCTCTGATTCCAGAAGACGATCCGGTTGTGGCGGTCGGTGATGAAGACGGGATCGGGAGACAGCGCCAGCGAGCCGAAGACGGCGGCCATCTCCCCGTGGAATTCGCCAGGCCACATCTCGAGACCCTTATACGCTCTTGTCTCGAGCGAGTTAATGCACTGCCGCGCTGGAAATCCCGTTGTGCCCCCTCAGAAAACGAACATACCGATCGCGGCCCCGAACATGAGAAGGGTCGCGACGCCCACCGCCACGCGGCCGAGCACGGAACTCGGCTGCTTTTCCATCAACTTGCGGCTCGAAGCGACGAGGAGAACTCCGACGAGGAGAAACGGGGCCAACAGCCCATTTACGATCGCGGACCAGTAGAGAGCCTTGAGAGGATTGATCTTCGCGAAGTCCAGCGCGATACCGGCCGCGGTCGAGATCCCGACAATGAAGTAGAAGCGCCGTGCTCCCGCCACCTTCTGATCGAGCCCCTGCCTCCAGCCGAAGGTTTCCGCGAACGCGTACGCGGCCGACCCGGCGAGCGTGGGGATAGCAAGGAAGCCGACGCCGAGGACTCCGACAGTAAAGAGAGTCGCTGCGAACTCGCCCGCGAGCGGCCGCAGGGCTTCCGCGGCCTGGCGCGACGTTTCGATCTTCGTGATGCCGTGCCGATGCAGCGTGACGGCCGTCGTGAGAATGATGAAAAACATGACGAGATTCGAGAAGAACGTGCCCACTCCTACGTCCAGCGTTCGGTCGGCGATTTCTCTCCGTGTCGCGCCACGTCGGCTGGCGCGCGTCGTCTCACCGAGCGTCTTCTCTTCCTCGACCTCCTGTGAGGCCTGCCAGTAGAAAAGGTAGGGACTGATCGTCGTGCCGAGTATCGCGACGAGCGTGGCCCATGCCTCTTTGCTCTGAGGCCATGAGGGAACGAACGCGCTCTGCGCAACTTCTCTCCAATCGACTCCGACCCGGAACGCTGTAATCACATACGCGAAGAGCGCGAGGGCGAGCCACTTGAGGACCGATGCGATCCGGTGATACGGCAACCGAACGATCGCAACCGCGATGCCGATTCCGAAGACGACGACGAAGACATGGGAGTTCAGTCCCGTCAGCATTTCGGCGGCATCCGCCATGCCGGCGAGGTCAGCCGCGATGTTGATCGTGTTCGCGAGAAGAAGAGAGAACGTCGCGACGATGACGAAGGGTTTCGGAATGCGCTTTCGAAGCGCCGCGGCCAGTCCTTCGCCCCGGACCATGCCGATTCGCGCGCACATCATCTGCACCGCCGCCATGAGCGGCCAGGTCAGGAAGGCTGTCCAGAGAAGGCTCGTTCCGAGCTGGGCGCCGGCAATGGAATACGTCGCGATACCGGAAGGATCGTCGTCCGCTGCACCCGTGACGAGTCCCGGGCCGAGCGCCGAGAAAAAGCGCCGTGGCCATTTTCGGAGCGTAGAAGGAAGCGCCATTTCCCCTCCCCTGTTTTCCCGATTGTGCGCGGATGATCTCTCGAAAACGTTCTCCGAGCTGTAAACTGTTTGCAAATTGACCGTCGCACCCGGTACCCGACTCGGACCGTACGAGATCGTCTCGCCGCTCGGTTCGGGGGGCATGGGCGAGGTCTACCGCGCCCGCGACACCAAACTCGACCGCGACGTGGCCGTCAAGGTCCTCCCCGCCGATCTAGCCAACGATCCCGAGGCGCTCTCCCGCCTCGAGCGCGAGGCGCGCGCCGTCGCGCAGCTCTCCCACCCGAACATCCTCGCCATCCATGACTTCGGGCGTGAGGGTGAGGTCGCGTACGCCGTCATGGAGCTTCTCGAAGGCGAGACGCTGCGCGCACGCCTCGAGCAAGGTGCGCTTCCCGCCCGCAAGGCCGTCGATCTCGCCGTGCAGATGGCCGAGGGGCTGGCCGCAGCCCACGAGAAAGGGATCGTTCACCGCGATCTGAAGCCGGAGAACGTCTTCGTGACAGGCGAGGGACGGGTGAAGCTTCTCGACTTCGGTTTGGCGAAGAAGATCGGACCGGGCAGTGGCGCGGGCTCCCACCTGCAGACACTCGAACGGCAGACCGGGGCGGGGACTGTGATGGGGACCGTCGGATACATGTCCCCCGAGCAGGTGCGGGGCGAGGCGGCGGATCACCGGTCGGACATCTTCTCCTTCGGCGCGGTCCTCTACGAGATGCTGTCGGGGCGGAAAGCGTTTGGGCGCGAGACGGCGGCAGAAAGCATGACGGCGATCCTGAAGGAGGACCCGCCGGAGATCACGGTGAGCGGCCTGGGCTCCTTCCCTGCGCTGCAGCGCATCGCTCAGCATTGCCTGGAGAAGAAGCCAGGGGAGCGCTTCCAGGGCGCGAGGGACCTGGCTTTCGCGCTCGGGAACCTCTCTTCCGGATCGGACAGCGCCACCCGCTCCCCGACTCCCACCGTGCCGAAGGACAGGAAGGCGATCCGCACGCGGGCGGCCCTGGTCGCCCTGACCCTGCTGTGCCTGGGCCTGGGCGCGGGCCTGGGCGGATGGGTTCTCGGGAGCAGAGCGGCCCCCCTTCTCACTTTCCGCAAGATCACCTTCGGCCGGGGCACTATCGACGGGGCCCGCTTCGTCCCCGGTTCCCGCGACATCGCCTACAGCGCCCGCTGGCAGGGGAACCTCTCGACGGTGTACCTGTTGCGCGAAGGGAGCCCGGAGCCGCGTGCCCTGGAGGTCTCCGGGGCGATGCTCCTCGCCGCGTCGGCCAGGGGCGGTGCGGCCGTGCTGACACGGCCAGCGCTCGACAGCGGCCTGTTCGAGGGGGCCGTGTCAGTGCTGCCCCTCGCCGGCGGAGGCGCACGAGAGATCAGCCGGAGCGCCACGGCCCTGGATTTCTCGGCGGATGGGACCGACCTCTGCCTCGTCACCGGGAACAACCAGCTCGAATGGCCGCAGGGGGAGATCCTCGTCCGCTCCACCTCCCCCCTCAGCAATCCGAGGATTCGCGGCGCCCAGGCGGCCTTTTTTCGCTCGACGCCACAGATCAACACCGACGGCGAGATCTGCGTCGTGGCAAAGGTGGGACAGGCACGTTCCCTGGCTCACTACACCGGTTGGACCGGCCTGGCCTGGGGCCCGGACGGCCAGGAGATCTGGTTCAGCACGTTCGACGGGAGCGCGAGCCGGATCCAGGCGGTCTCCCTGAAAGGCCGGACCCGGCTTCTGGCGCAGTACCCGGGACGCATGGACCTCGTGGATGTGGATCCGGCCGGCCGCTGCCTCGCCATCGCGAGCAGCCAGCAGCGGCAGGCCTTCGGGCGCGCGCCGGGCGCGGAGCGAGATGTGGACCTCACCTGGCTCGACGCCCAGGCGCCCATGGCGCTCCGGCCCGACGGCAGCCTGGTGCTGTTGGGCCGCGCGGGCGACTGGTCGTTGGCAGATCGCGCGGGCCTCTACCTCCGGCCACTGAACGGCGGCCCGGCGATCCACATCGGGACAGGCAGCGTGACAGCGGACTTCAGCCCCGACGGTCGGTGGGTCGCCACCCTGGAAGCCGATGAAAAGGGGAAGGCAGGGCTCCGCCTGATCCCCACCGCGGCCGGCGCCTCCCGCTGGTACGCGTTGACGGCGGAGGCGGCGACAGCGGACCTCCTCTGGTTCGATCCGCCGGGAGGCAGCGTCTACCTGGCCGCCGAGGACACCAACAGTGTCAGCCGCCTCGACCTGGCCACCGGAGCCATCACGCCCCGGGCCATTCCCTCCGACGTGGGATTCAATGTCAATTTGAAGCCTGTCTCCCCGGATGGAAGACGGGTCCTCCTCCAGGACATGGCCGCCTCGCGGCCCGCCGACCTGCTCTTTCCGTACCTCGTGTTCCAGGGAAATGGAACCAAGCCGATTCCGGCGAAAGGCAACCTGAACACCGAGGTCGCCGCCGGCTGGGTCGACGACAACGAGGAGGTCTACCTCTACGATCGCAATGCGATCCCCGCCCCAGTGTTCCGGTGGAACCCTCTCACCGGCACCAGGCGCCCCTTCCTCCAGATCGCCCCATCCGACCCGGCCGGCGTCTGGGGGATCTACGACCTGATCATCACGCCCTCAGGGAAGGCCTACGCCTACAGCGTGGTCCGGAAGCTCTCGGACCTCTACCTCATCGAGGGGCTGAAGTGACCCTCGCGAACGGCACCCGCCTCGGCCCGTATGAGATTCAGAGCCCCCTCGGTGCGGGCGGGATGGGCGAGGTCTACCGCGCCCGCGACACCAAACTCGACCGCGACGTGGCCGTCAAGGTCCTCCCCGCCGATCTAGCCAACGATCCCGAGGCGCTCTCCCGCCTCGAGCGCGAGGCGCGCGCCGTCGCGCAGCTCTCCCACCCGAACATCCTCGCCATCCATGACTTCGGGCGTGAGGGTGAGGTCGCGTACGCCGTCATGGAGCTTCTCGAAGGCGAGACGCTGCGCGCACGCCTCGAGCAAGGTGCGCTTCCCGCCCGCAAGGCCGTCGATCTCGCCGTGCAGATGGCCGAGGGGCTGGCCGCAGCCCACGAGAAAGGGATCGTTCACCGCGACCTGAAGCCCGAGAACGTCTTCGTGACGGGCGAGGGACGGGTGAAGCTTCTCGACTTCGGTTTGGCGAAGAAGATCGGACCGGGCAGTGGCGCGGGCTCCCACCTGCAGACACTCGAACGGCAGACCGGGGCGGGGACTGTGATGGGGACCGTCGGATACATGTCCCCCGAGCAGGTGCGGGGCGAGGCGGCGGATCACCGGTCGGACATCTTCTCCTTCGGCGCGGTCCTCTACGAGATGCTGTCGGGGCGGAAAGCGTTTGGGCGCGAGACAGCGGCGGACAGCATGTCGGCGATTCTGAAGGAGGACCCGCCGGAGATCGCCGCGAGTGCCTCCGGCTCATCGCCCGCGCTGCAGCGCATCGTGCAGCATTGCCTGGAGAAGAAACCGGGTGAGCGCTTTCAGTCGGCGCGGGACATCGCCTTCGACCTGCAAGCGGTCTCGGGTTCCGCCGTCGCGAGCGGGCCATCGGTCGCCATCGCGCGCAGGGGATCGCGTCCGTGGCTCACCGCCATCGTCCTCGGTACCGTGCTCTGCGTCGCCGTTCTCGGATCGTACCGGGCCGGCCGGCATGTGGAGCGGCGAGCGGTTTCCGCCATCACCTTCCATCAGCGGAGTTTCCGGCCCCAGATGATCTTCCAGGCCGCCTTCATGCCGGATGGCGAGACCATCGTGTACAGCGCGGCGCTCGAAGGGAACGTCCCGGAGCTGTTCGTGGTCCGCCCCGAGCACCCTGAACCCCAGTCCCTCGGCCTTCCCCGCACGCATCTCCTGTCGGTGTCGTCCAAGGGGGAGCTGGCCGTCCTGACGAATGCCCGCTACGTCGCGCAGCGGCTCTTCACCGGCACCCTCGCGCGGGCCTCCCTCGGAGGCGCCGCCCCGCGGGAGATCCTGGAGGACGTCCGCCAGGCCGACTGGTCGCCGGACGGCTCTGAACTGGCCATCATTCGGGCCGCGGAAGGAAAGGACCGGCTGGAGTATCCGATCGGCAAGGTGCTCTATGAGTCAGCGGGCTACCTGAGCGACCTCCGGGTCTCGCCCAGAGGGGACCGGATCGCCCTCTTCGAGCATCCCAAGGCATTCGACGATCGCGGGTCCGTCATCCTGGTGGACATGACCGGGAAGCGCACCCTCCTTTCGGGCGGCTACGAGGCGGAGGAAGGTCTTTCGTGGTCCGGCGACGAGGTCCTCTTCAGCGCCACCCAGGAAGGGACTCACTTCACCCTCTTCGGCGTCGATCTCTCCGGGCGGAGGCGGATCGCCCAGAGGGGCGCCGGGGGACTCACGATCCACGACATCTCCCGAGGCGGCCGCTGGCTCGTCACGCGCGACGAAAATTCCAGCGGGATCTCGGTTCTGGCCCGAGGCTCCACCGCCGAGCGAGATCTCTCCTGGCTCGATCACTCGATGCATCCGCATCTTTCCCGGGATGCGGGCATGATGCTGTTCAACGACCAATCCAGTTTCGCTGGTAACAACTACTGGGTATGCCTCCGGAAGACCGACGGCGGGCCCGTCACGCGCCTCGGCGAAGGTTATCCCCATGGCCTCTCCCCTGACGGCAAGTGGGCGCTCGCCACCATCGACACGCCGCCGCAGCTCGTGATCTACCCGACCGGTCCTGGAGAGACTCGGCGCTTCCCACGAGGCGACCTGGAGACGTACCAATCGGCCGGCTGGTTCCCGAACGGGAAGAGCATCCTGGTGGTCGGCAACGAGACGGGCAAGGCCTCGCGGTGCTATGTGCAGGACGTCTCGGGTGGTCTGCCACGGCCGGTCACGCCGGAAGCAACGACGAATTGCTCGGTTTCACCGGATGGTCTGCAAATCCTCTACTCGAAAACGGGTGGAACCTATCTCGTCCAGCGCGCCGGGGGTGGAACAGCTCAGGCCGTGCCCGGGCTGACCCCGGACGACCAGGTCATTCGATGGAACGCGGATGGCCAGTCTGTGTACGTTTACCGCCCTGCGAATGTGCCGTTCCGGCTCGAGCGGCTGGACCTCGCCTCCGGCCGCCGCGTACTGGTTCGCGAGGTCGCTCCCGCCGACAGGACTGGTGTCCTCTATGGCTTGGGGGCCGCGCTGACGGACGACACTAAGTCCTACGCGTATAGCTATCAGCGGATGACGTCGCAACTCTTCGTCGTGGAGGGCGCACGGTGAGCATCCAACCCGGCACGCGCCTCGGCCCATACGAGATCGTCTCACCGCTTGGCGCGGGAGGGATGGGCGAGGTCTACAAGGCGAAGGACACGCGGCTCGATCGGACAGTTGCCATCAAGGTGCTCGCATCGCACCTGTCACAGGATCCCGAGGTGAAGCAGCGCTTCGAGCGCGAGGCGCGTGCCATCTCTTCGCTGTCGCACCCGCACATCTGCGCGCTCTATGACGTCGGCTCGGAGAATGGCCTCGAGTACCTCGTCATGGAGCTGCTCGAAGGCGAGACGCTGGCGGAGCGCCTGACCAAAGGGACGCTGCCGCTGGCGCACGTGCTCCGATTCGGAGTGGAGATCGCCGAGGCGCTCGGGGCCGCGCACCGCCAAGGCATCGTTCACAGGGACCTGAAGCCGGGCAACGTGATGCTGACGAAGTCCGGCGTCAAGCTCCTCGACTTCGGGTTGGCCAAGGTGCGCGAGGGGGCCACCGACGGCATGACGAACCTCTCGCTGATACAGACGAAGTCGGTCGGCGAGCTGACCGGGAAGGGCGCCATCCTCGGGACGGTTCAGTACATGGCGCCCGAGCAGCTCGAAGGAAAGGAGGCCGATGCTCGGACGGACATCTTTGCTCTTGGAGCGGTCCTCCACGAGATGGCCACGGGACGGAGGGCCTTCCAAGGCACGAGCAATGCCTCGCTCATCGGGGCCATCCTGAAGGACGAGCCGCCGTCCGTCTCATCGCTACAGCCGCCGGCTCCGCCAGCGCTCGACCACGTCGTCAAGAAGTGCCTCGCGAAGGACCCGGACGAACGCTGGCAGAGCGCGGCGGATGTGGCGAGCGAGTTGCGCTGGATCGCGGAGGGGAGCTCACCCGTGAGCGTTGCCGCGCCCGTCCGCGCCGGGCGACGGCGTCGCGAGGTTGCGCTCTGGGCGGCGCTAAGCCTCACCTCGTCGGCGGCTTTCGCGCTCTGGCTCAGGACCTCGAATGCCCGGCCCCAGCCGGCCGCCGTGGTTCGCGCCTCGATCCCCACACCTGAGGGGCTCACCTTCGCGACAGGTGGCCAGGACCCTCACGGGCCCGCCGCGATCTCACCCGATGGGCGGTTCCTTCTGTTTCCGGCCTCGTCGAAGGATCGGGGCATCCAGCTCTGGATCCGCCCGCTCGATACCCCGGAGCCGCGTCCACTGCCGGGGACCGAGCAAGCGCAGTACCCCTTCTGGTCCCCCGACAGCAGGTCGATAGGCTTCTTCGCCGGCGGCAAGCTCAAGACCGTGGCGGTGACGGGAGGCGAGCCTCTCGTCCTGGCGGACGCGCCGAACGGGCGAGGCGGTGCCTGGAGCCGAGACGGGACGATCCTTTACGCTCCGGCCTTATCGTCCGGGCTCTATCGCGTTTCGAAGGCCGGTGGCGCCTCGCAATCCGTAACGCACCTCGATGCGTCGAAGAGCCAGGGAACGCATCGTTTTCCCACTTTCCTCCCGGACGGCCGCCACTTCCTCTATTACGCTGGCACGGTGGACCCCATTCAGATGGAGAACGAGGGTCCCTGGGACGGCATTTATCTCGGGTCCTTGGGCGGTGGTGCCGACCGCTTCCTCGCCCGCTCCGACTCCGAGGCGCAGTACACCTCGTCGCACCTCCTTTTCATGCGCCAGAGCACGCTCTTTGCCGTCCCGTTCGACCCGCGGAGCCTCGCCATCTCGGGCGAGCCGGGTGTCCTCGTCGGGGACGCCGAGCGCGATCCCTCACGACGCAAGGGAGACTTCACCGTATCGGAGGGAGGGACCCTCGCATACCATCCGGGCACGCAGACGAGTTGGACTCAGCTCGCCTGGCTTGACCGGTCGGGACGGCGACTCGGCTCTGTCGGTGAGCCGGGGATCATGGGCGAGCCGGAGCTTTCGCCCGATGGCAGACGTGCCGCGGTCTCGGTCCTCGATGCCGCATCCAGAATCGTTCAGATCTGGCTCTACGATACTGGAAACAGCACCGGGAGCCGTTTCACCCTCGGCTCCTGGGCGAGCCGGTTCCCGATCTGGTCGCCCGACGGAAGCCATCTCTACTTCTCTTCGAACCGAAATGGGTCAGCCGGTCTCTACGTCAAGCCCGTGAGCGGCGCCGGGGAGGAGGAGCAGGTCTTCCGCTCGGAGGGGCGGGTGTGGCCAAGCGATTGCTCCCGGGATGGGCGCTTTCTGGTCTTGACTCTGACGAACTTGACGGGCGGTAGAGAAGCGGGGATCTGGGTGCTTCCGCTCTCCGGCGAGAGGAAGGTGACCGTCTTCACTAGCGAGAAGGTTAAGGAGCCGGTCGCGCGAATCTCGCCCGATTCGCGCTGGATTGCTTACGAATCCGAGGAGTCTGGCCGCGGGGAGATCCACGTCGCCGCCTTCCCTGGGCCCGGAGGGAAGTGGCAGGTCTCTACAGGAGGAGGGGCGTATGTCCGCTGGCGGCGCGACGGGAAGGAGCTCTACTTCGTCAACAGCGAGGAGGAGTTGATGGCGGTCGAGGTGCGGGCGGGGACCTCCTTCGAGTTCGGGACGCCAAAGGCCCTATTCAAGCTCCCGCCGATACCCAACACGAACTACTGGTACTACGACGTCGCGCCCGACGGCGGCAGATTCCTTGTCACATATCCGGTCGTGACGAAGCAGGCACCGCTCGCGCTCGTCCTGAACTGGACGGCCGCGCTCAGGAAGTGATGCTCGCAACCGGCACGCGGCTTGGCCCTTACGAAATCCTCTCGCCTCTAGGCGCGGGCGGCATGGGCGAGGTCTACCGCGCCCGCGACACCAAGCTCGACCGCGACGTGGCCATCAAGGTCCTCCCCGCCGATCTGGCCAACGATCCCGAGGCGCTCTCCCGCCTCGAGCGCGAGGCGCGCGCGGTCGCGCAGCTCTCGCACCCGAACATCCTCGCCATCCATGACTTCGGGAGGCAAGGTGAAACGGCATACGCCGTCATGGAGCTCCTCGAAGGCGAGACGCTGCGCCAACGGCTCAGTCACGGCGCACTTCCCGCTCGCAAGGTTGTCGATCTGGCCGTTCAGATGGCCGAGGGACTGGCCGCGGCTCACGAGAAAGGGATCGTCCACCGCGACCTGAAGCCCGAGAACGTCTTCGTGACAGGCGAGGGACGGGTGAAGTTGCTCGACTTCGGCCTCGCGAAAAGAACGGACCCGGCCATGGGTTCGGGCTCGCGCCTGCAGACGGTCGACAAGCACACCGAGCCCGGCACGGTGATGGGGACCGTCAGGTACATGTCCCCGGAGCAGGTGCGGGGCGAAGCTGCGGATCACCGCTCGGACATCTTCTCGTTCGGCGTCGTCCTCTACGAGATGCTTACCGGGCGGCAGGCGTTCGGGCGCGAGACGGCCGCGGAAAGCATGACGGCGATCCTGAAGGAAGACCCGCTGGAGATCGTGGCGAGTGGCTCGGGCCCGTCGCCCGCGCTTCAGCGCATCGTGCAGCATTGCCTGGAGAAGAAACCGGGAGAGCGCTTCCAGTCGGCACGGGACATCGCGTTTGCACTTCAGGCGCTCTCGGGGTCGGCCGTCACGAGTGGGCCGACGGTCGCCGTCGCGCGCAGGGCCTGGCGGGGGTGGCCGGTTTTCGGCATCGCGGTGGGCATCGCGGCAGCGCTCTCTGCCGGGTGGCTCATCGGCCGATCGAGCAGGCGATACGGTGTTCCCAAGATCACACGTCTCACGTTCCGACGCGGCCAGGTCGACGCAGCGCGCTTCGCACCGGATGGCCAGACGGTCGTCTACAGCGCCTCCTGGAACGGCAGCCCGTACGAAGTCTTCTCCACGCGGCTCGACAGCATGGAGTCCCGGGCACTCGGCTTTTCCTCAATTGTGCTCGCCGGCATGTCGGTCTCGGGCGACATGGCGCTTCTGCGAAACGCCGTTCCGTCTAACGTGGCGCAGCCGACCTCGCAGGAGGGGATGCTCGCGAGCGCGCCCCTCGCCGGCGGTCCGGCTCGCGACCTCGCCGAAGGCGTCCAATTCGCCGAATGGTCCCCGGACGGCAAGCAGCTCGCCGTGGTCCGTTTCCGCGACGGAAAGTCCCGGCTCGAGTTCCCGATTGGCCGCGTGCTGTACGAAACGGGCGGAATGATCGCCAATCCTCGTTTCTCACCACGCGGAGACAGGATTGCGTTTCTGGACCTCTTGGCCGCCGGCTTCTTCCAGGGTGTTGTTTCGGTCGTCGATCTCCGCGGCCAGCGGACCGTTCTCGCCACTTCACTCACGATGACCAATGGGCTTGCCTGGTCGCCCAAAGGGGACGAGGTCTGGTTCGCGGGCGGACGGAATGGCCTCGCGAAGGACCTCTATGCCGTGACGCTATCTGGCCGGGAGCGGGTCGTCTTCCGGTCCCTGACGGCCATCCACCTCTACGACGTCGGGGCGGACGGCCGCGTTCTTCTCGCGCAGGAGCAGCGTCGCCGGGAGCTGTGGGGCCGGGCGGCGGGAGCCCTCGAGGACCGTGACCTGTCCTGGATGGACAACACGACTCCCACGCAGCTCTCGGCCGACGGAAAGACGCTGGTCTTCAATGAACAGGGGGAGGGAGGCGGCACGGAGTACGGCGTGTACCTTCGATCGATGGACGGTTCCGCGCCCGTGCGGATGGGCAGCGGGAGCTCCTTTGACCTGTCCGTGGACGGCAAGTGGGTCCTGACGATTACGCACTACGGAACGTCCAGCCAGCGCATCGTGCTCCTGCCGACCGGGGCTGGTCAGCCGAGAGAACTGCCTACTGAACCCCTCACGTACCAGGCCCTGTTTTTCGGCCCGGATGGCCGGAAGATCATCTTCAGCGCGATGAAGGCCGGCGAGGCGCCGAAGGTGTTCGTGCAGGACGTCGACGGCGGCGGGCCTCCGAAGGCATTCGGACAGCACGTGGTTCTAGGTAACTCGGACACTACGTTCGTGTCCGCTGACGGGCGGTTCGTGGTCAGGGATTCAGCGGGACGCCCGCTTCTGCAGTCCTTGACGGGGGACGAACCGCGACCGATCCACGGCGTCTCGCCGGACGAATCCTTCGCCGGATGGACCGACGACGGCCGCCTGTACGTCTTTGCGGGGTCGGGATCCCGAATGCGAGTGTCCCGCGTCGACCCCGCGACCGGCCGGCGTGAAGCCTGGAAGGAGATTGGCCCCTCGGACGCAACCGGCGTCTGGCCTCCCGACACCCTGTATGTGACACCCGACGGCTCGGCTTACCTCTACAGCTTCGCTCGGCGCCTCTCGGATCTCTATCTCGTCGAGGGCCTGAAGTAGCGAGGCACCTCACCCCTTCCGAATCTCATCCTCCTCGTGCCTCCGCTGCTCCTCCATGACGAGGCCGGTGAGATGGCGCTTCAGGGCGTTGAACTCGGGCGAAGCGGTGTCTCGTGGGCGGGAGAGGGTGATCGGGACGATGGTCTTGACGGTGCCGGGGCGGTACGTCATGACGACGACCCGGTCGGCGAGGTAGATCGACTCCTCGATGCCATGGGTGACGAAGAGGATGGTCTTCCGGAACTTCATCCAGATCCTCAAGACCTCGTCCTGGAGGTTCCTTCGCGTCAGGGCGTCCAACGCGCCGAAGGGCTCGTCCATCAGGAGGATCGGGGAATCGAGCGCGAGGACGCGCGCGATGGCCACGCGCTGGCGCATGCCGCCGGAGAGGTCCTTGGGGAAGCTGTTTGCGAACTCGGAGAGGTGAAGCAGTTTCAGCAGCTCGGCGACCTTCTTGTCGATGACGTCCTGCGATTCACCCTTTATCTCGAGGCCGAAGGCGATGTTTTTCGAGACCGTCATCCACGGGAAGAGGGCATATTCCTGGAAGACCATGGCGCGGTCCGGGCCGGGCTCGACGACCTCTCTGCCGTTAGCCACGAGCCGTCCGGAGTTGGGAAGCGAGAAGCCGGCGATGGCGTTCAAAAGGGTCGACTTCCCGCACCCGGAGGGGCCCAGCAGGCAGACGAACTCGCCGGGCTCTACGGCCAGCTCGATGTCGCGCAGCGCGACGACCTCCTGCCCATCCGGCGACCGGAAGACCTTGTTGACCGCCTCGGCGAGGATCTGCGGTGCGCTCACGACGACTCCAGGCTCCGATGCCAGCGGAGGAGGTGATTCGACAGCTTGTTCAGGAGCGTGTCGATACCGAGGCCAATGATGCCGATCGTGATCATCCCGGCGATGATCTTGTCGGGCCAGAAGAACTCGCGGGCCTCCAGGATCCGATAGCCGAGGCCGCTGTTGACGGCGATCATCTCGGCCACGATGACGACGATGAACGAAACGCCGTAGCCGACGCGGACGCCGGTCAGGATGTGGGGCGCGGCGGCGGGGAGGATGACGCGCCGGAACATGACCGACCCCTTTGCCCCGAGGTTTCGCGCCGCCCGCACGTAGATGGAGTCGACGTTCCTCACGCCCGCGATGGTGTTGAGGAGGATCGGGAAGAACGCCCCGAGGCTGATCAGGAAGAAGGCAGGCGGGTTGCCCAATCCGAACCAGAGGATCGCCAGCGGGATGAAGGCGATGGGCGGGATGGGGCGGAGAATCTGGACCAGCGGGTTCATCAGCCGATAGACGGTGTTGCTGACCCCCATCAGAAGACCCAATCCCAGTCCCAGTCCGCCGCCGATGAAGAAGCCGACGAAGACGCGGAAGAGACTGGCCGCTGCGTCGTGGAGAAGCTCGCCCGAGACGAGCCACGAAAGGTACGGCCCCTGCGCCGGGTCGTAGGACTGGAAAGGCTTCAGGTAGGCCCACCAGCGGACGACGACCTTCGACGGCGACGGGAGGATGAGCGGGTTGATGACCCCCGCGCGCGCGAGCCCCTCCCAGAGCGCGAGAACAACGAACGGGATGAGGATCGACTGGAGAAAGCGCTTCCCCGCGGCGCCCGTGCCCGCGGGCATCACTTCGCGCCCAGCTCCTTCTTGGCTCTCTGGAGGAAGTCGAGCTTGACCCAGTCCCTGGCGACCGGCGGGTTCGCCATCTTCCCGACGCCCACCTTCTGCATGAAGTCGGTCGTCACCTGCACGTGCTCGACGGTGATGTCGTACGTGAAGGCGGCGTTCGACATCGCGTCCTTGTACTCCTCGGCCGTGAGCTGTCCCTTGAACATGTTTTCGCGGACGTACTTTTCGGCCAGCGCGGGGTTCGCGAGGAAGGTCTTCGTGGCGTCGACGAAGCACTTCAGGACGCGGGCCGCGACGTCGGGCTTCTCGACGTACATCTTCGACGTCATGACGAGGGCGCGCACCGGCTCGCCCATCGGCGTGTCGTAAGGCTTGACGATCTCGGCCGCGAAGCCCTTGGAGATGGCCTGCGTCGCCTGCGGCTCGGACTGGCAGATGGCGTCGACGTTCTTCCCGAGGAGGGCCTGGTTCAGGTCGGCGTAGGCGAGGTAGACGATCTGGACGTCCTTCTCGCCCGGCTTGTCGGACCAGGCGAGGCCCGCCTTCTGAAGCTCGACGAGAAGGGCCAGCTCCTGCGCTCCGCCGCGCGGCACGCCGACCTTCTTCCCCTTCAACGACGCGACCGACTTCAAGGCAAGGTCGGCGCGGCCGACGATCCTCACGCCTCCCTTCGCGAAGCCGGCCACGACGTAGACGGGCGCCCCGGCGGCGCGCCCGGCGACGGCCGCGTCGAGCGCGCTGGCGGCGATGTCGATCTCGCCCGCGATGATGCCGGGAACGATGTCCAGCCCCTTGGCGAAAATCTTCTCGTCGATCTTCAGGTTGTACTTCGGCGCGATCTCCTTCATGTACCAGACGGCGCCGTAGTGGGCGAACTTCAGGTTCCCGAGCCGGACGACGTCCTGGGCGAGGGCGGCCGGCGCGGCGATGAGAAGCGTCGCGGCGAGCGCGAGGGCCGCAGCGCAGAAAATCTTCTTCATATCGGGCCTCCGTCGAAGCGTCTCGTTTCAGGGAACGCGGCGATTCTAAGCCGACCCGGGCGGCGGGGGCGACTCCGAGACGAGGAATCTATAGCCGATCTTCCGAGGTCGCTCGTCGCGCGGTCCGGCCGTGCGCGGCGATCAATGAGCGTATTTCAGGGGAAATTTTTCGTGCGTGCCCTTCGTCTTTCGCGCCTCGAAGTCGAATACGTAGTCCTTGCCCACGAACGGACTCTTCACGTTGTGGCAGCCGGCGCACTGGCCCTTCGTGATCTGCCCCACGAGGCCGACCCCGACCAGGCTCGCCTTCTTGAACTCCTTGTTCTGGAGGCTCATGTACTCCTTCTGGAGGTAGGTTCCTCCCGGACCGTGACACATCTCGCACCCCACGCCGGCGAGGTCGGGCGTGGTCGCGATGTCGACGAAGCCGCCGGGCTTTCCGTACCCGGTCGTGTGGCAGGCCAGACAGGTGGCATCCTTCGTGTAGTCCTTGTTGGGATCGAGCTTCGCCTTCTTCTTGGCCGCCGCGTCGGCGCCGGGCTTCAGGAGATCGAACGATTTCGCCATCCTCGATTCGGACCACGAGTTGAATTCCTTCAGGTGGCAGGCCTTGCATTTCCTGGCTCCCACGAAGGAAGGCTCTGCACCCTGAAGGAGCGGGGCGGCGGCCACGACGAGAGCGGCGGCGATCCAGAGGACGCGGCGGACGAAAGTCTTCATGTCGACCTCCTGCATTTCATCTCGCACCTGGGTGCGACTCGTTTTCATGGGGTTCCGCGACCCGGACTGGAGGCCGGAGAAGTCTTCCAGCCGTCGGCCAGGAAGGCAAGGAGGGCGGCCAGCTCGTCGGGCTCGAAGCGGGGCCAGGGGATCTGGCGGGGTCCCATCTGGGTTCGCATCTGGGACGCGTGATTCCACATCCTCTGGGCGATGCGCTCCTTCGGCTCCCCGCCCGTCACGCCTTTCAGGGGAAGCCCCACAATGGGAGGCCCCGCGATGCCGTCGCCCTTCAGACCGTGGCAGGACGCGCACCCCTTCTGCTGGTACGCGGCCCTGCCTCGCTCCATGTCTCCCGCCCGCCCTTCGTATCGCGTGATGAAGAGGTAGGAGAAGACGTCCGCGAGCTCCTCGTTCTTGAAGGTGGGAGGCGCCATGCCGAGCGCTCCCATGGCCTCCGACATGGCCGACCAGTGGTTCCACATCCTTCCGGCGAGCTGGGTCACGCTGCCACGCATCTCCGTCCGTCCGAGATCCGGACCGATGGCCGGCCCCTTTCCGAAGACGGCGTGGCAGCGCGAGCAGCCCTTCGTCACGAAGAGGCGCTTGCCGTTGCCGGGATCGCCCGCCGACCGGAAGTCGCGGGCGGCCTGGCGCTGCCCGTGACTCCTGAGGTACGCGAAGAGGTCGATGATTTCGCTGCCCTCGAACTTGGGTACGTCGAGGCCCATCCGGCGAATGGCCGGCACCATGGCGGGGCCGTGGTTCCACAGGTCCTGGGCGATCCGGAGCGGCGAGGTCCCCCGTGGAAGCTGGTCGAGCCGCGGGCCGGTGGAGCCGCCCTCCCGCCCCAGGCTGTGGCACTGGATGCAGTGCTTCTCGGAGAAGAGGACCTTCCCGATCCTCGGGTCCCCCGGCTCGTCGAAGTAGTTGAGGAAGAAGACGAAGGCCAAGAGGTCCGCCAGCTCGTCATCCTTGAAGGTGGGACGAATCAGGCGAAACTCCTTCATCTTTTCGTCCATGACGAACGAGTGGTTCCACATGGCGGCAGAGAGCTCAAAGAAGGAGCCCTTCACCGCCGTGCGGCCGAGATCGGGGCCGATGCGGCCCCCCGCCCCGCGGACGGCGTGACACTGGACGCATCCCTTGGTCACGAAAAGGGACTGGCCCTTCATCGGATCCCCGAACTCCGCCTTCGCCATTGGGGCCCTGACGAGCGAGACGGTGAGCGCGAACAGAGCGACGATAGCGAGGCGGCGACCCGAACGTTCACTCATGGATTGGCTCCGGGATCCCAGGCAGGTAGCTCTCGACCCTCTTGATGACCTCCTTGACCGACTGCTCCCGTCCCTCGCGGATCTCCCAGATTGAGACGATGGGGAAGAACTTCGTGAAGACTCCGTAGAGGAGGATGAACATCGCCAGGAAACCCGCGAGGAGCGACCACTCCACCCAGGAGGCGGAGTAGGGCGGCGCGGTAAGGGGAAGCCGAGGGTTAGAAAGGCTGGGCACGACGATCAGGAACCGCTCCAGCCACATCCCGACCTCGACCGAAACCGACGCGACGACGCAGCCCCAGACCGTTCCCCGCGTGCGGTGATTGCAGAGGAACGTGAACGGGATGACGAAGCACGTGACGACCATCGTCCAGAAGTAAGGCGAAAACGCGCCCTCGATCTTCGACCGGAAAATCATCATGTGAGTCGGCTCGGCGCCGTAGTAGGTCGTCAGGAATTCCGCGAAGGTGAAGTAGAACCAGAGGAGCGCAAAGACCAGGAGGAGAAGGCCGAGGTTATTGAAGTGGATCGGCTTGAGGTAGGCCTCCAGGTGATACGCCTTCCGGATGATGGCCATCGCGATGAGGATTCCGGCGATGCCGGAGAAGATCGCTCCGACCACGAAGTAGGGCCCGAAGATGGTGGAGTGCCACATCGGCTGGACCGTCATGGCGAAGACCCAGGACACGACCGTGTGCACGCTGATTGCGATCGGGATCACGATGACGGCCATCACCGCGATCGCCTTCTCCAGAAGCCGGTGCTGCTTTGGCGTGCCCGTCCAGCCAAGCGCCAGCGGCTTGTAGAGCCACCGCCGGCCCGGCATGCGGTCTCTGAGAATCGCGATGTCGGGGATCAGCGGAAGGTACAGGTAAATGGTGCTGCCGGTGAGGTACGTGGAGATGGACGCGACGTCCCACAGCAGGGGGGACGTGAAGTTGCCGTGCAGAAGCACGTTGAGCGCGCGGTCCGGTCGCCCCAAGTCCAGAAGGACACACCCCAGGCCGAAGAAGAGCACAAGGACGGTGATGACCTCGGCCGCGCGGGTGATGGGGCGCCGCCACTCCGCGTGGGCCAGGCGGAGGATGGCGGAGATGAGGGTCCCGGCGTGGCTGATGCCGATGAAGAAGACGAAGTTCGTGATGTAGAGGCCCCAGTACACGGGGACGTTCAGGCCGGTGACGCTGAGGCCCCTGCGAAGCTGGGTGGACCAGGCGTAGATGCCCCAGAGCCAGATGCTCAGGAGGACGGCGGCGAAGATCCAGAAGAGCCGCCCCGTTCGTTCCATGGGGGCAAACAGCCGAGCGTCCTGGTCGGTATCAGACTTCTCCACCCCATGCTCCTTTCGACAGATAGATCACCTTCGGCTTCGTGCCCAGCTCCTCGAGGAGCCGGAACGCCCGCGGACTCTCGGACAGCCGGGAGACGCTGCTCCGGGGATCGTCGAGGTCGCCGAAGACCATGGCCTCGGCGGGACAGGTCTCGACGCAGGCGGGCTGGTAGTCGCCCTCGCGGAGCGGGCGATTCTCGGCGCGGGCCTTGTCCTTGGCCTGCTGGAGCCGGTGATGGCAGAAGGAGCATTTCTCGACGACGCCCTTCGGGCGGACAGAGACGTCGGGGCTCAGTCCCTGCTCCATCGGTTGGGGCCACTCGGGCCTCTTCCAGTTGAAGTGGCGCACCGTATACGGACACGCGGTCGTGCAGTAGCGGCAGCCGATGCAACGCGGGTAGACCTGCGCCACGAGCCCCTCGTGGTCGATCTGCGTGGCCTTGACCGGACAGACCTTCGTGCAAGGAGGCTTCTCGCAGTGCATGCAGGGCAGGGGCACGAGCCGGAGGTCGGGGCGCGTCCCGTGTTCGTGCCCCCCTTCCTGGAATGGCACGAGCCTCATCCACGAGATCGCCCGGCCGAGCTCCGCCTGGTCGGCCCCCCCGGGCGACACGTTGTTCTCGACCTGGCACGCGACGACGCACGCCTGGCATGCCGTGCAGCGGTCGAGATCGATGAGCATTCCCCAGCGCGCCATCGCTCAGCTCCTTTCGGGCGGCCGGGCCATTCCGGGCGCCGCCACCAATGACACGCGTACGGTCGTCGCGCCGAAATCCGGCAGGCCGCTCAGGGGGTCGCGCGAGGGGACGAGGAGCCGCAGCGGATTGGCTCCGGCGTTCTTCGCCCAGCGGCCTCCCCCGCGCTTTCCGAGCCCCACGGGGATGGCGACGACTCCGGGGACGACGCGGAGGCCGACGCGGGCCCGGGCCAGGATGGCGCCGCTTGGCGACTCGACCCGCACCCACTGCCGGTCTTTCACGCCAAGGACCGCCGCGCTCTCCGGATGGATCTCCGCCCACGTCTCCCAGCGCTCCTCCTGGCCGGGGTCCAGGATGCCCTGGAGGAACGGAAGCTCGGCGCCCGTTCCTCCTGCGATCGCAAGGGGCTCGAAGAGGACCAGAGCGAGCGGACCCGGGGCCGTTCCCTGCTGTGCGCTGACGGCGGGAGTCGGAGCTGCCGCGGTCGGCACGTGTTGCGTGGCGCCTTCCAGAAGATCCGTCCGGAACTCGTAGCGCCCCGACTCGGTCTTCAGGACGCGTTTCCAGTCCTGGTGGTCGTAGAAGGGATCCCACCAGCCCCCGGACTCCAGAGCCCTCTTCCAAAGCTCGTCAGCCGATCGATAGCCGGGCGCCCACCAGCCCGCGCCTTCCATCATGCGGACCCATGCCTCGTCAAACTGGGTTCCCATGATGGCTCCGCGCCGCTTCTCGTAGAGCGCATCCATCTCGGTGCGGATGAGCTCGGGCACGTCCTTCCAGGGAAGCGCCGACGACGTGGCCGGCCCCACGCGACGGGCCAGGTCCATGAAGACTTCGCCCACGGGGCGCGCGTCGCGCAGCGGCTTGGCGAGGACCGGCTGGGCCAGGCTCACGAGAGGGTATGGGACGCCGGGCGGCGAGGTGTGGAGGTCCCACCTTTCGAGGAAATGAGCCTCGGGGAGTATCCAGTCCGCGTGGAGCGCCGTGTCGTCGGGAATCGTTGCGAACGAGACCACGAGAGGCACCTTCTGGATTGCGGCGGCGAAGCGCTCGGGGGCGGCTGACGTGAGGAGAGGATCCGCTCCGACGACCATCAGGACCTCGGCGGGGTACGGAGAGCCGGAGATGAGGGCGTCGGCGAGGCGCTCGGGGTCGGAGCCGAGAAGCGGGAAGTCCTTCCCTCCGGCACCGTCGATGCGGGGCCGTTTGCGACCCTCCGCCGCGGCGGCGTCCGCGAGGAGTGCGGGCCACGAGGCCAGCGGAACGTCTTCCGGGACGAGAACTCCGCCGGGCGTGTCCAGGCTCCCGACGAGCGCGTTCAGCACCTGCGCGGCGAGATGGTCGAAGAGCTGGCCCGGAAGGAGAGGACCCTTGCGGGGGCCGATCGCCACGCTGCTGCGGGCCCCGGCGAACTCCCGCGCGATCCTGAGGATGACGTTGACCGAGACTCCGGTCTCGCCGGCCACCCGCTCGAGGCCGTAATGACGCTCCAGGAGCGCTCTCAGGCCGGGCCGGACACGGCCCTGGGCGTCATGCGACTCCTCGAGGCCAAGCGTCCTCGCGAGCACGAAGTCCCGGTTGTGGAGGTCCTCCGAAACGATCACTCCCGCGAGGCCGAGGGCGAAAACCCCCTCGGTGCCGGGGCGCACGGCGATCCATTCGTCGGCCGAGGACGCGGTGACGGAGAGCCGCGGCTCGACGTGGACGAGCTTTCCCCGCCGCCCCATACGGCCCTGGCGGAACTCTCCGTAGGCCCGCGTCATGTGGACCGGCGAGCTCCAGGCTTCCAGCAGCGCACCGCCCAGGGAGAGCACGTAGTCGGTGGACTGGACGTCGTACGCCGGCGCAGTTCGGACGCCCTGGCCCGCGAGGAGAGCCAACGCGGCTGCCTCCTCGCCCCGGTCGAGGGCCACGTCGTTGGGCGAGCCGAATGCCTGCACGAAGCGGCGCGCCACCCGGAGCCCGATGCCCCCATGACTGCCGCGGATCAGGACGAGCGACTCGGGACGTTTCGCTTCGCGGAGAGAGCGGAGACGGCCGGCGATCTCGTCCATGGCCCGATCCCAGGTGCTCGGCTCGAACGATCCGATCGAGCCGCGCGGGCCGACCCGGTGAAGGGGTCCCGGCGCGCGATCGGGATGGTAGAGGCCCTGGAGCGCCGCCTGGCCCCTGGGGCAGAGCCGCCCTCCGTTCACCGGGTGGAGGGGGTTGCCCTCCAGCTTGACGGCGCGCTCGCCGATGCGCCGGGCTCGGAGGCCGCAGCCGCCCGGACACATGGCACAGACCGAGAGCGTGAATCCCTCCGGTCCGCGGGGAACGTACACCGGGCTGTCCACCGCCGAGGCGAAGTCGGAGAGGAATTTCCCGGCGGACATGCCGATGGCCGTGCCCGCGGCCGCCCCGGCCGTGAACCCCACGAACCGTCGCCGGCTGATGCTCAAGGTGCACTCCTCCGTTCCCTCGCCATTCGCTCGAGACTCATCTGTGGCACGCCGTGCAGTCCGTCGGCACGCCCTTTTGACGGTGACATCCGAGACAGTCGTCCATGACGAGCCGCTTCACGCGCCGGGGGGGCGTGCTGGTCTCGGCGATCGCGCCGTGGCAGACCGTGCAGTCGAGCTTGGCCACGACAACGTGCCGTCGGTGCGAGTAGAAAACGTGAGGCGGCTGGCGAAAGAGCGGCTTCCAGACCAGGGGAGCGCCGCTCGTCAGCAGCTTGACCAGCTTCGCCTCCTCGTCGCTCTTGCCCTGGGCCTCGGCGTGGCAGGAGATGCAGACGTCGCTGCCGGGAATGCCGGAGAAGGACTCCTTCTCGTAGTAGGCGTGGCACGTGGAGCAGGCCAGGTCCAGATCCTTGACGTGCTTCTTGTGGTTGAAGGCGATGGGCTGGTCGACCGGGCCGCCCGGCGCGCGGCCGCTGCGGAAAATCATGGAGGCGCCCCCGGCAAAAAAGAGGAACACGAGAAAGCCAAGGGCGGCCGCGCGGCGGTCGAAGATCGCGTCTCCTTCCATCAATGTTTTCCCTCCGGCGGTGTGTTGAGGAATGTCATCAGGTTGCCGACGTCGCTCCCGATGAGGACGGGCCAGCGAAGGCCCATTTCCTGGGCGCGTCGGTACATACCGGGTCCATGGCGCCACAGCGCCGTCGCCAGGGTGATGGAATTGAAGTTCTTCCCGCGCCCGCGAAGGCCGGGCCCCTGCAGGCTCCCCTCCGCAGCGTTGCCGTGGCAGTGGCTGCAGCCACGGCCCTCGAAGAGGACCTCCCCCAGCTTCGGCGAGCCGCCGGGCTCGGCATATCGGAGGCTGAAAAGGAACGCGACGAGGTCCGCCATCTCCACGTCGTCGAAAGTCGCCGGCTTGATGTCCCGTTCCGCCATCGCCTTTCGCATGGCCGGGGCGTGGTTCCACATCGATCCGGCGAGTTGGACGATGGTTGGCGGTAGCTCTCGTCCCGGACCGAGCTCGGGCCCGACGCGTCCGGCTTCGTCTTTCACCGAGTGGCACACCGTGCAGGACTTCTCGTGAAAGAGCTTCGAGCCGCGACCCGCATCGGCCTCGAGCAGTTCGAGGTCGAAGCGCACCGCGCGGCCGCCTCGGACATAAGCCACGAGGTTGTCCATCTCATCGTGCTCGAATCGGGGCTGGTCCCCGCCGTCCTTCGTCGCCGGCGGGTGATTCCACATGGCGCGTGCCCATCGGACGGGCGTGTCGACACGGGCAAGAGCCGGGAGAGTTGGCGGCCGGCCGGAGGCCCCGTCCGCGGCGTGACAGCCGATGCAGCCTTTCGCCTCGAAAAGTTCCCGGCCCCGGTCCGCGTCCCCGAGCTGTTCGACCGTCCGCGCGGCGTAGAGGTATGCGAAGAGGTGAGCCATCTCCTCGTGGCTGAGAACCGGATAGGGGACCCGCTCCGCTCGCATCCGCGCCCACATCTCCGGCGTGTGGTTCCACATGGCGGTGACGATCCGCTCTGGCCCCGGCGGGGAGGAACGAGCAGAAGTTGCGTCCATCGAGGTTGCCGCACCCGTCCCGCCGTCGTTGTGGCAGCGAATGCATCCCTTCTGCTGGAAGATCCGCCGTCCGGTCCGGGGACTGCCGACCAGGACGCTGCTCCACCGCGAGCGAACGTGCTCGTGTTCCCACCGGAGGACGGCGACCAGAAGCGCGCAGGCGGTCAGCGCCAGGAGTGCCCAGACGAGGAGCCGCCGCATCGAGCTCAAGCATCCATCCCGCTGGCGTGATGCGAACGTCGGAACTCGCGCATAGGATCCTCACCTCGTAGAGCAGCGCAAGCCGCCTACCAGAGGCGATTCACGGAAGATGGCCGCCGGTGCCGCCCGTCCCGAGAGCCTAAGACGTGAGTGCGCAGGCGTTTACCGCGCGAGCAGGACAGGGCCTCAAACGGGCCGGCAGCTTTCACCTTCCCGATGCAACGTCAGGAAACCGGCCACTGTCAGAAAACCGGACGATACCCGCTGTGTGGGGGCGAGCTCAGAGAGCGTCCTTGAACTGCTTCATCTTGCGGTAGAGCGTGTCGCGTGAGATGCCGAGCAGCGAGGCCGCTTTGGTGCGGTTGCCTTGAGAGACGCGAAGCGCATGCTGGATCGCGACGTGCTCCAGGCGCTCCATGGAGAGCGGCTGTTGCCCGAACCCGCCAGCGGGAGGAGGCGGGCCGGAGTCTCGGAGCAACGGCTTGAGCTCTTTCTCGGTGATCGTCTGGGGATCCTCGAGGGAGAGGATCGCGGCGCTCTCCAGGATGTTCTCGAGCTCGCGGACGTTTCCGGTAAACGGGTAGCTGAGCAGAAGGTCCACCGCGGGGCGAGCAACGGTGATCTTCCGGCCATAGCGGCGGGCGAGCCGGCTGATGAAGTGCTGCGTCAGGACGAGCACGTCTTCCGGGCGCGCGCGGAGCGGAGGGATCTCGACCACGACGGTGGCGATGCGGAAGTAGAGGTCTTCGCGGAGTTGCTGGGACCGGAGCGTCCCGATCGGGCAGTTCGTGGCGGAGATGATGCGCACGTCGACCTGGACGGGCCTGGAGCTCCCCACGGGTCTCAGCTCTCCCTCCTGCAGGACCCTCAGGAGCTTGACCTGGGCCTCCTTCGGCATCTCGCCGATCTCGTCCAGGAAAACCGTGCCTCCCCCCGCGGTGGCGAAGATCCCCGGAGTGTCGGCGTAGGCGCCGGTGAACGCGCCGCGGCGGAAGCCGAACAGCTCGCTTTCGATCAGCTCGCGGGGCAGGGCCCCGCAGTTGATCGGAACGAAAGGGCGCCGCGCCCGTGGGCTGGCCGCGTGGATCGCGCGCGCCAGCATCTCCTTGCCCGTGCCCGTCTCGCCGAGGAGGAGCACCGAGGCATCGGTGGCCGCGGCCGCCTGCACCCGCTTGAGCACGCGCTGCATGAGCGGCGAGACCGAGACGAACGTCTCGAACGAAGGGGAATGCTGCAGGCTGGCCTCGAGCTGCACCACCCGCTCTCGAAGCTCGAACACCTCCATCAGACGCGCGATCTTCTTGCACACGGCCTGACGATCGAACGGCTTGGTCAGATAGTCCTCGGCCCCGCGCTTGATGGCTTCCACTGTGGTCTCGATGGTGCCGTAACCCGTCATGATGACGACGGCGAGGTCGGGATCGCGATGGTGGAGCTGCTCCATGAGCGACAGGCCGTCCGTTACCGGCATGATCAGGTCCACCAGGGCCACCGCGAGGCTGGGGTTCCGCTCCTGCACTGCCAGGGCCTCGGCGCCCGACAGCGCGACCTCCACGGTGTAGCCTTCCTCCTGCAGGAACTCCTGCAGGGTGCTGGCAAGGCGTGCGTCGTCGTCGACAATGAGGATGCTGCAGGGGCGCGTGGTCTCGCCTGGCTTCACGGTCGTGTGCCCTCGCCCACGGGAGCGGGCCGCCAGACGGGCAGCTCGACGAGCGCGACGGTGCCGTGCACGGGCGCGTTCTCCAGGCGAATCGAGCCTCGGTGCTCGAGGACGATGTTTCGCGCGATCGCCAGCCCGAGGCCCGTGCCCCGGCCGGGTCCCTTGGTGGTGAAGAACGGCTCGAAGATGTGAGCGAGGTCGGCCGGAGCGATCCCGCAGCCATCGTCGGCAATCTCGATCTCGATCCGATCCGGCGAGGCGCGGCGGCACCGGACGGCGATCGTCCCGTCGTTCGAGATGGCATCCAGAGAGTTGCTGAGAAGAATCAAGAAGAGGGCCTCCAGGAGATTCCGGTCGGCCAGGACCTGAGCGCCGTCGGCGCCGCTCAAGTCTAGCGGAACGCGGGCACGCTTTGTCTGCAGGGCCGGCGCAAGGAAGCTGACCACCGACTCGATGGTGTGGGCGATCTCCTCGGGCTGCTTCTGGGCCACCGGATTCCGGCTGAACTCCAGCAGCCGCCGCACGAACTGCTGACAGAAGAGGAGAGCGTTCTCGAGCTTCTCCAGGTCCGGGGAGCCGGGCCCCTGCCCGGAGCGTTCCCGCATCATCTGCACCCGAAGGAGCATGGCGGCCAGCGGCGTGTTGAGATGATGGGCTGTACCAGCGGCCATCTTTCCCATGCTCGTCAGCTTCTCGATTTCGAGCAGCGTCTGACGCAGTCTCACCCGCTCGCGGATGTCGGTCGTGACCTCGAGGAAGTCGGTCTTGCCCGGTGCCTCCCGAAACGGTATGAGGCTGAGCTGGACCTCAAACGTGACGCCCTTGTTGTCCCGTCGAAGCGTCTCGAAGTCCAGGACGGGTTCGCCCGCCTCGGCGTTTCTCAGCAGCTGGCGGAGCTCGTCGTCCCGCTCGGGGGGCACGATGGGAATCGGCTGGCCCAGGACCTGGGCTTTCGTGAAGCCGTAGAGACGCTCGGCCGTCGCGTTCCACTCCGTGACGCGGAGTGAGGCGTCGTAGAGAGCCACGGCGCCAGGGGAGGCTTCGAGGAGATGGCGGTAGTACTCCCGTGACCGGCGGAGCTCTTCCTCGCTCCGACGCCGCTCGCGCAGCACGTACCACGCCGCCCAGGTCGCCAGAATGAAGGAGGACGCCACGCCGCGGCTGATGTAGAGATAGTGGAGGGTGACATAGTCCGCCTCCCGGAAGAAGCGGTTCTCCCCGAGCTCCCAGGCCGCGAACACGACCGCGACGATGCTGACGCTCGAGAGGATCAGCGTCGCCCAGAACCAGCGTGACTCTTCAGCCTGACGGTCCATTTTGCCGGCTCGAGAGTAAGCCATCCGTAGGGGCCTCTGGCCCGGTCGGTCCCTTCGTCTACCGGGCGTGGACCTTGTCGACGGCCCAGTCCCCTCCCGTCCCGTGACACGTGCCGCAGGCCTCCGTCGGTCCCGAGGCGCCGGGGAAGTTCACCGTGTTCAGGTATGCGTGGGCGGCGGCGTCACGATTGTCGTGACAGCCGAGACAAGCCGCCGTGCCGGGCCCCTGCGGCGAGAAATAGTCGCGCGGGGTGACGACGGGTACGGCGTCGGGCGTGACCGGGAGGGAATAGGCCGCAACGTTCACGTGGCAGGTGAGGCAGTCGCGGCGATCCCCCGGAAACCGGACCCCGTTGAAGTTGGTCGGGCTTCCGCCCCAGATCGTGTAGTCCTGAGTCAGATCCACTCCCGTGTGGATGCGGTGGATCAGCCGCTTGAAGGCGCCCGACTCCGCTTTGCCCTCGGACGCGGGGCGTCGCGCCCCGTCCGTGTGGTTCGGGTTGTGGCAGATCACGCACAGTTCGATCGCAATTCGCTGACCGCCATGGGAAAACAAGCTCGCGAGCCGCTCGTGGCACTTGTTGCAGTTCGCGAGTGCGACGAGCGTACGCCGGGGCTTGACCGTCCCGCCGGTGACCGCGACGTACTTGATCGGGTTGAATGCGCCTTCCTGGTATGTCGCCGGGCCCGCGGCGGGGGCCGGATTCAGCGTCACCGTTCGCCGGCACTCGATGGCAAAGGTCCAGGTGCCGGACGCGTCGGCCGGAATCGCGTTCGTGAAGGTGTACGTCCCCACGGTCCCATCGAAGGTGGCGCCGTCGGCCCTCTCGCGAAAATCGGGGAAGAGGGTGTAGTCGGACGTCGGCCCGCCCAGGTCGATGTTCAGGTTCGAGCCGAACGTTTTCGGATCCAGGATCGTGCCGTCGCCGTTCGTGAGCTTGAAGGTGACGATGGGCTTCTTGCCCGGCGCGGCCTGGCTAACCGAGATGATCTCGGCATTCAGGCCCTTGAGCTGCTTCGACTTGTCGGGCACCGTGTGCGCGCCGATGACCGAGGCGTCCCACTCGGCGTCGCCCTGCGGAAGGTGGCAGCTGGCGCACGTGCCGTCGGTTTGCGGGCCGGCCGGGTGGCCTATGCCCGTCGTGAAGTTCACGTTGTCATGGCACGAGCCGCACGCCTTCGAGCTCGGGTAGGAATACCAGTTCGCGGCCTGCACCGGCTTTTTCGTCGGGTCCGTACCCTCGTGGCAGTAGTAGCAATTCCGGATGTCCTGCGGAAACGCGACGGTGGAGTAGTCGCTCGTGCCCGTCAGAATGAACGGCTTGCCAGCCTTCACGCTGGGCAGGTTCTCCCCCCTGTGGATCCTGTGGATCATGACTTTCAGGTCGAACGACTCGCCTGTCTCGCTGAGCGTGTGCTGAGGCTGGTGGCAGAGGACGCAGAGCCTTACGCTGCGCCGTGCGCCGCCGTGCATTGCGAGCGGGTTGTGGCAGTTGTTGCAGGCCGTGTCGGTGTTGATGGCGTTCCAGACGGGCGTCGCGGGCCCTCCATCCGCCCTGAAGTCCTTGAACACGTTGTCCGCGTAGTACGTCTTGCCGTCGAGCACTTCGGCCGGCATCACTCTGCTCGCCTGGACGCCCAGCGTCAGCATCTTCGTGACGTCGAAGTCGGCCGGCAGAATAGTTCCGAAAGTGTACTTGGCGTGCCCGAGCTCGAGATCCGTCCACGTGCCGTTCTGGTCGGTCGCGGGATTCGTGACGCCGCTCCGAATCCGAGTGGTGTATGCAAAGTACTGCCGCTTGTCGGCATCCCAGCTCGCGAGGACGAAACCGGGCGTGACGGGTCCGGGCGTCACTTGGCCGAGGCGATCGACCGGCTGGTCCAGGCTGTCACTGATCGTGATCTCCGCGACCGGCTTCTTCCCGGGCACCACGTTCGTGATGCCCACGATGCCGATCTTCACGCCCGGCCGGATGTAGCCGACTTGGTCCGCCGCCAGGTAGAACTCCTTTTCCATGGGTGTGTACTTCGCGCCGCGCGACACAGGCGGCCCGCCCTCGACGGGTGTCGAGACCGGAATCGGACGATACGAGGGAACGAGGAGTGCTCCCGCCGAGAAGACCACCAGCGCGAGACCGCGAGGGAGAAGGCTCATGGGATCCTCCGGCAAGTCGAAAGCTGTCGCTGGGGCATTGCAGGTGGCCTGCCAAGGCGGGATAACCCGCGCCGGGTACGCTCCCCGAGCCTCAGGGGCTTGCGGATCAGTGAGTTACCGGATGGTCTCGAACGTTCTGGTGCGGGCGCGGCTGGAGGTGATCTGTCAGAAAATCGGTCAGCGTCTGAGATCCTTACGATTGCGGCCGAGGTGATCGTGTGCCGCCGCCACCCATCACCGCCATGTACCTGTCGACGGGCAGGTCTGTCAGCGTTTCGACGGCGCCGCCCGGCCACCGGACCTCCAGCTTCTCGACCCGCGTCGCCTTCCCGAGCCCGAAGTGGAGCCTGGGATCGTTCTGCGACAAGTACGACTGCGACCGCTGGTAGACGCGGATCTGCGTTTTCCCCCCTGCGGTCAGGCGCACGACGGCGCCCACGGGCTCCGCGCGGTTCTTGCCCTGCTGGAGGCTGACGCCGAGCCAGTGGTTCCCGTTCGCGGTGACGTTCCTGAGAAGCGCGGGCGTCGCCTTCAGATCGACGTGCGAGACGACGATGTCGATCCGGCCATCGTTGTCGAAATCCCCGAAGGCCGCTCCGCGACCGGACCGTTTCCCCAGGAAATACGGCCCGCCTCCGTCCGCGGCATCGGTGAAATGCCCGCTGCCGTCGTTCACGAGCAGAGTCGGGCGTTTTTCCACGAGAGTGTCGGCTCCCCCGTTCGCAGCGAAAACGTCGAGGTCTCCGTCGTTGTCGAAATCATAGAGTCCGGCTCCCCAGGACTCGGCTCCATTCATGAGCCTCCGAATCCCGCTTCGCTCGACGATGTCCTCGAAGCGGCCCGGGCCGATCGCGCGGTAGAGGCTCTGGTAGCTGAGGTCCGTCACGAAGATGTCGAGCAGCCCGTCGCCGTCCACGTCGCCGAGCGAGCCGTGCATGTGGCCGGTTCCGACGCCGTCGAGGTTGACGGCCACCCCCGCCTCCGCCGCCATGTCCCTGAATTTTCCCCCGCCGAGATTCCGGAAAAGGGAGTTCGGCTGGTGGTCGTTCGCCTGGAAGATGTCGAGAAGGCCGTCCCCGTCGCAGTCGTATACCGTCAGGCCCATGACCTTGCTCTCGGGAAAGTACAGCCCGGCCTGCTTCGTCACGTCGACGAATCGCCCGTCGGCCTCTCTCTTGTAAAGGAAGGAGGGCTGGCCCTTGTACTCCGCCGGCGAGGGCATCCTCTCCGGCGACCCGGGGCTCCGATACCTGGGGTCGAAGGCGAGGAAGTTCCCGACGAAAAGCTCCGGCTTGCCGTCCCCATCGGCGTCGAACGCCACCGCGCCCACGCTCCACTTGACGAATCCGTTGAGCGTCTCGGCGCCCTGGAGGCCCACCTTCTCCGTCCAATCCGAATACGTGCCGTCCCCGTTGTTGTGGAAGAACGTGTTCGGTCCGTAGTTCGAGAGGAAGATGTCTTCGAGCCCGTCGCCGTCGAGATCGGCGATCGTCGCCGCCATCGACCAGTGGCTCCCGCCGAGTCCGGCCTTCTCCGTCACGTCGGTGAAGGTACCGTCCCCGTTGTTCCGGTAGAGGGCGTTTCTCGCGTTCGAAAAGACGCGGCCCTTCGGGTCGCTCACCCCTTCGATGTACCGGCCGTTCAGGAAGAGAATGTCCATCTTCCCGTCGCCGTCATAGTCGAAGACCGCGACCCCCGAGCCGCTCGACTCCAGGATGTTGTCGTACGTGAAATCACCGAAGTTGTAGCGAAAAGTGATGCCGGCCTGCGCCGTCACGTCCTCGAAACGAGGCCCCGCTCCATCGCGGCACCCTCCGCCGGCCACGAAAGCGCCGGCGAGGATCGCGAACTTCACGAACGGGCCCGAATCCATCCGCCAACGCTACTCCACCCAGCGGCAACTTCAAGCCTGGCTTCAACGCCGGACTTCACTCGCACTCGGCAGACGTGCGCGTCGCGGTCGTCGCCGGGATGATCATCACGGGGACGGAGGGCGGGCCGCCCGCGCTCCCGGTCACCTGATCGCGGCGGCGGGCTCCCTTCCAGCGGTCGTGGAGCCAGAGCCAGTTGTGCGGCCGCCGCCTCCCGGCCTCCTCGATCCTGGCGGTGAAGGTGGCGACGTCGTCCTCCGCTCTCCCCGTCACCAAGAGAAGCCCGGAGAAGGCCGCCTGGTGCCTCCCGGTCCCCTCCCGCCAGTACTCGAGGAAATGGACCGGGCTGGAGGTCTTCGCCGCTGCGACTGCGACCGCCGGGGCCGTCAGGGCGAGGCGGCCGAAAAAGGGAACGGCGACGCCGCGCGCGAGCCTCTGGTCGATGACGAAGATGACGGTGTGCCCCTCCTCGAGGAGCTCGTAGACGCGCGGCATCGACCCGGCCTTGTTCGGCAGGAGGCCGAGCCCGTACGAGGCCCGGACGCGCTCGATCAGCGCGGCGACTGCCTTCGACCGCGGGACCTTCACGACGACCGTCGCCTTGATCCCCGTCCGGCGCGCCAGGAGCGGCCCGACGAGGTCCCATGAGCCGAGGTGGCCGGCGAAGACGAGGGTCCCCTTGCCCGCCTTCCCGCGCTCGGCAATCGGCCCGGCTCCCTCGATCGAGAGTTCGACACTCCCTGAAACCCTTTCCTCATGCAGCAGCTCGAAGTAGCCGAGGACGAGGCCGGCCATCATCCTGCGGAGCGGGACGCCCGGCGGGACGCCGGGGAAGGCGCTCCTGAAGTTGAGGATGGCAAGGCGCCGCCGGACCGGGACGAGGAGCCACCAGAGCCACGCGACTACGGTCGAGACGCCCGCCGCCACGGCGAGGGGCGTGCGGGCGACGATCCACGCGGCGAGCTTCACGCGTCGGTGCCTGCGCGGGAGGGGTTTCGAGAGCTGATCCGGTGGGCGTGCAGGGTGGTCTCGCAGTGCTCCATCGCGTTTCGGAACGCCTCTCGGCCCTCCTCCCCAAGCACGGTACCACCTGGCGCTCATTCGCCTTTCCCCCGCTTCAGTAGTCTCGCTTGCGCGCGCCGCTGAGCGCGATATCGTCAGGCAGCGCAGGACGCGACGCGGCGCAACGGACTCTTTTGCTCCCGTCTCTCGCTGAAGGGGTCGACCATGAGTCAGCAGAAGAGCCTGGCGATCCTCGTGGGAGGCGGGCCGGCCCCGGGGATCAACAGCGTCATCAGCTCGGCCACAATCCGTGCTGTCCTCGAAGGCGTGGAGGTGACCGGCATCCGCGACGGCTTCGAGTGGATCATGCAGGGGAACATCGAGCACATCTCTCCCCTCACGATCGAGGAGGTCAGCCGCATCCACTTCCGCGGCGGCTCCTACATCGGCATTTCGCGGGCGAACCCGACCCGGGACCCTCAGCACCTGGAGAACACGGTGATCTCGCTCCTGCGCCTGAACGTCTCGCGCCTGATCACGATCGGCGGCGACGACACGGCGTACTCGGCCATGAAACTGGTGGAGAAGGCCGAGGGGCGTATCCGGGTGGTCCACGTTCCCAAGACGATCGACAACGACCTCGACCTGCCTGCCCACGTGGACACCTTCGGCTACCAGACCGCCCGCCACTACGGGGTCGAGATCGTCAAGAACCTGATGGTGGACGCGCGCACGACCTCCCGGTGGTACTTCATCGTCGCCATGGGGAGGAAGACAGGTCACCTGGCGCTCGGCATCGGGAAGGCCGCGGGAGCTACGCTCACGCTGATCCCCGAGGAGTTTCTCGGCCACCAGATCCGCTTCAAGGCCATCGTGGACACATTGGTGGGTGCCATCCTGAAGCGCCTCTCTTACGGCCGGCGCGACGGCGTCGCCGTGATCGCCGAGGGGCTCGTCGAGGGCCTCGACCCTTCTGAGCTCGAGGGCCTCCAGGACGTCGAGCGTGACACGCACGGGAACGTCCGCATCGCGGAGGTGAACATCGGCGAGATCCTGAAGGCCGCCGTCCAACAGCGGCTCAAGGAGTTCGGGATCAAGACGACCATCGTCGCCAAGAACATCGGCTACGAGCTGCGCTGCGCCGACCCGATTCCGTTCGATCTGGAGTACACGCGCGATCTCGGTTACTGCGCGACCAAGTGCCTCCTCTCGGGCGGACACTCCGTGATGATCTCGATGCAGGGGGGCCGCTTCGTACCGATTCCCTTCGAGGACCTGATCAATCCCTCGACGGGGCGCGCGAAGGTCCGGATGGTGGACATCCACTCCACGCACTACGCCATCGCGCGGCGGTACATGCTGCGCCTCCGTCGCGACGACTTCGAGGACCCCCACGAGCTCGCTAAGTTCGCGGCCACGGCGGGCATGTCGCTCGCGGATTTCCGCAAGGAGTTCGGGTACCTCATCGAGTGGGAGCTGCCTCCGCTCGTCTTCGGCTCGGAGCCCGAGGGAGGCGTCCGCGAACGTCACGGCGTCGTGATCGGGCTGGACCCGGCGCCCTAGTCGGAGACCGAGAAGACCCTTACTTGGGCTTCATCCGCTCAGCCCGCAGCCGTCGAAGCGACTTCGGACCCGCGACCGACGCGGAAATCGTTCTGGCGGCGCGCACCCTCACTGCTTGACCAGCTCCACGCGACGGTTTTTTGCCCGGCCGTCGTCGCTGTCGTTCGAGGCGACCGGGGCGAGCGGCCCGCGCCGGAGGGCGGCCTCCGATTCGGCCCGGGCGACGATCGACGCCAGTTCGTCCGGTACGATCCCCTGCTCGCCGTCGCACTTCACCTTGGTCCGGTCGGCTCCTGGCTGCACGACCTCGATGAGGAGCCCATCGACGCCCAGCGACAGCGCCGCGGCCGCGAGGTCGGGGACGAGGTCGGCGTGCCCGGCGGCATGCGACGGGTCGACGATCACCGGGAAAGGGGTGAGCCGACGGAGCGCGTGGACGGCGGCGAGGTCGAGCGTCGCGCGGTCGTAGGCGCCGTTCGCGAAAGTCCTGATGCCGCGCTCGCAGAAGATGATCTCCATGTTGCCGCCGAGGGCCACGTACTCGGCGGCGTACAGCCACTCCTCGAGCGTGGCGCCGAAGCCTCTCTTCAGGAGAACGGGCTTGCCGTATCGGCCCACCTCGGTGAGGAGCGGAAAGTTCTGCATGCTGCGCGAGCCGACCTGGATCACGTCCGCATACGAGCCGACGAGCTCGACGAGGCGCGGGTCGAGGACCTCGGTGACGATTGGGAGCCCCGTCTCGGCACGGGCCTCGGCGAGGATCTCGAGGCCTTCCTTCCCCATCCCCTGGAACGAATAGGGACTCGTCCTCGGCTTGAAGGTGCCGCCCCGAAGCATGCGAGCGCCGGCTTTCTTGCACGCGCGGGCGATCGAAAGCGTCTGCTCGCGGCTCTCGACCGTGCAGGGACCCGCGATCACGACCGGACGCTCCCCACCCACCGTGACGCCCCCCGCCATCACGGGTCGCGTGCTGAACGGCGCCGCGTACTCGGGGTGCGAGGAGCGGGTGACCCGAAGTGGAGGAAGAGCGGGGATCATTGCCGTGATCTCCTCAACCGCGAACCAGATGTCCGTCGCGGTAGCGCCGAACCTGAAGTGTAACAAGACGATTACCGTTTCTGTCGAAGGCGAGAAGTCCCGTCGCTCCCCGGATGCCCTCCGCCGGCGGGAAGGCGCGACGGGCTCCCTCCGCACCCTTCCTCTTCAGCGCATCGAACAGGAGCTTCGCCGCGTCGTGGGCGATGGCGGCGGCCGGGCCGGAGGCAGCCCCGAAGAGCCGCCGGTAGCGGGACTCGAACGCGGCGCTTACCTCGCTCGCTTCGGGAGCGAAGACGGGGACGAACAATCCCTCGGCACCGGACCCCGCCTCGGCCGCGAAGGCCGGCGAGGCGAGCCGCATCGGGCCGGCGAGCGGGCCCGCGAACCCCATCCCACGAAGCGAACGGGCGAGGCGGCCGGCCGGAACCGGGTCCAGCCAGACGAGGACCGCGTCGGGATGAACCGAGGAGACGAGATCCCGTAGGGCCGCTCCAGCGACCCTGTCGTCCGTCTCGACCGCCCTTGCGATCGATCGCTTCCCCCCCGCCGCGGCGGCAGCCGCCGCGAGGTCGCGCGATGCCTCACGTCCCGCGCGTCCCGCAGGCACGAAGGCGAGCCACCGGGAAGCCGCCGTTCCCTCGAACAGAGCCCGGGCCTCGTCGAGGGTCGACGGAGCGACGCGGACCATCCACGGGATGGAGGCCCGCGTCACCGACGCGTCGGGGCAGAGGGAGGCAACCGGGACCGCCGTTCTCCCGGAGACCTGGAGCACCAGGTGGGAGGCTGCTCCTGAAGGCGGAGCGATGAGCGCCCCCGCGCCGTCGTCCATGATGAGAAGAGCCGCCTCGGAGGCGTCGCTTCCCCAGGCCCCCGTCCTTCCCCTCACGGCCACCTTCACGCGTGGGCCGGGGTCTTCGTTCGCCTCCTCGGCTGCCGCAAGGGTCCCCTGCCGGATGCTGACGGCTTCCGGCTCGTCGGGCGGGAGGAGGAGGCCCACGACCAGGGACGGGCCGTCCGCTGCGCACGCCTCCGGCGCGCCGCACAGGAGGGCGGCGGCCGCCAGGACGGAGAATACGGGGCGGATCAAGACGCTACTTCCCTCCGGCCGGGGCCTTCTCGAAATGGAAAACGCTCCCCTTCACCCGCGCGATCTTCAGGGGAGCCAGGTTGTTGAAGGTCGGATCGAAGACCATCGTGCCGGTGACACCCTCGTATCGCCTGACGGCCGCGAGGGCGTCGCGGATTCGGAAGCGGTTGGGGCCCGCGGTCCGGATGGCGTCGAGAAGGATGCGCGTCCCGTCGTAGGCGTACGCTGCGAACGCCTCGGGCGCGGTCGCGTAGCGCTTCCGGAACCTCTCGACGAAGCCGGTCCAGGCCTCGTCCGTCCGCGTGGGGTCGAACGGGTACGTAATCGTCATTCCCTCGGCGGCCTGGCCTGCTGCCGCGAGAAACGCGGGCCCGAAGAGCCGCTCGGGGCCGTAGAGCGGCACCGTGACACCGCCCTTGCGGAGGGCCGCGGCGGCACGCCCGGCGTCCTCCGGCTCTCCCCAGAGGACCACGGCGTCGGGCTCGGCCGCCTTGATGCGGGCCACCTGCGTGTCGAACGACTTCGCGCCCGGCAGGAAGCGCATTTCCTGAAGCACGGGGTGGCCGAGGCGGCGGACCGAGTCGACGAAGGTCTTCACCCCGACCCTTCCGTTCCGGTCGTTCGTTCTCAGTATCGCGATCCGCCGGTGCCCCTGCTCCTTGACGACCAGCTCCGCAAGACGGTAGCCGTGCTGGCGGTCGTCGGGCCACGTGCGCAGAAGCCACGGGATGGAGGTCTCGGTGACGGTCTGGTCGCACGAGCCCGTGTTCACAATGAAGATCTCGGCCTTCAGCGCGACCCGGAGCGCCACGTGCGTCGCGGTGGAGTCGATGGACCCGACGACCGCGAGACACTCGTCGGTGAAGGCGAGGTCGACGAGGATGTTCGCCGCGCTTCCCCAAAGGAGCGAGTCCTCCCGCACGACCAACTCGAATGGGAGCTCACCCGGCTTCGCGGAGGCGTTCGCCTCGTCGATCGCCATCTCGACACTCTTGCGCATCATGGCGCCCCGGAAGGCGTCCGAGGAGGCTGGCGAGGGCGCGAGGAGGCCCACACGAAGGGTCTTGAGCCCGGGCGGGTCGGGATAATCCCGGCCGGGCCCGTAGAACGGCAACGGTTCGGTGAAATACCTCTGATAGGGCTCCACGCGCCGGAAGGGGACCAGCTCCTCGGGCGCGTTCGCGTACCGCGGCGACCACGGGGCCGGAGCGCTCGACGGGGCCGTGGCTTCGGCCGCCGCGAGGCGCGGCGACGGCGCGAGGAGGAGCGCGAGAAGAGCGAGTGGCGCCGCCCTCATCGTCAGCCTCCGCTGCTCTCGAGGATCGCGTGCGCCTCGATCTCCACGAGGAGGTCGCTCCGGCAGAGGCGCACCTGGATGCCGGTCGAGGCCGGGAGCGGGTCGAGCCCGAGGGCCCGGAAGAACTCCGTCCTGATGTCGTTGAAGTCGGCGTAGTCGCGCTCGATGTCCCGCAGGTAGCACGTGCATCTCACGACGTCGTGCCACGTGGCCAGCTCGCTCTCGAGGAGCTGAGTGAGGTTCCGGTAGGTGCGCCAGCACTGCGCCCGGAAGTCGCCCGGGTGGAGAGTCGCTCCGTCCGCTCCGACGCTCGCCGTCCCGCTGAGGAAGAGGTGCGTCACCCCGCCCTCGAGCTCCACGCAGAGTCCGCGAGAGAACGAGACGGCCTGCGGGTAGTCGGGAGCCTCGTTCAGGACTTGCGGAGCGCGGATGGCGCGCTTCCTCACGACCTTCCGGCCGAGCCGCGGCGGCGCGCTGATGAGGCCGCTCTCGGCCGGCGCGTCCGGTGGAAGACCCAAGGCGCGCCGTTCGGCCTGTTCGGCCTCGGAGTATCGGGAGTCCACGCGGACCGGCGTCTCGAAGTAGGTTGCTTTCGTCATCTCGAGGCTCCTTGTGTGCCCGTTTTTTTCGCGGTCGTTGCCTGGTCGCTCCTCCCGGCGAGTATCCCGCGGGTGAGACCGTGGGAGGTCGCGAGCCACACCTCGTTCTCGGTGATCGAGGCTCCCAGAACGAAGTCGTTGGACATCGCGGTCGTCGTCCTGCGTCTCTCCGGCAGGGCGCCGGGGCGCGTGATCTCCAGTGTTCCGCCCCCCCCCTCGGCGCCCTTGTACGTCGCCCAGCTCGTCCCGTCCGTCACCGTGAGGCCCCGGTCGGTGCAGATCCAGGCGACGCGTCCCTTCGCGGCGATGAAGTTGACGAAGTTGGAGACGAGCGGGCTCTTCTTCTCGAGATAGCTCTTCCACCGGGTCCCGTCATAACGGGCAACTCCGGTGTAGCTCCCCTGCCACAGGATCCCGTCCTCCCACGTGACCCATGACGTGATGTCGCTGATCGGCCCGTCGTCGGGCGCGAGGTCCAGCTCCATTTCCCCGTCGGGGTCCCGATACTCCTTCCACGTCCCGCGCGCCATGTCCTGTTCCACGATGCCGCCCGCCCAGACTCCGATATACAGCTTCTCCGGGCTGAGCGTGACCGCATACGCCCACGGCTCGTGCATCAACGTGTTCGTCGCGTCGAAAAGGCTCCAGCTCCCGGTCCTGGTGTCCCTTCGACCCACACCCGCGGCGGTCGCCACCCAGACCGCGTCCTTCCCGACGGCAACGCTGTAAACGACGTTGTTGGGTAGCCCACTACTCGTCTGTGTGAACGTCTCGACCTTTCCGGCGCTGATCCGGTTGAGGCCCCGCAGGGTCCCGGCCCAGAGGTCCCCCGTTGCCGGGTCGACGGCAAGCGCCGTGACCACGGAGTGCGAAAGGCCCTGCTCGGGACCGATGACGTTGAACTTCTTCCCTTCGAGGACCGCGAGCCCCTTCGACGTCCCGACCCAGACCTTCCCCTTGTCGGCCAGGACGCAGTGCACCTTCCAGGCGGGGAGCCCCTGCTCGGGCCCGAAGTGCTCGAACCGCTCGATGAGCGGAAAGGGGAGCTCGGCGGCGGGTCTGCCGCTCCGTGCCTTCAGGGGTCCCGTCAGGACGAGAGCTGCGGCGGCACAGGCCAGGACGGCTATGGGTTTCTTCGTCATTTCAGAGCCTCTTCAAGTACTCGATCAGGTCGTTGAGCTGGATCTTGTTCATGTAGCTTGTGATCCCGTGCCTGTCCTTCGGGTTATAGACCGTCCAGATCTCCTCCAGCGTTGCCGCCCGCCCGTCGTGAAGGAACGGGGCGGAGGCGGCGACCCCGAGGAGGTGCGGCGTGTCGAAGAGGCCCGTGTTGTCGGCCGGCCCCTTCGTTCCGACGTCGGCGGGCAGGCGGTCCGTATACAGCGGCGGACGATGACACGTGGAGCACCTCAGGCCGTATGGGATCTCCCGGCCGTCGGTCGACTTCGTGGCGAAGAAGAGCTCGCGTCCCCGCTTCTGGGCGTCCGTCCACGGCCCGGACGACGTCGTCCGGCTCGGCGGGAGCGAGAAGATAAACGCGTCGAGATCGTCCAGGTCCTTCTCGCTGAATGGGTCGGAGCGGGTCAGCACCTTGGCGAACCGTGGCCCGCACTGGACCCTGAGGGACGGGTTCGTCCCCGTCCACTTGAACGGCTCGGTCCCCGCGAGCCCCTGAAGGTCGCGGTTGTCGACGATGTTGCGGCCCACGCCGTCGAGGTCGAAGTCGTAGGCAAGGCCGTCCGCGTGCCCGTCCGGATGGCACGAGCGGCAGGAGAACTGTCCCTGGAACGTGGTCGAGGCGCGCGCGAAAACCCTCTCTCCGCGCCGGATCGGGTCGTTGCCCCCGCCGTCTCCGAGGACGACCCTTCCGATCGGCTGGAGGGTCCCCGTGTCGATGGCGAGGACAGAGTCCTGGAGGCGCTCGGCGACCCAGAGCGTGCGGCCGTCTGGGCTCAGCGCGACCTGGCGGGGGTTGAGCCCTGTGGGGACGCGGGCCACGACGTATTCCGGCGAAAGCTGCAGGTCGTCGATCGCGTCGCGGCGGGTGCCATCGCCGGCGGTCTCGAGCCAGCGCGAGAGCCGGTCGAGGTCCACCACCGTCACCACGTCGGCGCCCGCGGAAGCGATGAACGCGCGCTTCCCGGACGGCTCGACGGCGATCCCCGAAGGATCGGAGAAGTAGGCGTTCGTCTCGTCCAGCGGGAGCTCGACCACCGAGCCCTTCGAGAGATCGCAAACCGCGACGCCGGCGGACACCACCCACCCCTGCGCCGCGTGAGTGATCGGAACCAGGTTGCGGACCTTGAGTATCGGCGACAGGGCCCACGGCCGCCCCGGCACCGCGCAGATCCCTTCCGACATGTGGCCCGACTCGAGCCTCTCGCGCGAGACGACGCGGATCGCCGCCGGATCGACCATCGTGACCTCGGCCGCCGGGACCTCGTCTCCCCGCGTGAGGCCCGCCATCCGGCTCACGACCATGGCCATGCTGCCGTCGGGCGAGGCCGCCACCGCGTACGGCTCCCGCCCACCGGTGAGACGCCCGAGACTTGCGAGCGGAGAGGCGGAGAGGACGGTCACGTCGTCGGAAACAGAGTTCGCGACGACGAGCCGGCCCGAGCCCTGCGACGGGATCCACGCGATCCCGACCGGAGCGGTCCCGACCGGCGCCGCCGCCACTTCCTTCAACGTCGCCGTCTCGAGGGCCGCCACGCGGTCGCCGCTCCGGCAGGTGACGTACAGGCGCTCCCCCGCCGGGTCCAGCACGAGACCCGTCGGGCCGCCCGGCACTTTCGATCTCCTGACGACGAGGCGCGTCGCGGTGTCGACCTCGGCCACCTCGTCCATGTCGTCGAGCGCCACGTAGAGGCGCTTTCCGTCCGGGGAGACGGCGAGCCCGCCCGGCGACGCGTGGTGCGGGCGAGGCTTCGCCCAGGGAAGCTCCTCCAGCGTCTCGGGCCGCCCGTGGCACGTCTGGCAGCTCTTCACTCCGGTCAGGTCCTTCCTGCCGGACGTCTTCAGCATGTGCCACCGCGCCCCCGCGACGAGGCCCGCCGCGACGAGGATTCCTGCGGTGGCGGTCGTGGCGAAGCCTCTCATTCTCATGGCTACGAGGTCTTCCCGGGCCGAGTCCGGCCCGTGAGGCCCACCACGACGGGAGGCTCCTTTACCGCGAGAGGCCGCATGTTTCTCGGCGCGAGGCCGTGAGGCTCGTGACAGCCGATGCAACCCCGGTTCTCCCCCGGCCGGACCCAGACCGAGGGCGGGAGCCGGCGCACGACGTTGCCGGCCTCGTCGAGCGCCTCGAATCCGAGCGCCACGTCGGCCGGCACCTCGGCCATGAACGAGCCGTCCTCGCGCACCGGAACCTCGCCGAGCGGACGCGACGTCCCGCCGTCCCCAGCGGCGAGGATCCGGACCCGGGCCGCCCGGGTCCGCGGCTCGTACGTCGTGTGGTCCACGTCGAGGCAGAAGACCACGCCGCTTTTCTTCGCAATGTCGATGGTGGAAATTCTCCCCATCGGCCTCTTCCGGGGCTCGACCCGAACCGCCTCCAGCTCGTCCCAGGCGGGGTCGTGAAAGAGCGGCTCCGCAATCACATCCGCCGGCAAGAGCTCTCGCCGGCTCAGCCACGGGCGGGACGCGAGGACCATCTCGGGTACGCCCCCTCGTCCGGAACGGGTCGCCCGCGAAAGGAAGGCGATGCGCCCGCCAGGCAGCTCGCGGGGACGGCCGATCTCGCCGGACCCGTCGTGCTGGCATGCGTAGGGGCTGACGCCGGTGCCGTCGTTGTACACGGTGAAGAGCGAGCAGCAGGGCGGCGACGACTCCGGCGGCATCGCCGACACGAAGAGGATCCTGCCGTCCGAAAGGACCGTCGGGTCGGCTGCGGAGGCGGTGCCGTAGGTGAGCCGCTTCGGAGTAGCTTCTCCGGGAGCGAGCGCCCAGAGCGCCGCTGGATTCTTCGGAAACCACCCGTCTTCGGGGCCGCGGGCCGGAGACACGAACACGACGCTTCCGTTCGCGAGGAGGGTCGGGCTCGTCGCGCCTCCCGGCATCGACGTGAGGGCGCGCGGTTTTCCCCCGCCCAGCGAGACGTCATAGATCTGCCACGCGCCGTCAGGTGTCCGCTTCCCCGCGAAGAGAGCCCGCTGGCCGTCGGGCGTCACGAAGGGCTCTCCCGCCCCGACGAGGCCCTGAGAAAGGACCCGCACGTTTCCCGGGTTCAGAGGGGGCACCGCGAGGATCACGCGGCTTCCCTGCGGGTAGCGTGCATCGAGCATGCTCCGCGGGTTGGAAGACGCGGCGGGAGAAGCGGGAGTTTGCGCGATGACCAGGCTTCCAGCCGGCACCGGGGCCTTTCGCCCCTGGCATGCCAGCGTCCCGAGGAGACAGGCGCCCAGGATCGGGAGCCTCTGGGAAGCCGTCAACGGCGCTCCCCCGGTTCACGTACCTTCAGGATCTGCCCGGGCCGGACATTCTCCAGCCGCTGGCTCTGGCCGCTCGGCCACGCGATCTCGATCGAGTCGACCTTCGACGCCTTGCCCAGCCCGAAGTGAAGCCGTCGGTCACCCTGGAAAAGATACGTCGTCGGACAGCGGGCCTCGGCGCGGACCGTGCGCCCTCCGGCCTTCAGCGTCACCTTGGCCCCGAACCCGTCCCTGTTGGACTTCGTCCCCTCGAGATCGAGCGCGATCCACGTGTTGCCCGAAGTGTCCCGGTTCCGGAGCAGGACCGGACGGTCCGCGATGTTGGTGGTGAGGATATCCATCCGCCCGTCGTTGTCGAAGTCGAAGACCGTGGCGCCCCGCCCCCGGAACTTCGTCCTGAAGAAGGCTCCGCCCTTCTGCGAGGCGTCCTTGAAGACCCCCGTCCCGTCGTTCTCGAGCAGGAGCGCCTCCCACCCGTTCAGATAGTGCAGGTCCCCGTTCACGATCACGACGTCCAGATTTCCATCGTTGTCGAAGTCGATGAAGCTGCCGCCCCACGACGCGTATTGCGCCTTGATCCGCCCGATTCCCGACGACATGATTGTGTCGTTGAAGAGGCCCTCGGGCGTCCCCAGGTAGAGCGAACCGTAGCCGATGGACGTGACGAGAATGTCCGGCAGGCCGTCTCCGTTCACGTCCCCGATCGCGGCGCCCATCGAGGCGGCGGCGTCCCCGTCCTGGCTGAAGGCTGCGCCCATCTCGACTCCCGCGTCCCTGAAGCGGCCCTTGCCATCGTTGAGGAGGAGCTGGTTGGGAGAGGCGTCATTCGTGACGTAGAGGTCCTGGTGCCCGTCCCCGTTGAAGTCGAAGGGCGTCACGCCCATCCCGCGGCTGTTGGGGATTCTCACTCCCGCCTTCTCGCTCACGTCCTCGAACGTGCCATCGCCGCGGTTGCGGTAGAGAACGTTGAACTCGGCCTTGTAGGCGAGCGGCCCGGGGTAGCCGTCGGGGCCGTAGTGGAGCTTGTAGCTCGGGTCGTAGGTGAGGTAGTTGACGAGGAAGAGGTCCAGGTGCCCGTCGTTGTCGTAATCGAGAAAAGTCGCCGCGACGCTCGTCCCCTCCTGTCCGAGCCCGGCCTTCTTCGTGACGTCCTCGAACGTCCCGTCGCCGCGGTTGCGGTAGAGAATGCTCCGCCCCACGTTCACGACGAAAAGGTCGACGTGCCCGTCGTTGTCGTAGTCCGCGGCCGCCGCCATCACGCCGTAGCCGGAGCCCTCCACGCCGGCCTTCTTCGTGACGTCCTCGAACGTCCCGTCGCCGCGATTGCGGTAGAGCCGGTTCGGGAGGCGCGGGGTGCCGTCGGGACCCGGCGAGATGACCGCATGGGGCCCGGAGTTGACGAGGTAGACGTCGAGGAGGCCGTCGCCGTCGTAGTCGAAGACGACCCCGCCGGCTCCGACCGACTCCACGATATTCGTGAGCTTGCCGCTGGCGAGCTGGTGGACGAAGTCGATCCCCGACTTCGCCGTCACGTCCTCGAACAGGTCGTTCGGACCCGCCGCGACCGGGGGCGACACCGGGAGCGCCAGGCCTGCCGCCGCCGTTCCGCTCCGGGACCTCCTGCCGCATCCGGGCGCCAGCAGGGCCAGCGCGAGCGCTGGCGCCACGCAGCGGATGAGGCTCCGAGGACCGCTTGCGCGGCTCACGGTTTCGCACCCGAAGGAGCTTCGCTCACCTTACCTTCGTCCCCCAGCCAGGGTGCGCCGACCTCGGCCTTACGGCCATGTCAGCCTCCCGCGGATGCGACAGAGACTCAAACCAAAAAACACCAAATTGCCTGCGGGGATTTATACCATTGAGCCGGACGCAGCCACACGGACCACGGAAGGCGGCCTTGACGCGGCGCGCCTCGTCCTCGACGGCGGGCGATCCGCCCGGCGTCTACTTCAGCGTCTGGTCCCAGCTCTTCTTGCTGTCCGGGTCGAGCCAGCCCTGGAAGCGAAGGGCCGTGGGGACGTCCCGCACCTTCCAGTACCCGTTGTTGAGGCTGACATACGTCCGGAGCGCTTCGAGGATCCTCGAGTAGTTCTTCCGGTCCTGCTCGGCGAGCTTCGCGTCGGAGACGCGCGCGTTCAGGAACTGGATGGTGGCGTCCTTGAGGAGCTTGAGGTCGCTCTGGGGCCACTGCACGAGGACGAGGTGCTTCTTCTCGTTGGGGTCGCTGTCGTTGGCCGTCAGTATCTCCTTGAGCTTCGCCCCCTGCTGCCGGAGGTTCTCGGCGTACGACGACAGGACGTGATCGCGCGCCACGCTCAGGACGAGCGCCTGCTGCGCCGGACTCAGCGTGCCCCATACCTTCTTGTTGATGATCATGTAGGTGACGAGGAACTGCTGGTGCCAGCCCGGGAAGTGCACGTACCGGGTCCCCACCGTTCCGGGGTTTCCCTCGGGAAGGCCGAAAAGCTGGGAGACGTCGTCGAGGGGGGTGGCGAATTCGTATGCCTGAAGCTGGCCGTCCGCCACGGCTTTGACGAGTGACCCTCCCCCGGCGATCGCCGTGATGAACTTGATGTTCTTCTTCGGGATGACGCCGGACGTGACGAGGTTGTCACACGCGCGGTCGAGGACGTACTGGGCCGGCGGCAGGTAGCGGAACGTCCAGTTCTGCTGGCACAGCCCCGCCAGGCCGATCCCGGGCGTCGCGCCGGCGTTGCCGACGGGCAGCATGAAGTAGCCGGAGCCCTGGTGGCTGCTCCCCACGATGGGCACGGCCACGACGTTGCTGCCGCTCTTCTCCAGGATCTGCTGCAGAAGGTCGAGACCGGTCGTCGTGCCGTTGTCGACGGCCTTGCCGTAAAGGAAACCCGCGAACTCGTCGAAGTTGGGCCCGAAGGGGACGCCCGAGTTGTAAATGAAGCCCCATGTCGGGTCGAGGTCCGATCCCGAGATATAGGCGGCGTCGAAACCGGTCCCTCCCGCGAGGGGACCTCCCGCACCGACCGCGGCGAGGATGCCCTTGAAGTCCTTCGGAATCCCCGGGGTCGGCGTGGACTTCTTGAACCTGATCTGGCCGTCCTTGCCGAGGACGGTCGTCGAGAGGCTCGACAGCTTGGCCGCGTAGTCGTCCGCGGGAGGGCCGATTGCCGCGGAGCCGCTGAAGCTCCGGAACGAGATCTCCACGGCAAGAACCGTCGGCGCCGCGAGCAGAGCCGCGCACACGGAGAGCGCGACCGCGGTCGGACAACCCTTTGCGCGACCTCCGAAGCTTCCGCCCGGATTCGAAGAAGACATGGCGTCCTCCTTTCTGTGTCGAGAGAGGTGTCTGACGATATCGCGTTCCGCCGCGACCAGTGACAACCGCGGGCCTCGCACGAAAAAAGGCCGTCAGATGCGCATCTGACGGCCTCGGAAGTGTCTGGTCTACTGCAAGGCGGCGAAGGCGTTGATGCGGCCCTTGCCGGAGTAGGGATCCGCACCGGGCTTGAGGATGTCGTCGGCGGTCTTCTGGATGATGGCCTCCAGCTGCGCCGGTTTCATCTTCCCGTACTTGCCGACGATCAGCGCCGCCACGCCGGAGACGTGCGGCGCCGCCATCGAGGTGCCGGCAGCAAAGTAGTAGCCGGTCGCGCTTCCTGGGCTAATCACCATGTCGTAGGGGTAGGTCGCTGCATTCGCGAAGTCGCCGCCGGGCGCTGCCACGTTGACCACCGACTGGCCGTAGTTCGTGTAGGACGCAGGCCAGTCGTTCGGGCCGGTCGCGGCAACCGCCATGCCGTTCCCCGACTGTGCCGGGATCGACCAGATCCGGCTGTTCAGGTTGACCCCATCGTTACCGGCCGCGCTCACGCACAGGGTGCCAGCCGCCGTGGCGTGGTTTATGGCGCGGTTGAGCGCGGCGATAAGGGGCCCGGACCCGCCGCCGCCCGCGTTGATGCGGTCGAACGTCGCGCCGAGGCTCATGTTGATCACGTCAGCCTGGACGTCGGGGCCTGACGCGTACATGATCCCCTGAATGACCCACGAGAACGCCCCACTCCCACCTTGGCTCAACACCTTGACGGCGACGATCTCGGCCCGCGGCGCGACGCCCTGAATCCCCTTGTCGTTGATCGGCGCGGCGATGATCCCGGCGACGTGAGTGCCGTGGTTGAAACCGGCGACGGTCGGAACCACACCCTCGCCAGGCACGAACGAGATGCTGAGGTCCCAGTTCAGATTCGGTTTGATGTCTGGGTGGTCCTTCCAGATCCCCGCGTCGAGCACCGCCACCCGAGCCCGCTTCACGCCCCACCCCATGTCGCCGTTAAAAGCCGTCTTGTCGGCTTGGATCTGGCGGATGTTCCACTGGTAGCCCCAGTATGGTTCGGAGTTCACGCCGGTGACCTGTAGGTCGGACTCGGCGGCCTCGACGTACTGCTCGTTGTTGATCCACTGCACCTCGATGTCCTCGGCGGCCTGCTGGACGCGGGCGTCCTTCACGACCACCGTCAGGAAGCCGGCGTTCTCCGAGGACGCCACCACCACACCGATCTCGGGGATCTTGACGGTGATCGTGCCGCCCGCGTAGGCGACCGCGTTCTCCAGATCGGCGCTCCCCTGACCCTGGCCCCTGGCCACGATCAGATAGCTGCGCGGCGCGGCCGCAGCGACCGCCGCACCCGCCAGCAAACCCACCATTGCCACGAAGTTGACGAACCTCTTCATCTCGTTCTCCTTTCGGACCGACGCCTTTGGCGGCGGCATATCCTGGACCCCATACCCCGATTCCCACCGGCTGCCAGCAGGTCTCCCACGACCCTCGGGACGCTAGCTTTCCCGCCGGGACCTGTCAAGGCTGCGGCGCCTAAGGGCACTGACGGCGGCCACCGCTTCCTTCACGCGTTCGGCCGTCATCGGCATCTGGAACAGCCGGGCGCCGGTGGCGTCGAAGATGGCGTTCGCCACGACCGCCCCCACCGGGACGATCGCCGGTTCGCCTCCTCCCTGCGGGGTCAGCTCGTCGTTCTTCACGAGGACGGTCTCGATCTCGGGCATCCCCGAGAACCGCGGCACCTCGTACGTGTCGAAGTTCCGGGTGAGGATCTGGCCGCCGTTGAAGCGGACCTCCTCCGACAGCGTGTACCCAAGGCCCATCATGATGCAGCCTTCCATCTGCATCTTCGCCCCGTCGGGATTGATCACGACGCCCATGTCCTGAGCGCAGACGATTCGCCCCACCTTGACGCTCCCGGTGGCGGCGTCGACCCTCACCTCGGCCATCAAGGCGACGTAAGTCCCCGCATCGATCCCGCAGGCCACACCGACGCCGCGGCTGCTGGGGGCAGCCGCCTTCTTCCAGCCAAATCGCTCGGCGACGGTCTCGAGGACGCGGCGCATTCGCTTGTCGGAGGTGTTGTTCAAACGGAATGTGAGCGGATCGACCTTGGCCTTCGATGCCATCGTGTCGATCTGCGATTCCCGCGCGAAGACGTTGATGTTGGCGCCCGGCGCGCGCCACGGACCGGTGGCGAACAGGTGCATCTTCGGGGTGTCGCTTCCCCACCGCCCGTAAGTCCGGATCAGGTTGTTCGGCACGTCGTAGAACTGCTCGGCGCTTCGCGATCCGGCCGCGTAAACCTGGTAGTCCCACAGGCAGATCCTGCCCGCGCCGTCGATTCCAGACCGGATACTGACGACCGCCGCTGGCCGGAACGAGTCGAGGAAGAACTCCTCGGCGCGGCTCCAGCACACCTGGACCGGCTTCCCGGTCAGCTTCGCGAGCTTCGCCGCTTCGATCGCCTGGAGGCCGGCGCTCTTGCCGCCGAAGCCACCGCCCACGAAGGGGGTGATGACGCGGACGTTCTCCTTCGCGAAGCCGATGGCCTGCGCGATCGCCTGCTGGTTCGGAAACGGGGTCTGCGTGGACGACCAGACCGTCATCGTCCCGCCTTCGAGCCGCGCCAGGGCGGTGTGGGTCTCGATCGGCGCGTGCGCGCCATACCCGTTCACATACTTTCCTTCGAAAAGGGAGACGGACCTCTTCTCTCCTTCGGCGAGATCCCCCTTCTTCTCCCTCTCCTCGCCCTCGCCCGCGACCGAGAGGAGATGGGCGAAGACGGTCTTGTCGTCGAACGCCGGCTTGGGCGCGTCGAAATCGGCCTTGATGAGGGCCAGCGCCTTCTTCGCCGCCTCGGGATCCGGGGCAAGCACGGCGACCATGCCGCCCTCGTTGACGACGACGACCCCCGGCAGCCGGGCTGCGGCCGACGTGTCGACGCTCTTCAGCGCGGCGCCGTGCGCCGGCGGGCGGAGGATCTTCGCGTAGAGCATTCCCGGCAGACGGATGTCTCCGGCGTACTGGGCCTTGCCCGTCACCTTCACGCGCGCGTCACGGCGTTTCTCCGGTCTCCCCATCACGCGGAACTCGGAGACGGATTTCGTCACCGCCTTCCCGTCCAGC
>DAIOUV010000016.1:0-65718 GCA_036759345.1 Acidobacteriota bacterium | reverse complement strand
GCGATCAGGATCACGGGACCCTCGCCGCCGGACTCGCGATAGGCGCGCAAGAGGTCGATGCCGCTCCTTGCGCCGAGCCGGGCGTCTACGAGGTGGGCGTCGTGCCGACCGGCACTCATCGCCTTGAGCCCCGCCTCGAACGTCCCGGCCCATTCGAGCTCGATACGGCCCGGCATCTTGGCGACGAGGTCGCGGAACCGGGCAACATCCTCCTCCTCGTTGCCGACGAGGAGGACTCGGAGACGCCGGGTCTCCGTCGAGGTCGACATGGCATCCGGAGGCTAGCCGATCGGGTCGATCGTGGCCAGCCTCGCTGTTCGGAACGAACTCCGTTCGCTCTCCGGGGGCCGGGTTACTTGCGGATGGCGCTGCCGAGACTCGTCAGGGCCTCCTGCTGACTCATGACTTCTTCCTTTCGGGTGAGGCGTGCGATTTCTCGGCTGCCTCCGCGTCTGCCTTCGTCTTGTGCACCGTTCCGTCCGGATGGTTCGGCGGCGAGTAGATCGTGTAGAGCTTCAACGGTGCCGTCTTCGAGTGGTTGATCACGTTGTGAAAAGTCCCCGCCGGCACCACGACCCCGCCGCCGTCGCGCACCAGGCGTTCCGTCTTCTCGTCGAAGACAAACCGGGCCTCGCCCCGCTCGATGCGGAAGAACTGATCGACGTTCGCGTGGACCTCGTCGCCGATGTCTTCGCCCGGCAGAAGGCACATCACCACGAGTTGGCTGTGCTTGGCCGTGAAGAGCACCTGCCGGAAGTAGGTGTTCGTCAGGGTCAGCTCCTCGATCGATCCGACGTATTCGGTCATTTTGGTGCCCTCTTTCTCTTCGGAATCAGCATCGGCGGTAACACTGCAAGCGGCGGACGCAATGCTCAGCGACACCCTTCCCGCCGGTTTCGAGTGCGGGATTCTGAACGGCCAGGTGAAGGCGGGAGACACCGTGGCGATCGTGGGCCCCGGGCTGATCCGGCGACTACCTGCGTCTGCTGTTCCAGTAATAGCCGCCGCCCCCGAACAGAAGGACCAGCACGACGATCAAGAGGATAGTGCTCATGATCTTTTCCCTCCTTTCTCGAGCGACAAGAAGCACGAGACGTGCCAGTCGAGGCTGGCACAGGGCTTGCGCCCTCCGCAGCCTGGATGTAATGCGATCAGGTCCGCGCGGTCTCAATGGCCGCCAGAAAGGAAACACGACAATGAAAACGAACCATCTGAAGATCCTCATTCCTGGCATCTTCGCCGCTACCGCGCTCGCGCTGGCCGTGAGCGCTGGCGCGCAAACGCCTCCGCCTGCTGCCCCGCCCCCGGCCACCAAGAGCCCTCAGGCGGCCACCATGACCGGCCACCACAAGGGCAGCGCTGCGACCGCCAAGCACGACGCTGACATGAAGACCATGAAGACGCAGTGCGAGGCCATGATGGCCACAAAGCAGGAGATGCAGGACAAGCGCCAGGCGATGGACGCCACGCTGGACAAGCTGGTGGCGGAAATGAACGCCGCCAAGGGGTCCAAAGAGGTCGACGCCCTGGAGAAACCAATGGCGGCGGTCATCAACGAGCTCGTCGCCCAGCGCAAGGCCTTCGACGCCATGATGATGCAGATGCAACCCGCGATGATGGCGCACATGATGCATCACGTGCACATGCACGGCGCGAAGGGCGCAATGGAATGCCCGATGATGAAGACGGGCCATGCTCCCGAAGCGAAGACAGAAGAGCAGAAGCCCAAGATGTGAGCTTCATGACGGCGGGGCGTCTCGCTCGGAGCCCCCGCCGCCCGGCTCGTCCGCTTCTTCGGCAATCCGCTCATCATCGTGCTTTTGGTGGCCAGCGCGGTTTCTCTCTCGCTGGGAGACCGGGTCGGCGGACTGATCATCATCGCGATGGTCTTTCTTCAGCGTCCTGCTGAGCTCTAGATGTCCCATGCCGGTGAGCGAGAGAGTGCTCCGGATGGCATACCACGTGCGTATCCCTCTCACGGAAAGTACGGAAAGGAGAACCCCATGGGACAGCAGGAAGTCGGCGGAAAAGTCAAGAAGACCAAGGGGAAAATGAAAGAGGCCGTCGGGATCCTCTCAGGCAACAAGAAGATGGAACGGGAGGGTTCCCTCCAGCGCGCCGAGGGCGCGGTCCAAGAGGGGCTCGGCCAGGCGCGCCGCAAAGTCGGCAAGGTCCTGACGAACCTCGGCACGGCCATCAACAAGAAGTAGTCCGGTCCGCCCCGGCAGGACATGCACTCGAGTCAGGCACTTTCTACAAGGCGCGCGCCCCTCTGCCTGCAGCAGCGTGTAAGTCTGCCGACCGCCTTTCTGGCGAGTCCCGTTCAGAACAGCGAATCGGTCGTGATCAGGTAGATGGGCTTTCCGCCGCGATCAGGAAGCGCCACCTCGAAGCGGAGGATGCGTACGAGAGACGTGCGGGTGAGCTCGACGAGCATGCCCGCGCCGACGTCGCCCCGCCACCCTTCGGTGGACGGTCCGACCCGCGCTCCCCAGGTCTTTCCGCCATCGGCAAATGCCGTGAGACCCAGCGCCGCCACGTGCAGCAGCTCGCCGGTGATGCGATGCCGCCACTCCACGTTGGCCACCACCCGTGAGGTGCCGTCGAAGGTGTTCGGGTCGTAGCCGCGCAGGCCGGTGTCGGCGCCGAGCGTGAGCTGCTTCTCGCCGTCGAGGGCATAGCCGAGGTCGGCGGCGACGCGCACCCTCAGGCCCGCCGACCCGGTAATGGCTCCACCGGCCTCGAGGTGGGTGATTGCGTTGCCCAGGCCGCGACTCTCGACTCGCCCCGAGAGGTCGATGCGCTGCCAGGTGTAGGTCCGCCCCACGAACTGGCCCGACTCGAACACTCCGTGGTACCGAAGCCGCACGCTGTCGCCGCCGAAAAACGGAAGCGAGAGCCCGGTTGTGACCGTCCAGTTGGGCCCGAGCGGCAGATCTTCTTGTCGAAGCCAGGCCCGGAACCCTTGTACGAGCTTCCAGCGGAACGTCCGGTGGTCCCAGCCCACCTCGGGGCCCACAAGGTTGCGATCCTGCGGCTGCGGGTAGGACGGACCGGTGAGGCTGTGCCAGACGCTGAAGATGGCGCGATCGCCGAACGCTCCGACGATGAGACGGTCGGTGCGGATGCCGCTGCCCGGCAGCCGGAGCCCGCCCCAGACCTCCCAGTTTCGCGTGTTTGCCTCTCCCGTGACACGCCGTTCCGCGTCCGACCAGAGGTACTGCACGGACTGACCGCGACTCCAGTCGATGCCCCCGGCCCGCGGCGTCGTCAGGGAGAAGAACGGATACTCGACCAGTAGGTGGTCCGTCGATCCGTCGGAGGACGACTGGTGCTCCAGCTCGAGCTGCCAGCGGCTGTGGAGAAACGTGATGTCCTTGTAGCGGAACGTGGTGGAGGTCCGTTCGGGGTCCGACGAGACGTCGAAGAGGATGCTCTTTCCCATCCCCAGAACGTTGTCCTCCGAAAGGCCGAAGCCGGCGTGCCGGCGATTCCCGGAGATGCCGTAGCTGACGGAGACGCCTGTCGTCCACTGGTCGTGGGTCTCGACCACCACCTCGGCCCCGCCGGGGCCCGGCCGCGCCGAGATGTTCACGGGGTTGAGGAAGCCCGTGGCTCGAAGAATGAGCTCGCTCTCGGCCAGCAGCCTGGGGTCGAGGCGGTCACCGACCTGGAAGAGGAGCAGGGACCGGATGAAGTCCTCACGCGTGGTGATGTGCAGGGCGTCGACCCAGCGATAGGGCCACGCCGAGGTGGACGGGTCGTCGAGATCGAAAACGTCGTGCCGGTCGATCCGCACCGCCATGATGGGGGTGCCGGGAGCCACCTCCTCCGCCCCCGCGCCCGGCGTGGCGAGCGCACAGAGAACGCTGAGGAGGAACAGCGGTCTGCTCGCGGGCCCCATGCTGGCTCCTTCTCGTCGGCAGAGACGCAAAGGCGGCGCCAGCGAGCGATGAAAGATATTCCACGCCGCGGGCGCCTGGATGCTCCCTGACCGGGCAAACGAGCCTGAGACAGCCCACCGCCGCTGGCAGGGGAATTGCGGTGATGTGCAGCGGGAGACTCAGACAGTGAAAAAAAACTCAGTTCCGATCCTCGCGGCGGCTCTTTCCGTCACATGGCTCCTCTCGGCCTCACCAGTGAACGCCGCGGACAAGTCCGAGGCGGTTTCACCTGAGGTCTCCGAGGCGATCAATGCCACGTCCGTCAGGGCCAAGCTGATCGACAAGCTCGGCGCCGACGCCCTTCGGATCACGGTCTCCGTCTCCGGAGAGACAGCGACCCTAACCGGCGAGGTGACGAAGTCGCCCAGCCAGGGGCTCGCCGAGCAGGTCGCCCTGTCGGTTGAAGGGATCAAGAAGGTCGACAACAAGGTGACGGTGAAGGAGGCCGCGGGGCCGTTGGCCGCGAGCGAAGCCTCGGTGAAGAACGTGGCGCTCGAGATGAAGGTCAAGGGCATTCTTCTGGCCGAGATCGGCAGAAACGCTCTCAAGATCGAGGTTGAGGTCGTAGACGGCGTCGTCAGCCTGCGAGGCAAGCTCGACAATCCCGAGGCCTCGAGGGCGGCAATCAAAAAGACCCATTCGATCGAAGGCGTCAAGAAGGTTGTCGACCTTCTCCGTTGAGCTACACGACTCCACTTCGGGACACATCGGTTGCCGAACCGTCTCCGGTCTCTCCAAAGTCCACTAAGAGAAAGAAGAGGTTCTGAGATGAAAAAACTGATGACCTGCTTGGCCCTGGGCACGTTCGCGACGCTCCTCGGTGTCGTATCGGCGCCCGTCGCGTATGCGCAAAGCGACAAGGAAAACTCGACCTTCACCGTGACGGAGCCGCTCGACGTAGGGGGATTCACCCTGCAGCCCGGAACGTACCTCATCAAGGTCGTGATGCTCGCCTCCGACCGCAACTCGATTCAGGTCACGAACGTGGAGTAGACGAAGGTCTTCGCCAACGTCCTCTCAACGCCGCACCCGATCCGGGCGGACGAGGTGGTCCCGTCGAGCCGCTACATTTATTACGCGACCGCCCCGGGCCAGCCCAAGGCGCTTCGCACGTGGTTCGCTCGCGACACGGAGAAGGGTCAGGACATCATCTATCCGAAACGGCGCGCCATGGAGCTCGCGGCCGCGGCTAAGGAGCCCGTGATCGCGATTCCGGACGAGGTGAAGGAAGCGGAATACAAGTCCGTGCCCATCGCGGTCGTGACGCCGGATCTGCAGGTGAAACCGTACGCGGAGCCGGCGCCGCCCGTCGTGGTGGCAGAGGTCCGTCCCCAGGCGGAGCTGCCGGCTACGGCGAGCCACGTTCCGCTCTTCGCCGCTCTCGGTCTCTTGTCTCTGGGCGGCGCTTTCGGGGTCCGCGCACTCACGAACCGGGCGGCGTGACAAGGTCCAGCATCATGCGGTGGCTCCGTCGGGCCGAGATCGCGCTCTGCGCGATCGGCCTTTCTCTCCTTGGCGTGGCCCTCGCGGCGATCGTCAATGCTCGGGTCTACCAGGCGCGCCAGGGGCGCGCCTTTTCCGACATGGAGCGACGGGCCGCAGCGTCGACATATGGCCCGGAGTCTTCTCCGGTGTTGGCGTCCATCGGGCCGTCCGCGCCGGCTCCCGACGCCGATCCGCTCGTCCTCGGCCGGATCGAGATCCCGCGGATCGGCGTCTCGGCGATCGTGCGGGAGGGGGACGACGACTCGACGCTCGCCGTCGCGGTGGGGCACATCCCCGGGACGGCGCGGCCCAGCGAGCGCGGCAACATGGCGCTCGCGGGACACCGGGACTCCTTCTTCCGCGCGCTGCGGCTCATCCAGGTCCATGACACGATCCGAATCCGCACGGCCCGCCACCGCTACGAGTACCGCGTGGACTCGACCGAGGTGGTCGCGCCGGAGGCGACGCGGATCCTCGACCCGACCGGCGACGCCGTCCTCACACTCGTGACGTGCTATCCGTTCGCGTACGTGGGCCACGCGCCGAACCGGTTCATCGTGCGCGCCTCTCGGCTCGCACCCTGAGACTGAGATGGTCGGGACGGTGGGATTCGAACCCACGACCCCTTGAACCCCATTCAAGTACGCTACCAGGCTGCGCCACGTCCCGACCGAGGACATGCATCGAAGAGCAGAAGCCCTTCGGGGGTAGCGGTTTATACCATGCCGTGAGGCGCCTGAGAGTGCGCCCGGACTATCGGCCTAGACCGCTGCCCCAGCACTCGAATTCCCCTTGACCGTCACGTTTGAGTCTACTATTTTGTAGATATGGCGATCTCCTCGACCACGATCCGGATACCGGCGGACATGCACGAGACCCTCCGCGGGCTGGCTGAGGAACGCCAGTCGACGCTCCAGGGCGTGCTCGTCGAGGCGCTGGAGCTGTACCGGCGCGACCGGTTCCTGCGTCGGGTGAACGACGGCTATGCGACGCTGCGCGCTGAGCCCGTGGCGTGGAAGGCGCATCTCGCCGAGCGTGCGACATGGGACACAACGCTCGCCGACGGCCTCCCCGCTGAGCGGCCAGGCGTCCGCCGCAAGAAACCGTGAGCGGTTCCTTCCCCCGCCGCGGGGAGGTCTGGCTCGCGGATCTGAGCCCGACGCGCGGGCACGAGCAGCGTGGCACGCGGCCCGTGCTCGTCCTCTCGGTCGACACGTTCAACGCCGGTCCCGCCGAACTCGCCAGCGTGCTTCCTATCACGTCCACGATTCGCTCGATCCCGTCGCACCTCGTCGTGCGGCCGCCAGAGGGTGGACTTGATGCCCCGTCCGCCATCCTCTGCGATCAGATCCGAACAATCGCCCGCGAGCGTCTCGTGCGGCGGCGCGGCGTCATCGCCGCGCGGACGTTGACTCGCGTCGAGGAGATCGTGCGTATTCTCCTGGGGCTCTGATCAGAGCGAAAAGCCGCCCAACGACGAGGCGCGGTTACGCGGTGTCACGTGACGAGGGCGGGGTCACTCGCCGCCGAGGAGCTTCAGGATTTCCTTCAGCTCCGCGACGACGCGCGCGACCCGGGCGTCCGGTGTCCGCCCCATTCCGCCGTTGGCCGGGTCGACGGCGGAGGCGGCTTCCACCGGCTCCGTCTGACCGGAGGCGGGCGAGGTCTCGACGAATAGCGGCGTGGCGGATTTCGAGGACGGCCGGCGACCGGGAGGGCGCTCCGGAGGCTTCACGGCCTTATCCGACTGCTTCTCCGGCTTCTCGGACTTCTCGTCCTTTTCGCTCTTCCCCGCGTCGGCCGGGATAAAGGCCGGATTCGTGTCGTGGGACCGCGCGCTCGCGGCCTCGGTCTCGAGCCGCTTCTTGGCGCCGGCGATCGTATAGCCCTCGTCGTAGAGAAGCCGCTTGATCCGCCCGATCAGCTCGAGCTCGCGCGCACTGTACGTGCGCGGGCCGGCGAGCGAGCGATCGGCCGCGAGGAGCGGGAACTCCGACTCCCAGTAACGCAGGACGTACGGCTGAACGTCCGCGATGCGGCAGACGTCCCCGATCTTGTAACGGACCTCGGCGTTTTCGCTCGTCATTTGCGTCATGACATCAACGTGTCGTCGAGTCTTTTTAACACATCGACGGGCCGATCCGAAGGTCAGGCGTCCTTCTTGACGACGAACTTCAGCGGCACACCGTTCAGGTTCCACTTCTCGCGGATGCGATTCTGCAGGAATCTCTCGAAGGAAAAGTGCAGCGGTTCGGTCCGGTCCGCGAAGAGACGGATCAGCGGGGGCTCGGCAGCCACCTGCACGGCGTATCGGATCTTCATGTTGCGGCCCGAACGCCCGCGGGGCTCCTCCCGTTCGAACGATTTCTGCAGCAGCCGGTTCAGCTCGCCCGTGGACATCCGCGTCGTGAACCTCTTCGCGAGCGCGTCCGCCTCGGGGAGGAGGCGCTGGACGCCCTTCCCCGTCGTGGCCGAGAGCGGCAGGAAAGGCGCCTTGCGGAGAAAAATGAAACGCCTCTCCGTGTCGTGCTTGAGCTCGGTCGCGCGCTGGCGGTCCTTCTCGATGAGGTCCCATTTGTTCGCGACCAGAAGCACGCCGCGGCCGGCCTCTTCCGCATAGCCCGCGATCGTGGCGTCCTGCGCCGTGATGCCGGCGGAGGCGTCGAAGACGATGACGACGAGCCGCGCCCGGTCGATCGCCTTGCGGGACGCGACGATCGAAAGCAGCTCGGCCGAATCGGTCGTCTTGCCCTTGCGCCGGATCCCCGCCGTGTCGACGAAGAGATACTCCCGGCCGCCCCGGGACAGGCGCACGTCGATCGAGTCGCGCGTCGTGCCGGCGATTTCCGACACCATCACGCGGTCCGCCCCGACGAGCGCATTCACGAGCGACGACTTCCCCACGTTCGGGCGGCCGACGATCGCGATCGGAAGCGGCTCGGTGCGCGTGTCCGGATCGAGGTCCGACGGCAGCACGGTTTCGATCGCCTCGAGCAGCTCGTCCGCGCCCGTACCGTGGAGCGCCGAGACGCCGATGACCTTCGGGAAGCCCAGCGAGAAGCCGTCGGCGAGCGACTCGGCCGCGGCTTTCGCGTCGCATTTGTTCCAGGCGACGACCACGTTCTTTCCGAGGGCGTGGAGCTTGCGGGCGAGCCGCTCGTCCTCGGGAAGGCGCCCGGCGATGCCGTCGAGGACGAAGAGAATGAGATCCGCGTCCGCGACGGCCGCGAGCGCCCGGTCGCTCGTCCACTCCGCGAAGCCGCCCGCCGCGTCGAGATCCAATCCGCCCGTGTCGACGAGGGTGTAGGCGCGCCCCGACGGCGTCCGGGCCGTCATCTCGAGCGCGTCGCGCGTCATCCCCGGGCGGTCGTGCACGAGGGCGCGGCGCTCGCGCGCGAGCCGGTTGAAAAGGGCCGATTTCCCGACGTTCGGGCGGCCGACGAGGACGACACGAAAGCTGTTCACTGGGTTTTCACTCTGTCAGCGTCGCCGCCGCGTCTTTCCGCGCGGAGGAGCCGGGGACGGCCGGCGGCCGCGCCCCTTCTGCGGCTTCGGGGGGACGTCGGCGCGAACCCCTCGGCGCGCGCCAGCGCTTTCGCCTACGGGCACGAAGTCGAGGCCGCGCTTCTCGGCGTCGGCTTTCACGAGCTTCACGCGCAGGCGGTCTCCCAGGCGGTAGACGCGTCCCGTCGAGGAGCCGACGAGGCGGTGCTCGACGTCCTCGTACCGGTAGAAGTCGTCCCCCAGGGACGAGATCGGCACGAGGCCGTCGACGTAGATGTCCTCGAGCGTCACGAAAAGGCCGAAGCCCACGACCGCCGAGACGTACGCCCAGAACTCCTCGCCGACCCGCGACGACAGGAACACGAACTTCTTCCACGCGATCGCCTCGCGCTCGGCCGACTCGGCGCGCCTCTCGCGCGACGAGCAGTGCGCCGCCGCCTCGTGGAACCAGCGCGTCCGGCCCTCCGCGTCGTCGGGCGCGGGCGGCCGCCGTATGGCGAGCCACTCCACGAGGGCGCGGTGGACGAGGAGGTCCGGATAGCGCCGGATGGGAGACGTGAAATGGCAGTAATGCTTCGCGGCGAGCGCGTAGTGCCCGCGGCACTCTTCGGAGTAGATGGCCTTCTTCTGGGCCCTGAGGACGAGGTCCGATACGAGGCGTTCTTCGGGTTTTCCCTGCGCCTGGTCGAGGATCGCCTGGAAAGTCGCCGGCGAGACTTCTTCCTCGCCCTCGGGCAGGTCGTAACCGAGCGGCCCCAGCACGACCCGGATGTCCGCGAGGCGGCTCTCGTCGGGCCGGTCGTGCACGCGGTAGAGCGTCGGCGTCGGGATGAACTCGAGGTGCTTGGCGACCGCCTCGTTCGCGGCCAGCATGAATTCCTCGATGAGCCGGTGCGCCTCGTTGCGCACGGCGCGCACGATCGCGACGACGTCCCCGGTCTCGCCGAGCAGCACGTCGGAGTCCGGCAGGTCGAAATCTAGGGAGCCGCGAGAGACTCTTTTTGCTCGGAGAAGAGCGCCCGCGCTCTGTGCGACGCGGAGCATGGCGGCTACGTCGGACGGGATGGGAGAAGACGAAGATTTCTTAGAAGGTGAAGAGGGGGATCCTTCTAAGAAATCCCCTACATCGGTGTATGTGAGACGAGCACGGCTCTTGATGAGGGACCTGAAGAATTCGCTCTTCACCGTCTCGCCGTGCCTGTCCAGCGTGAGCATCGCCGACAGCGTCCGCCGCTCCTCGTTCGGGCGCAGCGAGCAGAGGTCGTTCGAAAGGCGCTCCGGAAGCATGGCGATGGCGCGGTCCGGGAAATAGACCGACGTTCCGCGCTCGAACGCCTCGGCGTCGAGAGCGCTGCCGATGGGCACGTAGTGCGAGACGTCCGCGATGTGGATGCCGATGCGGAAGCCCCCGCCCGGAACCTCCTGGGCCTCGATGGCGTCGTCGAAATCGCGCGCGGTCTCACCGTCGATCGTGACGATCGTCCGCCCCGTGAAGTCCGCCCGGAGCATCCGCTCGTCGGTCCCGACCGTACCGTTCGCAGCCTCGGCCTCGGCGATCACGGCCTCGGGATACTTCCGGGGAATTCCCCACTTGCGGGCCACGACCTCGACGTCGACGCCCGAATCACCCTCGAAGCCGATCAGCTCCAGCACCTCGGCCAGGGCGAGCCGGCGGTCGTCGGGATACGCGGTGATGCGCGCCTCCACGAAGATGCCCGTCGGGGCCGACATGTCCTTGCCGTCCGGCACCGCGAGCCGCGCGTCTATCCGGCGGTCGAACGGCACGATGAACGTGCCCTCCGGGCCGCGCGCGATCTTTCCGACGACCGTTTCGCGGCGCCTCTTCAGGACCTTCACGACGACGCCTGAGGCGCGCGGCGCGAAGCGCGGCGCGGGCCGCTTGTCCTTCGGCGCGGCTTTTGGCGCGGCTCTCGAGGCTTCGACGCGCACGAGGACGACATCGCCGTCGAGGGCGCTTCCCACCGCCGTCACCGGCACGTCGGGAACGCCCGGCACGCCGGACAGGAGGAACGCCCGACCTTCGCCGCGAATCGCGAGCGTGCCGGCCTGATAGTCGGTGAATTCGATGCGCGAGAGCTTCTCGCCCTTGACGCGGACGATCTCGCCCCGGCGCTCGAGCTCGGCGGCGGCCGCGCGCAGAGCGTCCTCACGCGATGGGTCGGGATCCGGCCGCAGGATGCGATTCGCGAGCTCGGAAAACGAAAGGACGCGCGAACTCCGAGGCTTCAGCGCCTCGAGGATCGCGTCACGGAGTTGATTGGAATTCATGGGGGGCCTTGGAGCGGTCGAAGAGAGGTCGGAGAGCCTGGTGCGAAAGGGGGGACTCGAACACGCCCTTTTGGTTCACTGTCGGGCCTGTTTACGGGCTGCCCGTGGGTTTTGGGTGTGCCTTGGCCCTGTTTTTGGACCCGTTGAGCGCCTTAAAGGGTAGCACGCTCTTGTCCTCCGCGCGTGTCTGGACGAACGCCTCGACGGCCAGGAGCGCCTCGGCCACGTCATCCGCCGGGACGACCTGATACCGCATGAAGGTTGAGGTGGTCGTGTGTCCCGTGATGAGCATGGCGACCTTCATCGAGACGCCCGCGCCGACGAGGTTGCGAACCGCCGCCCGACGCAGATTCTAGACGAGCGCCTTCTCCCCCGCCGCCTCGCACGCCTTCGTCCAGAGCTTCCAGAGGCGAAACTGGAAGCCGCTCTAGGAGGCACCTTCACCATGACTATCGCCTCCACCATCAAGAAACTTGTCAACCCGACCGATGAGGTCACGGCCTTGGAGGCGCGAACCTCTAACTGTGCGGCTGCTCTGACCGTCGCAGGCCAAGAGCAGGCCGATGCCTCGCGCCTCCCTCACGACTGTGAACGCGCCGACGCATCCGCGCCTCCGCCATCGCCAGTGCGCTCGTCGAGGCCCGCGCCACCGCCGAAGGCGTCGCGAAGGCTGGTCGTGTCGCCGAGTTGCGCGAGGCGCAGGCGGCGGCAGGTAAGTGCGCCGATGCCGCTCAGGATCGCTGCGTAGTGGCGATGCTTGAACTGAGAGAGGCGCTCACGAAGCTGGAGAGCCCTTCTCGCCCTCGATGGGCCTTCGGGGCATCGGGAGGGTTGAGCGCGCCGCTCAGATCAAAGCGGGTGTACTTTCGACCACGCAAATCAGCATCCCCGGCGGCCGGTAATCAATTGAACGAGATCGTGCGCAGTCGAGGACTCGTTGCTCGGTGAAAGACATACGGCGCGCGCACCTCGCACCCGTGTCAGGCCAGAAGGTACACCATCCCTTCTTGGCCTCCTGTGCAGCGAGCCTCGACGGCGGCGGTCGGCGAGAAGGTGTTCGCGATGATGTCGGCCCGCGTCAAGAAGGCAGACAAAGTGACGCACTCGGCGCCGCGCTCGCCTTGGCCGGCGCGCTGGTAGTCCGGCCGTGCGGGTTGATGAGGTGACGGCAAAAGACCTCGCATAACGCCAGCGACGCCTCGCTTCAGAAGCTCATCGGGATGTAGCTTCCATCGGAAGTGACGGCGTCATTGAGAACCCCGTAGGCCACGAAGCTGGAGTTGCCGGACGTCTTCTCGATCCTGGCGTAGCCCCAAGTGGCTCCGAGGGCCAGAAGGGGCTGGTTGAACTGCGTCCACTGGCCGGGTGCGAGCGTCACCGGCGTCGGCGCGCCGAGCGCGGCGCCTGTCCCGTCGAAGTAGCTGACGTTCAGGGTAATCGCGTCGGAGGCGTCGCCGCGGTTGACGAGGGCGAGATTGGAGCGCTGGGCGGAGTTCTGCTGGAGGCCGTTGACGTACGCCACAGAAGTGGCCGACTCCCCGAGCGTCAGCCCGGGGTAGTAGACCCCGAAAGTGCCGCCACCCGAGGAGGCCGGCGTGAAGGTCCGGGCCCCGACGGCGAAGGCCGAGGGCGGCGTCCCAGATGGCGGCAGGGCGAGAAGCGCGCCGCCCACGCTGCTGCCGTCGGCGGGGATTGCGAGTTCCTGCGAGCGGAGGAAGCCGATGGCGTCCGGCACGATCTGCTGCTCGCCGGGGGCCAGCGTCAGCGTGGCCTGGCCCGAGCCGCTCCCGAGCGACGCCGTGTAGACCAGAGTCACCGGCAGGGAGCTGGTCGTCAGGTTCGCGAGTGTCAGCTCCGTGGTGTAGTGGGTGCCGCCCAGCCCGTAGACGTCGAGAACGATCGGCACGAGGCGATCGCCAGGACCGGAGGCGTTTGCGATGAGAGGCGGAATGAACGAGCCGTCGGAGGTGACGGCGTCGTTGAGGACGGCGTAGGCCGTGAAGGGTGACGGGCCGGAGACCTCTGTAACCACGGCCCGTCCGGAGGCGGCCTTGCCTTCGAGCGGCCGGTTGATCTGCGTCCAACCGTAGGGAGGAAGGCTCTCGTCGGGCAGCGTGCCGAGGTCCTCGCCCATCGGTCCGAACAGCTGCACGCGAAGCGTGATGGAAGTCCCGCCGGCATTGACCAGAGCGAGGTTGGAGCGCTGGGCGGAGTTCTGCTGGAGGCCCACGAGGGTTGCGGTCGTCGTCGTGGTGGCGGAGGCGGGGTAGAAAACCCCGAACGTGCCGCCCCCGCCGGTCGTGAACGTGCGCGCGCCGATGAACGGGTCGCTGGAAGAGCCGGCGCCGACGAACGTGGCTAAAAGCGTGCCGACAACGCCGCTGTCCGTCGGGATCGGGAGGCCCTGCGCGCGCAGGAACGAGATGGTGTTAGAGATGATGCGGGTCTCACCCGGGGCCAGGGTGACGGAGACGGAGTCGGTGCCCGAGCCGACCGAGGCGGTGTAGAGGAGGTCGACCTGGATCGGGGTCGTCGCCTTCGAAGCCAGCGTCAGCTCCGTCGTGTAGTGGCTGCCTCCGAAGCCCGCCACGTTGTCGAGGACGACGGGCAGGAACAGTTCGGGATCGCGCGTCAAACGGAAGACGACCCCGCCGCCAAGAGGCCCGCCGTAAGCCGTCGTCCCGTAGAAGTTCCCGTCGCTTCCTTGCACGAGGGCGGCATAGGGGTCTTTGCCGTCGTTCCCGGCAAACGAGTAGAGCGTCGTCAGCGTGCCGCCCAGCGTGATCTTGAAGACCGTGCCATCGCCGCTCGCGCCGCCTTGCCCGGTCGTCCCGTAGAAGTTCCCGTCGGTTCCTTGCACGAGGGCGGCTGACGGCCATTTCCCGTCGCTCCCCGAGAAGGAGTAGAGCGTCGTCAGCGTCCCGGCCGGCGTGATCTTGAAGACCGTGCCGTAGTCACCCGTGCCGCCCTGATTCGTTGTTCCGTAGAAGTTCCCGTCGCTCCCCTGCACGAGGCCGGCGAGGGGGTTTTGGCCGTCACTCCCGGCGAACGAGTGGAGCGTCGTCAGCGTCCCCGAGGGTGTGATCTTGAAGACCGTGCCATAGTTATCCGTGCCGCCCCCCTTCGCCGTCCCGTAGAAGTTCCCGTCACTTCCTTGCACGAGGGTGTCTTGCGGATAGCCCCCGTCGCTCCCCGCAAACGAGTAGAGCGTCGTCAGCGTCCCGGCAGGCGTGATCTTGAAGACCGTGCCCAAGTCACCCGTGCCGCCCTGATTCGTCGTCCCGTAGAAGTTCCCATCGGTTCCTTGCACGAGGCCCGCGTACGGATCGCTCCCGTCGCTCCCCGCAAACGGGTAGAGCGTCGTCAGCGCCCCCGCCGGCGTGATCTTGAACACCGTGCCGGCACCCCTCGCGCCGCCCTGATTCGTCGTCCCGTAGAAGTTCCCGTCGGTTCCTTGCACGAGAGTGGCGGGCGGGTTCCGTCCGTCGCTCCCCAAGAAAGAGTGGAGCGTCGTCAGCGCCCCCGAGGGCGTGATCTTGAAGACCGTCCCGTTGCCGCCAGTCCCACCCGCATCCGTCGTCCCATAGAAGTTCCCGTCGCTCCCCTGCACGAGGCCAGCAAGGGGGTATTGGCCGTCACTCTCGGCAAACGCATGCAGCACCGTGTACTGCTGGGCGTCGGCCGGGAGGGCGAGAAACAGCGGGACCGTCAGCAGGAAAAGACAAGAGAGACCGATACCCATGCGCCGCGATACGAATTGCATTTCAGCCCTCCCGGCCTTCGCTGGTAGTCTGACACGAACCGTCATAGGTGAAGCGGGAAAGTCCAGCGGAGAGCGCAGGGAAGGTGAGAAGCCTGAGGGAAAGCGCGGCGAGGGTCGTTCTCATCGGCGGTTCCTTTCGGATGGTGCGAAAGGGGGGACTCGAACCCCCACAGCCGATAAAGGCCACAAGGTCCTGAGCCTTGCGCGTCTACCAATTCCGCCACTTTCGCGCGGACCGGCAGGATAAGGCCCGTGCCGGGAGTCGTCAAATCAGCGGCGCCGTCAGCGCCGAAAGCCCGCGCGCTCGCGCTCCGCGACGAAGGCGTCGACCCGCACCTGGTCCTTCTCGGAGATCTCCGTGAACCGGATGCCGAAGGCGGGGTGGAAGTGGTCGAGCTCGGTCGTCCGGCGCATGATCCGGCCCTTCGCGTTCAGGGGCTCGGGATCTTCGGGTAGTAAGAACTCGATCTCGACGATGCGCCCGATCGCGATAGCGCTCTCGATCTCCACGAGGAGACCGTTCCCCGAGACATTGAGCGTCTTTCCGAGGAGGAGCGCCCCGTCCGGGCGGCCGTCGCGCACGCGCGCCAGCGTGTTCAGCTCCCGGCGCGCCGGGATGAGCGTGAGCCGCTTCGTCTTGTCGAGGAGCTCGGCGGGAGGGAAAGGGGCGAGCATGAAATCGTTCACGCCAGGCACGAGGGCCTCCTCGAGGTGCGGCTCCCCCGCCGCCACGACGAGCATCATCGAGACCGTGCGCCAGCAAGTCTGCTCGCGCAGCTTCCGGCAGGCGGCGACGCCCCCATCCGGGGGGAATCCGCTGTCCAGGATCACGAGATCCGGGACCTTTTCGGCCGGAATCGCGAGGAGGTCGTCCAGCCGCTCGGCGGCAACGACCGAATAGCCCGCCGTCTCGAGCGCCTTGGCTGCACCGCGCAGGAGCCCGGCCGGCGCACCGGCAAGCGCGACCTTCTTCTTCACGAAGAGACCCGAGCCGCGCGGGAAGGTGCCAGAGCTGTCCATCAGGCGCTTCCCTGCTTGACGGTCACGGAGCCGCGCGCGACCGCGCCCCCCTCGGCATCGCGGACGATGCCCTCGAACTTGACCGTGTCGCCGAGCCGGCCGGCAATCGCGACGTCGATCGTGAGGACGTCTCCGGCAACGGGCAGCCGCTGGACCGAAAAATCGGAGACGCCGGCGAGAAAGCCCTTCCGCCCGAGCGCCGCGTCGCCGCCCTGAAGGAGCAGGGCCGACTGCGCCACGAGCTCGGCCAGCACGGCCGCGGGGAATTCCGTGGCGCGCACGGATTCGGCATTGGCCGTCACGCACGCCCGCACACGGCCCGCCGCCGGGCCGGTCCGTTCGACGACGCCGTCGGCGAAGCGGAACGGGAAGGCGTGCGGCAGGGGCTCGAAATCCACCTTTTTCAGGCCGCCTTCTGGCGCACGAACTCGCACAGCGCGTTCACGGAGGCGAAGGCCTTGACGCCCACTTCTTCGTCCTGCACCTTGATGCCGAACTCCTTCTCAACGCCGAGCACGAGCTCGAGGGCGTCGATCGAGTCCAGGCCGAGGCCGCCGTCCGCGTCGCCGAAAAGCGGCGCGTCGTCGGCGATCGTCGCGGGATCCATTTCGAGCTTGAGCTGCCGAACGATCAGCTCCTTGACTCTCTTCTTCAGGTCGTCTGACAAGAACTACTCCCCTCCCGGTCTGACCGGAACAGCGGAGTATACGAGCGGCGGACCCGGCCGGCTTCTCAGCCGACGAAGCCGCCGTCGATGCGCACTGTCTGGCCCGTGAGGTACCCCGCGCCGTCCGTGCACAGAAACGAGACGAACGGGGCGATGTCCTCCGGCCGGCCGAAGCGCTGCACCGGGACCCGCTTGAGGAAGTCCTCGCGGACTTCCTTCGTGAGGAACGAAATCATCTCGGTCTCGACGAATCCGGGCGCGACCGCGTTCACGGTGACGCCGAAGGCCCCGACCTCGGCCGCGAGCGACTTCGTGAAAGCGACGAGAGCACCCTTCGCGGCCGAGTAGTTCGTCTGCCCGACGCTCCCCGAGAACGCCGCGAGCGACGAGATGTTCACGATGCGCCCCCAGCGGCGCCGCAGCATCCCGCGCATCACGGCCTTCGTCATGCGGTAGGTGCCGCCGAGCGCCGTGTCGAGGACGAGATTCCAGTTCGCGTCGGGCATGAGCGCGAAAAGGCCGTTCTTCAGGACGGCGGCGTTGTTCACGAGCACGTCCACACCCTCGCGCTCCTTGTCGAGGCGGTCGGCGAGCGCCGCGATGTCGGCCGCGGACGTCACGTCCGCTTTCACGGCTTCCCCGCTCCCTCCGGCCGCCCGGATCGCCTCGACGGCGGCCTCCGCCCCCGACGCGTCCGCGCGGTACGTGAGGACGGCGTGATAGCCGTCGGCGGCGAGGCGCTCGCCGATGGCGCGGCCGATGCCGCGCGACGCGCCGCTGACGAGCGCGACGCGGGTCCGGGGAGAGGAATCGGAAGAATTCGGAGAATTCATTTGTTTTCGGACCTTCTCACATCCTGAGACGCCGATGCCGCGGCAAGGTTGGTTTTTCCTTCGAAGGAGAAGAGAGGGGGAGGGGCCAGCGCCTTCACGAACACGTCGATCGCCTCCGGATCCTCCAGCGCGCGCGGCGGCAGCTGCGCGTCGCGCACGGTCCAGCGGACGAGCCGGGTCAGCACGTCCCCCGGGCCCACTTCCGCGAAGCGGCGCAGCCCAGCCCCGCGCATCGCCTGAAGCGTCGATGCGAAGAGCGAGGGATGAGAGATTTGCTTGGAAACGACATGGGCGGCTTCCTCGGCGGTCTCCACCCTGCGGCCCAGCATCGGAGCGAAGAGAGCCGAGCGCGGCTGCGCGATGCTCACTCCCCTTTCTAAGAAACTTTGCAGACCCTGACACACTGCTTCGAGGCGACTCGTGTGCATCGGGATCTTGATCGAAAGCAAATCTGTCTTCAGCGCGATCGGCCGAAACGCGTCGACCGCCGCGGCAACGAGCGCCCGCTCGCCCGAGAAGACAAACTGCGCCGCCGCGTTCTCGGTCGCGATCCCGAGTCGCGCGCGATCGGGCGTCAGCGCCGCCAGCGTCTCCTCCACCGCCGGCCGCGCGAGCCCGATGACGTATGCCATTCCGCCATCCAGCTCCCCCCGCCGTGATGCCTCGGACATGAGGCGCTCGGCCTCGAGGAGGACATCGAGCGCGGCCCACGTCTCCAGCGAGCCGGCCGCGACGAACGCGGCGTAGGTGCCGAGGCTGTAGCCGAGGGCGGCCGCGGGCTCGAGCCGATGGATGCGGCGGAGGGTCTCGAGCGCCGCGAGGGAGGTCGCGAAGACGCCGACCTGGGCGGGCAGGTCGTCGTGGAGCGAGGAGCTGCCCTCGCCAAAAAAGGTGTCGACGAGGCGCACGCCCGAGCGCGTCGAGATCTCTTCGAAAAGTGAAGAGGCGAACTCGTATCTCCGGGCGAATGCCTCCCCCATCCCCGCCTTCTCGGACAACTGACCCGGAAAAATCGCTGCGAACGCGGACGAGGACGCCCCCGTGACGACGAGAGGCGCGCTCACGCGGCGACTCCTCCCCTCTTCCCATTCGCGGAAATCTTCTCTTCTTTTTCCTTCGCACCCATCCGAACCGATGAGATCGGCTCGAAGCGGTAGCGCGCCAGCAGGCGGCGCCAGCGCCCTTCCGTCCGCGTGCGCCCCGCGAAGTGGACGAGGCGCTGAACGGGAGAGAGGCCTGGCATGGCGGGATGCGCGACGTCGAACTCCCAGGGGTGGGAATACAGGACCGGCGGAACTCCGGCAGCGAGAGACCGGTCGATCGCGGCCGAGACGCGGCTCTCGCGCGTCAGGCGCGCGCAGACGCCGCCGCCCCAGATCGCGCGGAAGCCGAAAAACGTGCCCATGAGCGGCGGGACCTCCAGGATCGGGCCGGAGCCGGTTTCGAGCGTCACGGGACGCGTCGGATTTGAAGGCTCTCCCACCGGCGGCGCCGTCGTGAGGGAGGAGTCGAGCGCGAAGCCTTCCTCGACGAGGACCGCGAACGCGGGATTTGAGGCGCTCTTGAGGGACCACTCGGGCGCGCGGTAGGAAGTCACCGGCCTCCCGACGATCTCCTGCAGCGTGTCTTGGCTCTTCCTGAGGTCCTCACGGAACTCGGGCAGCGTCATTTCGGAGATCCGGCGGTGGACGTCTCCGTGGCAGCCGATCTCGTGGCCGGCGTCGGCGATGCGCCGCACGAGCGAAGGGCTCTGCCGCGCGATCCAGCCGAGGACGAAGAACGTCGCAGTGGAGCCGGACCCGTCGAGGAGCGCGAGCATGCGCTCGACGCCGGCGTGCACGCGCTTTTCCCGGCCGGCCCACGTGGCCGGGTCGGAGTAGAGAGGATGCCCGCAGACGTGGAACCAGTCTTCCACGTCGACGGTCAGGATGGGAGAGACGGTCACGCGCGGATTATGGGGCCGCCGCTAGCTCGCGTCGGAGTCCAGCGTCTTGTAATAGACCGACAGCCACGAGGTGATCCACGTGTCGCGGAACGGGCGGTAGTGCGACCGCGCACCGTAGATCGCCTTCACGGGCACCGCGGCGAAGCGGCGGACCCGGGGTGCCGCCTTGATGAGGATCTCGTTCTCGATGGAATACCGCTCGGCGTGGAGGCGGAGCGCCCGGAGCAGGTCCGCGGCGATCACGCGATAGCCCGACTGGCCGTCCTCGACGGGCAGTCCCGTCATGCGCGACAGCACCTTGTCGCCGATCGTGTTCGCCCAGTAGTTCTTCGCCGGCATCGTGGCCGCGTCCTTCAAGCGCGACCCGATGACGAAGTCCGCGCCGCCCCGCGCGGCGGCGAGAAGTGCCGGAAGGTCGTCCGGATCGTGCTGGCCGTCCGCGTCCACGAACGCCACGTGCGTGAAACGACGCGCGAGGAGGTCGGCGAGGCCGTCCCGAAGCGCGCAGCCTTTTCCCCCGTTTTCCGGGCGTTCCAGCACCCGTGCGCCCGCGGCCCGGGCTTCGTCCGCGGTGCCGTCGCGGCTGCCGTCGTCCACGACCAGGATTTCCCCGACATGCGCGCGAAGGCCGCGTACGACGCCGCCGACCGTGCCGGCACCGCGATAGGCGGGAACGAGGGCGGCCGGGAAGAAGAGGAGGTCGCCTGACATGCGAATGAGGGGTTGACGAACGAGCCTGCTTTGTGAAAAGTATCACGAGCGCCGCATGGGTTCCCCTCTCGCCTTCCTGCCGATACTGCTCATGCTCATGGGCGCCCTCGCCGTCGGCATCGTTTTGCTGGGCCTGAATGCCCTGCTCGGCCGCAAAATCCGCACGAAACGCAAGCTATCGCCCTTTGAGAGCGGCATGCCGCTGCTCGACGACAGCCACAAACGCATCAGCGTCAAGTTTTTCATCGTCGCGATGATCTTCATCCTCTTCGACGTCGAAGCGGCGTTCCTCTACCCCTGGGCCGTCGTGTTCCGGCAGGGCGGATGGCCAGTCTTCGCCGAAATGCTCGTGTTCGTCTCCGTCCTCTTCCTCGGGTTCGCCTACCTGTGGAAGAAGGGCGCGTTCGACTGGGATTGACATGGGCGGAGCGAACATGACCCCCTCCACGCCTGCGCCGGAGCGAACGGGCGAGCACAGCGCGCTTTCGTGCGGCCGGACTCTCTCGTTCTCGCGTGAGACGCGGGCCGATTTCGACCGCCTCCTGGGGCGCTACCCCACGAAGCAATCCGCGCTTCTTCCGACGCTCTGGCTCGCGCAGCGCGAATGGGGGTGGATCTCGCGGGAGGCCGTGGACTACGTGGCGACGCTCCTCGATCTCGCGCCGGCATTCGTGTGGGGCGTCGTGACGTTCTACACGATGTACAACCGGGCGCCCGTCGGAAAGCACCTCATCCAGGTCTGCACGTCGATCTCCTGTCACCTGAACGGGGCTGAGGAGGTCTTCCACGAGTGCAAGAAGCGGCTCGGCGGTTTGAAATCGGGCGAGGTCTCGCCCGACGGGAAGTTCACCGTCATCGAGGTGGAGTGCCTCGCCCAGTGCGACAAAGCGCCCGCGGTCATGGTCAACGATGACGACTACTTCGTGATCACGAAAGACAAACTCGACGCTTTCCTCGGGAGCCTGAAATGAGCGGCCTCGCCCCCATCGAGCCGGTCCTTCTCGCCCGCCGGGGCAAGCCGAATTCGGCCTCCTTGGGCACCTATCTCGCGGACGGCGGTTACGCCTCGTGGAAGAAAGTGCTTGGGGGCGTGAAATCGGCCGAGTGGACGCCCGCGAAGCTCACCGACGTCGTCAAGGCGTCGGGTCTGCGCGGCCGCGGCGGCGCCGGCTTTCCCTGCGGCCTGAAGTGGACCTTCGTGCCCTCGAAGGAGAAGCGCGGCGACAAGCCCGTCTATCTCCTCTGCAACGCGGACGAGTCCGAGCCCGGAACGTTCAAGGACCGGCTCCTGATCGAGAACGACCCGCACCAGATCCTCGAGGGGATGATGCTCGCGAGCTTCGCCCTCGAGGTGAAGCACGCCTACATCTACATCCGCGGAGAGATGGTCCACGGCGCCGAGATCCTGAACGCCGCCGTGAAAGAGGCCCACGAGAAGGGCCTCCTCGGGACCGACGTCCTCGGCTCCGGCGTCGACCTCACGATCACGGTGCACCGCGGCGCGGGCGCCTACATCTGCGGCGAGGAGACCGCGCTCATCGAGAGCCTCGAGGGCAAGCGCGGCCACCCGCGCATCAAGCCGCCCTTCCCCGCGGTCTCCGGCGCGTGGGGCTGCCCGACGGTCGTGAACAACGTCGAGACGCTGTGCTGCGTCAAGCACATCGTCGATCGCGGCGCCGAGTGGTTCAAGGGCGTCGGCCGCAACGAGAAGAACACAGGCCCGAAGCTCTACTGCGTCTCCGGCCACGTCGAGAAGCCCGGCGTCTACGAGGCCCCGATCGGAATCCCGTGGGAGCAGCTCCTCGCGATGGCGGGCGGTATCCGCGGCGGGCGGAAGCTCAAGGCGGTCATCCCCGGCGGCTCCTCGGCGCCGATGCTCACGGCCGCCGAGATTGCAGGCGTCCCGATGGATTTCGACGGCCTCGTCGCCGCCAAGTCGATGTTCGGGTCGGCGGGGATCATCGTGATGGACGAGACGGCCGACATCCCGAAGGCCGTGACGAACATCGCGAAGTTCTACGCGCACGAGTCCTGCGGGCAGTGCACGCCCTGCCGCGAGGGCACGCCATGGCTCCACAAGATGCTCAAGCGCGTCGTGAACGGGGAGGGGAAGAAGTCCGACCTCGACCTCCTCCTCCAGATCTCGAACCAGATGGGGAACGGCATGACGATCTGCGTCTTCGCGGACGCGGCAATCGCGCCCGTCATCTCGGGGATCACGAAGTTCCGCGAGGAGTTCGAGGCTTACATCGCGAAATCCAACCATCCCGATTTCGCGCTGGCCGCACCAGAAGACCTCACGAACAAGGTTGCCGACAGGACGGCGTCATGGCGCGCGTAACCGTCGACGGAAAGGTCGTCGAAGTCCCGAACGACGCGAACGCGCTCGAGGCGTGCCGTGCCGCCGGCGTCGAGGTCCCGCACTTCTGCTACCACCCGCGGCTCTCCATCGTCGGCCAGTGCCGCATGTGCATGGTCGAGGTCGAGGGCGTGCCGAAAATCCAGGCCTCGTGCACGGTGCCCGTGCGCGACGGGATGGTCATCAAGGCCTCGACCGAGAAGGCCTTCGCGGCCCGCAACGCCACGATGGAGTTCCTCCTCATCAACCATCCGCTCGACTGCCCCATCTGCGACCAGGCGGGCGAGTGCAAGCTGCAGGACAACGCCTTCGGCGCCGGCCTGCCGGTCTCTCGCACGTCCGAGCCCCGCCGCCAGTTCCCCGGCTACGACCGCACGCCGATCGGCCCGCACGTCATCGCCGACATGACGCGCTGCATCCAGTGCACGCGCTGCATCCGCTTCTGCCGTGAGATCACGGAGACGGGAGAGCTGACCTTCATCGAGCGGGCAGGCCACACGTTCGTCTGGACGCACGAGGGCCGGCCGCTGGACAACGACCTCTCCGCCTGCGCGGCCGACGTCTGCCCGGTGGGCGCGCTCACGACGAAGGAATTCCGGTTCCGCAAGCGCGTCTGGTGGCTCGACAAGACCCGTTCCGTCTGCGACGGCTGCGAAATCGGCTGCCACATCTCCATCGAACACCGGGACCGCGTCGTCTACCGCTTCCTCCCCCGCGTCGCCCCGGCGGTGAACGACTTCTGGATGTGCGACTACGGCCGCTTCCGCGCCGAGGAGCTCAACCGACAGGACTTCCTGAAGCCCGAGATCCGGGTCGCCGGCAGCGACACGCGCAAACAGACGAACTGGGGAGAGGCCCTGGACGCCGTGAAGGTCGCGATCGACCGGGCTCGGGAAAGCCTCCTGTTCATCGGGTCGGCGCATCTCACAACCGAGGAGGCCTGGCTTCTCGCCTCGCTCTGCAAAGATTCTTTGAAGGGGAATGCGCCCGAGTTCATCGTGGACGAAGGGCCCAGAAGGCGCATCCGGAACAAAGTCGACGGCTGGATCTACGGAACCGAAGCCGCACCCAACAGCCGAGGCGCCGAGGCGGCCGGCCTCAAGCGCACCCGCGCGGGCGATGGCTCCGCCCTCGATCTCTTACTTTCTAAGAAATCTTCTTCTTCTCTTTCTTCTCTTCCCCCAGCAGTCCTCTATATTTCCGACGCCAATTTCAGCGAAAAGTGCGCGGACCCGGCGTTCGTCGCTCTCCTCAGGCAGGCGAGCGTCCTCATCGTCCATGCCCGCAAACGCAACGCGCTGACGGATGCCGCCGACATCGTCCTGCCCGTCGCGCCGCTCTCGGGCAAGGAGGGCACGTTCGTGAACGCGAAGGGCCTCGTGCAGCGCGTCGACATGGCGATCGTGTCGCCTCCCGTCGTGCGCACGGACCTCGAGGTGCTCCTGCACCTCGGGGGCCGCTGGAACGCGTTCGACACGCAGTGGACCGCCCGCGACGTGTTCGAAAGGATGCGAGGCCTGGTCGCCGGCTACCCCGGCCTCGCGTGGGATTCCGACGCCCTCGTCGGGAACCCGCCGTCCATCTCCGCCGCCGCCGCCTATGACGTCCTCGGGCTCGAGAGAGATCCCGACGTCGAGGTCTTCCCGCGCCCGTCGGTCGCGGCGCCGGACCGCCGCTCATGAGCCCGGCCCTCGCGACCGCCCTCGAAGGCACGGCGAAGATCGCCTTTGTCTGGGGCGTGGTCCTCGGCGCCGTCCTCCCGAACCTCATCTGGGTCGAGCGGCGGATGGCGGGCCTCATCCAGGACCGTCCGGGCCCGAACCGCGTGGGACCGTTCGGCCTTCTCCAGGCCATCGCGGACATCCTCAAGATGTTCATGAAGGAAGACGTGGTCCCGATGTACGCGGACCGCCTCCTCCACACGATCGCGCCCCTCATCCTCCTCGTGCCGGCCATGACCACGTTCGCCGTGATCCCGTTCGGATCCTCGATTTACCTGTTCGACCGCGACATTCCGCTCGTCATCGCGGACGTCAACATCGGCATCCTCTACGTTTTCGCGCTCACCTCGATCGGCATCTACGGTCTCGTCCTCGCGGGCTGGGCTTCGAACAACAAGTTCGCGCTCCTCGGCGGACTCCGCTCTTCGGCGCAGGTCATCAGCTACGAGCTCGCGATGGGCATCGCGGCCATCGCGGTGTTCCTCGCCGCGGGCTCGCTGCGGCTGACGAAGGTGGTCGAGTACCAGGCGTCCGGCACCTTCCTCGGGTTCCTGCCGCTCTGGAATTGCTTCCCGCAGGCCCTCGGCTGCATGATCTTCGTCGTCTCGGCGTTCGCCGAGACGAACCGGCTGCCGTTCGACCTCCCGGAGGCCGAGGCCGAGCTGGTCGCCGGCTACCACACCGAATACTCGGCCTTCCGCTTCGGCATGTTCTTCATGGCCGAGTACCTGAACCTCATCGCGGCATCGGCCATGATGGCGACGCTCTATTTCGGCGGCTGGTCGCTTCCCGGGCTGCACCCGACGGGGATTCTCGGAGGCGTGATCTCGATCGCGGTGTTCGCCGCCAAGACGGGTTTCTTCATCTTCCTGTTCATATGGGTGCGCTGGACGCTTCCCCGCTTCCGCTTCGACCAGCTCATGAATCTCGGCTGGAAGGTTTTCCTGCCCCTTGCGCTCCTCAACCTGATCGTGACGGGCGCGCTCGTCCTCTGGGGGGTCGTCTGATGCCGGCGCTGAGCGGAGAGCTCGTCGTCTTCGGGTTCGCCTCGTTCCTCGCGCTCGCGTTCGCACTCCTCATGGTCGTCCAGAAGACGCCCGTGAGAAGCGTCCTGTCGCTGGTCGTGACCTTTTTCGGGCTCTCGGTTCTCGCGATCCTTCTCGCGGCGCCTTTCATCGCCGCGCTGCAGATCTTCGTGTACGCCGGCGCGATCCTCGTCCTCTTCCTGTTCGTCATCATGCTGCTCAACCTCAAGGAGGAAACCGCGGACAAGGACGATCGGCCGGTGCAGCGCACGCTTGGGCTCCTCGTCGCGCTCGCCCTCGGCGGCCTCCTCGCGGGCGCCACTCTGCGCGCTCCGGTCCCGCCGCGCGGCGCGCTCACTGGCACGCGGATTCCGATGCCGGACGAGATTCCGGCTCTTGGACGGCTCCTTTTCTCCGACTACCTCTTCGCGTTCGAGGTGCTGTCCCTGCTGCTTCTCGTCGCGGCGGTCGGCGCGCTCCTTCTCTCCAAGCGGAGGTTCGAATGACCGGCGCGCTTCCCGGGGTCGCCCCGATGGCCGTGCCGCCCGGCGCATTCCTCGTCGTGGCCACCCTCCTCTTCGCGATCGGTCTCGCGGGCGCCCTCCTGAAGCGCAATGCGCTGTCGATCTTCCTGTCGATCGAACTGATGTTGAACGCCGTCAACCTGCTCTTCCTGACGTACGCGCGGATGCGCGGCGACCTCGCGGGGCAGATGATCGTCTTCTTCGTGATCGCCGTCGCCGCCGCCGAGGCGGCCGTCGGCCTCGCGATCTTCGTCGCGCTCTTCCGCACCCACCGGACGGTGGACGTGGACAAGATCGCGCTCCTGAAATGGTAGGCGGCGCATGAAGCAGCTCTGGCTCATCCCCGCCCTCCCGCTCGCCGGTTTCCTCCTGAACGGCCTCGTCGCCCTCGTGGCGAGCTCGATGCGCGCGGAGAAGGAGTCCGGCGCCGACCACCCCGGGGTCCCGCTCCCCTATGCCCAGCGGCTCTTCCATGGCGTCGTGGGCGTGGGCTCGGTCGGCCTGGCCGCCGTGCTCTCGTTCGCAGCGCTCGTGCCGTACGCGCTCGGCTCGATGCATGCCCCTGAAGGGCTCGCTCCCATCGTGCAGAAGGTCTACACGTGGATGGCCGCCGGCGATTACACGGTCGACGTCGCCTTCCGGCTCGACACGTTGTCGGCCCTGATGCTGTCGTTCGTCACGCTCGTGGGAACGCTCATCCACGTTTACAGCGTCGGGTACATGCAGAAGGAAGAGGGCTACGGGCGCTACTTCTCGTACCTGAACCTCTTCATGTTCGCGATGCTCACGCTCGTCCTCGCGGACAGCCTGCCGCTGCTCTTCGTGGGATGGGAGGGCGTCGGCCTCTGCTCGTACCTCCTCATCGGCTATTACTACGACAAGGACTTCGCCGTCGCGGCCGGCAAGAAGGCGTTCATCGCGAACCGCGTCGGCGACTTCGGAATGGTCCTCGGCATCTTCGGCGTGTTCGCGCTCTTCGGCACGGCCGACTTCTCATTCGTCGAGCTCGCGAAGCGCCAGGTGCTCGCGGGGAATGCGCCGCTCGGCGTCTACGCCGTGTGCCTGCTGCTCTTCCTCGGAGCGTGCGGCAAGAGCGCGCAGGGGCCGCTCTACGTCTGGTTGCCGGACGCGATGGCCGGCCCGACTCCCGTTTCGGCGCTCATCCACGCCGCGACGATGGTCACGGCGGGCGTCTACCTCATCGCCCGCTGCAGCGCGCTCTTCGTTCTCGCTCCCGACGCTCTCACGCTGGTGGCGTGGATCGGCGCGGGCACGGCAATCTTCGCGGCGACGATCGGGCTCGCGCAGAACGACATCAAGAAGGTGCTCGCGTACTCGACGGTCTCGCAGCTCGGCTACATGTTCCTCGCCTGTGGCGTGGGCGCCTTCGGTGCGGGCATGTTCCACGTTTTCACGCACTCGTTCTTCAAGGCCTGCCTGTTCCTCGGCTCCGGCTCCGTGATCCACGCGATGCATCACGAGCAGGACATGCGGAAGATGGGCGGCCTCGCCGGCAGGATTCCCCAGACGTTCCGGACCATGCTCGTCGCGACGCTCGCGATCGCCGGCATCTTCCCTCTCGCGGGTTTCTTCTCGAAGGACATGATCCTCGGCTCGGCGGCTGCCTCGGGCCACTGGGTCCTCTACCTCGTCGGGCTCTTCACGGCGGGCCTCACGGCCTTCTACATGTTCCGCCTCGTCTCGATGACGTTCTTCGGCGCGCCCCGCGGCCACGCCGAGCACGCCCACGAGAGCCCGGCCACGATGACCGTGCCCCTCTGGATCCTCGCCGCGTTCTCCGTCGTCGCGGGCGCCGTCGGGATCCCCGCCATCCTCGGGGGCACGGACGCTGTCGGCCGCTTCCTCGAACCCTCCGTGGCGCATCCGCCGATCGGCGAGATGGCCCACGGCCTCGAGATCGGCCTCATGCTCCTCTCTCTCGGCGTCGCGGTGACGGGCCTCGCCTGGGCGTGGCGTTGGTACGGCCGGGCGGCCGGCCCGGTCGAGGCCGTGTCGCCGCAGGCGCACGCCTTCTACGAGAAGACCGGCGCGCTCGGCAGACTCGTCGCGAACAGGTGGAACGTGGACGAGGGCATCGAGGCGCTCGTCCTCTCGCCATTCCGAAAGATCGGGACGTTCCTCTGGCGCGGGTTCGACGCGCTGTTCATCGACGGCATCGCGAACGCGTCGGCGTTCCTCGTGGAGCTCCTCGGCGACCTCCTGCGTTTCTTCACGACGGGTCACGTGCGCAACTACGCGCTCGCATTCACGCTGGGCTTCGCCGCCCTCGTGGCGTACGTGTGGATGTCATGAATCTCCACCCGCTCGGCGCCGACCTCCTCACGACGCTCGTCTTCCTTCCGACGCTGGGCGCCCTCGTGCTCGCCTTCCTCCCCGGCTCTTCGAAGGTCGCCGCGAAGGCGATCGCCCTCGTGACGTCGTTCCTCACGTTCGGCGTCAGCGTCCTGCTCTACCGGGGCTTCGACCCCGCGACCTCTGTCCCCGAAGCCTTCGCGATCGACCGGCCCTGGATTCCGCAATTCGGGATCCGCTACCAGCTCGGAATGGACGGCCTCTCGCTCGCCCTCGTGCTCCTGACGACGCTCCTCACGGTGTCCGTCCTCCTCGTGTCGTGCGGACAGGAGATCGAGAAGCTCAAGGGTTACCTGGTGGCGTTCCTGCTTCTCGAGACGGGCATGCTGGGAAGCCTCGTAGCGCTCGACACGATCCTTTTCTATGTGTTCTGGGAGGTCATGCTCATCCCGATGTATTTCATCATCGGGGTTTGGGGCGGCAAGCGGCGCATCTATGCCACGATGAAGTTCTTTCTTTTCACGATGGCGGGCTCGCTTCTGATGTTCGTCGCGATCCTGTATGCGGCGAACGTCCACCTGCACGCGACGGGAATCCAGAGCTTCTCCCTGGCCGACTGGACACGAGCCGCCTCCTCCGGCGCATGGCACCTGGCGCCGGGCACCGAGGCGCTCCTCTTCGGCGCTTTCGCCCTCGCCTTCCTCGTGAAGATTCCGCTCTGGCCGCTTCACACATGGCTGCCGGACGCGCACGTCGAGGCCCCGACGGGGGGCTCGATCATCCTCGCGGGGGTCCTCCTGAAACTCGGGACGTACGGCCTCCTGCGCTTCGCCTATCCGCTTTTTCCCCACGCCACCGCGCGCTACGGGCCGCTCCTCGCCGTGCTCGCGCTCATCGGGATCGTCTACGGCGCGTGGGTCGCCGCCGCGCAGAAGGACATGAAGAAGCTCGTCGCATACTCGTCCGTGAGCCACCTCGCGCTCGTCGTCCTCGGCATCGTCGCCGGAACGGGCGCCGCGCTCTCGGGGGCCATCTTCCAGATGATCGGCCACGGCCTCACGACGGGCCTTCTCTTCCTCCTCGTCGGCGTTCTCTATGAGCGCCGCCACACGCGCGAGATGGCCGACTATGGCGGCATCGCGGCGCGCGTGCCGGTCACAACGACCCTTTTCGTCCTCGCCACGCTCGGCTCGATCGGCCTGCCCGGCTTGAACGGGTTCATCGGCGAGTTCCTGATCCTCGGGGGCGTCTTTCAGGTCTCGGTCGTCTGGGCCGCCGTCGCGGCGACGGGCATGATCCTCGGCGCGATCTACCTCCTCACGCTCGTCCAGAAGGTGTTCTGGGGCCCGGAGACGTCGCCCGCGAATCGCACGCTCACCGACATCAACGGGTGGGAGCTGGCGGGCGCGTTCCCACTCGTGGCTCTCATCGTCCTCCTCGGCGTCTTCCCGCGGCCTCTCCTGACGCTCGTGGACGGCAGCGTGAAGACCCTGCAGCGCGCGGGAGCGCACGTCGCCGCGGAGAACCTCAGGCCCGCCGTGGAGCCCGGCCTGAAGCGCCTCGGCGTCCACGAGCTGGCGCCGCCACGAACGGAGGCCGTGAGGTGACCGGCTTCCTTCACGTCGGCGGCGCGGACGTCGCCTGCGTCGCCCCGGAGCTCGTCCTCGCGGGATTCGCCACGCTGATCCTTCTTCTCGACGCATTCGCGCGGCCGATCCGCGCGTTCTTCCCTTACGTGACGCTCCTCGGCCTGGCGCTTGCGACCCTCGCGGGAAGGAACGCCTCGGGACTGTTCTTCGGCGGAGCGGTCGAGTCTTCCGGCCTCACGCGCTTCGTCGAGCTCGTCGCCTGCGGGGCGGTGGCCCTCGCCGTGCTCGGCGGCGCGGCTTCCCTTGAGCGGGACCGCCGCAACCAGGGCGAGTTCTACGCCCTGCTCCTCTTCGCGGCCGCCGGAACCATCGTGATGGTGCGCGGCGTGGATCTCCTCGTCGTGTTCCTCGGCCTCGAGCTGATGTCCCTCTCGCTCTACGTCCTCGCCGCGTGGTACCGCGACGTCCCGGCGGCGACCGAAGCCGCCCTGAAGTACTTTCTGATGGGCGCGCTCGCCTCGGCCTTCTTCCTCTATGGCGTCGCCACGCTTTACGGACGGCTCGGGACGACGCGCCTGACCGCCCTTCAGGGGCTCTCTTCGGGCAGTTCCTTCGCTTCGTTCGACGTGCTTCTCGGGGCCGGCCTGCTCGCGATCGTCGCGGCCCTCTCGTTCAAGATCGCCCTCGTCCCGTTTCACGGGTGGGCGCCCGACGTCTACCAGGGCATGACGACTCCCGCCGTGACTTTCCTCTCGACCGCTCCCAAGGCGGCCGCGCTGATCGTCCTCCTACGCCTCCTGCACGCTCTGTTCCCGGCGGGCCTGCCCGAACCGTGGCGGCCGCTCTTCGCGATCCTCGCGGCCCTCTCCATCCTTTTCGGCAACGTCGTCGCGCTCTCCCAGCGCGATCTGAAACGGATGCTCGCCTACTCGGGTATCGCGCAGATGGGGTACGCGGCGATCGCCATCGCGACGTTCACCCAGGACGCGTTCGAGGGCGTCCTCGTGTTCCTCGCGGGCTACCTCGTCACGAATGCCGCCGCCTTCCTGACTGTCGCGGCGCTTTCGGGGGGCGAGACGGAGCCTCGCACCCTCGGGGATCTCGCGGGCCTCGGCCGGCGACACCCGGTTGCGGCCTCCGTCCTGACGCTTTCAATGCTGTCGCTCGCCGGAATTCCTCCCACCGTGGGCTTCCTCGGCAAGTTCCTCGTGTTCCGGGCGGCCGTCGATTCCGGCCTCGTGGGGCTGGCGCTCATCGGCGTCCTGGGCAGTCTCGTCTCGGTCGGGTACTACCTCCGCGTCGTATACGTCGTCTGGATGAAGGAACCCGTCCGCGACGTCACCCTCGTGCCGGAGGACCTCCTCTCCGGAGCCGCGTTCCTCCTGACGGCCGCCCTCATGCTGGCCTGGGGCCTTTTTCCGCGCACCCTCCTCGATCTCGCCCGGGGCGCTGCGGTCACTCTCGGGGGACGCTGAACCGTGAAGAAAGCTTCGGAGCGGATCGAACCCGTCCCCGAGGCGACGAGCCACCGCTTGTCCCTTCTCCTACGCTCGCTGCGCGGCCTCGAGTCCGCCGGCGTTCACACCGCCTCGTCCTACGAGATCGCCGCGCGCTTCGGTCTCAATTCCGCGCAGATCCGCAAGGACCTCGCGCAGTTCGGGGAATTCGGGGTGCGCGGCGTCGGCTACCGCGTGCGCGCGCTCAAGGCGCACCTCAAGACCCTCATGGGCCTCGAAAGGACGCGCGCGCTCGGCATCGCGGGCGCCGGAAACCTCGGCCAGGCGCTCGCCGATTCCCGGAACTTCAACGCGGAGGGCTTTCGCGTCGCCGCGCTCTTCGACCTGGACGGCCGCAAGATCGGAGGGCGTTCGCGCACGGGAGTGCCCATTCGGGACGTTTCGACCCTCGAGGAGTCCGTGAGGGAGCTCCACATCGAGATCGGAATCCTCGCGGTCCCGGCCGAGGGCGCGATCCCGCTCGCAGAGCGCATGGCGGCCGCCGGCGTCGGCGCCCTCCTGAATTTCGCGCCCGTGACGGTTCCCTCTCTCCCGAACCTCCTCGTGAAGAACGTCGATCTGACGTTCTTCCTGGAGAACCTGTCGTTCCAGCTCGCGATGACGAAGGCTTGAGGCGCGGGTCCCGGCGACGCGCTATTCGGCCCAGAGCACGAGGCCTGTCTCGTTCGGGTGCGAGAGGAGTGCGTGTCGCGGGCGCACGCGCACCGAGTAGCCCCTCCGGTCGTCCGCGGGTCTGGTGACCGTGCCGGCGAACGTCGCCGTGCCGTCGAGGCGTTCAACGAAGGCGAGAGGCGTCGCGTAGCCCGCATCGACGCCCCCGCTCCGGTCCATCTCGCCCTCGAACCAGTCCACGGCGAGGTCTTCGGGCCCGAACTCGCCGAGTCGCAGCTGAACTTCCACGCGAAAGGTCTGCCCGGGCACCACGCGCGCGGGATCCGGCGGGTCGATCGTCACGGACGTAAAGTCCACCTCCCCCCACGAGAGGCGGGCCTTCGCCTTCCAGGCCGCCAGTTCGCGCGCGCCGCGCTCGCCGTCCTCGGAGAGTTGGCGGACGCGCGCGGCGGCGGGCGCATATGCCATCTCGAGGTAGTCGCCGAGCATGCGTTCCGACGAGAATTGGCGCCCGAGCCGCGAGGCGGCGGCGGCCATTCTCTCGACCCACGCGGCGGGCATTCGCGCGCGGTCGCCGCCCGGCCGGCCGTAAAAGAGCGGGACGACCTCGTCCTCGAGCCGTTCGAACAGGGCGGCCGCGACGTCGTCATCTGTCCGCCCGTCCGTGTCGTCACTCATCGTGAACCCGGTTCCGTCGCGCGTCGCCTCGTCCCACCAGCCGTCGAGAACGGAGAGGTTGAGGACGCCGTTCATCGCCGCCTTCATCCCGGATGTGCCCGACGCCTCGTTCGGTCGGATCGGGTTGTTCAACCAGACGTCGGAGCCCGAGACAAGAAGGCGCGCAAGCCGCATGTCGTAGTCGTCGAGAAGAACGACGCGGCCGCGAAACTCGTGAAGGGCGGCGAACTCGCCCACCCGCCGCAGGAATTCCTTCCCCGGCTCGTCCTTGGGATGAGCCTTTCCCGCGAAGAGAAGCTGCACGGGGCGGTTCGGGTCCTCGACGAGACGCGCAAGGCGATCCAGGTCGTGGAAGATCAGAGTGGCGCGCTTGTACGTCGCGAAGCGGCGGGCGAACGAGATCGTGAGGGCGGACGGATCGAGAAGCTGCCATGCAGCCTCGATCTCGACGTCGGGAGCGCCGCGCCGCTGGCGGGCCACGGCGGTCCGTGAGCGCACGGCGTACACGAGGGCGGCGCGGAGGGCCTCGTGCCGGCGCCAGAGCTCTTCGAGGTCCGCGCCTTCCTCCCGGCGCGGGCCGAGGGCGGCGATCGAGGGCGCCGTCCACGTGTCCGGATGGACTCCGTTCGTGATGGCGGCGATCGGAATCTCCGAGAGCGGCGCCTCCGGAAACACGCCCCGCCACAGGCGGCGCGATACGTGTGCGTGCAGCTTCGAGACGCCGTTGACGCGCGACGAGAGGCGCAGCCCGAGAACCGCCATCGAAAAGAACTCGTTCGGGTCCTCGGGAACCTGCCGGCCAAGACCGAGGAGCTCGTCGAAGGAAATCCCGTAGGCCTCGATCTTCGCGGCGAAGTACTTCTTCATCAGCTCGTGGGGAAACAGGTCAATCCCCGCCGCCACGGGCGTATGCGTCGTGAAAACGTTGCCGGCCATGGCGATCTCGCGCGCCTCGGGGAACGTCAGCCCTCTCTCGGCGCGCAGCTGCCGGATGCGTTCCAGCCCGAGGAACGCCGCGTGACCTTCATTCGCATGGCGAACGGTGGGTCGGAGGCCAGCGAGATCGAGCGCCCGCATGCCCCCGATTCCGAGGGCGAGCTCCTGGCAGATCCGCATTTCGCGATCGCCGCCATAGAGGCGGTTCGTGATCTCGCGGTCGCGCGGCCGGTTCACCGGCAGATGCGAGTCCAAAAGGAGGAGCATCGTGCGCCCGACGCGGACGCGCCGGACGAGGAGATGGACGTCCCGCTCGCCCACGCGCACGGTCACGATCGGCGCCACGCCCGCCGACGTCGGGAGAATGTCGATCGGCAGGTCGTGCGGGTCGACGACCGGATAGGTCTCCTTCTGTCGCGCGTCCGCCGTGAGCATCTGGCGGAAAAAACCTTCGCGGTAGAACAGGCCGACGCCCACGAGCGGCACGCCGAGATCGCTCGAAGACTTGAGATGGTCGCCCGCGAGCACGCCGAGTCCGCCCGAGTAGATGGGCAGGATCTCCGTAAGCCCGAACTCGGCGCAAAAGTAGGCGATCCGGTCGCCCGACGCCGCGAGGGCGGCCGCGACCGGGTGCCGCGGCAAAGCAGCATCCTCGACGCCGATCGCCCGCGCCACGGCCAAGACGCGCCCCACGTAGGCCTCGTCGGCGGCCAGGCTCGCGAGGCGCGCCGGGTCGGCGGTCCTGAGCAGAACGACCGGGTTTCCGCTTCTCTCCCACTCCTCCGGGTCGATGTCGCGAAACAGCGCGCGCACCTCTTCGCGCCAGGTCGCGCGGAGATCGCGCGCGAGCGGCGAGAGCGGGGCGAGCGCTTCTGGAAGCGCGGGAGCGAGCCTATAGGTGCCGAGTGGTCGCATGGGAAACCGGGAGGATAGCCGATCCGGTCATGGACTCATGCGCCGGACCGTCTTCGTTTCCGCGAAGCGCTCCGCGACTTGAGGGTCCCCTCTTCCCCTTTCTTCCCCTCCCCCTCTACCATTGACCGAGCATGGTCAACCGCCTCGATCGCCGCGCCCTCTCCTGGCTGGCCGCCGGGCACGTCGTCAACGACATGAACCAGGGGGCCGTGCCGGCCCTGCTGCCTTTCCTCATCGCCGAGCGGGGACTGACGTACACGGCGGCAGGCGGCATCGTCCTGGCCGCGACGCTGCTCTCCTCGCTCATCCAGCCGGTTCTCGGGCACCTCTCCGACCGCCGCCCGCTTCCCTTCCTCATCCCTCTCGGGGTCCTCGCCGCGGGGGGCGGCCTCGCGCTCGCCGGCGCCGTCACGAGCTATCCGGCCACGATCGCGGCGATCCTGATTTCCGGCGCGGGTGTAGCGGCGTTTCACCCCGAGAGCGCGCGCTACGCGAACTACGCATCCGGCGAGCGCCGCGCGACCGGCATGAGCGTGTTTTCGGTTGGCGGGAACCTGGGGATCGCCCTCGGGCCGGTCGCGATCGCGGCTCTCGCGGGGTCCGGAGGCGTCGCACGCATCACATGGATGATCCTGCCTGCCGGTCTCATGGCGGCTCTCCTCGCCCGCGAGCTCCCGCAACTGCGCCCCCTCCGGCCCCAGGTCGCGCATGCGCTCGCCCAGGCCGGCGCCGACGGGCCGCGATGGAGGGCCTTCGCCCGGCTCTCCGGAGTCATCGTCATCCGCTCCCTGTTCGCCTTCGGCCTCGTCTCGTTCGTCCCCCTGTACCTTGTGAGAGTTCGCGGAGTCCCGAAGGAGGCGGCGGCGCTCGCCGTGACCGCGATGCTCCTGGCCGGGGCCCTCGCCACGCTGGCGGGCGGCCGCCTGGCGGATCGCTTTGGACGCCGTGCGGTTCTCGTGGGCTTCCTGCTGCCTTTGGCCCCTCTCCTCGTTTTCTTCCTGCGCGTGCCCGGCTTCGCCGGCCTCGCGAGCCTCGTCCTGATCGGAGGTGGCACCGTGGGCACGTACAGCGTGGCCGTGGTGATGGGTCAGGAGTACCTGCCGGGGCGCGAGGGCATCGCGGGCGGCGTGACGATGGGTCTCGCGATCGGGATCGGGGGCGCCGGCGTGCCTCTTCTCGGGGCTCTCGCCGACCGTCAGGGTGTCGCGGCCGTTTTTCCGGTTCTCGCGGCGCTCCCCCTGCTGGCCGCGGCGCTTTCGGCCACGCTCCCGGGGCCACGCCCCGCCTTCAGACGGGAAGCCCCGAGCGCAACGTGAGACAAGAGGCGAGAAGCTCGCCCACGAGCATGAAAACGTCCGTCAGCAACCGGGGAGTGTAGCGGGCGGATCAGGCAGGGGGGGCGCCGTTCGCGGGGACCGAGGCGGGCTCCTGAAGAGGGCTCTCGAGCGCGTCCTTCTTCGCCTTCGCCACGAGCTGGGCCCGGCTCGAATCGTTCGGCCGATCGTCTGAAATCCGCCCGTCGCGGATGCGGATGATGCGGCGCGCATGGGCCGCGATGTCTTCCTCGTGCGTGACGATGATGACCGCGTTCCCCTGCTCGTTCAGCTCCCGGAAGAGCCGCATGATCTCCTCTCCCGTCTCCGAGTCGAGGTTGCCGGTCGGCTCGTCCCCGAGGAGGAGCGACGGGCCGGTCACGAGAGCGCGCGCGATCGCGACGCGCTGCCGCTGCCCGCCCGAGAGCTCGTTCGGGTTGTGATGGGCGCGGTCCGAAAGGCTGACGTGGGCGAGCGCCTTCTCCGCCCGTTCACGCCGCTCCTTCTTCGGGACGCCGGCATAGACGAGCGGCAGCTCGACCTGGGCGAGCGCGCTCGTGCGGGCGAGCAGGTTGAACGTCTGGAAGACGAACCCGATTTCCCGGTTCCGGACGCGAGCCAGGTCGTCGTCGGTCATCTCCTGCACGGGCGTTCCGTTGAGCTTGTAGACGCCGCCCGTGGGCGTGTCGAGGCACCCGATCAGGTTCATGAGCGTGGACTTGCCCGAGCCGGAGGGCCCCATGATTGCCACGTACTCGCCCCGGTCGATCGAGAACGTCACGCCCCGGAGCGCGCGTACCTTCTCTTCGCCGACGGAGTACGTCTTTTCGATATCGACCATCTCGATGAGCATCGGCGGCCTCAGCCCATGACCGCGCGCCACGCGACCTTGCCGGCGACGAAGAGAGCCCAGAGCACGACCGGAATGGCCGTCGCGGCTCCCTTCGAGAGCCCCGGAAGGCGGCGGAAGCCGAGGACGAGCAGGAAGAGCACGGCGAACGAGAAGATGTCGATCGAGCTGCCGAACGCTTGGAGCGCCGCGGGCGCCGAATCGTCGAGGAAGGCTCCGAGGTTCGACGCCACCACCTTCTGCGCGCCCGTTTGCGTGAGCGAGCCGTCGGGCAACCTCAGGAAGAGGGGAATCGCGACGAGGGACCCGATCGCACTCGGAAGTCCGGAGTGCGCCCAGATCGCCAGCAGCTGCGAGTACCGCGCGTCGGCTCCCATCATCTTCGCGGCGCCCCAGAAAATCACCGCGATGAAAAAGAATGCGCCGGTTAAGAAGACGAAGACCCCCGCGGTGACGACCGCGGACCACTTCTGCATGAAGGCGACCTGCCGCTCGACCGTGCCGGCCGGAACCGAACGGCCGGACTTTTCGATGGACTCCCGAATGGTCCCTTCGAGGTCGATCTTGGGAGAGGCCACCGCGTACGTGAGCGTGCCGAGAACGAGGCTCAGGAGAAAGGGCAACCACCAGGTCGGCCGGGCGACGAGGCGCCGGAACGTCTCGGACGGGTTCGCGAAGGTCCCGACGACCGCCGAGACCGGTGAGATCGGAGGCTCTGCCGCGGGGACGGGGGCGGCCGCGTCGCTCACTTCGTCGCTCCTTCTTCTGCTGGCGCGGCGGCCGTGGAGACGGGCAGGCCCTCGATGACCACGCCCTTCACCTCGAGGATGTCGCCGACGGACTTGTGCCAGGCCGTGATGTCCTTCAAGTAGGTCGCGATCGCCTGCAGCTCGCTCGTGATGGCCGTCGTGAGATCGTTCTGGATCTGCGCGACTTGGAACGAAGTGGTCATGCCGTTCTCGTATTTCTTCTTCTCGGCGTCGAGGTTCCGCTCGGCGAGCTCGCGGGCCTTCGCGGCGGCCTGCACGCTGCGGTAGGCCGTATCGATCGCGCGGGCCGCGGCGCGCACCTCGACCTGCAGGTTCGCCTTCGTGATCGCGAAGTTCGTCCGCGAAAGCTCGAGGTCGGCGTTCGCGACGGCGTCGTTTCCGCGCGCGACGTTGTTGCCGATCGGCACGACGAACGCGACGCCCAGCGTCCAGCCCGGGTACGTCCGGTGGAAGATGTCCTGGACCGCGTCGCTGTAGTTCAGCTGCGTGAGCGTGCCGTCGGGATTCTGGACGAGCGCCTGCGCGCCGAGGCCGTTGAAACCGTAGCTGCCCGAAAGATCGAGGCGCGGCCGAAGCTGATTCTTCGTGTAGGCGCGCGTGACCTTCTTCGACTCGATCGAGATGAGCGCCTGCCGGACCTCGGGACGGGTCTCCATCGCCCTCTTGACGCCGGCTTCCACGTCCGCCTGAAAGCCCTCGCGAAGGGATTCGCGCGTCGGCCGGTCCGTGGGAACGATGGGCCGCGACCAGTCCGGCTGGGCCTGCACGTTCAGGAGGCGGCGCAGCCGGTCCTGGGCATCGCCGATGAGGCCCTCCGCCGTGATGATGTCCTGTTCGCGCTGCGCGATCGTGACCTCGGTCTGGACGATGTCGATCGGGGCGAGCGCGCCGACGTCGATCTTGATTTTCGTGATGCGGTTCATGTCCTGCGCGCGCGCGAGGGCCTCCTGCTTGGCGCGCAGGTTCTCGACGGCATAGACGAGATCCCAGTAGGCGTTTTCGGAGAGCTGGATCGCCAACTGGACCGCGCGTACGAAGTCATAGGCCGACGCGTCGCGCGAGAGCTTCGCCTGAACCACGAACCGCTCGTTCACGGCCAGGCCGAAGTTGCGCAGGAGGGGCTGCGTGAAGCTGGCCGTCAGCCCGCTTCCATACGTGGGATTGGCGGTCGTGAATTGGGTAACGGTCTGATCGAGCCGCCTGTTCGTCCAGCCGAGCGCGTAGGTCGTTCCGAGCGGGAGGAGACCCGCGAACGTGAAGTTCCCGGTCGCCGTCTTCGTCTCGTTGGCCTGGAACGTCGAGGTCGTAGGGGTCTGCGCATTCGTCAGCCCGAGATCGAGCTGGACGTAGGGGTCGAAAGCGCCCCTCGCCGCCTGGATGCCGAAGCGGGCTTCGTCGAGCGTGTAGGACGCCACGTCGAGGTCCAGGACGTTCTGGAGAGTGAGCGCGACCGTCTGGTCGAGCGAAAGCTCGATCTTCTCGCCCGAGGGCAGCGGCACGGCCCGGCGGGCCTTCGCAGCCACGGGCACGGTAACGGCGTCGCTCGCACGAGCGGCGGGAGCAACGGATGCGGCTAGGGCCAGCACGACGAGGCTTGCCCAGCCGAGGCTGGTCTGGCGCGGACGTGCGGGGTTCGACGAGCGGTCACGAATCACGAGAACCTCCTGAAACCGAAGAGGATAATAGTGGAAGACCATTCGTGAGACAGTACGGAGCCGGGGCGAAAAAGTTTCCCTCGATGCCCCTTCAGTCGCCTCCGAGCGGGGCATGGCAGGCGACGCTTCGCCCGCCCTCCGCGGGCCCCGCGACCAGGGCGGGCACCTCCTGCGAGCAGACCGGCCGTACCGAGGTACAGCGCGGATGAAATGGACATCCGGAAGGAGGGGCGGCGGGCGAAGGAGGCTCCCCGAGGTAAGGACGCGGTGCGGCCCTCGGCCCCGGCGTCTCCCGGGGCCGGGAGGCCAGGAGCAGCGCCGTGTACGGGTGGCGCGGAGAGGAAAAGAGGGCGGCCGTCGCGGCCTCCTCGACGATCCGCCCCATGTACATCACCGCCGTGCGGTCGGCGATCCACCTCACGACGGAAAGGTCGTGGCCGATGAAGAGATACGCGGGACGCGATGGCGTGTCCTTCTGGAGACTCCTGAGCACATTGAGGATCTGGGACCGGACCGAGACGTCGAGCGCCGAGACCGGCTCGTCGAGCACCACGAGACGCGGCTCGGTCGCGAGGGCGCGCGCGATGGCCACGCGCTGCCGCTGGCCGCCCGAGAGCTCGCTCGGATGGCGGGCGAGGGCCGAGGCGGGCAGCCCCACCGACGCGACGAGGTCCGCCGCCTTCTCCCGGCGCCCGGCCCTGGAGCCGATCGCGTGAATCGCGAGAGGCTCCGCCACGATCTCGCCGATGGTGAGCCGCGGATCCAGAGAGGTCGCGGGATCCTGGAACACGACGCCGACCTCCCGGCGCCGGCGATCGAGCTCCCGGCGCGGGAGCGCGAGCCAGTCGGTCCCGTCGAACTCGACCGAGCCCCGGTCCGCCGCCGCCAGCCGGAGAATGAGGCGCGCCGTCGTCGTTTTTCCGGAGCCCGACTCCCCCACGAGGGCGAGCGTGGACCCCGCCGCGAGATCGAAGGCGACGCCGTTCAGGACGGTCATGCGGCCGTGCCGCGTCGCGAACGTCTTGTGCAGATCGCGAACGGAAAGAAGCGGCGCGTCCACACTCACGCTCATCGGAGGCGCGCTCCCGGCGGTTCATCGAGAAGAAAACAGGCGGCCTCGGAGAGAGCTCCCGAAGGAACGAGCGTCGGGCGCGCCGCGGCGCAACGCCCAAAGGCCTCCTCGCATCGCGGCTCGAACGCGCATCCCGGGGGCCGCTTGCCCGGCTCGGGAACCGAGCCCTCGAGAGCCGTGAGGCGCCCCGCTCCAACCGCTGCGAGTCCCGGCCTCGCCGCCAGCAGCGCGCGGGTGTAGGGATGCCGGGGGCGGGAGAAGAGCTCCGGGGCGGGCGCACTCTCGACGATCTCGCCGGCATACATCACGAGCACCCGGTCGGCGGCTTCCGCGACGACGGCTAGATCGTGCGTGACGAGGAGAATGGCGAGCGCGAACTCCTGCCGGAGCGCGAGGAGGAGGTCCAGGATCTGCGCCTGGACCGTGACGTCCAGGGCGGCCGTCGGCTCGTCGGCGACGAGGAGCCGCGGGCCGCCCGCGAGGGCCAGCGCGAGGAGCGCACGCTGCCGCATTCCGCCCGAGAGCTGGTACGGATACGCCCGCATCTGGCGCGCGGGATCGGGTAGCGCCACGCGCTTTAACCAGCGCTCGGCCTCGGACTCGGCGGCCGCGCGCGCGAACCCGCGGTGCCGCGCGACGACCGCCGCGAGCTCGCTGCCGATCGTCCGCACCGGGTCGAGCGCGGAGGCGGGCTCCTGGAAGACGAGCCCGATGCCGCCGCCGCGGAGGCGTTCTTTTTCGCGGGCCGAAAGCGCCTGGACGTCCCGGCCCTCGAAGAACACGTCCCCCGAGGCCATGTGCACCGGCGGAGGCAGGAGGTCGACGAGCGCGAGCGACGTCAGCGTCTTGCCGCACCCGGACTCGCCCACGAGCGCGACGATCTCTCCCGCGTCGACGTCGAACGAAACGCCGTCGACCGCCGAGACTTCCTCTCCGGAGGGGCCCGGCACCGCGATCGTGAGGGCGCGGACGGAAAGGAGCGGAGCGGCGGCGCCGGACACGGCAGATCTCAGGAGAGCCCGCCGCGTCTCAAGCTGGCGCGAGTTCCTTCAGCCGTTCGCCGACGTCCCGGAACGAGGCGTTCGATCCATAGATCTCGAGGAACGTCCGGTAGGCGTTCTCGCGATCGCCCGTGTCGGCGTAGATGTTCGCGAGGTCGTACTGCAGGCCCATGCGGTCGTCCTCGCGGATGTTCGGGGCCTCGAGACCCTTGCGGTACCACTTGATCGCGAGCTGCGGGAGGCCCTTCTCGAGGAAGCACAAACCGAGCATCGAGCAGCATTCCACCGCGTACTGAGGGCTTTTCGCGGCGCGCTGGAACTCGCTGATCGCCTCGTCCGTCAGAGACATTTCCTTGTACGCGATGCCGAGGTTGTAGTGCGTCTCGTAGTCCTCGGGCGAAAGCTGCTGCTCGACGCCTCTCTTGAACTCCCGGAAGATCTCTTCGAGCGGGACGTCTCCTCCACCGACCTCGGGAGCGTCCGGAGCGCCGGACTCCTGCTTCATCTCCGTCTGCAGCTCGCCCGCGAAGTTGAAGAACTCCTGTTCGTCCGAGAAGAGCGCTGACTCGTCCAGCGGCGGCGACGGCGGAGAGGGCGGCGCCTCAGGAGGCGCACTCTCGGCTCCACGCGCCATCTCGTCGGTGAGCGCGCGCCCCAGCTCGGCATCCAGGACCGACTCGAAATCCTCCGAGAGGATGTCGCGGAGGGCGGGGCGCGAATCCTCGCCTCCCCCGCCGTCGAGTCGAGTGCGCCGGCTCACGAGTTGGGGGTGTCCGGCGAACTTGCGTTCGAGCGCCTGGAGTCTCTCGGAAGCGTCCACGACCATGCCCTGCTCGAGACAGAAGTCGATCTCGAGGAGCTCGTCCGCCGGCGGTTCCGTCTCCGGCGTTTCGGCCTGCTTCGCGGGCTTCGCCGACGCTCCCGCCGCCGATGCTCCCGGACCCGGGACGGCGGGGGTCGGCTGCGGAAGCGTCTGCCGGAGAGTCGCGGGAAGTCCCCGCGAAGGGTCCGTCCCCTCTCCCATCTCAGCGCTCGTGCGTTCGACGAGGAGGGCGTCGATCGCCGAGACGCGGTCGTCTCGCCCGGCGGCCCGGTAAAGAGTCTTCAGCCGTTCCGCCTCGGCGAGCGCGACTTTCTTCCTCCCGCCCTCGAGGGCGAGCTCGAAGAGCTTCTCGCGCAGCGCAAGGGTGTCCGGTGCGCGCTTCAGGATTCCCCGAAGGTGGTCGACGGCCTTGTCATAGAGGCCGTACTTGCGGAAGACATCGGCCTCAGCGAGCGCGGACTCGACCGCGTCCGGGGCGAGGGCCTCGGCAAGCACTTCGGCCTCCGGGACAGGCGGTGGCGCCGGCTCGAGGGGCGGAAGAGGCTCGCCGGGGAATTCGACCCCGTCGCCCTCGTCCGGAAGCGGAGCGAATCCGGACGGCGGCCGGAAAACCTCGTCAGGCAGCCCTGCCGAGACTTCGAGGTCGGTCTCGCGGGGCGCGGGACGAGGCGCATCGGACCAGTTGAAGCCGGGCTCCTCGAGGGACAGCGGCAACGGAGCCGGCTCCGCCTCGGCCGCGCTCTCGAGATGCCTCACGGGGGGAAGGGGCGCCCGAGGCGGCACGACCGCGGCGGGCGGCGGAGACGCGAACGACGCCATCCCGGACTGCGAGAGGCGGCGGACGGCGTTCGGAACCGGTCCCGTCGAGCCCGGGTCGTGGACGAGCTGGTCGTCCTCGAGGTCGAGAATGAACTCCCCTTCCGCGGCGTCCGCGGCCGGAGGTGAAGGAGCGAAGGACGGAGGCGGCGGAATCGGCGCCACGGGCTCGACGGGAAGCCGCCTTTGTCCGGTCGTCTCGACGGAGGGTCGCGGCCGCTTCCCGCTCGTCTCGAGCGACGGAACCACCGGAAGCGTCGGAGCGCCCCGCGACCCGGTTCGATCCGCGTCGACCCGGGCAGCCGGCACCTCCAGTTGGGAAAGTCGCGTCCGGAACTCCGCGGAGTCGGGCACGAGCTGCAGGAGGACGCGCAGGCCGGTCGCGGCATCCCCGACGCGGCCCTGAGCCTTGTGGAGATCGACGAGCGCCGACCGCCAGCGGATCACCGTGGGCGCGTCGCCGGCCGCCTCCGCGACCTGGATGACGCGCTGAAGCACGTCTTCCCGGCCCGGATTCGCCTCCGCGAGCGGCGAGAGGATTGCGAGAGCCTTCTTCGCCTCGCCCCGCCGCATCGCCTGGTCCGCGAGGACCGCGGCGGACTCGAACGACAGCGTCGTCGTGCCCCCGGCCTGCTGAACCTTCAGCGCGAGCGCGAGCACGTCGGCTCCGGAGGGCTCGATCGACTGGGCCTTGGAGAGCCATTCCTGGGCGTCCGCCGTGTCGCCGTCGGCGAGCGCGGCCTCGGCCGACAAGAGGAACAGCGGGACCGAGCGTGGCGTGGTTTCGAGCGCGCGGCGCACGACCGTCCGCGCGTCCTTCGCGCGGCCGGCCGTCAGGAGGATCGGGACGAACAACCGCAGGATCTCGGCGTTGTCCGGCGCCATCTGGAGCGCCTTCTCGTAAACCTGGATCGATTCGTCGATGGCGCCGCGGTCGCGCAGGAGAGCCGCGACGACGGCGTATTGCTTCAGGGCGTCGACCTTGCGCCGGGCCTGCGTGTAGAGGTCCGCCAGCTTCACATGCAGCTGGATGTTCGAAGGATCCGTCTGGACCATCTTCTGGTAGATCCCGACCGCGCCGACGACGTTGTTGTTCTTCGCGTGGTAATCCGCGAGAACCTGGTACTGGCTCTTCGCTTCGGTGGTGAGGCCTTGCTTGGCGTAGAGCTCGGCAAGCCGTTCGTACACGTCGAGGCGCGACGGATCCAGCCGGTTGATCTTCTTGTAGATCGCGATCCCGCGCAGGAAGAATCCGTCACGCGCGAAGTGCTCGGCGATCTTGGTGAAATACGGGATCGCTTCCTCGTTCCGGTTCAGGCGCGTGAGGAGGTCGCCTGCCTTGTTCAGGATGTTGACGTCGCCCGGCGTCTCCACGAGGACCTTCTGGTAGTCCTTGAGAGCGGAATCGACCTTTCCCTTCGCGAGGGACTTCTCGGCCGAAGCTACGAGCGCGTCGCGTTTACTCGCCATGACTCCGTCACGCCGCCTTCGCCGCGCCGCGACGCACGACGACGCGATCGAATGTCAGCCGGTGTTCCGGGCAGGGACCATGGCGCCGGAGCGCGGAGAGGTGCTCGGGCGTCGCATACCCGCGGTGCGAGCCGAATCCGTAGACGGGGAATCGTCGCTCGAGCTCGTCCATGCGTGCATCACGGGCCACCTTCGCGACGATGGAGGCCGCCGCGATGGCCGCCACGCGCCGGTCGCCGCGGATATAAGCCCGCTGCGGAACGTCGAGCCCCGGAATGCGGAACGCATCGACGAGGACGAGCGACGGCATACACGACGAGGTGCGCACGAGATCGAGGGCGCGCCGCATCGCGAGGAACGTGGCGGCGACGATTCCGATCGCGTCGATCTCGGCCGCCGTCGCTGCTCCGACCGCGGCGCCCCGGGCCGCTCCCCGGATCCGGATCGCGAGGGCCTCGCGCACTTCTGGAAGAAGGGCCTTCGAGTCGTCGAGCCCCGGCAGCGTCGACGGGCCTTCGAACACGACCACGCCCGCATACACGGGACCGGCGACACAGCCCCTGCCGACCTCGTCCACGCCGGCGATCAACGCGTGGCCTTCGGCACGCGCCTCATCCTCGATGGCGAAGAGGCCTGCCACCCGGTCCCGCTCCGCCGCGAGGTTGCATGCGTTCCGACTCCCGCCAGATCCCATCGTGCCTCGCTTCCTTCCGCCTGGGCTTCCTTTCATCGAAGCGGTGCCCCGGCGCGGCGCTCCCGAGGTCAGTTGTCGCGCTTCTCCGCGATGCGGGCGGCCTTGCCGCGACGATCCCGCAGGTAGTACAGCTTCGCGCGCCGCACCTGACCGTGCCTCTCGACCTCGATCCTTTCGAGCACGGGCGAGTGCACCGGGAAGGTGCGTTCCACGCCGACACCCTGCGAGATCTTGCGAACGGTGAACGTCTCGCGCGCGCCACCGCCTTTGCGGGCGATCACGAGGCCCTGGAACACCTGGATGCGTTCCTTCTCGCCTTCCTTGACCTTCACGTGAACCTTGACCGTGTCTCCGGGCGAGAACGGGGGAACGTCGAGTCTCAGGGCGGCCTTCTCGGCCATCAACAGCTTGTCCGTCATCGCGGAACCTCCAAAATCGTGGTGACGGGAGGAATTCAGACGGGGACACGACAACTAGCACCCCGAAGACCGTTCACCCGTAAGCGGCGATTCTAAGGGGAACGTCGCTCCCCCGCAAGTCTCTCCAGGAGTGCCCTTTCCTCTTCGTCGAGCGGGGCTCTTTCGAGCAGGTCCGGCCGCCTCTCGAGCGTGGCGCGAAGCTGCTGCTCCCTCCGCCAGCGCCGGATCTCCCCGTGGTGGCCCGAGAACAGAACCTCGGGGACCTCGTGGCCGCGGAACGAGCGCGGGCGGCTGAAGTGCGGGTAGTCGAGAAGCCCGTCCTCGAAGCTGTCCGCCTCCACGCTTGCGGCAGCCTGGACCACGCCGGGCAGATACCGGGAGACGGCCTCGAGGATCGCGAGCGCCGCGACCTCGCCGCCGGACAGGACGAAGTCGCCGAGCGAGATCTCCGCGTCGAAGAGGCCCGCCGTGCGCGTCCTTTCGTCGATCCCTTCGTAGCGGCCGCAGACGAGCGCCACGCGCGGGCGCGCGGCGAGCTCCTTCGCGAGCGGCGCGTCGAAGCGGCGGCCCTGGGGCGACAGGAAGGCGACGTGAGGCGGCGGCGCGCCGGGCTCTTTGCGCAGAGCCTCGACGGCGGCGAAGACCGGCGGCGCGGTTAGCACCATGCCGGGCCCTCCCCCGTACGGCTCGTCGTCCACCTTGCGGTGCGGATCGTCCGAGAAATCCCGCAGGTCGACGAGATGCACCTCGAGTATTCCCGACTCGACCGCGCGCCCGACAAGAGACTCCCCGAGCGGCGAGGCGAAATAGCCGGGGAACAGCGTGACGACGTCGAAACGCAAGGCGCCCAGCCTAGTCCAGGAGGCCCGGCGGCGGGTCGAGAACGATGCGCTTCTTCGCAACGTCGACCGACACGACGATCGGCCGCGCGAAGGGCACGTCCCGGGCTCCGCCCGGCGTCGCGACGACGAGCAGGAAGCGGCCGCCGACATCGGCGAGCTCGGTCACGACGCCGAGCGGACGGCCCGCGCGATCGAGGGCTTCGCAGCCCTCGACTTCCCAATGGAAGACGAAGCCTTCCGGGCGGGCCGCGACCTCATCCCGGGCGACGGACAGATCGAAGTTGCGAAGCGATTCCGCGCCTTCGGGATCCGCGATTCCCTCGAACTTCACGAGGGCCCGGCCGCCGTGCGGACGCACGCTCGCGATCCGGGCGTCACGCGTTTCGCCGCCGGGCCCGGACAGCCGGACGGCGAGCCCTTCTTTGAAGCGCTCGGGAAAGTCCGTGAGGATTTCGACGGAGACCTCCCCGAGAAGGCCGTGAGGCCTCACGACGCGGCCGATGACGATCCGGTCGTCAGGCGCGGGCGCCATCGGAGTCGTCCCGCCTCTTTCGGGGGCGCTCAGGCCTTCTGGGCGATCAGGCGCTTGACCGTCTCGGACGCGGTCGCGCCCTTCGCGATCCAGGCCTTCGCCTTGTCGCGGTCGAAGTCGACGATCGGCGGGTTCTTCGTGGGGTCGAAGTGACCGAGCTCCTCGACGATCTTCGCGGTGGGAGTGCGGCGCCCGTCGGAGACGACGATGCGATAGGCAGGAGCGTTGGTGCCGCCGACGCGGCGCAGACGGATCTTGAGCATGGCGATTCCTTCCGTTTTCCTCGGAGACGAGGTCAGCCGCGCATGCGCGCGGCCCCCTTCATCATCTTCTTCATCGACAGATATTGCTTGAGGAGCTGGTTCACCTCGGGCACGGACGTGCCCGAGCCCCTCGCGATGCGCTTCTTGCGGCCTCCGTCGAGGAGCTTCGGATCCTCGCGCTCCGCCGGCGTCATCGAATCGATCATCGCCTCGAGGCTCTTCGTCGCGTTCTCCGGAATCTCGAGGTTCGCGAGCCCCTTCAGGGGGCCCACCTTCGGCAGGTGCCCGAGAAGCCCGCCCAAAGGACCCATCTTCTTGAGCTGCGCCATCTGCTCGCGGAGGTCGGTCAGCGTGAACGTGTTCTTGCGCAGCTTCTCGGCGGCGCGGAGGGCGGCGGCCTCGTCGGTCTCGGCCGAGACCTTCTCGATGAGCGTGAGGACGTCGCCAAGGCCCAGAAGGCGCGAGGCCGCGCGATCGGGATGGAAAAGGTCCAGCTCACTCACCCTTTCACCCGTGCCCACGAACTTCAGCGGCTTGCCCAAGACCGTCGCGATCGAAAGCGCGGCGCCTCCCCTGGCGTCGCCGTCCGTCTTCGTGAGGATGACGCCCGTGAGCGGCAGCTTCGCGGCAAAGGCCTCCGCCGAGCGCACGGCGTCCTGGCCGGTCATCGCGTCGGCCACGAAGAGGATCTCGTCGGGCTCGGACGCCTCGCGGATCCGGGCCACCTCGTCCATCAGCACGTCGTCGATGTGAAGGCGCCCCGCCGTGTCGACGATCGCGACGTCGTAGCCGAGGAGTTTCGCGTCCTTCACCGCAGACTTCGTGCGCTTGACGGCGTCCGGCTCGCCTTTCGGGTCGAACGCCATGAGGCCGTTTTCCTTCGCGAGCGTGCGAAGCTGCTCCGTCGCGGCGGGCCGGTGGACGTCCGCTGGCACGAGGAGCACCTGCTTGCGAAACGAGGTCTTCAGATAGAGAGCCAGCTTCGCGGCCGTCGTCGTCTTGCCCGAGCCCTGAAGACCCACGAGCAGGATCACGGACGGACGCCTCTTGAGGGAGAGCGGGGCCTGTTCGCCCCCGAGGACGCGCGTGAGCTCGTCCCGAACGATCTTGATGACCTGCTGCGTCGGCGAAAACGAGGTCAGGACCTCCTGACCGACGGCCCTCTCCCTCACGCGGGCCGTGAAGTCCTTGACAACCTGGAGGTTGACGTCGGCTTCAAGGAGCGCCGTCCGGATCTCCTTGAGCGCCTCATCCACGTGGAACTCGGTGAGGTGGCCCTCGCCGCGAAGCTCCTTGAAGACGCGCTGGAGTCGATTTGAGAGGGATTCGAACATCGCCCGGGCTGCGGAGTCTAGCAGGCCGGCCGGAGCTGCCGCGCGGGGCCAACTCATTCATGGGCTTGACAGAAGGCCGAATCCCCGTATGCTCTTGGGGAAGCTCGAGGCGGTCCCGTCCGTCTATATGGTTATTGTGTTCCCGAAAGACGTCCCTCGAGTCCCGAAGTTTTCCCTCTCAGACAGGCCGCCAACGACCTGATCGATCAAACAGCAAGGAGTACCCCGAAATGAAGAAGTTCACGTCCGCCCTCGCCCTCGTCGCCATCGCCACCTCCCTCGTGGCCTGCAACAAGCCCGAGGAGAAGAAGCCCGAAGTCAGGGTGGAGGCCCCTAAGGTCGTCGAGGAAACCACCAAGACGACGACCACGAGCACGACGAGCACCTTCCCCGGCGCCGCCACGGCGACCACGGCCTCCACGACCACCACGACGTCCGGAACCACGACAACCTCCGTCCCCGCCACAAGGTAAGCGGTTCCTTCGAACCGTCTCGAAACGCCCCGGCGAGCCGGGGCGTTTTTCTTTTCCGCCCTCCTCCTTGCGACAATCGAGGGGAACGGAGGAATCGATGAAGCCCTCGTCACTTCTCGCGGCGATCCTCTTCGGGGCCTGCCTTCTCCGCGGGCCGGCCGCCTCGGCGTCTCCGCCGGCCGGCGGCCCCTACCTTCTGACCGGCCAGATCGCCCACCCCTGAAGAGGCGGGACTTCTGCGCACGCTCCTCGTCGACCTCGGAAACGTCCTCGTCCGCTTCGACCACGGAGTCACCCTCCGCCGGCTCGCGACGGCGACCGGCCTCCCCGCGGAAGCCCTGCGCCCGCACCTCTTCGGGCCGCTCGAGGCGGAGCTCGATCTCGGGCGCCTGACGGCCGACGCCTTTTTTCGCGCCGTCGAGCGCGGCGCCGGCCTGCGTCGCCTCCCCGACGCCATCTGGATCCCGGCGTGGCGCGACATCTTCACGCCCGTTCCGTCCGCCCTCGCCGCTCTCGGCCACCTCGCGCAAGACGTCACGCCGGTCCTCATCTCGAACACGAATTCCCTTCACTGGGAAGGCGTTCTCGCCGTCCTACCGGAGCTTCCCGGCCTCGTCCCCCTGCGGGCTCTCTCGTTCGAGATTGGAGCCGCGAAGCCGGAGGCCGCGCACTTTCGGGCTGCCCTCGCGCGCGCCGGCGCCCGGGCAGCAGACGCGCTGTACGCCGACGACCGGCCGGAGCTCATCGCGGCGGCCCGGAACCTCGGCATCGACGGTTTCGTCGTGGCGAACCCGGACGACCTCCCGGGTGAGCTTCAGCGGCGGGGCTTTCTGTCGCGGGAGGCCCCGAGGCGTTTCTCGGGCGGCGCGTCGCTTCGAAGATGATCAGGCGGGAATCAAGATCGACTCGCTCTTCCCGTTCTAGGATGACTCGCCGTACTTCGGCAAGACGCCTGCCGCGCGGGCCGCAACCTCCGCGACGAGGATGCCGTCGGGCACGCGGCTCGTCGCGCCGTGAGGGCCCGGCCGCGCGACGCCGAGGCGCGTGAGCGCTTCCGAGACGCGCCCGGAGACGCCGCGGGGCCGTGACCAGCCTGCCGCGGCCTCCTCCAGCACGTCCCGGGTGGCTTCCGCGATGCGTTCCGGCCGGAGGGGGACGGCCCAGGCGGCCGCCGCGGCCCCGCGGTCGAGCGCGAGGTCTTCCTCGAACGAACGGCGCTCCATCGCCCGCGCGAGAAGCGCGACCTCGTCACCTCCGATGGGAATCTTGTCCGTGAACGCATCCGGCAGCTCGCGGAACCAGCCCGTGTCCGAGACGATGAGCGGAAGTCCGTAGCCCGCGAGCCGGCAGACGGCATGCGACGTCTCGCCGAGCGTCGGGAATCGGAGGTTCACGGCGAACGTCGCCGCGGACGCCGCCTGGAAGATCTCCTCCTCGGAGAGATAGCCTCCGAACTTCACGTCCGCCGCGAGGCCGTTCTCCTTCACGAAGCTCCGGAGGGGATCGTCCTCGGCGACGGCGCCGCCCACGAAAAGGAAGGGCCGGCGCCCGGGCGGCAGAGCCGCGAGGGCCTCGAGAATTCTCCCGATGCGCTTCGCCGGCCCGACGATGCCGAGCGTGATGGCGACGGGCCGGTGGAGGGGCAGGCCCAGGGCCGCGCGCGCTTGGGCGGGCGACGAGCGGGGCGTGAGCGCGACGTGCTGCGGGATCGTCACGACGCGGGTGCCCGGACACGCGTCCAGGACCGCGCCCGTCACGAGCGCGGAGTGCGCGATGACCGCCTCCGCGGCGCGAATCACCCCGGCTGACATCGGAAACGCCCACGGGTCGAGGTCCCAGACGGGGACGAGCGGTTCGCGCCGCCGGGAAGCCGCGAATGCCTTCCCGCGCGCGCCGTGCGCCCGCTCGAGCTCCCGCTCGTAATCCTCCTCGCGCCCGCGCGTGAGATAGCCCGCCGCGAAGAGGTGGTGAAGCACGAATTCATGGAGGACCACGACGGCCGGAGTGCGCCGGCCGGGATCGAAGAGGGCTTCGAGGGAGGGCACGTGAAGGGGATCGTTCCCGATCTCGAAGAGCAGGACGTCGTGACCCGCCGTCAGGGCCTCGCGGGCCTTTTCGGGCTGCCAGGCCCTCGCGTCCACGAGGGCCGCGAGAGCCGGAAACAGCTCCGCGTCGTAATCGGCGATCCCGGAACGCACCGGAGGGAAGGGACCGATGAACCCAACCGAGAGCCGCGACGAGGGCCGGGCCGCCGCCGCGTGTCTTCCCGGCTGCCTCACACGTTCTCCCGCGACGCTCTCCAGCATGTCCCGATAGGAGAGCGCGACCCGGTCGGGACGCCGCTCCTCTCCCCACTCCGAAGCCGCGCGCGCGCGGAGCCTCGCGACGTCCGGCTCGAAGGCGAGCCGGGCCATTTCTTCGGCCAGCCGGGCGACTTCGTCTCCGCCCACGGGAACCTTCGCGGCAAACGAGTCGGGCAACTCCCGGAACCATCCCGTGTCCGAGACGATCAGAGGAAGACCGCTGCCCGCGAGACGGCAGACGGCGCCCGACGTCTCCCCCATGGTCGGATGGCGAAGGTTCACGCCGAAGTCCGCGGCGGAAGCGGCGCGCCAGAAATCGGCATCGCTCAGGTAGCCGCCGAACGCGACGTCGCCCGCGAGGCCGTGCGCCTCCACGAAGAGGTGGAGCGGGTCGTCGTCGGCCACGGCGCCGCCCACGAAGAGGAATGGACGCCTGGCGGGAGGCAGCGCGGCGAGGGCCTCGAGAATCTGGCCGACACGCTTGGCCGGCGTCACGACGCCGAGCGTAACGGCGACCGGACGATCGGGCGGCAGGCCGAGCGCGCGGCGCGCAGCGGCGCGCTCCGTGCGCAGGGCCGGGACGACGTGATGCGGGAGGAGGACAGCGCGCGTCTCCGGGCTCTCGTCGAGAACCGCGCCCTTCACGAGCGCCGAGTGGGCGACGACCGCGTTCGCCGCACGGATCACGCCCGCCGACATCGGAAACGCCCACGGGTCGAGGTCCCACAGCGGATTGCGCGCGCCGCGGCGGCTGCGCTCCGCGAAGGCGCGTCCCCGGGCGCCGTGCGAGCGCTCGAGTTCCTTCGCGTAGTCGTCCTCGCGCCCCCGGTCGAGATATGCCGCGGCAAAAAGATGGTGGAGCACGAAGTCGTGAAGTACGACGACGGCGGGCGTTTGCCTCCGGGTGTCGAAGAGCGCCTCGACGGACGGCGCGTGCAGCGGGTCGTTTCCGATCTGGAAGAGGAGGACGTCGTGCCGGGCGTTCAGGGCTTCGGAGGCAGCTGATGGTTCATAGGAAAGAAAAGAGAAAGAAAGATTCTTTGAAAGGGAAGAGAGAATCTCCGCGTCGTAATCCGCAATGCCTGATCGCGTGGGCGGAAGGGGACCGATGAAGCCGATCGAGAGCGGCCGCTTCGGGCCCTGGGCCGTCACCGGATGCCGCCCGCCTCGAGCAGGGCCCGCACGGCATTCTCCCAGCGTATCTCTCTGACCCTTTCAAAGCCTCTTTCTCCGAATTCCCTCGACGTCTCCGGGTCGGCAAGAAGCGCACCCGTCGCCTCGGCGAGTGCGGCCGCGTCCGGCGCGACGACGCGGCCGTTCTCCCCGTCGATGACGAACTCCAGCGGCCCACCCGAATCCGTGCACGTCACCACGGGCTTCTTCGACAGAAACGCTTCGAGCGCGATGTAGCCGTAATCCTCGTCCGCCGGCGGGAAGATCACGACGCTCGACGTCGCATAAAGGCCGAGAAGCTCGTCGTCGGACACGCGGCCCGCAAAACGCACGTCGGCGCCGCTCTTTCTTGCCAACGCTTCGAGTCTCGCCCGGTCGGCGCCGTCGCCCGCGATCACGAGCCGGAACTTCCCCGCCGCCGCGGCGCCGATCGCGAGGTCCATCCGCTTCCACGCGTCGAGGCGGCCCGCGGCGAGCGCGAAGCCCTGCGACGCCTCCGTGCGGTAGCGGCCCGCGAGCGGCGGCGGATGGTAGAGCGCCTCGGCCTCGATCCCGTTGAACCGCGCCAGGCGGTCCGCGGTGTTCCGCGCGTTCGTGAAGATCTTCCGCGCCTCCATGAGGCCGGTGCGATCCGACGCGGCGATGAGCTCGCGCCAGCGCGTGTCCTCGGGAGAAGCGGTGAAGTCGCTCTCTGCCGTTCCGAACCGGTCGTAAGCCTGACGGAACTGGTGGATCAGCCACACGACCTTGTTCTCGTGCCTCACGAGGTAGGACGGGAACTTCATCGGAATCACGAGATCGACACGTTTCCCGTCGGCCTCCGAGAGGTCCAGGAGCCTCCACGCGAGCGCCGAGGTCAGGATTTCCGCGCGCGGGTACCACTTGAACGGGAGGCGCACGAGCTCGGCCTCGTGTCCGAACGCGACGATCTCGCGCACGAGACCCTCGGCGTGACGCTCGGCGCCGCCCGAGGCGAACGGCACCTGCGCGGTGCAGACGAGGACGCGCGCCATCGGTCTCCCGCTTCCCCTTATTTCACGCCCGTGACGGCGTAGTCCTGCGGCGCGAAAAGCAGGCGCGCGAGCGGCGCGAAGCGGGGGTCCTCCGCAAGGCCCGCGGGCAGGGCTTCCGCGTCCGGCACGGGCGAGCGGAAGTCCACCGCGACGTCCTTGAGGCCCGACGCCCGGAGAAGCTGCGCGAGCGAGGGCGCCGGCACGGGCCGCACGTGCGTGAGGTCCATCCAGAACCATCGCATCGCGTAGACGGACTCCGGGTTCACGGTTTCGAAGAGGACACGGCCTCCCCGAGCGAGCTTCCGGACGGACAGTTCCACGAGGTCGAAGAGCAAGACCGGAGCGAGGTGCTCGACGACCTGGAACGCCGTGATGCCCGAGAGCGATTCGTCCGGGCGCGCGCCGAGCCACGAGAAAAGGTCCGCGGCGTCGACCGCGAGACCCTTCTCGGCCGCGCGCGCCGCCATGACGGGATTCGCGTCGCAGCCGATTCCCGTCACGCCTTCCGCCTTCAGCGCTTCGAGAAATTCCCCCCGGCCGCAGCCGAGGTCGGCCACGGGCCGCGTCGCGCCCCGGAACCGCGCCGCGTCCTTCGCCTGGCGCGCGCGGATGTCGGCCTCACTGCCGCGGAAGTGCTCCTCGAAGTCGACGTAGAGGCCCGCGCGCAAGGGGTCGTCGGGCCGGACGCCGGAGGAGGGTTCGGTCCGCACGGCCGCTCCGACCGGCGCCCGTCCTTCAGAAAGGTTCTGTAAATTGCTTCGAAGGGAAGACCATTCGAGTTTGAGGTTGCGCAGATTTTCCGCCGTGGCGTCGAGCCGGTCGACGAGGGATTTCCGCCCCGCGGCTTCCTGTTCTCGTTCGCGGGCCAGCGCCTCGAAGCGCGCATCGCGGTCCTTTTCGAGGGCATCCAGCCGGCGCTGGCTCGCGCCGAGGTCCCGGCCCGCGCTCTCGCGGGCCGCGGCTTCCCTTCCGACCCTCACCGAGAGATTCGAGAGGTCGGTGACGACCCGCTCCAGGCGCTCCCGCGCCGCGACCGTCGCGGCCTCCGCGTGCCGCGCGGCCTCCCTCGCCTCCGCGGACACCGAGGCGAAGCCGTTGAGGCTCGCCTCCGTCTCGAGCAGCGCCCCGCGCAAGGCCTCGAGAAGCGCGGAATTGAACGTCGTCTGGTCCCGCGTGACGATCCGGAGGACGCGCAGGAGGGCGGCCTTGACGGGGCGCAGCGCGGCCCCGGCGGGGAGCACGGGCGACACGAAGCGCGCGGCGTTTTCCAGCATCGTCCGCGGACCCGTGAACGCGGGAGCCCCGGCCGTGGAACCGGGGCGCGCCCCCGCGAATCCCTGTGACGCGAGACCCGAGCCCGCGAACGCCGAAAGCGACGCAATTTGACCTGCGAGCTCGGCGGCGAGGGCCGCGACGTCGCGTTTCGCCGCGTCCTCAGGCTTGCCGCTCATCCGTCGCCTATATTAAGCGGGATCGAAGATGAGGAGTCTCATGCAGAAAATCAGGACCGCGGCGGCCCGGTACGACCACCTGATCCCCTGAGTGATTCTCGCGCTCGTGCTCGGAGCCACGGGAGCCGTCCTTCAGGTGCTGATCGTCAAACTGATCCGCTGACCCGCGCCTCGCGCGCTAAGGTGCGCAGCACGCGGACGACCATCACCCCCACGGCGAGCGCCATCGGGCCGACGAAGACACCCAGGAGCCCGAAGGCCGGGATGCCGCCGAAGACCCCCAGGAAGACCACGAGAGTCGACATCTCCGTGTCCTTGCGGCCGATGAGGAGCGGCTTCAGGACGTTGTCGGCCAGCGTGGACGTCACGAGCACGTTCCAGAGCAGAAAGAAGATCGCCATCCCGGTCCGCCCCTGGATGAACAGCGCGACGAGCCCCGGCAGCCAGACGATCGCCGTGCCGCCGATGGGAAGCAGGGAGAGGATCCCCATCGCGACGCCCGCGAGAATCGCCGACGGGAGGCCCGCGACGAGCCAGGAGAACCCGCCGCACGCGCCCTGAACCACCGCGCACACGAGGGACCCCTTGAAGATGGACTCCATCATCCCGCCGAGCGACTGGATGATCTTGCGGCGGTCAGCGTCGTCGATCGGGATGAGGTCGCTGACGGCCTCGGCCATGCTCTCGCCATCGACGAGCAGGAAGAAGAGCAGGAACAAGGTGAGGACGAACGTCAGGATCGCGTCGAGAAACGAGAGCGCGACGTTGCCGCCCTGGGCCGCGAGCGCCGCCGACGCGCGCGTCGCGATCTCGGCGCCCTTCGCCTGGAGCTCGTCGGCCGAGAGCCCGGTTCGTTCCTGGACCCACGCGATCGCTCTTCCGACACCCGGCACCGCGAGCACGTCCCCGAGCGACCGCAGCTCCCGGGCGCGGAGCGTCTCTTCGAGGCTCGTCGCCGCCTCCGACGCCTGATTCACGATCGCCTTTCCGAGGAGGACGGCCGGAAGGAGGACGACGAGTCCCGCCGAGACCGAGAACGCGGCCGCCGCGAGCGTCGTGCGCCGGGGAACGCGCCTCTTCAGGCGCCGCCAGAGCGGCCAGAGGGCGACCGCGAGGATCGCGCCCCAGGCGATTGCCGTCAGGAAAGGGCGGAGGACGACGAAACAGAGAGCGCCCGTTCCCAGCACGAGAAGCACGAAGAAGATGAGTGCATACGGATGCGTTTGTGAGCGGGGCGACATGGGGCGTGAGGATGATACGAAATGGGTTGCTAGACTGGAGTGTCATGCGGCCTGCCGCCTCGCGCGTTCCGCGCCGGCCTCCTCCCCCGCTCCCGGACGATCCCGCCGGCCTTTCCCGGGCCGCGGTCGAGGCGGCGCGCGCGCGTGGGTTCGCGGCCGCCGGAGTCCTCGCGGCGTCCCGCCCGGTCTCTTTCGAGCGCTACCGCGCGTGGCTCGAGCAGGGATTCCACGGGGAAATGGCGTATCTCGAGCGCGATGCCGCGGCCCGCATGCGTTTCGACACGATCCTTCCATTCACGCGATCGGTCCTCGCCGTCGCCCGTGCGATCCCCGGCCGCGGCCCCGGAAACGTGGCGCAGTACGCCCGCGGAGAGGACTATCACCTCGTCGTCCGCCGACACCTGAAGGCGGTCATCGAAGACCTCAGGCCCCTCGCGCCCCGGGGCTCGAATTGGCGCGTGTGCGTCGACACGGCGCCGCTTCTCGAACGTGAGCTCGCCGCCCGCGCCGGCCTCGGGTTCATCGGGAAGAACGGACTTCTGATCGTTCCGGGTCTCGGCTCGCACGTCGTCCTCGGCGAGATCCTGACCGACGTCGTGCTCGCCCCGACCGCGGCGCCGGCCGACCCGGGAGCCTACCGTTGCGGTTCGTGCACGGCGTGCCTCGACGCCTGCCCGACGCGGGCCTTCGCCCTTCCGCGCGTTCTCGACGCGCGGAAATGCCTTTCCTATCTCACGATCGAGAAGCGGACGCCTTTCACAGCGGCAGAGGAGGCCGCCCTTAGCGGTCGCCTTTTCGGCTGCGACGACTGCCAGGACGTCTGTCCCTTCAACAAGGCACGGGGCACGGGACCCTCCGGCCCGGCTGCCTCCGTCGACCCCGGCGAGATCCTCGCGCTCTCGGAAGAAGCCTTTCGCGGGCGTTTCTTCGGTTCCGCCGTCTGGCGCGCCACGCCCCGGGGGCTCGCCCGGAACGCGGCCGCCGCGCTGCGCCGCGAGGCGCGGATACTCCCAACCCGATGACCTTTCCGATTCTCATCGTCCTCTACTTCCTCTGCGCGGCGGCGTCCGCGTTTTTCTCTTCGGCCGAGACGGCGATCACGTCCCTCTCCGAGGCGGCCGTTTTCCGGCTCCGGAATTCAGGCGAGAGGAAAGCCAAGCGGCTCGAGCGACTGCGGGACGATCTGCCGCGCACGATCGGAACGCTTCTCGTCGGCAACACGCTCTCGAACGCGGCCGCGGGCTCGCTCGGCGCCGGCCTCGCCATCGCCGCCTTCGGCGAGAAGTGGGGCGTCCTCGTCGCGACGGTCCTGACGTCCGTGCTTCTTCTCGTCGTCGCGGAGGTGACCCCCAAGACGATCGCGGCGCGGCGCCCCGAGCAGGTGGCACTCCTCTTCGTCGGCCCGATTGAGCTCTTCGTGCGCCTGCTCGCGCCCGTGACGCGCCTCCTCTCGGCCGTCGCGCGATGGATCCTGGGCCCGTTCGGGGCCGATGCGCCGGCGGACGTCACGGGGGACGACGTCAAGAGCGTCATCGACCTCTCGCGCGAACAGGGCGGCATCAAGCGCGAGGAGAGCGAGCTTCTGCACGCCGTCCTCGCCTTCGGGCAGACGCCGGTCAAGGAAGCGATGGTGCCCCGCGCGCGGATCGTCCTCCTGCCCGTCGCCGCGACCTTCGCGGAGGTCGAGGCTGCGTGCCGCGAGCACCGGTACAGCCGCTATCCCGTGTACCGCCAGAGCTCCGACGACATCATCGGGATCCTGCACGTCAAGGACCTGTTCGACGTCTCGGACTCGGAGGAAAAGGCGTTCGATCTGGTCCGCTACCTTCGCCCGGCGATCTTCGTCCCCGAGCTCAAGCGCTCCGAGGATCTCTTCCGCGAGATGCGGCGCCGGCGCTCTCACATGGCCGTCGTCGTCGACGAGAGCGGCGCCGTGGCCGGCCTCGTGACGCTGGAAGATCTCATCGAGCAGATCGTCGGCGACATTTTCGACGAACACGACGAGCCCGCCAAACGGCCCGAGCGCGACGGGACGTCGCTGCTCGTGGAAGGAGCGTATCCTCTGGCCTCGCTCGAGCGGGACCTCGGAGCCTCGTTCGACGATCCGGACGACGAGACCGTCGCCGGTTTTCTACTCCGCAAGTTCGGGCGCATCCCGCGAGCCGGAGCCAAGACCCGGGAAGGCGATGTCGAGTTTCTCGTGGAACGCGCGTCGCCTCGCGCGATCGAACGCATCCGCATCCTCCGCGTCCCGGCCCATTCCGCGGCGCCGGCCGACACACGAAAGGCCTGAAGAACGTGACCCCATCCCCCCGCACCGTGACCCTTCTCCCCGGCGACGGTATCGGTCCCGAAATCACCGCGTCCGTGACGTCCATCCTCGATGCGGCCGGTGCCAACCTCGCCTGGGAGCGCCATGACGCCGGGGAGGAGAGCATCAAGCTCGCCGGGATGCCGCTCCCTCCGGCGACGCTCGCCTCCATCCAGCGCACCAGGGTCTGCCTGAAGGGCCCCATCGGGACCCCGATCGGCAAGGGCTTCAAGAGCGTGAACGTCACGCTCCGCCAGACGCTCGACCTTTACGCGAACCTTCGGCCCGTGAAGAACGTGCCCGGCGTCCCTGCGCGCTACGGCGACCTCGACCTCATCGTCGTGCGCGAGAACACCGAGAGCCTCTACTCGGGCATCGAGCACGTCGTCGTGCCGGGAGTCGTGGAGTCCATCAAGATCATCACCGAGAAGGCGTCCAGCCGCATCGCGCGCTTCGCGTTCGAGTTCGCCCGCGCGCACGGGCGCCGGAAGGTGACGATCGTGCACAAGGCGAACATCATGAAGCTCTCGGACGGGCTCTTCCTCGACTCCTGCCGAAACATCGCGGCCGGCTACCCGGACATCGAGGTGAACGACGTCATCGTGGACGCCGCCTGCATGAAGCTCGTCATGAACCCGGCGCAGTTCGACATTCTTCTCCTCGACAACCTCTACGGCGACATCGTCAGCGACCTCGCCTCCGGCCTCGTGGGCGGCCTCGGCGTGACGCCCGGCGCGAATCTGGGCGAGACGTGCGCCGTCTTCGAGTCGGTGCACGGATCGGCCCCCGACATCGCCGGCAAGGGGATCGCGAACCCCACCGCGCTCCTCCTCTCGGCCGTGATGATGCTCCGCCACCTCAAGGACGAGGCCTCAGCGGCGCGCGTCGAGAAAGCCCTCTTCGCGGCTCTCGAGGAAGGGACGGCCCGGACACGCGACGTCGGCGGAACCGCGACGACGGACACGTTCACCCGGTCGGTCGTCTCGAGGTTCTGAGGGACGCATTGCCCAGGATCGTTTTCCTGAACGAGGGCAGGCGCGCACACGTCGTCGCGATCCCGAGGGCGATCCTTGTCTAGGCCGTCCGTCCGGCGGGCGCTGCGCCGCGCGGGAGTCGAGCCGCCGCAACGCCCGCCCCGTGGCGAAGGTCCCCGCAATCTGGGGCGGATTCCTCCGCCGAAGATCTTCCTGCCGGGCGAGACGGAGGACGCGGGCGCCGTCGATTTCTCCGCGGTGTTCGGGCGCGTCGCCCCGGTCGAGATGGAGATCGGCGTCGGCAAGGGCCGTTTTCTCCTCGCCGCCGCGGCCGCGCACCGGGACCGGAACTGGTTCGGTCTCGAGATCGAGCCCGAGTACGCCCAGATCGTGCGCCTCAAAGCCGAGCGCGCGGGCCTTCTCAACCTCCGCATCGAACGGATCGACGGAAAGGCGTTCGTAGAGAGGCGCCTTCCTCTCGGCTGCCTCGCGGGCCTGCACGTCTACTTCCCGGATCCCTGGCCGAAGAAGCGACACCACAAGCGCCGCCTCGTGGACCCCGCCTGGGCCGAAGCCGCCGCGCGGGCCCTCGCCCCAGCGTCTCTCCTCCGCGTCGCCTCGGATCACGAGGAGTATTTCGGGGTGATCGACGACGTTCTCTCGAACGAGCCTCTCCTCGAGAAGCTCACTCCGGATGAGGCGGGTGACTGGTCGACGGGAACGAGCTATGAGCTGAAGTTCCTGAAGACGGGCCGGCCGATCTACAAGGCGGTCTTTCGAAGGCGCGCGTCCGGCTCCGCGGGCTGAGTCTTCGCGGACGCTCCCGAGCGCTGGAGTGCCTTCTCCTCGTACTCGCGCGCGAGCAGAGGTTTCAGGAACCTGCGGAAATAGTCGATTCCCGAGATGAGCGCCATCGCCGTCATCACGTAGAGAGCCGCGCGTCCCGTCTTGCGCCAGAGCCCGATGTCATCGAGCTTCCCGCCGAGGATCATGAGCGAGATCCCGACGATCTGCGTCGCCATCTTCCACTTGCCGAGCTTCGAGGCGGCGATCGTGATGCCGCGGCTCGAGGCGATCGTGCGCAGACCCGACACCGCGAACTCCCGCCCGATGATGATGCACACGGCCCACGCATCCGCCTCCTGCAAGTCGACGAGCGAGATGAGCGCCGCCGAGACGAGGAGCTTGTCCGCGATGGGGTCCAAAAGCGTTCCCATCGTCGTGACCTTCTTGAAGCGCCGTGCCCAGTAGCCGTCCAGCCAGTCGGTCAGGGCGGCCAGGAGGAAGATGGCGAGCGCGATGTATTCGCGGGCCGGGAGCTTCGTCAGGAGAAGGACGACGAGAAACGGAACAAGAAAAATGCGGAACAGCGTGAGCGCGTTGGGGACGTTGACGAACACTTAGAACGGGATTCTAGACCCGCGCGCGACAGCGTCGAAGCACGGCCCGCGCTGGACAGGCACCGCGCTCTCCCCGAGAATCAGCCCTCTCATGCTGGCGCCTCCCATTGTCTTCGGAACCGACGGCTGGCGAGGCCGCATCGCCCGAGACCTCACCTTCGACAGCGTCCGAAACGTCGTGACGGCGGCGGGCGTCTGGACGACTGACGATGAGAACACCGAGCCGGGCGACCCCTGGACGCTCCCTCTGGTCTTCGACACGCGCTTCCTGTCTCCCGAGCTCGCGGCCGACAGCGCGGCCTTCCTCGCCACGCGCGGATTCCGGGTGCTCCTCTCCGACCGGCCTGTCCCGACGCCGTGCGCGTCGTGGCACGTGGCGACGCGGGGGCTGAGAGCCGGGCTCGCCATCACCGCCTCGCACAATCCGGCGCTCTGGAACGGCGTCAAGGTGAAGTCATCGTTCGGCGGCAGCGCGATGCCCGCGACCTACGACGCCATCGCCCGCGCGGCGGGGCAACCGCTGCTCGAGCGTGCCGGCGGCTCGGTCGAAACGCTGGACCTCGCCACCCCGTACCGCGACGCGCTCTCGGCCCTCGTCGACCTCGACGCGATCCGCAGGGCGGGGATCCGCGTGCTCTTCGACGCGATTCACGGAGCCGCAGGGACGCTCCTCGAGGAGATCGTCGGGACCGGACATCCCACGACCGTCGTCTCCATGCGCGCGACCCGCGATCCTCTCTTCGGAGGCGTCCATCCCGAGCCTATTCCGGAGAATCTCGCCGCCGCGCGGGAGGCCCTCTCCGGCGGGCGTTTCGACGTCGTGCTCGCGAGCGACGGCGACGGGGACCGGCTCGGCGTGCTGGACGCATCCGGCCGCTTCGTCACGCCCCACCGCGTGCTCGCCCTCCTCGCCGAAAGCCTCACGCGTCGCGGCCGGATCCAGGGAGGCATCGCGAAGACGTTCTCGACGTCGTTACTCCTCGACCGCGTCGCCGCGGGCCTCGGTGTCAGGCTCCACGTCACGCCGATCGGCTTCAAGTACATCGCGGAGAAGATGATCTCCGGCGAGGTCGCGATCGGCGGCGAGGAGTCCGGGGGCCTCGGCGTCGCGTTTCACCTGCCCGAGCGCGACGGCATCCTCTCGGCCCTTCTCGTCCTCGAGGCCATCGCGCACTCGGGCGGCACGCTCGAGGCCATCGTCGCCCGGCAGGACGCCGCCTACGGCGTCCTCCACTACGGCCGGCGCGACCTTCAACTCCCGATGCCCGTGCTCCGCGCGTTCCTCGACGGCCTGAAGTCCCGTCCACCGGCCTCGCGATGCGGCCAGCGCGTGACCGGCATCGACGACCGGGACGGCGTGAAGCTGATCTTCGGATCCCACGGCTGGCTCCTGCACCGCCTCTCGGGCACCGAGCCCATCATCCGGATCTACGCCGAGCATGAGGACCCGGGAATGATCCGCGCTCTTCTCGACGAGACGGAGAGGGAACTCGGGAAAGACTGACGCCGAGGTTCAGCGCGCGTCCGCCAGAACGAACCCGGCGCCCGTAAAGCGCATCAACACGCCCGCTCCGAGGCCGGAGAGCGGATCCGACACTTCGAGGAGCTCCGCCACGACCTCGCCGCCGTATGCGACGACCGCGCGCGCGGCGATCGCGAGAGGCTGCCCGCGTTCGACGTCGAAGCGGGCGGGTTCGGACGAGACGGCGAGGGCCACGGCTCCGCTGCCCGCCAGCTTCAGGAACGACGGCGCCGTCCGGTCGCCCGCGTCCGGCGTCACGTCCGCGCGGCACGTGAGGGCGCTCTCGAAGGCGAGGAGGCGCTCGGGATGCACGGAGAGAGCCTCGCCTGCGAGCGCCTTGAGCCACGGCACACGGCCGGCGTCCGCGAGGAGGAGGACGCCGTCCCCCGACGCTCCGATGAGGATCCGGTCGAGCCCGTCGGGCGCCTGAGAGGGAGAGCCGTCGAAGACGGGCGCCCCGGATCGTCCCACGACGATGCCGCGCCTCACGCGCACACCCGCGCCGCAGGCCACCGAGAGAAACCCGCCCGGCTTGGGAGAGAAAGGCCCGAGGGGCCGGGCCACGGCGGCGACCGCGGCGTCCATTCCGGCGAGAACGGCCGCGGACGGCCGCGGTCTCGCACACGAGGAGAACTTGAGCTTCCCGCTCGCCGTAAGCGAGTCCAGTAGCTCGGGCTTTACGACGACTACGGGACTCGGCCGTGTGTCGTTCGCGGTCGGCCGGGTGGCGGTGACCGTAGCCGTGGCCATGCGCACCTCGGCGGCCGCCGCGCGCGCCGTCCGGGCCACCGAGTCGTCCCCCTCGGAGCCATCTTTCAATTCGGCGCCCGCAATGCGGAAGTGCCGCTGTGCCTCGTCCCACGCCCCACGCCGCTGTGCGAGAAGCCCGAGCGTGAGATGAGCCTTGCGATGGGCCGGCGCGAATCCGAGCACCTTCTCGAGCGGCTCGCGCGCCTCCCGGTCCCGGCCCGACTTGAAGAGGATGAGGCCGAGGTTGAACAACAACGGCACCGACTCGGCGTGCTCGGCGAGGAGATCGCGCGTCATCGTCTCGGCCTCGTCGAAATGCCCGAGATGAAAGAACGTGATCGAGAGGTCGAGGAGAACCTCCGGGTCGCGCGGACGGAGCCGCCGCGCTTCCTCGAACTCGCGCCGCGCGGTCTCGTGATACCCGCGCCCCATCTCCTCCTTTCCGCGGTTCAGATGGAGAAGGAAGAGCCCGTGATCGAAGAAAGGGGCGGGCCGAAAAGCCCTCGTCGTCTCGGATCCCCGCGTCGACGTCATCCCGCCTCCGCCCGCCTCAGCGCACGCGCCCGAGTGCCGGCGCCTGTCGCTCAGCAAGATTCACAGCCGTGTTCGAGAGCACGGGGGTTCCGTTCTGGCTCGAGACGCGCACCGAGGCCGTGCGCACGACGGAGCCCGTCGGCGTCCCGCGGAATCCGCCTCCGATCGAGGGAGACGCGGCGCCCTCACCGTGCCGCGCCACGAGGACGCGCCGAATGTATTCCCGCGTCTCACGATACGGAGGAACGCCCGAGTGCCGCGCCACGGCGCCTTCGCCGGCGTTGTATCCGGCAAGCGCAAGCGAAACATCGCCCTTGAATTGCTCGAGCAGGGCGGCCAGATAATGGACGCCGGCCCGGATGCTCTGGCCCGCATCGTGACGGTCCGAGACTCCGAAGCGGCGGGCCGTCTCCGGCATGAGCTGCATGAGGCCACGGGCGCCCTTTCGGGACACCGCGCGCGGGTTGTAGTTGGACTCGACGAGCATGACGCTCTTGACGAGAGCCGGGTCGACGCCGGCCGCCCGGGCCTCGCTCTCGATCGCGGTGTCGTAAGCGGTCGGTGCGTTTCGGCGCGAGACGAGATAGCCGTCCGATGGCACGCCCCCGTTCACGCGCCAGCCGCTGCCGACGCTGTCGTTGAAGATCAGCGCCGAGCCGTTCGCCTGCCGCACGAGATGGACGTCCGCGCGGAGCGCGCCGGAGGCGGCAAGCAAAGCGGCCACCGACACCCGGGCCAAACCAATCCTGAGACACGACATCGTCGGCGGATTATACGCCCGCGGGATACAACGGGGGCTCAGGCCCAGAGTCTCTCCCGCAGTTTCGCGACACCCAGCGCGAGGGCCGGTTCGATCTGCGCGGCGTCCTTTCCTCCGGCTTGCGCGAGGTCCGGCTTTCCGCCGCCCTTGCCGCCCACCGCCGGCGCCATCACCTGCGCGAGCTCGTGCGCCGACACCCGCGACACAAGGTCGGGCGTGACGGCCGCGAGCAGCGTCACCTTGCCCTCAAGCTCGGTTCCGAGGAGCACCACGCCGGACTTCAGCTTGCTGCGAAACGTGTCGGCGAGGTTGCGAAGCTCGTTCGTCGGGAGGGAGGGAACGCGCCGCGCAAGCACCTTGACGCCCGCGATCTCCACGATCCCGTCGACATCACTTCCGGACGTGTCCGAAGAGACCGAAGGGGATTCCTTAGAAGGTGAAAAGTCGGAGGGGCTCGCCCCCGCGAGAGCAAGGTCGCGCTTCAAGGCCGCGATCTCCTTCTCTTTCTTTCTAAGAGAATCCAGCGCCTCCCGCAGCTTCGCCGGAAGCTCGTCGGGAGGAACATTCGCCGTGTGCGCCATATTCGCCAGAATCTCTTCATCTTTCTGAAGCCGCTCGACCGCGTTCAGCGACGTGACGGCCTCGATGCGCCGGACGCCGGCCGCGAGACCCTTGTCGGAAAGGACCTTGAAGGCGCCGATCTCCCCCGTGCGCCCGACATGGCAGCCGCCGCAGAGTTCCGTCGAGAAGCCGGGCACGTCCACGACGCGGACGCGCTCGCCGTACTTCTCGCCGAAGAACATCATGGCGCCCGTCTTCTTCGCGTCGTCCATGGACATGACGGCCTTGCCGACCTCGCGATCGCGCAGGACCTCCTCGTTCACGAGGCGTTCGATCTCGCGGATCTCCTCCGCGGTCGTCGGGCGCGACGCGGCGTAGTCGAAGCGCAGGCGGTCGGGCGCGACGAGCGAGCCCATCTGCCGAACGCTCTCCCCGAGCACCTTCCGCAGCGCCGCATGCAACAGGTGCGTCCCCGTGTGGTTCGCCTGAGTCTTGCGGCGGGTCCACTCGTCGACAGACATCGTTACGGTGTCACCTACCTTCAGTTGGCCCTCCTCGATTCGAACAAAATGGAGGATGGCTCCCAAAGAGTTCTTCTTGACATCGGTGACGACCGCTTGCCCGTTGGGCCAGACAAGCTTTCCCTCGTCATGAACTTGGCCGCCACCTTCGGGATAAAACACCGTCTTGTCCGCGACAACCCAGCCCTGGTCGCCCTGGCGAAGCACCTGCTCACCCGGTGTTGGGACCGAACCGACCATTCGAAGTATTTCCTGGACCTTCGCACACTGGAGAGACACGAAATCCTGCTCTGGATAACCCCTGAACTCAGTCTCAAACTTGGAATCCGGCAGCTGAGAGAGTCCCTCGAACTTCGACGCGCCTTTGCTGCGCTCGCGGGCGGCGGAGAGCTCCTTCTCGAAGCCTGCGCGGTCGACCTGGACCCCCTCGTCGGAAGAGATTTCTTCGATAAGCTCGAGGGGGACACCGTGAGTGTCGTAAAGCCGGAAGGCCGCGGCTCCCGACAGCGTCGTCTGTCCCTCCCGTC
>DAIOUV010000015.1:0-65836 GCA_036759345.1 Acidobacteriota bacterium | reverse complement strand
TGCCCGGTCGCCGTCAGGCTCGAGCTGTTGATCTTCGCGATCCCGAAGTCCGTGATCTTCACGGTGCCGTCGTTCGTGAGGATGATGTTGGCCGGCTTCACGTCGCGATGCACGATGCCGCGGCGGTGCGCGTAGTCGAGGGCGTCCCCGACGTTCGTCACGATCTCGGCGATCCGGTCGTACGAGAACGAGACCTTGTCCTTCAGGAGCTGCTTGAGATTCTTGCCCTCGACGTACTCCATCGCGATGAAGGACGTCCCGGTCTCGACCTCCTCGCCGACGTCGTGGATCGTCACGATGTTCGGGTGGGACAGCGTTCCCGCCGCCTGCGCCTCTCGCAGGAAGCGCTCCGTGAACTCGCGGGTCTCCGAATCGTCTTCGCCGGTGGCCCGGATCGTCTTCAGCGCGACACGCCGGCCAATGACGGGATCGCGTCCGAGAAACACGACGCCCATCGCGCCCTTGCCGAGCTCGCGCTCGACCTCGTAACGCGCGAACTTCCTGGGCAGGCGGGGGGACCCCGGTTCGGGTGGCAGACGACCTCCGTGCCTGCGCCGTCGCGCAGGTCACCCGGGGACACTCCCCGGGAGGCCGAAATTCTAGCAGCCGCAGATCGCGCGGCCCGCCTATAATTCCCACCCCGAAACTAAATTCCGGAGGGTCACCGAATGAAGGTTTACCCCGCTTCCGCCATCCACAACGTCGCCGTCGTCGGGCACAACGGCGTCGGCAAGACGACGCTTGTTTCCGCTCTCCTGCACGAGGCCGGCGCGACGCCGCGCTTCGGACGCGTGGAGGAAGGCAACACGACGACCGATTTCGACCCGGAGGAGATCGAACGGAAGATCTCGATCTCGCTCGCGGTCGCATCGCTCGAGTGGAAGAAGAAGAAGGTCAACCTCATCGACACGCCCGGCTATGGCATCTTCGTGTCGGAAATGATCTGCGGCCTGAAGGCGGCCGATGCCGCGCTCCTCGTCGTGGACGCCGTCGCCGGAGTCCAGGTCCAGACCGAGAAAGCCTGGAAGCTGTGCGACGAGCTCGGCCTCCCGCGCCTCGTGATCGTCAACCGGATGGACCGCGAGAACGCGGACGGCGGCCGCGTGATGGAGCAGCTCGCCCGGAAGTTCGGCCGCACCTGTGTCTGCATCGAGGCGCCCATCGGGCGCGAAAAGTCGTTTCGGGGGGTCATCGACCTCGTCGCGATGCAGGGCTATCTGACGGACGCCGCCGGGAAGACGTCCCCGGGTCCCGTTCCGGACGAGTTCGCGAAGGACGCGGCGACCCTGCACGAAGCGCTCGTCGAGATGGTGGCCGAAGGCGATGACAAGCTCATGGAAACGTTCTTCGCGCAGGGCAACCTCTCCGAGGAACAGATGAAACCCGCCCTCACGAAGGCGATCCGCGATCGAAAAATCACGCCCGTCCTGTTCACGGCAAGCGGAGACCACGAGACGGGCGTCGAGAAGCTCCTCGACGAGATCGTCGACCTGCTCCCGACCGCCGACTCCTTCCAGACGGTCGCCCTCAACAAGGCCGGAGCGAGCGAGGCCCTCGCCGCCGATCCGTCCGGCCCGCCGGCGGCGTTCGTTTTCAAGACGATCTCCGACCCCTACGCGGGGCGCCTGACGCTCTTCCGTGTCGTCTCGGGCACGTTCAAGAGCGACGGGACGTATTCGAATCCGACGCGCGAGACGTCCGAGCGCTTCGGGCAGGTTTTCTCGCCGCTCGGCAAGGCGATGCAGAACGTGCCCGAGATTCCCGCCGGTGACATCGGAGGCGTCGCGAAGCTCAAGGAGACGCTCACCGGGGACTCCCTCTCCCTGAAAGAGAAGCCCTTCGTCTTCGCGCCACCGTCAATTCCGGAGCCCGCGATCGCCTTCGCGATCGAGCCGAAGTCCAAGGGCGACGAGGACAAGATCTCCGTCGCGCTCCACAAGCTCATCGAGGAAGACCCGTCCCTCCACTTCTCGCGCGACATGGACACGCAAGACTTCCTCCTCGCGGGCGCCGGACAGCTCCACGTCGAGATCGCCATCGCGCGCATGAAGAGAAAGAGCGGGGTCGAGGTCATCCTCCACCCGCCCAAGGTTCCGTACCGGGAGACGATCACGCGTCCGGCCGAAGGGCACGGCCGCCACAAGAAACAGACGGGCGGCCACGGCCAGTTCGCGGACTGCAAGATTCGCATCAAACCCCTCGCGCGCGGCGAGGATTTCCAGTTCGTCGATGACCTCTACGGCGGCTCGATTCCGCGCAACTACGTGCCCGCCGTGGAGAAGGGCATCCAGGACGTGAGGAAGCGCGGCTTCCTCGCCGGCTTCCCGATGGTCGACTTCCGGGTCGAGCTCTATGACGGGCAGTACCACGACGTCGACTCTTCGGAAATGGCGTTCAAGATCGCCGGCTCGCTCGCGTACAAGGACGCCATGGAGAGGGCGAGGCCGACCATCCTCGAGCCGATCATGAAAATCGCGATCCGGGCCCCCCAGGAGTACATGGGCGATCTGATGGGCGACCTCACGTCGCGTCGCGGACGCCCCGCCGGCATGGACCAGGAGGGCGACGACTCCATCATCCGCGCCGAAGCGCCGCTCGCCGAGATGATCTCGTACGGGTCGATCCTCCGGGCCATCACGCAGGGGCGCGGCTCGTTCCACATGGAAATGGGCCACTACGAGGAGGTCCCGCGCCCCCTCCAGGAGAAGCTCATCGCCGAGCGCGCGAAGCACCGCAAGGTGGAGGTCGTCGAGGAGTAGCCGAAAGGAGAACGGGGTTTTCTTAGAGGTTGAGCGGGCGCTGTGCCCTTCCGATGCCCTTGATCGGTGAGTGTTGCCGCGACCGCACTCACCCTTCTAGGGAATCCCCGCCGCCTGCTACCTCGACCCGATCTCGGCGAGCATTTGCTGGATGTCCCCTGTCGGGCCCGAGTGCTTCACAGCGCGGCGCACGGCTTCGAGTTTCGCCTCGACGGCGCGCTCGCGTTCGCATTCCAATTCTGCTCGCACGGCCTGACGGACCCAAGCCGTCACGGACAGCCCGCGCAGGCGTGCAGCACGTCCGATTTCGCAAAAATCCGAATCTTCGATAAGCAGGGACAGGCGAGTCTTCACGAGCACAGAATACAGGGGTTTAGGGCCGGCGTTTCGCACTGATCAGTCCGCATCATGGCGGCCGGGCGGCCCCTGGACGACCCTTGCTTCGGGGGTGTGCCCATGTCGATCGCCACGGCCGGTGAGGATCTCCTCGGCGGACTGATCGCGAACGGGACCGTCTCGCGCTCGTCCGCTCGCGCCCCGGAAACCCTGTGGAACCAGCGTTTCGCCCAAAGAACGCAGCGCATCACGGCCTCGATGATCCGCGAGCTCCTCAAGCTCACGGAGCAGCCCGACATCATCTCCTTCGCCGGCGGCCTGCCCGCGCCCGAAGTCTTCCCCATCGAAGAGATCCGCGCCGCGACCGAGCGCGTCCTCCGAGACCACGGGACGACGGCCCTCCAGTACACGACGACTGAGGGCTACCGGCCGCTCCGCGAGCTCCTTGTCCGCCACATGAGCCGCTACGGCGTCGAGGTCAAGCCCGAGAACGTGCTCGTGACGTCGGGCTCGCAGCAGGCCCTCGACCTCATCGGGAAGCTCCTCATCAACCCCGGCGACCGGGTCCTCACCGAGGCGCCGACGTACCTCGGCGCCCTGCAGGCATTCAACGCCTACCAGGCCGACTACCTCCCCGTGCCGATCGACGACGACGGGATGGACGTCGACGCGCTCGAGGAACAGCTGCGAGGCGGGCCGAAGTTCGTCTACGCGCTCCCGAACTTCCAGAACCCCGCGGGCGTCACGCTGGGCATGGGCCGCCGTCGGCGCCTCGTCGAGCGCGCGGCTCACTACGGGATCCCGATCGTCGAGGACGATCCGTACGGGCAGCTCCGGTACGACGGCGAGCACCTCCCCTCCCTCGTGAAGCTCGACGCCGAGACGCGCGGCTGCGCGAACGGCGAGCGCGCCTTTACGGGCAACGTCCTCTACCTGTCGACGCTCTCGAAGACGCTCGCGCCGGGCCTCAGGATCGCGTGGGTCGTCGCGCCCGAGGTCGTCGTCTCGAAGCTCGTCCAGATCAAGCAGGGCGCCGACCTCCACACCTCGACGTTCTGCCAGTACGTCGCGTATGAGGTCGCCAAGGGCGGCTTTCTCGACAAGCACGTGCGCCGGATCCGGACCGTCTATGGCGAACGCCGCGACGCGATGCTCCGCGCGCTCGACCGCCACGCCCCTCCGGCCGTCCGGTGGACGCGGCCGAGCGGCGGGCTTTTCCTCTGGGCGACGCTCCCGGAGGGCTTCGACACGCTGAAGCTCCTCGACGAGGCGATCGCCGAGAAGGTCGCTTTCGTCCCCGGTGCTGCGTTCTATCCCTGCGGCGGCGGCGAGCGGACGATGCGCCTGAACTTCTCCTACGCGGCGCCCGACGTCATCGAGGAAGGGATCAAGCGCCTCTGCAGGGTCATCGAGGGGAAGATAAAGAGTTAGTCCCGGCTCTCTTCCCCGGTCCTCAGGCGCCGTGAATGCCCTGCTCGGAGGACGCGATGAAGTCGCGAAGCACCTTCACGTCGAAGGATGTGACCGCGATCGGCTCGAGCGCGGCCATCATGGCGGCCCGGTCGTGCCGGTGGCGGTGGAGGATGCGGTAGGCCTTCTGCAGGGCCGCCACGCGCTCCTTCGAGAAGCCCTTGCGCTCGAGTCCGACGCTGTTCACCTTCCAGGCCCTGACGTCGCGGTCCGGCGAGCTCCAGAGGAACGGCAGCACGTTGTGGTTCATGCCCGAGAACGCCCCGACGAAGGCGTGCCGGCCCACCTTCAGGAACTGCTGCATGCCGGCATAGGCTCCGAGCACGACGTCGTCCTCGACGACGCAATGCCCGGCCAGCGAGGCGCCGTTCGCGAAGACCGTGCGGCTCCCGATGACACAGTCGTGCGCCACGTGCGAGTAGGCCATGAACAGGTTGTCGTCGCCGATGATCGTCGTGCCGTGCCCCGTGACCGTCCCACGGTGCACCGTGCAGAACTCGCGGAACGCGTTTCGGTGCCCGATGACGAGCGTGGTGGGCTCCCCCTTGTACTTGAGGTCCTGCGGAGGCCCTCCGAGCGCGGCCTGCGCCGAGACCCGGTTGTCTTCGCCGAGCGTCATCGGGCCTTCGAGAACGGCGTGGGCGCCCACCACCGTGCGCGCGCCGATCGTGACCCGCGCCCCGACGATCGCGTAGGGCCCGATCTCCGCGGTGGGATGAACGGAGGCCGCCTGATCGACGATGGCCGTCGGGTGAATCGCCATCACCGCACCGCCGAAGGGCGATCGGCGAGGCTGCTCATGAATTCCGCTTCCGCGCACAGGGCGCCGTCCACCCGCGCCTCCGCCTTCATCCGCACGAGGTTCGAGCGCACATGGACGATCTGGGCGACCACGACGAGCTGGTCTCCCGGAAACACGGGACGCCGAAAGCGCGCCTTGTCCACGCCCGACAGGTACATCAGCTTCTTCTCCGGGTCGGCCTCGCCCGCGAAGAACAGGCAGCCCCCCACCTGGGCCATGCACTCGAGGACGAGGACGCCGGGCATCACCGGGTTCCCCGGGAAATGTCCCTGGAAGAACGGCTCGTTGACGGAGACGTTCTTGAGGCCCTTGACCTTCGAGCCCACGACGACCGGCCCCGGGGTCATCTCGAGGATCCGGTCGACGAGGAGGAACGGATAGCGGTGCGGCAGGAGCCGCAGGATCTCGAGGATGTTGCGGGCCGTGCTCTGTTCGGTCATTCCCGTGCTCCCTTGAGGAGGCCCGCTTTCTCGGCCAGACGGCGCACGAGGCGCGCCGTCTCCGGCAGCCGGCTGAATTCGATGTAGGACTTCTGATAGGCGCGATAGCCGATCGCGGGCGACCCATGGAGGGCCTCTCCGTCCGGTACGTCTCTTGCGATGCCGCTTTGCGCCTGCACCTTGACGCCGTTGCCGACCGTAATGTGACCCGCGACGCCCACCTGCCCGCCGAGGACGACGCCGTCTCCGAGGACGGCCGAGCCCGCGATCCCGGACTGCGCGCAGATGACGTCGTGCCGTCCGAGCGTGACGTTGTGGCCGATCTGGGCGAGATTGTCGATCTTCGTGCCCGCGCCGACCGACGTCGCCTCGAGAGCGGCCCGGTCGACGCAGGAGTTTGCACCGATCTCGACGTCGTCGCCGATCGTGACGCCTCCGACCTGCGGAATCTTGACGAGACCTTTGTCCGTCGTCGCATAGCCGAACCCGTCCGCCCCGAGGACGGCGCCGCTGTGGACCTCGACCCTCTCGCCCAGTACAACGTCGTCGTAAAGGACGACGTGGGGATGCAGCCACGAACCCGCGCCCACCCGGCACCGGGCTCCGACCACGGCGTGCGCGCCGACGATCGCGTTCGCCTCGATCCTCGAGAGATCTCCCACGACGGCGTAGGGCCCGATTTCGGACGACGGGTCGACGAAGGCGCCCGCGTCGACGACGGCCGTCGGATGGATGCCGAGCCGCGGGGCCCGCGCGGGATGAAAGAGGCGAAGGATCTTGATGAGCGCGGTTGACGGATCGGAAACCTCGATCACGGTCCGGCCCGGGAGGGCGGCGGCCGACCGCGCGAGAAGGGCGCCGGCCGCGGAAGCGGCCGCGCGCGAAAGCGCCCGCTCCTCGTTCACGAACGAGAGGGCGTCGGCACCCGCGCCCTCCAGGGCGCGGACGCCGACGAGCCGAAGGTCTCCGTCGCCGACGACGCGCCCACCGCAGGCGGCGGCCACCTCGGCGACGGAGAACGACGCCACGCCCGGGTTACTTCTTGGGAGCGGCGGGCGCTGCGGACTTGGGAGCGGCGGGCGCTGCGGGCTTGGCGGCGGCAGGTGCGGCGGGCTTCGCCGCGGCCGGTGCAGCCGGAGCCGCGATCATCGAGTTGAACTTTGTGATGACGGCTTCAGTCAGGTCGACGGACTTGTCATCGGCGAAGAGCAGCCCCGAATTGAACTTGTTGAACACGAGGGCGTAACCCTGCTCGCGCGCGACCTCGTTGATCACGGGCATGATCCGTTTCTCGAGATCTCCGAGCTCCTTGCGCTGGGACTCTTCCAGCTCGCGCTGGGCGTCGTCCTGGAAGCGCTTCAGGTCGAGCGCCTTGGCCTGATAGTCCTTCTGGAGCTTTTCCATGGCGTCCTCGGACAGGGACTTTCCCTGGTCCTGGATCTTCTGCTCCATGTCCCGGAGCTCCTTCTGGCGCTTGGCGAGGTCGTCCTGCTTGGCGAGCTGGACCTTCTGGACGCGGGCCAGGCTCTCCTTGCCGACGGCGGACTCCTGAACGATCTTCTGGACCTCGATCACGCCGATCTTTCCACCGGCAACGACCGGTGTCTGGGCGGAGGCGCCGGCGGCGAGAACGCCGAGGGCAAGGGCGCCGGCGGCGAGGGTGATGGTGCGATTCATGGATGGAACTCCTTCGTTAATTTTGGCCTCCGCGAGGACGCCGTCTCCGCGGAGGTGCGGATCATACTGGAAATGGCTAGAACGTCGTCCCAATGGAGAACTGGAAGTCGGTCTTGGATTCCGTCTGGATGACCGTACCCGCCGCGTCCTTCAGGTCTTTCGGCTTGAGGTTGATGCCGTAGATGAACCGCAGGGGCGCCTGGAAAATAGGCAGGAACACGCGCATTTCGAGGCCGGTCGAGGTGCGCATCGAGCCGAGGTTCAGCGACTGGCCCTCGAGCCAGGTATTTCCAGCGTCGAAGAAGAGCGCGAGCTTCAACGGCCCGGCGAGCGCGTACACGTACTCGGAATTGAAGACCAGGAACCTGTTCCCTCCGAGAAGAGCGCCGGAGCTCGTGAAGAAGGCCCGGCCCTCGGAGTCCACCGGGTAGATGGAACCGTACTTGAAGCCGCGCACGGAGCGGTCTCCACCGATGCGGTAGCGGTCGAAGAGGGGGATCCGGCTGTCGGAGGTGACCTCGTTGGGGTCCTGCTCGCCGCTGTAGGCCTTGAGAAGTCCGAGGTCGAGATTAAACGCGAAGTTGCCCTTCTTGCCGAACGGGATGTAACGCGTCGCGTTCGCGCTCAACTTGTAGTACGAGAAGTCGCCGCCGAACGGGCCGCCCGCCACGGATATCGAGACGCCAATCTTCGTGCCCCGGTTCGGGTCGAAGGGATCGTTCCGGCTGTCGTACCGATAGCCGGGGGTGACCGCCGACACTTTGCCGAGGTACGTCGCGAACGCGACCGGGACGGCGCCGCCGCCGGGGGGGGCAGGCGGCGGGTAGACCTGATACGTGCTCCGCGTGTCGGTGTAGCCGTAGAAGATCGAGACGAGGTCGAAGAGCCCCAGTCCGTAGCCGAGTGAGACGGTCGCGCCCTTGCTACTCTGGTCGAGGCCGCCGGCGACGTCGCTGTAGTTCAGGGTCCGATTGAAGATCGAGCCGCCGATCGACATCCGCTGGTCGAGGAACCACGGCTCGGCGAACGAGACGTCGAAGAAGTTCGACCGGTTGCCGCGCTGGAACTGGAAGCCGAGGTTGTCGCCGCGGCCGAGGAAGTTCCGCGTGTTGAATTGGAACTGCCCGAACAGGCCGTCGAGCTGCGAGTAACCCGCGCCGAACTGGACTTCGTTGCGGTTCGTGTCCGTGCCCTTGATCGAGACATCGACCGTCTTCTTGTCCGGGTTGACCCGGAAATCGGGATCTTCCTCGATTTTGAAGTACCCGAGCTGCGTCACCTTGAACAGGCTCTTCTTGAAGGTCTCCATGTCCATGATGTCGCCTTCGAAGACCTGCAGCTCGCGCCTCAATACCTTGTCGCGCGTCGTCTTGTTGCCCGTGAACTCGACGCGGCCGAGCCGGTACTGGTCGCCTTCGGTGATTTTCACAACGACGTCCACGACGTGATTCGGCTTCTCGGTGTTCTCGGGGTTCATGAACACGTAGATGTAGCCGCGACTGCGGTACGTGGCGTCGATCGACTTCATTCCGTCGGCGATGACGGCTCGGCTCATCGGCTTCCCCGCCTTGTAGCCGAAGAAGCGCTCGAGCTGCTCCGGCCGGAACACCACGGAGCCCTCGACCGTGACCTTGCCGAAATAGAACTTCTCGCCCTCGACGATCGGGATCGTGATCCGGACGCGTCGGCTGATCTTCTCGCGGCGCTTTTCCTGGGGGTTCCTCACGAACACGTCGAGGATCGGGTCCTTGATGACGACGTCCTTGTAGCCCGCGTTCTGGTAGACCTTGCGGAGGCTCTCGACGTCTTCCTCATAGCCCGCCTGGTTGAACGTGGACTTGCTGTCGAAGAACCGCCACCAGTGCGCCTGCTTCGTCTTCGAGATCGAGTACCGGAGCTTCGTCTGGCCGAAGACCGTATTGCCCGTGAATTTGATCGACTGGATCTTGATCTTGTCGCCCTCGTCCACGAGGAACACGATGCGGCGTTGCAGCTCGGAGACGTTCTCGGTCGTCGCGTCGATCGCCACGGACCGGAATCCCTCGGCCTTGTAGGCCTCGAGGAGGACCGACTTCGCCTTCGCGACGTCCCGCAGCGAAACGGGCGCCCCCACCCGGATCTCCGCCTTTCCCTCCTTGAGCTTGTCCTTGAGCTGGGAGGTCGTCAGCTTCTTGTTGCCCCGGAATTCGAGGTCCGAGACGGTCGGCCGCTCGACGACGATCGCGACGAGCACGATGCCGGCGGGAGTCGACTCCTTTTCGAGCGTCACGTCCTCGAAGAGGCCCGAGTCCCAGAGCTTGCTGAAGTTCCGCCTGACCTGGTCGTCGTCGTAGGGATCGCCCGCCTTGACGCCCAGATAGAAACCGACCGTCTCGGCGGCGGTCGTCTTCCCGCCGCGCACGACGATCTGGGCGATCTTCGGTTTGGCGGCCGCCGGCGCCGCCGGCGCAGGGGCCGTGACCGGAGCCGCGGACATGTCCGGTTTCGGCATCGTGCCCGAAAGGGGCGATTCCGGCCGGATGCCGCCGAAAACGGAGTCGCCTGAAGGCGTCGGGGCCGGCGTCGGGGTGGGAGAGGGCGATTGGGCGAGCGCCGTTTGGCACGCGAAAAAGGCCAGCAGGGCGCTCGCGAGGGCCCCGGCCGGAATGGCGCGCGCGGATCGGCCGCAGGCGAACCCGGCGGGAGCGCCGGACGGACGTTTCAGAGACACCCGGGTTACCGGCCTGTACCGATTGGCTCGGGAGCCCGCACCTGAACTCTCAGTTCGTCTCCTGATACGGTCACTTCGACACACTCGATAGGCTCTCGCGAGCCAATCAGCAATTCCGATACCGCGTCCTCGACGTGCCGCTGGATCGTTCGCCGAAGCGGCCGGGCTCCCGAATGCATGTCGTGGCCCGAGGCCTTGAGGAGCCAGTCCACGGCCGGCTCGTCGACCACGAGCTTGAGGCCGCGGTGCTTCAGCGTCTCGGCGACGTCGTCGAGGAGGAGGCGTCCGATCGCCCGGAGCTCCGGGAGACCCAGCGAGTTGAAGACGATGATTTCGTCGATCCGGTTGATGAACTCCGGCGAGAACTCGCGCCGCAGCTCCTTGAGCACCATCTCTTCGATCTCACGCTTCTCGGGGGCGTTTTTCGAGTCGCCGAAGCCCATGCGGCTGCCCGTGACGAGGTACTTCGTCCCCACGTTCGAGGTCATGATGATGAGCGTATTTTTGAAGTCGACGACGTTGCCGTACGCGTCCGTGAGCTGGCCGTCCTCGAGGATCTGCAGGAGGAGGTTCGCGATGTCCGGGTGGGCCTTCTCGATCTCGTCGAGCAGGATCACAGAATAGGGCTGGCGCCGGATGCGCTCCGTGAGCTGGCCGCCCTCCTCGTACCCGACATACCCGGGAGGCGAGCCGATGAGCTTCGAGACCGCGTGCTTCTCCATGTACTCGGACATGTCGAACCGCACGAGCGCTTTCTGGTTGTTGAAGAGGAACTCGGCGAGCTGGCGCGCGGCCTCGGTCTTGCCGACGCCGGAGGGCCCGAGGAAGATGAACGAGCCCATCGGGCGGTTCGGGTTCTTCACGCCGAGGCGCGAGCGGCGGATCGCGCGGCTGATCGCCTCGAGCGAACGGTCCTGGCCGATGACCCGCTTCTTGAGGGACTCTTCCATGTGGAGAAGCTTCTCGGCTTCCTCCATCTGGAGCGCCGTCACCGGGATGCCGGTCCAGCTCGAGATGATCTCCTCGACATCCGCGCGCGTCACTTCGACCGGCGCCCCGTCGTCGAGCGAGGAGGTCTTCGCGCGCTCGATCTCTTCCTTGATCTCGATCTCGCGCTCGCGGAGGAAGACCGCCCGCTCGAAGTCCTTCTCCGAGATGGCCTTCTTCATCTCCTTGACGATCTGCTTGATCTCGTTCTCGAGCCGCCTCAGGTTCTGGGTGTCGGCGGTCTTGCGGAGCTTTACCTTCGCGCCGGCCTCGTCGAGGATGTCGATCGCCTTGTCGGGGAAGAAGCGGTCCGGGATGTAGCGGTTCGCCTGGTAGACGGCCGTCTTGATGGCGTCCGCCGTATAGCGCACGCGGTGGAACGTCTCGTAGCGCTCGCGCACGCCCTCGAGGATCCGGAGCGTCTCCTCCTCGTCCGGCGGGGCCACCGTGATGGCCTGGAACCGGCGCAGGAGCGAGCGGTCCTTCTCGATGTACTTGCGATATTCCTTCAGCGTCGTCGCGCCGATGCAGGAGATCTCGCCGCGCGACAGCGCCGGCTTGAGGATGTTCGCGGCGTCGAGCGAGCCCTCGGCCGAGCCCGCGCCGATGAGCGAGTGGATCTCGTCGATGAAGACGATGAGGTCCTGGTTTTCCTTCAGCTCCTTGAGGATTCCCTTCAGGCGCTCCTCGAACTGGCCGCGGTACTTCGTGCCCGCGACGATGAGCGAAAGGTCGAGCGCGAGGATCTTCCGCTGCGCGAGGAAAAGCGGCACGCCGCCCTCGACGATGCGCTGCGCGAGGCCCTCGACGATGGCTGTCTTGCCGACGCCCGGCTCCCCGAGGAGGATCGGGTTGTTCTTCGTGCGGCGGGACAGGATCTGGATGATACGTTCGACCTCTTTGTCGCGCCCCACGAGCGGGTCGAACGCGTTCTGCTGCGCGAGGGCGGTCAGGTCGCGCGCGTACTCGGCCAGGAACGGCAGCTCCTTCTTCTGCTTCGAGGCCTCGCGCTCCTTGATGAGCGCAATCGTCTCCTCCCGGACGCCGTACAGGTTGAAGCCGTGCGCCATGAGGATGCGTCCCGCGACGCATGGATCGACCCGGAGGATGCCGATGAGGAGATGCTCCGTGCCGACATAGGGATGCATCATCGACTCCGCCTCGTGCGAGGCGTACGCGAGGATCTTCTTGGACTCCTCCGAGAGCGGGAGCTCCTGCGTGGAGGACACGCGCTCGACGAAGACGCGGTCGCCCTCGATTTCGCGGCGGATTTCGTCGGGCTTCACGTTGAAGCGGGCGAAGATCTCCCTGATGATCTCCTCGCCCTCGCGAAGAACCCCGAGCAGGATGTGCTCGGACTCGATGACCTTCGACCCCAGCTTCGAGGACTCGTACCGGGCGAAAAACAGGGCCCGGCGCGCCTTCTCGTTGTACTTTTCGAACATCGTCAGAGTACCGTTTTGACCCCCTGAAACAGCCGAGAAGGCGACCGAAGCAACTCAAGCCACATCGCTCAACCCCTCTTCTCCCAGCAATTTGATCGTAGCACAGCGACGCGCCCACTCCGGGTCGTGCGTCACGATGATCGCGGCTCCGGCGCGCTCTTTCGCCACTTCGGCGAGGAGATCAAAGACGCGTGCCGCGTGAGCCGCGTCGAGACTGCCCGTCGGCTCGTCGCAGAGGAGGAGTCGCGGCCTCCTCACGACTGCGCGGGCGATGGCGACGCGCTGGCGCTCGCCGCCCGAGAGCGTCCGCGGGAACGCGCCGGCCCGTCCGAGGAGCCCGACGCGGTCGAGCACTTCGCGCGCTTCGCGGCGTCCCTCTTCCTCCGGCCGGCCGGCGAGGAACAGCGGCAGAGCCACGTTTTCCTCGGCCGTCAGCTCCGGCAGCAAGTGGTGGAACTGAAACACGAAGCCCACGCCCGCGCCGCGCACTGCCGCGCGCGGCGCGGGCGCGAGGGCGGCCCAGTCCGCGCCGTCGAGCGCCACCTTGCCCGCGTCGGGCGTGTCGAGCCCGGCGAAGAGATGGAGCAGCGTCGATTTTCCGCAGCCCGAGGGGCCCGTGATGGCGAGGAGATCGCCCGCGAGGACGCGGAGCGACACGCCGCGGAAGACCTCGACGCGCGCTTCGCCGGAACCGAAGCCCTTCGCGAGGCCCTCCGCGACGAGCAATGGCGCCGTCTCAGGCGCCACGCAGGGCCTCCACGGCGGGCTGCCGCGCGGCCGTGCGGGCCGGCACGGACGCGACGACGAACGCCCAGAGGATCGACAGCGCCGCGACGACGGCGACGTCGAAGGGGTCCACGCGGAACGGCGCGTGGCTCATGCCGTAGAGCTGGGCGGGGAGAGGAACGAGGCCGAACTTCTCGAGGACCAACGCGACCGACGTGCCGAGAGCGACGCCGAGGAGCGTCCCGGCGACGCCCACGCCGCCCCCCGCGGCGCGGAACACCTTTTCCACGGTCTTCGGCGACGCTCCGAGAACCGAGAGCATCGCGGCGTCCCCCGCGCGCGTCGCAGCGAGGACGGCCGACGTCGCCGCCAGGTTCAGGCCCGCGACGATCACGATCAGAAAGACGGCCGCGAAGAGGACGAAGCGCTCGAGCCTCAGAGCGAGGACCAGCGCGCGGTTCTGCTCCTCCCACGTGGTCACCGTGACGGAGGGACCGAGCGCCGCCGCTACCGCCGAGGCGGCGTCCTTCGCCCGCATCGGGTCCTTCAGGAACACCTCGTAACCGGTCGCCCCATCGGGGCCGAGCGCGAAGAGGCGCCGCGCCTCGTCGAGCGGCAAGCTCGCCTCGGCCGCGCGCCGTCCCGCCGACGCGGGCGCGAGGCCCGAAACCTGCATCGTAGAGACGATCGGGACGGGTCCGAGGGGCGACAGCCGCGCGCGCGACGAGACGAGCGTCACCGTCTCGCCCGGCACGATGCCGAGCGGACGGGCCTGCGCGACGTCGAGGATGAGGCCCTTCGTCTTCTCGCGGCCCACGACCTCGGCCGGAGCGGCGTCGCGCCCCATCGAAACCCAGACACGGCCCCGCGCGACGGGAGAGACGGACACGACGCCGGGGACGGCGGCGAGCCTGCCGCCCACGCGATCCACATCGTGAAAGACGCCTCGTCCGGCGGGCGTTACGAGGAGGTGCGGCGTCTCGGCGAGAAGGCGGCTCTTCACGTGCGCCTGAAACCCCGCGAGCAGTGCGAGCGACACGACGAGCGCCGCCACCCCGAGCGCCAATCCGAGAAACGCCGCGAGCGCGACGACCCCCACCTGCGCGTCGCGCCGCGACGCAAGGAGATACCTCTTGGCAAGAAAGAAGGAGATCAAGAGGAAGATTTCGGCCGCATCAACGGAAACAGGATTACGTCGCGGATGGACGGGGAGTTCGTGAAGAGCATCGCCAGGCGGTCGATGCCGACGCCTTCGCCGGCCGTGGGCGGCATGCCGTAGGCGAGCGCCTCGACGTAGTCCTCGTCGTAGAGCATCGCCTCGTCGTCGCCCTTGCCCCGCGCGGCCACCTGCGCGCGGAACTTTTCCGCCTGCTCGTCCGGGTCATTCAGCTCGCAGAAGCCGTTCGCGACCTCCATCCGCCCGATGAACAGCTCGAACCGGTCGGCGGTATCCGGGTCCCCAGGCTTCGTCTTGGAAAGCGGCGAGATCTCGGCGGGATAGTCGATGACGTAGGTGGGCTGCAGGAGCCTGTTCTCGGCCACGGCGCCGAAGATCTCGGCGAGGAGCTTGCCCCGGGAGTCCCCGAACCTCTCGACGTTCTCCACCCCGTATCGTTCCGCGGTTTTTCTTAGAAGGTGAAGATCGCGGAGGTCGGCGGCCGTCGCGTCTTCAACATGCTCGAGAATCGCGTCGACCATCGTGACGCGGCGGAACGGGGCCTTCAGCGAGATCGTCTCGTCGCCCCAGGGAAGCTCGGTCGTCCCGAGGATCTCCTCTGCGGCGCCCGCGAAGAGCTCCTCCGTGAGCGCCATCTGGTCGCGCGCGTCGGCGTAGGCGGTGTAGAACTCGAGCATCGTGAATTCGGGGTTGTGTTGCGTCGAGATCCCCTCGTTCCGAAAATTGCGGTTGATCTCGTAAACCTTCGGGAAGCCTCCCACGACGAGGCGCTTGAGGTACAGCTCCGGCGCGATGCGCAGGTAGAGGTCGAGGTCCAGCGCGTTGTGGTGCGTCCGGAAAGGCCGGGCGGCCGCTCCCCCCGCGAGCGTCTGCATCATCGGCGTCTCCACCTCGACGAAGCCGCGCCGGTCGAAGAAGTTGCGGATGAAGGCGACGATCTTCGCCCGGATCTCGAACGTGCGTCGCGTTTCGGGAGAGACGATCAGATCGACGTAGCGCTGCCGGTACTTCCGCTCGACATCCGTGAGGCCGTGCCACTTGTCGGGGAGCGGACGAAGCGATTTCGACAGGAAATCGAGCGAGGCCGCCCTGACGGAAAGCTCTCCCGTCCGCGTCCGGAAGATCGATCCCGCCACGCCCACGTGATCGCCGAGGTCGAGCTGCTCGAGGAGCTCCCAGTCACCGGGGCGGAGCGCGTCTTTCTTCACGTAGACTTGGACGCGCTCGGCGCCGTCGGACAGGTCGAGAAACACCGCCTTCCCCATCTTCCGGATCGCGAGGATGCGCCCCGGCACGCGCACGAGCCGTCCGCCTTCGGGCAGGGCCTCGAGAGCCGCGGCGTCCAAAGACGACCATTTCGCGATCACCTGAGAGACGAGGTGCGTCTCATCCCAGCGGTTCGGGTAGATCGGCCGCCCGAGGGCGGCGATGCGGGCGCGCGCGTCGCGACGGTTCGCGATCTGCTCGGGAACGTCGGGCATCTTCTGGGGTTCCAGAGGAGCGGGGACCTTCGGAGTTTCGGCCATCGGACCGATTAAACCATCGACGCGCGCCCGCGCGCTGTCACGGCCATGCCTACTTCCCGCCGAGGGCGTCGAAGAGAAGCCAGAGGCCCGCGAAGGTCCGGAGATGCCGGAAGCGCGAGCGCGTCAGGTTTTTCCAGCGCTCGCTTCCCTCCGACTCGACGGCGGCGAGGGCCTCCCGGAACAGGCCGTCGATCTCCCGGGCGCGCGCGAGGCACTCCTTGGTGGGCGCGAGCGTGCTTTCGGAAGCGGACGAATCCCCCACTTCGCCAACGAGGTCGCGCAGCTGCTGCGCCTCCTTGTCCATCTTCTGCCGGAGGACGGAGGCGTTGAAATAGAGGCGGTCCCGCTCGGCCGGGGGTTCCGTGTCCTTCCCTTTGCACAGGATCCGGAGGGCCGACCGCACCTCCCACGGCTCGAGGTGGGTCCCGTGTCCGGGCATGCCCCCCGGCGGGCCCGAGCAGGAGAGATCCACGCTGGCGAAGAGCCGGCGAGCCGTTTCGGACGTGAGCCGGTCCGTCTCGGCACGCCAGGCTATGCCCGCGCCCGCATCCCGGTGGATTGGGGGAGGCGTCGCGCCCTTCGAGACGGCGTCCTTCTTCCGCCGACTGCTGCCGGCCGTGGAGTCCGAGCCCACGTCGAATTCATCGGCGGCCGCGGGGTCGAGCCGCGCGAGTAGCCGGTGAAGTGAATCCTTGAGGCGTTTGACGTCGCGCGGGCGCACCCCGCGCCGGCGGCTCGTCTTCTCGAACTCGTCCTTGTCCTTGCGGAAGCGCTCGAGATCCTCTCGGAACCCGGGGCTCATGAAGCGCGCGTCCTGCTCGAGATCCTTTTCCTTCTCGAGAATCTCGCGGGAGGCCGTGAGGATGCGCTTCTCCTCCTCCTTGTAGAGGAGCTGGAACTTCTTCTTCACGGCGACGTTCGACGACAGGACCGCGTGCATGACCTCGGCCTCATAGAACGCCTTTCCCATCCGGTGCTTGAGCGTCCGGATGTTCTCGAGCGTCTTGCGGTTCGACAGGTCCTCGAATCGCTCGCAGCATTCCAGGTCGTGCCGCAGAATGTCGAGAAGGGAGACCACGGACTTCACTTCCGCGGCGTCGACCCGGGGCCGCGCCATGAGCGACAACAGCGCGTCACTCAGCTTATGCAGCTCCGCGGGAGACTTCAGCTCCGCCTCGCCTCCTTTCCCAGGCGACGTGCCGAGGCGCGTGAGGAGGAAGTCCACCTTGTCCATCTCGTCGGGCGAGAGCGTGTTCGCGTAGTAGTAGAACTTCAGGATCGACAGGAGAAGCTCTTCGTCGCCCGCCTTCACGCGCTCGAAGAACTGGCGCATCGTGCTCGGCGAGATCTGGCAGTCGTCCTCGGCCAGAGTCGCATGCAGCGCGTCGAGCTGCAGGTCGAGGCGCGCCATCGCCGCCCGCGCGTCGGCATCCGGTTCGACGCCCTTCGTCGCCTTGATTCGCTTCATCTGCTCGTAGAGAGGGGCGAAAGAGACGGCCGGTCCGGTGGTCCCGTGCAGGCTCGTCCGGTGCACGCCCTGGAGGAACTGGTGAAACGTCCACAGGGCCTTGAATTTCGCGGAAAGCCGCGCATAGGCCTGCGAGATCGCGTCGGATTCTGGCGCCGTGATGGTCACGTTTTGTGAATGATAATCTGACTCCCGTGATTGACCGCATCCTGCTTTCCGAAAAGACGATCGCGAAGCGCCTGGATGTCCTCGCGAAAGAGATCGACGCCGCCTACGTGGGCAAGGATCTCCTCGCCGTCGGCATCCTGAAGGGCTCGGTGTTCTTCCTGACCGACCTCTTGAAGCGCCTCAAGGTCCCCGTCGCGGTGGACTTCCTCCAGGTGCGCTCCTATTCCGGAACGAGCTCCTCGGGGAACATCAACATCGTCCACGACCTCTCGATGGACATCCAGGGCAGGGACGTCCTCCTCTTCGAGGACGTGATCGACTCGGGGCTCACGCTCCGGAAAATCCTCGAGCTCCTCGCCTCGCGCAAGCCCCGCTCGCTCGGCGTCGCCGCCCTCCTCAAGAAGAAGGTGCCCGAGAACCGTGACATCCGCACGGACTTCCTCGGGTTCGAGATCGGCCCCGAGTTCGTCGTGGGCTACGGCCTCGACCTCGACGAGAAGTACCGCAATCTGCCGCACGTGGCGGTATGGGACCCCGCGCGCTGAACAAGGACGCGATGAGCATGAAGACCGTCTCCGTACCGGACGCCCCCAAGGCCATCGGCCCGTATGCCCACGGCATCGTCGCCGGCGGCCTCCTGTTCACGGCCGGCCAGGCCCCCCTGGATCCCGCGACGATGAAGCTCGTCGAGGGCGACGTCGCTGCACAGACGCACCGCGTCCTCGACAACCTCGAGGCCGTGCTGCGCGGCGCGGGTGCCACGCTCGCCGACGTCGTCCGCGCCGGCGTGTTTCTCGTCGACATGGCGGACTTCGCAAAGATGAACGAGGTGTACGCCGCCCGCTTCGGATCTCATCGCCCGGCGCGCACGACCGTCGCCGTCGCGGCGCTCCCCGCCGGCGCCCGGGTGGAGATCGACCTCGTCGTCCGCGTAGGATAGGGGCCTTGTCCGGACACTCCGGACGTCAAGGAGCCCCCATGCGTTGGAATCGCTGCCTCCCCGCTCTCGCCCTGCTCCTCTTCTTTCCCGTAGGCGCCGACGAGCCGCCGCCCACCGTCACGCCGACCCCGAAGGAAGCCGCGAAGAAGATCGCGAAGAAGCCGGCGGCGTCGAAGACGCCCGCGCCGGGCGCCGCCAACATGGTCGTCACGCGCGACCCGGAGACCGGCGAGCTCAGAAACGCGACCGCCGCCGAACGGGCGAAGCTCTTCGCGGGCCGCGCGCCCCAGGCCGCTCCCGTCGCCCCGCGCGTCGTCATCCTTCCGGACGGAACCGCGATGATGGAGCTCGGCGAGGACACGATGAACTACGCGATCGCCACGAAGGCTCCCGACGGCTCCATCAAGCAGAGCTGCGTGCACGGCCCGGACTCCGCCACCGAGGCGCGCGCGGCCCCGAAGCCCGCCCCCGCGCCCCGCGCGGAAGAGCGCTAGGCGGACCCGATCGATGCGTCGCCTCTTTCTCGCCTTCCTCCTCGCTGCCGTGCCGGCTTCGGCCGCGAACCTCGTCGTCGTCGTGACGGACGCTCCCGGGCAGGGGTTCAACGACCCGGCGCCGGCGACGCCCGTCGGCGGCAACATGGGAACCACGCTGGGGGAACAGCGCCTGAACGTCTTCAAGGAGGCCGCGCGCATCTGGGGCGGCCTCCTTCCGAGCAACGTCAACATCAGGATCGACTCGAGCTTTCAGTCGCTCACCTGCGACGCGACGACGGCCGTCCTCGGCTCGGCCGGGGCTTTGACGATCTTCCACGACAATCCGCACTTTCCCCCCGGAGCTGTCGCGAACACGTGGTATCCGAAAGCGCTGGCCGACAAGCTCGCGGGCTCGGAGATCGATTCTTCGGGCAGCGCCATCAAGGCCCGTTTCAACAGCGACCTCGGCCTCCCCGCCCCGGCCGGCGACTCCAAGTTGGGCTGCCTGACCGGCACTTCTTTCTATCTCGGCCTCGACAGCAATCAGGGGAGCAACATCAACCTACTTTCCGTCGTGCTGCACGAGTTCGGCCACGGGCTCGGGTTTCAGTCCTTCGCGAACTCCTCGGGCACGTTCCAAGGGGGACGGCCCGGGATCTTCGACAGCTTTCTGCTCGATACGACGAGCGGGAAGACCTGGGACCAGATGGTCGACACCGATCGCGCCTCTTCGGCGATCAACACGGGAAACCTCCGATGGAACGGCTCGAATGGGGCGACATACGCGAACGCCTACATGAACTATTACACAGGCATCACGGTCTCGGCGCCCGCCGCGGCCGCCGGCGGTTACTCCTACGGCGCCGCCGACTTCGGGCCCCCCCTCGCGAACGTCCAGTTTTCGACGCAGATCGTCGCGGCGCAAGACCCGGCCGACACCGCCGGCCCCGTCACGACCGACGCATGCTCGGCGATCACGAACGCCTCGGCCCTCGCCGGAAAGATCGCCCTGATCGACCGGGGCTCGTGCACATTCATTATCAAGGTCAAGAACGCCCAGAACGCGGGGGCCCTCGCCGCGATCATCGCGAACAACAAAACCGGACTCGTCGGGATGACGGGCGTGGATTCGACGATCACGATTCCGTCCCTCCTGATCTCGCAGGCCGACGGCGCGAAGCTTCGCGCGAACCTTCCGGCGACGGCGTCGATCGGCCAGGACATGACCAAATACGCGGGCGCCGATTCCACCGGCCGCCTTCTCATGTACGGGCCGAACCCTTATGAGTCCGGCTCTTCCGTCTCACACTGGGACACGAGCGCCTCACCGAACCTCCTGATGGAGCCGAACGTCTCGAGCGACCTCAATTCGAACGTGGACGCGACGCTCGCGGCCTTCCAGGACATCGGCTGGTTCCTCGGGTCGACGGCGATCCCGACGACGTACGTTCTTCCGTCGAGCGCGCGCGTGCAGGGCAAGAACGGCGCCTTCTACACGACGGGCCTCACCGTCACGAACACGGGCTCCTTCGACGCGAACCTCACGATCAAGTTCCTCGGCAACAATCAGGACGGCCGGACCGGTGCCGAGGTGACGCGCTCCGTCGGGGCGGGCCGAACCGTCACGTACCCCGACGTCCTCAACTCTCTCTTCAGCGTCTCGAGCGGCTTCGGCGCCATTCGGATCAACGCCGACACGAACCTCCTCAAGATCGTGAGCCAGACGTCCACGCCGCCGCCGTCGGGCGTCGGCACGTTCGGACAGGCCGTGCCGGCGCTCGCTCCGAACGACCTCGTCACTTCCGCTTCGCCGCAGGTCCTCCCCGGCCTCCGGCAGGACGCCGCCTTCCGGACGAACGCGGTGATCGCGAACGTCACCGAGGCGGACGCTCATGTGGACCTCGTGCTCAATTCCTCAAGCGGGTCGCTCCTCGGCTCTCAGGGCTACGACCTTCTTCCGCTCGAGATGCGGCAGATCAGCGGCGTCGTCACGGAACTCGGGGCGCCGGACGGCATCGCGAACGCCGCGCTCGTCGTCTCGACCCCGACCGGCGGCGCCCGCATCGCGACGTACGCCGCGGTCATCGACCAGCAGACGAACGACCCACGGACGATCCTCGGAATCCGCACGGGCCTCGATGGGAACTCGAAGGTCTGGCTCCTGCCGTCGAGCGCACGTATTCAGGGCCAGAACGGCGCGTTCTACAAGACCGACGTCACTCTCGTGAACGCAAGCAGTTCGGCGGCGAACTTCACGCTGAAGTTCCTCGGCCACGAGCAGGACGGGCGAACCGGGACGGAAAAGGTCCGCACCGTCGCGGCGAACTCCGTGCTCGCGATCCCGGACGTTCTGGGGACCGTCTTCGGCGTCTCGAGCGACTACGGCGCGATCCTCTTCAACGCCGACCAGGCCGCCGTGCGCGTCGTCAGTCAGACCTCAACGCCGCCTCCTTCCGGCGTCGGCACGTTCGGTCAGGCGGTGCCCGGCTTCGGGCCGGCGGATTACGCGACGGCCTACGCCCCGAAGACGCTCGCGGGCCTTCGCCAGGACTCCTCGTTCCGGACGAACGCCGTGATCGCGAACGCGACCGATCAGCCCGTGCACGTCGACCTCACGCTCAAGTCCGAGACCGGGGCGACGCTCGGGACGGGCGCCTACGACTTCCTGCCGTACGAGATGCGGCAGATCGGAACGGTGGTCACCGCGCTCGGCGCCCCGGACGGCACTGCGAACACGTCGCTCGTCGTTTCCACGCCCACCGCGGGCGGGCGCGTCGCGACCTACGCGGCTATCATTGACCAGACGACGAACGACCCAAGGACGATCCTCCCGTAAGGAGGTTCGAGAAAAGAGATCGCGACATCCGTATGGCCATGACCGTGGGCATCATGGGGTTCGGAAGGATCGGACGGAACGTCTTCCGGATCCTTTACAAGAGAGACGACATCTTGATCGGCGCCGTGAGCGACCTGGGCGACGCGGCATCCGTCGAGTACCTGCTGAAGTTCGACACGCTCTTCGGCCGCTTCCCGGACGAGATCAGCGCCAAGGAAGGACATCTCTACGTCGTCGGGCGCCAGATTGCGCTCCTCGCGAGCCAGGAAAAGGGCGTCATTCCGCCCTGGGGCGACCTCGGCGTGGACACCGTCATCGAGGCAACTGCCCGCAGGCTGACCCGGGCCGAGCTGGAGAGGCACCTGGCCGCCGGCGCCAGGCGCGTGATCCTGTGCGAGCCGCCGGTGGACGCGTTGGATCTCACGGTCGTCAACGGCATCAACGACGGCCTCCTCAGGCGCGAGCATCGGATCGTCTCGAGCGCATCCTCCACCGTTCACTGTGTGGCGCCGGTCGCGAAGATCCTGCTCGACGCGTTCGGCATCCAAAAGCTGCTCTTCACGACGATTCACTCCTACACGAACCAGCACCGGCTCGCGGACGTGCCGGCCGAGGACAAGCGTCGCGGCCGGGCTGCGGCGCAGAACATCATCCCGCAGGAATCGCGCTCCCCCAGCATGCTGCAGGAGCTGATCCCCGAGCTCGCAGGAAGGGTCGTCGGCGCGGCCATGAACGTGCCCGTGCCGAACGGCTCGGCGGTCGACCTCGTGTGCTGGCACGAGAGGAAAGTCACGGTCACCGCGATCAACGAAGTGGTCCGCACGGCCATCGCGGCGAAGTGGAAGGGAATCATGGCGTACGAGACCGAGCCGATCGTCTCGAGCGACGTGACCCGTAGCAGCTTCTCCTCCACGTTCGACTCGCGGGCCACGATGGTTCTCGGCGAGAACGTCTCCAAGACGCTCTCCTGGTACGACGCGGGCTGGGGCTATGCCCACCGCGCCGTGGAGCTCCTCGATCGCTTCCAAGCCCTGGACCGGGAGGCTTCCCGATGAGCCGCATCGCGATCAACGGCTTCGGCCGCATCGGCCGGACCGTCTACCGCATCGTCAGCGACCGGAAGGACATCGAGGTGGCCGTCATCAACGACCTCTTCGACAACGACCAGCTCGCCTACCTCCTGAAGTACGACACGGTGATGGGCGTCTTCGAGAAAGAGGTGCGCGTTGACGGTGAGGTCATGACGGTGGACGGCCGCCGCGTCCTCATGACGGCGGAGAAGGACCCGGCGAAGCTCCCTTGGGGAAAGCTGGGCGTGGACGTCGTCGTGGAGGCCACGGGGAAGCTCGTCACGCGCGAGAAGCTGCAGAAGCACCTGGACGCGGGAGCGAAGAGAGTCGTCCTGACCGTGCCGTCGAAGGACGAAATCGACGCGATGATCGTCGTGGGCGTGAACGACGACACGCTGCGCGAGGAGCACCGCATCGTCTCGAACGCCTCCTGCACGACGAACTGCCTCGCGCCCCTGGCGAAGATCCTGGACGATGCCTTCGGCATCCGGGACGGCTTCATGACGACGGTTCACGCCTACACGAATGACCAGCGTCTCGCGGACGTGGCTCACAAGGATCTCCGGCGCGCGCGCGCGGCTGCGGAGAACATCATCCCGACGACGACGGGCGCCGCCCGTGCCGTGGGAAAAGTCCTGCCTTCTCTGAAGGGAAAGCTGGACGGCATGGCGATCCGCGTGCCCGTGCCGGACGGCTCGGTCGTGGACCTCTCGTTAAGGCTCTTGAAAAAGCCGTCGGTCAAGGACGTGAATGCGGCGGTCCGGGCCGCGGCCGAGGGGCCGATGAGGCGGATCGTAGAGTACAGCGAGGTGCCGCTTGTCTCCTCCGACATCATCGGCAACCCGCATTCGTCGATCTTCGACGCCCTCTCCACACACACCGATGGCGACGGATGGCTCAAGGTCCTGGCCTGGTACGACAACGAGTGGGGCTACTCGAACCGCGTCGTGGACCTCATCGACCTGCTGGTCGCGCTGGGCTGATCTCCTCGAATGCGCGAAGCGCGCGGTCGACGTCGGCGTCGCCGACGTCGGCGTGCGTCACCATGCGGATCGAGTCCGCGCCCGCGGCCCCCGCGAGTACACCCAGAGCGCGAAGCCTCGCCACGACATCCGAGGCAGACGCCCATTCTCTTTCTAAGAAGAAAAGCACGATGTTGGTTTCTACGGCCATCACGTCGAGCGTGATACCCGGGATTCCCGCCAGTCCCTCCGCGAGCTTCTTCGCCCGGGCGTGATCCTCCGGCAGCCGGGCGCGCTCGTCCTCGAGCGCGACGAGCGCCGCGGCCGCGATGACCCCGACCTGGCGCATACCCCCTCCGAAGAGCTTCCGCACGCGCCGCGCCTCGGCGATGAACGCCCTCGAGCCCGCGACGGAGCTGCCCACGGGCGCGCGCAGACCCTTCGAGAAGCACGTCATGACGGAGTCGAAGCCGGCCGCGAGCGAAGCTTCCGAGACTCCGAGCGCCGCCGCCGCATTCCAGAGGCGCGCGCCGTCGAGATGCGTCGCGAGGCCCTTCTCCTTCGCGAGCGCGAGAAGCGGGTCGATGACGGAGCGCGGGATGACGGCACCGCCGGCGAAGTTATGCGTGTTCTCGAGGGCGAGAACGGACGTGCGCGGCAGGTAATAGACCGATTCCGGCCGGATCCACGCCGCCACCTGCTCTCTCGTCATGCGGCCCCGGGGCGCGTCGACCGGGCGCGGCAGGAGGCCCGAGAGCGCCGCCATCCCCGCCATCTCGTAGTGGAAGATGTGGCTCTTTCCCTCGAGGATGACCTCCGTGCCCGAGCGCGCGTGGACGCGCAGCGAGAGCTGGTTGCCCATCGAGCCGGTTGGAACGAAGAGCGCCGCCTCCTTGCCGAGGACCTCGGCGGTCCTCTCCTCGAGGCGGCGGACGGTCGGGTCCTCGCCGTAGACGTCGTCGCCGACCTCGGCCTCGGCCATGGCGCGCCGCATTTTCGGGGTGGGCTTCGTGACGGTGTCGGACCGGAAATCGGAAGCGGGTGTCGTCATGGCGGGATCATCCCAGAACGAGCGCGGCGAGGACACGCGAAGCTTCGAGAAGGACGTCCGCTTGCGGCATTCGGGCGAGTCTAGCGGGATAATGCCGCTCGAATGGGCCTGTACCTCATCGAGACCTTCCCGGTCGGACCGCTCCAGTGCAATTGCGCGATCGTGGCGGACCCCGCGACACGCGAGGCCGTCGTCGTGGACCCGGGCGACGAGCCCGACCGCATCCTCGAGGCGCTGGCGGGCGCGGGCCTGAAACCCGTCGCCCTCGTCCACACGCACGCCCACTTCGACCACGTCGGCTGCTCGGCGCTCCTCAAGCGCATCACGGGCGCGCCGATCCTCATGCACGAGGGCGACAGCCCGCTCTACCAGAACCTCGGCGAACAGGGGAAGACGTTCGGGATCACGCTGGACAAGCCAGGCATCATCGACAGGCTCCTCGTCCATGGCGATCGCATCTCCTGCGGCTCCGGCGCGCTCCACGTGCTCCACACTCCAGGCCACACACCGGGGAGCCTTTCGTTCCGAATGGAAGGCGAGGAGGGAGACCTCCTCTTCTCGGGTGACACGCTTTTCCGGCGTTCCATCGGCCGCACGGACCTCTGGGGAGGATCGACGCCGCAGATTCTGGAGTCCATCAAGGAGCGTCTCCTGACCCTTCCGGGCGCCCTGCGCGTCATCCCGGGACACGGCGCGGAGACGACGATCGCCGAGGAGGGCCGGCGGAATCCTTTCGTCGGAGATCCGAATTACCGGCCGCTATAATCCCTGCGCATCAGACTCACGTACGAAGAGAGCGCGGCCATGGCGCAGACGGACGACTGCATGGCCTGCGGGTACGACTGCGAGGGCTACGCGAAGGCCATCGCGGACGGTACCGAGAAGAACATCTCCCTGTGCGTCCCCGGCAAGGCCGAGACGGAAGACGTCCTCAAGAAGCTGGTCGCGGGCACCTACAGCTTCGCCTGAGACTCCGCGAGCATCGCCCCGATCACGGGGCGGCAGCGCTCGCCCGCGCACTCGCCCGTCGTGCAGCCCGTGGCCTTCGCCACGTCCGCGACCGTCCGCGCGCCGCGGTCGATGGCCTCTTTCACGCGCGGGTACCGGATCGTGTTGCAGATGCACACGGCGCGGAACTTGAGGAGCATGAGCTGGCGCTTCTCCTCGGTCGTCAGGGGCCGCGCCGACATCAGAAGTCGACGGTATAGCGGATCGACGCCCGATCCCTGACGCGGTCGAGGTACACGACGCCATCGAGGTGGTCGCTCTCGTGGAGGACGACGCGAGCGTGGAAGTCCTCCGCGACGAAAGAGACCGTCTTCCCGGACGTGTCGAGGGCGCTCACCCGTATCTTCTTCGGGCGCGGCACCTTCGCGGCGAGGAACGGCACCGAGAGGCAGGCCTCGAACTCCTCCTCTTCCGTTGGGTCGAGCACTTCGAACGACGGATTCACGAGAAGCGTGCGCGGGACCTCCAGGATGTCCTTGCCGCGCTTTTCTCCATGGACCTCGTAGAGCACGATGCGGAGTCCCGTCGACACCTGCGGCGCCGCGAGACCGGTGCCGTGGTACTCGACCATGGTCTCCATCATGTCTTCGAAAAAGGCCCGGAACCGGCCTTTCCTGAGGTCGTGCGCTTCGATCTCCGACGCGCGCTTCCGGAGGATGGGCGAGCCGAGCTTGGCGACTTTGAGAATGGCCACGTGGTCTCCCGAGGGGGCGCGGAGTGCCCGCGTCCCCCCGCATTGTAGGGGGGCCTTAGAATCCGTCTCATCCGACACGTCTTCCTCTTCAATCCCGCGGCCGGGAAGGGCCGGGTGATGCGCGACCGGGATCGCATCCGGGCCGCGTTGGCCTCCGCCGGCCTCGAGGGTGAATTCCTCGACACCGAGCGTCCCGGGCACGCCATCCACCTCGCTGAAAGGGCCGGGAATAGCGGCGTCGACGTCGTGGTCGCGATCGGCGGCGACGGCACGGTCAACGAGGCGGTGAACGGCCTCATGCAGCTTCCCGCGGCGAAGCGGCCGGCCTTCGGCGTCGTGCCCGACGGGACGGGAAACGACTACGGGTTCGCGCTCGGCCTTAGGCCCGGAGACCTCGAAGATGCTTCGCGAGTGCTCGCTGAGGGAAAGACGCGTGTCCTCGATGTGGGAGACGTCAACGGGCGTTTCTTCGCGAACAGCGTCGGCCTCGGGTTCGACGGCGCGGTCGCGGAGGCCGCGTCGAAGGTGCGGTATCTGAAGGGCTTTCCGGCTTACCTCTGTTCCGTCTTCACGGTCCTGAAAGAGTGGGCCAACTTCGAGCTGACGCTGACGGTCGACGGCCGCGTGCTCGAGGGGAAGGCGTTCCTCGCTGCGGTCGCGAACGGCCCGCGCAGCGGCGGCGGCTTCCTCCTGGCGCCCGCGGCGCGGCCCGACGACGGCCTCTTCGACGTGTGCCGGCTTGGCGACCTCGGCAAGCTCGACGCGCTCCGCCACCTGCCGAAGGCGCTCGACGGCTCGCACGTGGGGCTGCCGTGGGTGACGATCCTGCGCGCCCGCGAGGTCATCCTGGCCTCGGACCGGCCGCTGACCGCGCATGTCGACGGCGACCTCGTCTTTTCGGCGGGACATCCCGGCCCGCTCGTCTTCCGGATGCACCCGAGCGCGCTCCGCGTCATCGGGAACTGGCCGTAATCAAGCTCAGGGAAGAGGATGGTGCCCAGGGGCGGAATTGAACCGTCGACACCGCGCTTTTCAGGCGCGTGCTCTACCAACTGAGCTACCTGGGCAGGCCATGCGACTATCGGCACCCGCTCCACGGGCACGCCGCTTGCGAAGAGGCGACCCGCGAGGCGCCTGCGCGTTATAAGTGGCGCGCCTAGAATAGTCAACCGAAAGGGAATGATGCTCGCTCTTCTGACTCTCCTGCCCTTGCTCGCCCAGGAACCGGCCGCCGCGCTCGCCGCTCCTCCACCGAAACCCTCGCCCGCCACGGCTCAATCCGAGAAGGGCAGCGCCGTGGCCGGAGCCGCCGGCCTCGACGTGCTGTGGGCGAGCCGTCTCGCGGAAGCCGTCGAAGGGGCCAAACGCCTGCGCGACGGCCGCATCCTCATCTTCTTCGTGGAACCCGACTGCGGCCAGTGCAAGCGCATGGAGGCGCTCGTCGCCCCCTCCACGTCGTTCTACGCCTATACGCGCGACAAGGTGCCGCTCTACGAGGACGTGTCGACCGCGGAAGGGAAGGACCTCGCGCGGCGCCTCCGGATCCGCGGCACGCCCACGTGGATCGTCGTCACGCCGGAGCTGCTCGAATGCGGCCGCCAGGAGGGCCCGACGACCCAGCAGGGCTGGGTGGACGCGTTCATTCAGGTCGAGCGCGGGTGGGCCGGCTACCGGAAGGTGCTCGCCGACGAGACCGCCGATCCTTCCAATCCGCAGCTCGTCTTCGAAGCGGCGCGATTGACGTATCAGCGCGGCGGTGGCGCGCTGGCCGAAGCGCGGTTCCAGCGGCTCACGCGCGATCCGAAGACTCCGGCCGCGATCAAGGAGCAGGCTCTCGGGTACCTCACCTCGCTCGAAATGGATTCCGACCGGTTCGACGAAGCGGTCGCCCACCTCGACACACTCATCGCCACGGCGCAGGATCCTATGCTCAAGATGCGGGCGGAACTCCGCCGGGCCGACGTGGAGATCGCGCGCGGCCGGAAGGACCTCGCGGCCTGGCGCCTGAAGGAATTCGTGAAGGCCCATCCGGACGCCCCCCTCGCGACCGAGGCACAGGCCCTCCTCGACGCGCTTCAAGGCAAGGCCCCTCCCGCCAATCCAGCCGCCAAGGAGCGCTGATGCCTCTCCGCGCCACCGTCGCCGCCCTTGCCCTTGCCCTCGCCGCCGCCGCCCCGGGCATGGGTCAGCCCGTCCCGGCCTCGAACACGATCATCGCGCCGCACCTCGTGGCCGATGCCGACCGGCTCGTCGCGGGATCGCCTTTTCGCCTCGCCGTCGTCGCCGACGTCAAGGCGGGCTGGCACGTGAACAGCCACACGCCGAAGGAAGACTTTCTCATTCCCACCGAGATCAGGATCAAGCCCGCGGCGGGCCTCGTGTTCTCTCCCGTGAAGTATCCGAAGCACAAGGAAACGAAGTTCTCGTTTTCCGACCAGCCTCTCGCCGTCTACGAGGGCCGGACCGTGTTCCTCGTCCCCGGCACCGTGGACGCGAAGGCCGCGCCGGGGCCGCGCACGCTGACCGCCGTGATTTCGTACCAGCCCTGCAACGACAACCAGTGCCTGCCGCCCGCCGAGCTCACGACGACGCTCACCCTCGAGGTTGCGAAGGCGGGGACGGAAGCGAAGCCGAGGAATGCCGACCTCTTCGCTCCCCCGAGCGCGACCGACGGCGGAGCCGGAGCCGCGCCCGCGGGCGGGTCCGGCCCCACGGCGGATGCGGCGGATGCCGCGTTGGCGGGCGGCGCGCCCATGGGGACCGCCGCACTGCGCGAAAAATGGAACGTCCAGGGAGTCCCGACTCTTCTCTTCATCGGTCCCGACGGCAGGGAGACCGGCACGCGGGTCGTCGGTTTCGAGCCGCCCGAGACGTTCGCCGCGCGCTTCAGCGGCAGTGGACCGGCCCCGGCCGCGGCCGGGAGCGGCCTTCAGGGCAAGTCCCTGCCGCTCCTCATCGGGCTCGTCTTCCTGTCGGGCCTCGCCCTCAACCTGACCCCCTGCGTCTACCCGCTCATCCCGATCACGCTCGGCTTCTTCAGCCGGCAGACCGGCGGCAATAAGCGTGGAACGTTCGCCCTCGCGCTCGTCTACGTCCTCGGCATGAGCGTCACGTACTCGGCCCTCGGCGTCTTCGCCGCGCTCTCGGGCTCGCTCTTCGGGGCATGGCTGCAGAAGCCGGCCGTTCTCCTCTCGATCGCGGCCATCGTCATCGCGCTGGCGCTTTCGATGTTCGGGCTCTTCGAGATCCAGGCTCCGCACTTCATCACGGACCGCACGAGCTCGAAGTCGGGTGCCGTCGGCGCCCTCACGATGGGGCTCTTCGTGGGGTTCGTGGCGGCGCCCTGCATAGGCCCGTTCGTCCTGTCGCTCCTGACCTACGTCGCGGCAAAGGGCTCGGCGCCGCTCGGCTTCGGCCTCTTCTTCACGCTCGCGATGGGCCTCGGCCTCCCGTATCTCGTCCTCGGGACGGTGTCGGGCAGCCTGAAGGCGCTCCCGCGCTCGGGCGAGTGGATGACGGCCGTCAGGCGCGTCTTCGGCTTCGCGCTCGTGGCGCTCGCCGTGTACTTCCTGCGCCCGCTGCTGCCGGTGCGCGTCTACGAGATCGGCCTCGCGCTCCCGCTCCTCGCCGGAGGCGTGTGGTTCCTCTTCTTCGAGAAGAGCGGGGCCGGGGTTCGCGGCTTCGCCTTCGTGAAGGGCGGCGTCGCCGTCCTGCTCCTCGCCGCCGGCGGGGTCCTCGCGACGCCCCCGAAGGCCGGGGCCGCGCTCGCGTTCCAGCCCTACTCCGACGCCACCGTGGCCGCCGCCCGGGCCGCCGGCAAGCCCGTGATGATCGACTTCTATGCGGACTGGTGCCTGCCCTGCAAGGAGCTCGATCACAAGACGTTTCGCGACGCGCGCGTGATCGCCGCCGCGAACGGCTGGGTGCTTTTGAAGGCTGACCTGACGCGATAGTCATTCTTCCTCGTCCAGCCTCTTCAGCACGGCATCCGCCGCATCCCTTTGAGCATCTTTCTTCGAATTGCCTTCGCCTCGCGCGCTGATTCCCTCACCCCAGGAAACCTCGTAGACGAAGCGCCTGTCGTGCGGCGGGCCGCTCTCGTCGACGAGGCGGTAGACCGGCAGCGGCTTGCCCTTGGCCTGGGCCCGCTCCTGGAGCGCGGTCTTCGGGTCCCGGCGGTGCAGTCCCCCGAGATCGAGCGCCGCCACGTCGGCATCGAAGAGGCGTCCCGCCGCCGCGCGCGCGGCCTCGATGCCGCCGTCGAGGAGCAACGCCGCGAACACCGCCTCGAACGCGTCCGCGAGGCGCGCGTCCCTTTCGCGGCCGCCCGCCCGCTCCTCTGCCGGCGAGAGGCGCAGGAGCGGTCCGAGGCCGACCCGCCGCGCGAGCGCGGCGAAGTGCTCTTCCGAGACGAGGAGCGACCGGGCCTTCGACAGCGTGCCCTCGCCCTCGAGCGGAAAAGCCGCGAAGAGCTTCTCGGTCACGAGGAAGTTCAGGATGCTGTCGCCGAGAAACTCCAGCGTTTCGTTGTCCTCCGCGTCCTCGCTCTCGTTCGCGAACGAGGCGTGCGTGAGGGCCTGCAAGAGGAGCGCGCGGTCCCGGAAGCAATGGTCCATCGCGCGTTCGAGCGCGTCGAGAACGTCCCGGCCGTTTGCGGGCATCACGCCTCCCCGCGCGATTCTAGGGGCAAGGGCTCGATGCGGAGGCGGAGAAGCGTCTGCTATCGTTGCGCCCGTGAGCGGCGATCGGCCAGCCTCCGAGGCAGCGCCGATCGGCTCGCGCCGGCTCGGCCTCACCGTAACGGCGGTCGTCTTCGTCGTGGCGGGAGGCTTGGCGGAGTTTTCGGTACGCCTGCTGCGGCCGGAGTGGCGTGACCGAGCGCCTCAGGACAGCGAGAGAGCCGCCGTCGGATCACTGTCATGACTCCTCGCTCAACTCCAAGCCTGTACCTGGTACCGGAGGAGGGACTTGAACCCTCACGGCCCTTTTGAGGCCTGGGGATTTTAAGTCCCACGGTCTACGGTTTCGAGGCGCATCCGGCCGGCAAGGTAAGGCAAGGAATCGGCGACTTCTGGCCGAAATACGCTACGTCGTGTTACGTGGCGCATCGGACCGTGTAGAATCATCCGGCAAGCCTCGGGCAAGCTCGCAGGACCCCGGCAAGGGACGGGCAAGCGTGGGACCCGAGGAGAACGGGGGCCGGATGCCAGAACCGCCGGAACGAAAGAAGCGAAAGAAGCTCACCTCCCGCACGTTGAACGCGATCCCGCCGGGGCCGAAGAAGGGTACGTGGCACGCTGACGCCGATCTGCCCGGCTTTTTCGTCGTCTCGTACCCGCGCGTCAAAGTCTTCTACGTCCGCGTTCGCATCGGCTCTCAGCGACGGGTTATCAAGATCGGGCACCTCGGCGCCTTGACGCCCGACCAGGCCCGCACGAAGGCGAAGGAGCTGCTCTCCTCCGCCGCTCTCGGCGGGAACCCCGCTGAGGCCCGCGAGACGGCGCGGAACATGCCGACGTTCGGCGCATGGACGAAGACGTACCTCGCGCGGATCGCGCTCACGAAGAAGAGCCCGAGAGAGGACCGGCGCTTCCTGCCGATGGCGGCCGAGCGATGGGGCGGCCGGGCGCTCGACAGTCTGACCTCGGAGGACGTGCTCGCGTTTCGTCAGACGCTCTCCGAGACGCCGACTCAGGCGAACCGATGGCTCGCGGCGGTGCGCTCGTGTCTCTCGGCGGCCGTCGTGGCCGGATACCTCCGCTCGAATCCGGCAAAAGGCGTCAAGCCCTTCAAGGAAAATGCGCCGCGTGCCCGCGTCCTGGACGCCGACGAGATGGAGGCCCTGCTCGTCGCGTTGAAAGCCGAGCCCGACGCGCACGCGCGCGCCGCCGTTCACCTCCTCGTGGAGTCGGGCGCGCGTCTCTCCGAAGCCCTGCACGCGAAGTGGGAGGACGTGGACTTCTCCGGCGGGACGTGGCGCATTCCGAGCCCAAAGAGCGGGCACCCTCAGACTGTCCCGCTCGCGAAGGACACGCTCTCGATGCTGCGCCGTCTCCCCCGCGTCGGGCCGTTCATCATCCCCGGCCGGAACCCGGAGAAGGCGCGGGCCGACTTGAAGGGAGTCTGGAATCGCCTCATCGAGCGCGCGAAGCTCGAGGACGTGCACGTACACGACGTGCGCCGGACCTTCGGCCTGGCCGTGGCGAAGGCGGCCGGGCTCCACGTGGCGAGCAAGCTCCTCCGACACGCCGACGTGCGCGTGACCGAACGGGTTTACGCACCCTTGGGAATCGAGGACTTGCGCGCGGCGACTGAAGCGCGGGCCGCCGTCCTCCCGTTCGCATCGAAGAATCAGCGCGCCGCCGTCCGCGCCGGGAAGAGGCGCGCGCGATGAGAAGGCCCCCGAGTTTCGACGTCGAGAGTTTCGTGCGCATCCTCAGGCACCTTCTCGCGGCACACGATGGCGTGAACCGTCGCCGCGAGGCGGAGGCGCGCGCGAAAAGAGGAGAGGGGGCCTCCCTGCTCGCAGGGGATCCCCGCGCCGCGGCTCTCGACGCTGAAGTGAGGGAGGACTCCGGGCTAAGGCCGGCGGAGGTGCTCGTGGCCTCCGAGGTGCGCAACCTCACGCCGGCCGAAGAGGCCGCAGACCTCGCGCGCCTCGCCGAGCAATGGAGATCCTTCGACTTCCTCCCCGAGATCCTCCGCAACGCGCCGGGCGCGCTCGAATCCGCGCAGGTTCGCGCCGCGCTGGAAGCTCTCCGGGCGGAACGACGCGCGCGCGCCGAGAAAGACGTGCCCGACGAGCTGGCGGCGCTGCTCCGCCGTGTCGGAGATGCGATCGCCAAGCCGGCGAAGGTGAAGAAGCCGGACGCCACGAGGCGCGTGCTTATTCTCAACCTCTGGGCCGCGCGCCACGCCTTCGACGACGACGAACGCGAGCGGCGGGCTCGCGCGCTTGGCCTGAAGGACTGGGATTCGCTTTCCGCGCGCGTCCGCGGATGGAAAACGAAACGCCGTGGCTAGCCATTGCGCTTCCTTCCGCTCGTGCCGTGGCGTGACTCACTGTGCAAGTGGAGGTACACGCCGTGACCGACGAATACCTGACGAGCGCGCAATACGAATCCTTCCGCGGACTGAGGCCGGGCTCTTCTCGCGCGGAGCGGGTGCGAGGGGGCGGCCCTTCTTACCTCAAGCCGACGGGCCGAAAGATTCTCTACAAGCGGAGCGCCGTAATCGCATGGATCGAGAGGCGCTCTTTCACGTCCACCGCCGAAGAGAAGGCCGCGCGCACCGGCGCCGCGGCGTGAGAAAGAGGAAGCGACCGTGACCACAAACAAGACGGGAGCGCTCGGCTTGACCCCGAACGCCCCCCGCGACTCCCGAAAAACCCTAGCAGGATCTTACCGAAAATCGGCCCCTCAGTCTACGCCGCGGCGCCTCCTCGACGAACTCCACGCCGCCGCCCTGGCCGTCTCGCCCGGACGGGCGGCCTTCGTCACGACCGCGAGCACGCGCGCATGGTTTCGAATCGAGCGACTCGACGTTTCGACCGCTCGCGTGTCGCACGTTTCCGAAGCCTTCGTAGTGGAGTCGCTCCTGGAGGACGCGGCATTCCTGGACGCGGAGCCGCTCGGAGAAGTCGCTTGAGCGCGCTCCCTATCACGTTCGCCCCGCTTCTCGCCGATGCCCGCGCGCACCTCGAGGCGCTCACCGGCGAGAAGAATCCCGCCGTTACGTTTCAGACGTTCTCCGACGTGAAGCCGAAGACGGGGAAAGACCGGCTCGCGGGATGGCTCCACGGAACGCTCGACCAGCACGCTGCCGAGCTGCGACGGCGGAACGAGCGAGGCGCCGGCGTCTACATCATGCTGAACTCGGGCGACGGGAAGGGACGGACGGCCCGGAACGTCCGCGCCGTCCGGGCTGTCTTCACGGACCAGGACAAGCCCAGGACGCGAGAGTACGCGCTGCGCCCGTCGTTCATCGTGAACACGTCGCCGGGCCGATACCAGGCCTTCTGGCGCATGGCGGATGAGATGCCTCTCAAGGACTTCACGCCGATGCAGGAGCGGCTCGCCGCGTACTACGGCTCCGACGCCTCCGTGACGGACCTTCCTCGCGTCGCGCGACTCGCCGGCTTCTTTCACATGAAGCGGGAGCCCGTGCTCGTCACGATTGAAGGCGGCCCGAGCGTGGAGCACTCCTACACGCCCGACGAGATCCGCGCCGCGCATCCCGTCAAGCCGAAGGCGCCCGCTCCGCCGAAGCCGAAGACGACGAGCCCGCGGCCCGTAGCCGGCACCCGGCGCGAGAAGCTCATGCAGATCGTCCGCGAGAAGGCCGAGGGGCGGAGCTGGACCGAAGGAAACCGCCACGCCTCGGCGAAAACGACGGCCGCACACGGGCGGAAACTCGGGCTCGAGGACGGGGATCTCGCCCTCGTCGTGACGGACCTCCTCCTGGCCGCGGGGAAGACGGAGCGAGAGGCCGAGGAAATCGTCGAGTGGACGCTGAAGAACGTCACGCCGGACCCGGAAGAAGCGGAGCGGCCGAGGCCCGCGGCCGACGCACCCGCCGACGCTCCGGCCGCGCGCAAGGTGACGGCGCCGGAGAACGCGGGCGAGGAGAAGTCCGACGGAGCGGCGAAGCGACTCATCAAGATCGGCGAGGAGAACTCCCTCCTCTTCCACGATGAACGTGAGACACCCCACGCGGCCATCGGGACGGACGACTCCCGGCGCATCGTGTCCGTGAAGAGCGACACGTTCACGACGTTCCTCTCGGGCACCTTCTACCGGACGACGGGACGCGCGGCGAACAGCGAGGCCCTCACCGCCGCCCGGCGCGTCCTCTCCCATAAAGCCGTGTTCGAAGGACCGAAGCACGCCCTGCATAACCGCTTCGCGTTTCACGACGGCGCCGCGTGGATCGACCTAGCAAACGAGAAGCAAGAGGCCGTGAAGGTGACGGGCGAAGGCTGGACGATTGAACGCCCGCCGATCCTCTTCCGTCGTTTTAGGCGACAGGCCGCGCTCCCGAGGCCGGCCACGAGCGGCGACATGAAGAAGCTCTCCGGCTTCCTCAATACCCGCGAGAAGGAAGACGCACTCCTCGCGCTCGTCTGGCCCGTCACGGCCATGCTCGGCAACGTCCCGCGCCCCGTGCTGGACTTCCACGGGCCGCAGGGAAGCGCGAAGACGACGGCCGGGAAGATGCTCCGGCGTCTGACCGATCCCTCCGTCGCACCGACCTCCTACCTTTCGCAGAAGGACGACGAGCTGGCGCTCTGTCTCGAGTCGAACGCCGTGCCGCTCTTCGACAACGTGACGCATATCTCGGCGCGCCAGGGGGAGATCCTCTGCGCGGCCGTCACGGGCGCCGGCTTCTCAAAGCGTGAGCTGTTCACCGACTCGGACGAGATCCTCTATTCCTACCAGCGCGCGATCATCATGACCGGGATCAACGTCGCGACCGTGGCGCCCGATCTTCTGGACCGCTTTCTACTTCTACAGCTAGATCGTATCGACCGGGCCGCGCGTCGTTCTGAGGCCGGGCTCTGGCGCGCCTTCGACGCCGCGGCGCCCGCGATCTTCTCGGGGATGCTGGACACGCTCTCTTCGGCGATGAGGCTCTATCAGGGGATCGCCGAGAAGACGATGACGCTCGAGCGCATGGCCGACTTCTGCCTGTGGGGCGCGGCCGTGTCGGAGGCGCTCGGCTTCGGGGCGGATTCCTTCTTCAAGGCGTACACGGCGAACGTGTCGGCGCAGACGGAAGAAGTCCTCGAGGCCGATTGCGTCGCCCGCGCCGTGCGGGAGCTGGTCGTCAAGCGCGGCGGCTGGACCGGCACGGCGAGCGAGCTGCTCAAGCTCTTCCGCGAGCTGCACGGCGACGAGACGAAGACGGACGGCTGGCCGAAGCGAGCGGACGGGCTCTCGCGTCGCGTCCGCGTCCTCGAGGCCACGCTTGCAGAAGTCGGGATCGCCGTCCGGTGGAGCCGGGAAGGCGAAGCCCGGACCCGGACCCTGACCCTCCAAGCGACAGCGGATAGGAAGCCTAATTCGTCGTCCTTAGCGTCCGGCGCGTCCGGGACCGGGGAGCGGACGGACGCCACGGACGCCACGGACGCGGAAAAAGGCTATCTATCCGCTCTGCCCGTGTCCCGTCTTCGGAGGAGCGTCTCGTGACGGGCGCGGCCGAGATCGTCGCTCGGCTGGAAGCTCTCGGCGGAGTCCTGGCTCTCGGGCCGGATGGCCGTATCGACGCCGACGTTCCCGCCGTGCCGGAGGCCGAGCGCCTCCTGGACGACCTCGCCGCGGTGTCCGCCGATGCGAAACGCCTACTCCGTGAACGGCCCGCTCACCCGTGCGTCGGGTGCCACGCCGAGACGGACCCCGACGACCTCTACTGTCCCGGATGCTGGGAGAAGCGGCTCGCCCGGATGCCGCTCGACGTGGCAGAGCGTCGGAGGCGCCTGGACCGCGCTCGCAGGGAAAAACACACGGAACGCCTCTCCACGCTGCCCGTGGTGACCACGATCGCGACGTGCGCGGTCTCTGCTATCCCCTCCGAGACGAGCCCGTCAGGGGGCGCCGCATGAGGCTCCCGCTCGAGGATCTCGTGCGCCTCGCTCGCGTCTCACGGCTGCGCGTCCGCGACGTGGAGGCGATCCTCGCGGGCGCGGCCCCCGTGTTTCTCAGAACCGAACAAGTTGCACACGTTCACTCCCTCGCGGCCGAGGCGCACCGTCGTCTCCCCGCGTCCCGCCGCGTGCGCGTGCTCGCAGAGGAGACCACCCCATGAAGAAGAACGCCATTATCGACCTGATGAAAGTCCGCTGGGACTCGGCGGACGAAGCCGAGTCCCTCACCCTGGAACTCGCGACCCTCACGCTACGGTGCGCGAGAGTCACCCTGAATCTCGTGGCCGCTCAGCGCCACGCGCGCGACGCCGCCGACACGCTCGCCGACGCTCTCGCGAAGGAGTCGAGCGCGCGGCTCGTGACGATCATGCGACTCGAGCACCCGCCGAAGCGCCGGGCGAAGAAAGGCTAAAAAATGGCGCCTCGTACTAAGCCCGAACCTAACGTCGATGTCGAGCCCTGGGAGAGATGGACGCGCGACGTTTGCGGCAAGGATGAGCCCCTCCGTTTGCACCGAATCTTCATCGAGTACGCGAAGACGAATCCTCGAAGTCTCCGCGTCGCACTCATTCGCGCCGCTGGGCTCACGGGGAAGGCGGCTCGCAGCGCTCGCGCAAGCGGCGGGCTTTATCGGGCGAGCCAGTACTGGTCCTGGCGACGGCGCGCGGACGAATGGGACAAGCACAACGCGCGCGTCGAGAAGGCCGCCTTCGATGCACGTCGAGCCGCCGCACGTCGCCGTCGCCTGGACCAACTGGACAAGCTCAGCGACGCACTCGGCCTCCGCCTCGGGGAGCTCGCCGAGAAGGCGACGCTCGAGGGGCTGCTCAAGCTGCATGCCGCAGAGCAGATCGAATACACCATGCTGAAAGAGGACGAGCCCGACGACGTCGGCCTCCCCGCGCTCGAGGATCGAATCAAGCCGCCCGAAGCGACCGACCACAAACCGGATCACGAACCCGAACCCTGAAAGGAGAAAGAATCCATGACACCTCTCGAAAAGGAAAACGCCGCTCTTCGCGAGCAACTCGCCGCCGCCGTCGCGCGGGCTGATGAGGCGGTTGCCCTCGCGGTAGAGACGTCCGTTCAATATGACCAGGCCGTGAGCCTCGCCACGGCTGCGGTTGGCGCCGTCGTCGCGCAGAGGGACGGTGCGCCTCCCGCTCCGGCGCCCGCCCCGCCGCCCGCGCCCGTCGCTCCGCCTCCGCCGATCGCGCCCGCGTCGTTCAATGAATTCCTCGCCTTGCCGTCGACCAAGAAAGCCGAACTCCGCGCGCACTTCGGAGACGACCTCGAGGCGCGGCTGTACGACGAGAAGATGCTCAACATTCAGATGAACAATTCGCGTCGGTCGTTCGCCCCTGTCTCTCAGGCAGCGGGAGGAGGCGGACACATCGAGCCCGCGTACGGGGATTACCGAACGCCGCTCCAGATCTCGAGGGATCACGCCGCGCGAATGAACGCACAGATCGCGGACCCTCGCTCGCTGTCCGAGAACGACCGCGCGCGCCTGGACAGCCTCAATTCGCCCGGCTCCCCTGGCCGCCGTTTGCCCGCTCCGAGCTCCTCCGTCCCCTTCACGCCGGCGGGCGCGCCGCCGTCCGCTCCCCGGCCCGGTCATAAGTCGCGCCACCTCGGGGGGTTTGGCATTCGCGAGTAGCAACCTGCCGAGGCCGGACGGGCGGCTACTCCCGCCGCTGCGATCTTCCTTTCTCGCAAACGTCCGGTCCCGACTTTCACCCCGAGCCTGAAGGCTCAGAATGGAGAACATCATCATGGCACTCACCAAGCCCGACCCCACCATCCTCGCGACCGCGCGCACGTTCGCCGAAGCCGCAAACACCCGGTGGAACGCTGGGGACAAGGTCATCGCGTCAGACGAGGGAGTCGCGTATCTGGCTCTGCTCGCGGAGCTGAAAACCTGCGGCGTCGCGAGTCCGTTCATGGCCGTCTTGGATCTCGCGATCGCGCCCGTGAACTTCCGCGCCTGACTCGTCGCCGGGGCGCGCGCGTGAATGCATGCGCACACAGGAGCGCTTGAGCGTGCGCGCGTGAATGCATGCGCACACAGGAGCGCTTGAGCGTGCGCGCGAGGAGTGCCCAGCCTCGCCGGAAGCTCCCTGCACGTTTGCAGGGAGCGGCTCTCACGCGCGCGCGAGCTGCGACTCGGCATCCTGCCGGAATTCCGGCAGGACTAGGGAGCGGCTCCCCCGCGCGCGCGAGGAGCGACCCCGGCTCCCTTCCCTTTCGGCCCGTCGTCACGAGCACGAGCGTGTACGTCGTCGTGGGGACGGGTGACTCCCGACCCCGAAAAGCGACCGCGAAGGCAAGGTAAGGGCAAGCCTCTCCGCCTCGGGGTTTCGCCTCAGAAGCTAAGTGGTACCGGAGGAGGGACTTGAACCCTCACGGCCCTTTTGAGGCCTGGGGATTTTAAGTCCCCTGCGTCTGCCATTTCGCCACTCCGGCATCGCGAAGCTTACGCTGGAAGGCGGACCTCGGTGGGGGCACGGGAGTGGAGGCGACGGTCGGAGTCGAACCGACGAATGAGGCTTTTGCAGAGCCTTCCCTTAACCACTTGGGTACGTCGCCGTCCCGTTCGGAGGCGGGATGTTAGCAGGCTCCGGTGTCAGCTCGACATTGCGCGCGCGAGGGCGAAGAGGGCGGGGTCGAGAGGCTTCGATCCCCCGACGACGTCGTCGAGAGGGGTCGACGCAACGGCCCCCTTGAGCTGGCCGACGAGGACGCCGGGCTCTCCCGCCGCGAGCCGCCGGACGGCCTCCGCGCCGAGCCGCGTCGCGAGAAGCCGGTCGAAGGCTCCGGGGGAACCGCCACGCTGCACGTGCCCGAGCTGCGTGACGCGGAGGTCGAAGCCCAGCCGCTTCTCGTTCTCGCGGAAGTACTGCGCGAGCGCCCGCGCGTTGTAGCGCGCCCCCTCGGCCACGACGACGATCGCGTGCTTCTTGCCCCGTTCGCGCGAGGCGTAGAGCTCCTGCGCGAGCCCTTCGGGGCTCGTCTCCATTTCGGGGATCACGATCGCCTCCGCTCCGCCGGCGATCCCCGCCATGAGCGCGAGGTAACCGCAATCGCGCCCCATCACCTCGACGAGAAACGCGCGCTCGTGCGACGAGGCCGTCACCTTCAGGCGGTCGATGGCCTCGAGCGCGATATTGAGGGCGGTGTCGACGCCGATCGTGATGTCCGAGCCCGGCAGGTCGTTGTCGATCGTCGAGGCGACGCCCACGACCGGAAATCCCGCCTTCGCGAGCATGTTCGCGCCCATCTGCGAGCCGTTTCCGCCGATCACGACCAGCCCTTCGACACCGCGAGCCTTGAGGACGCCGAGCGCCTGCTCGCGTCCCTCGGGCGTCTTGAACGCGTCGCATCGGGCGCTGCCGAGAATCGTGCCGCCCTGCTGGATGATTCCGCCGACGTCGCGCGGGCCGAGCGGAACCAGCTCGCCGCCGAGGAGGCCCGCAAAGCCGTGGCGCACTCCGGAAACGGTCCACCCGTGCGCGATGCCGGCGCGCACGACCGCGCGGATCGCCGCGTTCATGCCGGGCGCGTCTCCTCCGCTCGTGAGAACGGCCAGGTGGCTCATGGGGTCTCCTTTCAGCCCCGGCCGGAGGCGGGGGCGGTGAACGGCCACTCAGACTTTCGCCGGGCCGTGACGAGGTACGCGACGATACCCGCGCCGAGCACGGCGAGCCCGGCCACCTTGAACCCCTTCTCGGGCGAGAACAGGACGAAGCCCCAGAGAACGAGCGCGATGAATGCCGGCAACGGATACAGCCACATGCGAAACGGCCGCGCGAGATCCGGGCGCGTCTTCCGGAGGACGAGCGCCGCCGCGATCTGCGCGATGAACGGGATGATCGCCCGGATCGACACGATGGCCGAGACGACGACCTTGAGGTTCAGGAACGAGAAGACGGAGGCCGCGCCGCCGAGCGCGAGCAGCGCGACGACGGGATAGCCATCCGTCGGATGCAGCTTCGCGAAAACCGGGAAGAAGTTTCCATCCCGCGCCGCGGCGAAGAGGATGCGCGAATAGCCGAGCGTCAGCGAGAACACGGACGCGAACGCGGTCCACAGGATGAGGCCGGTGACGAGGCGCGCGACCGGCCGCCCCGCGAGCACCGCGACGAAATCCGCGACCGTGGATTTCGAGCTCATGGCCTGCTGCATCGGGAGCACCGACACGATGCAGGCGTTCATGAGGATGTAGAGAACCGCCACCGAGAGGATCGAGACGACGATGACGCGCGGAATCGTCTTCGTGGGCTCGACGATCTCCTCGGCGAGATAGCACACGTTGTAGTAGCCGAGGTAGTCGTACACGGCGAGGATCAGCGCCAGGCCGAGCCCGCCGAAAATGCCCGCGGGCGGGAGAATGCCCGGCGCGGTGACGACGGGCGCCTCCCAGAACCGGAACGCCTCGAGCTTCAGGTGCGGGAGGCCGAGACCGATCACGATCCCGAGCGTCGCGAGAACCCCGATCCAGAGGACGATCGAGAATTTCCCGATCGCGCCGATCCGGCGCATCAGGAGCAGCGTCACGGCGATGCAGAGGAGAGACGCGACGGGAGCCTCCCAGCGGTCCGGGATCTCCGGGAAGACGAAATGGAGGTAGCGCGAAAAGCCGATCGCGCCGGAAGCCATCGAGAGGGGCGCGGAAAAAATGATCTGGAAGAGAAAGAGAAAGGAGATGAGCCGGCCCCAACGGGCGGGACCGTACGCTTCCCTCAGAAAGGCGTAGGAGCCGCCCGCGCGCGGCAGCTCGGCCGAGAGCTCGGCCGTCACGAGGCCGTCCGCGATGGCGAGGACCGCGCCGAGGATCCACGCGCCGAGCGCGCGCCCGCCGCCCATCGCGGCGAGAATGAGAGGGAGGGTCACGAAGGGACCGATCCCCACCATGTCGATGATGTTGAGGGCGGTCCCCTGCCAGAGGCCGATATCGCGCTTGAGCGCACCTTCGGTCGCCGGGGATGCGCTCATGGCCCGAGACAGTAACTCGTCTGCCCTGATGCCGGCCAGTTCGTTTGGGTCGAACATGAGGTTGGGAAGGGCTTCAGGTTTCGCGTAGAATTCGCCGCCTGAGCCGCATGCGCCCATTCGCCGCCCGCACCGCCGCCACATTCCTCCTCGTGGCCCTTCTGGCCCCGGTCCTCGGGGCGGGCGCCGTGCTGGCCGGCGATCTTCGCGACATGGGCGCGGGCAATACGGGTCTTGCGGACGACCCCGAGACGCCCGGGCCCGACCTGTACGCGCCGCGCGTCTGGGGTACGGACATCCCGGACATGCCGTCGCTCGTCGTGCTCGACGCGCCGACGGCGGAAACGCTTTCCGAGACCCCGCTGGCCGCCGGCACGCTCCCTCCCGCCGCGCGAGATCTCGCGCCCCAGGTACCGCGTTCGCGCGACATCTCCGCCCGGGGCCCTCCCTCCCGCTCCTGACGCCCCTTCACATTCCCGTTCGGATTTGAAGGTTGCCGGCGCACGCGCGCCGCCCAAAGGAGCATTCCGTGAAGAAGACTATCGGCCTGGCCGTCGCCGCGCTCTGCGTGTTCGCGGCCACGCCTGCCCCGGGCGAGGACGCCGCGCCGCGCGTCACGCTCGCCGAAGCCTTGCGCCTCGCGCGCGCGCAAAACCCCGACCTCCTGGCCGCGCGCGCGGACGTGGAGTCCGCGCGCGCCCAGCGGGCGACCGCCGTCGCGCTGCCGAACCCGGCTCTGGCGTACTCGACGAGCAAGATTGCGACCGACGGCTCGCCCGCGAACACGATCTACGGCAACGGGTTCTACAGCCGATCCTACGACACCGTCGTTTCCGCCTCACAGCTCGTGGAGATCGGCGGAAAGCGCAAAGACCGGCGGGTTTCTGCGGACGAGGGAATCGCAGGCGCCACGGCCCGCCTCGCCGATACCGCGCGACTGCTCGAGGCGGCCGTGGTGCGGGCGTACACGTCCGCTGGCGTGGCGCGCGCGAACGCGACCATTGCACGCGAGACGGCTGCCTCGTTCGGAAAGACCGCGGGACTCGCGAAAGAGCGCGAGGCCGCGGGAGAGATCTCCATCTCGGAGAAGACGCAGATCGAAATAGCCGCCGGCCGCTTCCTTGCCGACGCGGCGCAATCCGACCTCGCGTATGCGAACGCGGCCCGTACTCTGGCGGCTCTCCTGAACCTGCCTTCCGTCGCGCCGGCCGAGGACCTCGACGCGCCCGGCGAAATCACGCCGCCCGACTCCCCGGCGACGCCGGACGACGACACTCTTCTCACGCGTCGCCCGGACCTCGCGGCGCTCGAGGCGGCGGTCCGGAAGGCAGAGGCGGAGCTCGCGCTCCAGAAGGCCTTTCGCGCACCCGATCCCACTCTCCTCGCGCAGTATGAAAGACAGCCACCCGACCAGCGGAGCTCCGTAGGCTTCGGCGTCTCGTTCCCACTGCCTGTCTTCAACCTCAATGGCGGCGCAATCCACGCGGCCCAGGTCGCCGTCGAGTCCGCGAGGCGCGACCTCGCCCGCGGCCGCGTGCGCGTTCGGCAGGATCTCGCCGCCACGCGCGACGCCCTCGAGACGGCTCAACTGCGGGCTCTCCGACTCGTGAACGATCTCCTCCCGAAGGCCCAAACGGTTCGCGACACCGTGCGCTTCGCATACGAGCAGGGCGCCGCCTCGCTTCTCGAGCTCCTTGAAGCCGAACGTAACGCCAACGACATCCGCCTCGCCGCGATCTCCGCGCGGGGCGAACTCGCCGCCGCGCGCACCGACTTTCGCACCGCGCGCCCCGGCACCGACAGGGAACAGCCATGACGACACGCTTTCTCACGGGCCTTCTGGCCGCCAGCCTTCTCACCGCCTGCGGCAAGCGCGCGCCTGACTCCGTGGCCCTCCCGCCGCCCGCGCGCGTGGGCGACACGCTCACGTTCGAAGCCGGATCGCCGCAGCTCACCGCCTTCAAAGTGGAGCTCGTGGCCGGGCAGAAGCCCGCACCACTCGCCGTCACGGGCCGGCTCGCCTGGGACGAGGACGCGACGGTGCGCGTCCTCCCGCCCCTCGCGGGACGCGTCGTCGCGCTCAAGGCGCCCGTCGGCACGCGCGTGTCCGCCGGCGCGCTCCTCGCGGAGATCTCCTCGCCGGACTTCGGGCAGGCGCAGTCCGATGCGGCGCGGGCCGCCACGGATCTCACGAGCGCCGAGCGCACCCGGGAGCGCGTGGCCCGGCTCGTCGAGCGCGGCGCAGCACCCCGGAAGGACCTCGATGCGGCGGAGGCCGATTTCTCCCGCGGGCGCGCCGAAGCGCGCCGCACAGCGGCGCGGCTCGCGCGCTGGGGCGGCGACGCGGCGGGCGATACCGCGCGCGGTCCGGACCAGCTCTATCGCCTGACGTCGCCGATCGCCGGAGTCGTCGTCGAGCGCAATGCGAACGCGGGCCAGGAAGCGCGGCCCGACGCGACAGTTCCTCTCTTCGTGGTGAGCGAGCCGCGCGCTCTCTGGGTGATGCTCGACGTGACCGAGCGCGACCTCGCCTCCGTGAAGGCGGGCGACCGCCTGTCGCTTCGGACCGACGCCTATCCCGGCCGGACGTTCGCGGGACACCTCGACCTCGTGGGCGACGCGCTCGACGCCGCGACGCGTACCGTGAAGGCGCGGGGTCGCGTGGACAACTCCGCGGCGCTCCTGAAGGCGGAGATGTACGTGACCGTGGAGGTCGAAGGCCGCGCCGGCGCCGCCGTGGCCGTCATTCCGGCGCGGGCGGTTCTCACGGAGGACGGAAAGCGCTTCTGCTTCGTCGCGGACGGGCTGGGGCGCTTCCGGCGCGTCGCCGTGGACGTCGGCGTCGAGCGCGACGGCAAGGTGCCCGTCCTATCGGGCCTGCCCGAAGGCGCGGGCGTCGTCACGGACGGGAGCCTCCTTCTCGCCTCGCTCTTCGCCTCTGGAAAGAGCTCGTGATCCGCGCGGTCGTCTCGTACGCGCTCCACAGGCGCGTCATCGTCCTCGCGCTCCTCGCCATCTTCGCGGCCTTCGGCGTCCTCGCGTTCCTGCGTCTGCCGGTCGAGGCGTATCCCGACGTCACGAACGTACAGGTGCAGATCATCACGCTCTTTCCCGGCCATGCGGCGGAGGAGGTCGAACGCCTCGTCACGATTCCGGTCGAGAACGAGATGAACGGGATCCCGAAGCGCGCGTCCATGCGCTCCATCTCGATCTTCGGCCTCTCGACCGTCACGATCGTCTTCGAGGACGATGCCGACCGCGCCTACGTCAGGAACCAGGCCTTCGAGCGGCTGCAGTCCGTGACGCTGCCTCAGGGGGCGCAGGCGAACCTCTCGCCCGACTCGACGCCCGTCGGCGAGATCTACCGCTACACCGTCACGGGCCCGCCGGGCTTCTCACCGCTCGAGCTGAAATCCCTCGAGGACTGGGTCGTGGAGCGGAAGCTGCGGACGGTGCCAGGTGTCGTCGATGTCGTGGGTTTCGGCGGGCCGACGAAACAGTACCAGGTGAACGTCGACCCGCTGAAGCTCAAGTCCTACGCGCTGACGCTGGCGCAGGTGTTCGACGCCCTCTCGAAGGGCAACCGCAACGCCGGCGGCGCCTACATCGAGCACGGAGCCGAGATGTACGTCGTGCGCGGCCTCGGGCTGGTCCAAAGCCTCGACGACATCGCCGAGATCGCCGTGGTCACGCGCGGCGGCACGCCGATCCGCATCCGGGACGTCGCCACCGTCAGCGTGGGTCCGCGCATCCGGCTCGGGCGCGTCGGGAAGACCGTCGGGACGGAAGACGCGGACGATGTCGTCCAGGGCATCGTCCTCCTGCGCAAGGGCGAGAACGCGCTCGAGGTTCTCGAGCGGGTGCGCGCGAAGGTGGACGAGATCGGCCGCACGGCGCTCCCGCCCGGCGTTCGCATCGTTCCGCACTACGACCGCACCGCCCTCATCGACCGCACGCTGCACACCGTGAGGAAGAACATGGCCGAGGGCATCGGCTTCGTCCTGGTCGTGCTCGTCGCCTTTCTCGGCCTCAAGAACGCGCGCTCCGCGCTCGTCGTCGCGGCCGTCGTGCCTCTCTCACTCCTCGGAGCGTTCCTGCTCCTCGACCTGCGCGGCGTCCCCGCGAACCTCATCTCGATGGGCGCGATCGACTTCGGCATCATCGTGGATTCCGCCGTCGTCGTCGTGGAGAACCTGCTCCGAATCCTCGAGGAGCGGGGCGGCAAGCTCCGGTCGCTCTCCTCCACCATCGTGCAGGCCACGAGCGAGGTCGGGAAGCCCATCCTTTTCTCGAAGGCCATCCTCATCACGGCGTTCCTGCCGCTCTTCACCCTCCAGCGTGTCGAGGGGAAGATCTTCCGCCCGATGGCGCTGACGCTCACTTTCGCGCTCCTGTGGGGCACGATCCTCGCGCTCACGGTCGTGCCCGTCCTCGCGAGCTACGTCGTGAAGAGACGCAAGGCCGAGTCTTCGACGCCCGCGACCCCCGCCGGGCCCGCGCGTCCGGGCGAGGCCGAATCGGTGCTCGTGCGAACTCTCACGCGACTTTACGAGCCTGCGCTCGGGTTCGTCCTCGAGCGCCGCAAGTCGGTTGTCGCCGCCGCCGTCGTCCTTCTCGCCCTCGGTGGCACGGTCGCCGCGCTGCTCGGCTCGGAGTTCCTGCCGAAGCTCGACGAGGGCGCCCTCTGGGTCCGCGCGACGTTTCCGGGGTCGATCTCGCCGACCGAAGCCTCCCGCATCACCCGGCAGATCCGGGCCACCCTCGCGTCGTTCCCCGAGACTAAGGCCGTCGTGAGTCAGCTCGGCCGTCCGGACGACGGCACGGACGTGAACGGGTTCGATACGTCGGAGTTCTATGTCGATCTCATCCCGCGCGATCGCTGGACGACCGCGAGGACGCGGGACGCGCTTTCGGACGCCATGAACCGGAAGCTGTCCGCGATTCCCGGGGTAGAGCTCACGTTTTCGCAGGTCATCGAGGACAACGTGAACGAGGCCGTGTCGGGCATCAAGAGCGAGCTCTCGGTCAAGATCTTCGGAGAGGATCCTGTCGTGCTTCAGGACCTCGCGGACCACGTGGCGGCGATCCTCGACTCGGTGCCGGGCGCCGCGGACGTGGCGGCCGAACGCCTCTTCGGCCAGCCACAGGTGCAGATCGCCATCGACCGTTCCGCGATCGGCCGCTACGGGCTCTCCGTGTCGGACATCCAGACGGTGATCGAGACCGCCCTCGGCGGCGCCGTGGCGACGCAGATCCTCGAGGGCGAGAAGACGTTTGACCTCGTCGTCCGGGTCGACCCCGGCGCCGTGTCGGACCAGGAATCCATTCGAGCGATTCCGATTCTCGGCCCGAACGGCGAGAAGCTCACGCTGGGCTCGGTCGCCGACGTACGTCTCGCGCCCGGTTCGGCGCGCGTCTACCGCGAGGAGAACTCGCGCACCGTTGCCGTGAAGCTGTCCGTGCGCGGGCGTGACCTCGGGTCGCTCGTTTCCGAGGCGCGGCAAAAGGTCGACGCGGCCGTCAAGATGCCGATCGGTTACCGCCTCGAATGGACCGGCGCGTTCGAAAATCAGCAACGAGCCGTGAAGAGGCTCATGGTCGTCCTTCCGATCACGCTGGCGGCGATCTTCTTCCTTCTCTTCGCCGCGTTCGACTCGCCCCGTCTCGCGACGCTCATCCTGCTGAACGTGCCGTTCGCCGCCGTGGGCGGGCTCTTCGCGCTGCCGCTCGCGGGCCTGACGCTGTCCGTGTCGGCCCTCGTCGGCTTCATCGCGCTCTTCGGCGTGTCCGTCCAGAACGGAGTCCTCCTCGTCGAGCGCATCCGCGACCTGCGCCGGGCCGGACGCACGCTCCTCGACGCCGTAACGGAGGGAGCGCTCACACGCTTCCGCCCCGTCCTCATGACCGCCGCGATGGCCGCCTTCGGCCTGCTTCCGGCGGCCCTCTCCCATGCCGTGGGCGCCGAGACGCAGCGGCCGTTCGCCGTCGTCATCATCGGCGGTCTCGTGACCGCCACGTTGCTCACGCTCTTCGTCCTGCCGGTTCTCTACGAGCTCTTCGAACGTGATGAGGAGGAGTACTGATGCGTTATGTTCTCGGCTTCTTCCCACCCGACCGCCTCTTCGCGATCGTGGACGCGCTCTCCGAGCAGCACATCCACGGGCTCACCGTGTCAGACGCGCGCGGCTTCGGACAGGAGCACGATGCGGCGCATCCCGAGCACCACGAGCACGTGGGCATCGAGATGACGAAGAAGATCCGCGTCGAGATCTTCTGCCGCGACGAGGAGGTGGCAGGCATCCTCGACGCGCTCTACACGACGTCGGGCCACAGCGGACGCCGTGGCGACGGCAAGATTTTCATCCTCCCCGTTCTCGACGCGCTCCGCATGAAGACTGGCGAGCGCGGCGAGGAGGCGCTTGGCCCCGCAGCGGAGCGGTAGGCGTCAGCCGCGCTTCAGGACGTCCTTCGCGATCGTGTTGAGCTGCATGAAGGACGTGCCTTCGTAGATCTTCCCGATCTTCGCGTCGCGGTACATCTTCTCGAGGGGATAGTCCTTCACGTAACCGTAGCCGCCGAGGAGCTCGAGGCCCTTCGACGTGCACATCTCGGCGACCTCGGAGCCCTTGAGCTTCGCGATCGCGCCTTCGCGCGCGAACGGCAGGCCCGCCTCCTTGAGGCGCGCCGCGTTGTAGACGGCGAGCCGGGCGCACTCGAGCTCCATGTCCATCCGCGCGAGCTCGTGCTGGACGGCCTGAAACTGCGCGAGCGGCTGGCCGAATTGCTGGCGCTCCTTGACGTATTTCGTCACGTAGTCGAGCGCGGCGCGCCCGATCCCGACCATCTGGGCGCCGATGCCGATGCGGCCCTCGTTCAGCGTCTCGATGGCGATCTTGTAACCTTCGCCGACGTTCCCGACGACGTTTTCCGCGGGGACTTCGAGGTCCTCGAAGGCGAGCGCGAGCGTGGAGGAGGCGCGGATCCCGAGCTTGTCCTCCTTCTTGCCTTTCATGAAGCCCTTCCACTGCGATTCCACGAGGAATGCCGTGATGCCCTTGTAGCCCTTGCTCTTGTCCACGTTCGCGAACACGAGGAACAGCTCGGCCTCGAGGCCGTTCGTGATGAAGAGCTTGCCGCCGTTCAGGAGCCAGCGGTCGCCCTTCGGAATCGCCGTCGTCGCGAGGGCGAACGCGTCGGAGCCCGAGCCTGCCTCGGAGAGCGCGTACGCCGCGACCTTCTGTTTCGCGAGCTGCGGGAAGTACTTCTTGTGGATCGCGGGAGATGCCCACCGCTTGATCGCGTTGTTCACGAGCGTGTTCTGGACGTCCACGACGACCGCGCAGGCCGCGTCCACGCGCGCGAGCGCCTCGATGATCGCGATGGACGTCGTGAAGTTCGAACCGAGGCCGCCGTACTCCTCGGGGATCTCGATCCCCATGAGGTCGAGCTCGAAGAACTTTCGGATGAGATCGGGATCCATGACGTTGTCGCGGTCCATCCGGGCCGAGTGGGGGCCGATCGACTCGACGGCGAAGTCGTACACGCCCTCGGCGAGCTCCCGCTCATGGTCCCCGAGGACGGAGACGGGCGGGATCGTGGGCGAATCGGTGGTGACGGACATCAGACTTCCTCCGGGGACGGAGAATACCGAAAAAAAACGGGGAGCCGAAGCCCCCCGTTCCCTGGAGCGTGGCGAAACCGGCTAGAACGAAAGGCGCGCCCCCCACTTCAGCTGGTAGCGCGAGCGGAGGTCGTTGGTGCTGTATTGCCTCCCCTCGTTGAGCGCGTTCGCACTGACCGTGTAGATCGGCTTGCCCGTGGCCGAGTCGATCCCCGAATAATTGAGTGCGGTGTAAGTCTGGAAGTTGACGTAACGGAGGAGTCCCGAGTTGTTGTCGATCAGGTTGATAAGGTTCAGGACGTCGAACGTGAGCTGCACCCTGACCACCGAGATCGGCAGTTCCACGTCGTAGTGAAAATCGAGCGAATGAATCCACGGGGCGTCGAGCGCGTTGCGCGGAGCGATCTGGCCGCGGTACTTGTCGAGGCCCGTCGTCGAGACGAAGGTGTTCCACTGGTCTTCGGTGGGAGCCCCCGCTCCCTTCCACACGATGTCGCCGTAGTTCTGGGGCACGAAGAGTTGGTCGTTGCCAGAGGCCCCGTCCTTGTTCACGTCGCCGCCCATCAGGATCGAGTAGGGCTGCCCTGACTGCGCGAAGTAGATCAGCCCGACGTTGTGGCTCAGCGGTCCCGTCCGGAAGGCCTGCGACACGACGACGTTGAAGCGATGCGGCACATCGAAGAAGGAACGCGTGAGCTGCTGGGTGTAGATGTCGCCGTTCGTCGTCTGGAACTGCCAGTTCGAGTACGCCACGCTGGAGGTCGCCTCGAAGGCGGCCTTGGCGTTCATGTAGGCGTACGACCCGTTGACATAGAGACCGAAGGGGAAGCGCTTCTCCAGCTGCACGACGAGGTTCTGCTGCTCGCCCTTCGTGGTGTTGGAAAGGTAGGTGACGTCAGAGAACCCGGAATTATAGTTCTTGTAGATGGGCGCGCCCCAGAACGTCGTGGCGCCGGACGGGACCTTGTTCTGGTTGTAGTAGAAGACGTCCTCCAGCGTCTTCGTGAACGTCCCCTCGACGCTCCCGCGGATCCCGAACGGGAGCTCGCGGTCGTACGCCAGGGTGCTGCGAAGGACCTGGGGGAACTTGAAATGGGGATCGACGGTGTCGACGGAGACGGCGGCCGTTCCGGGAGGGAAGTTCTTCGGTGGGTTGTTGGGATCCCCGTTGAACGGGACGTTGGTCGAGCTCAGGCCCGTGATCTCGATTCCAGTGCCGCCGTAGGCGTTGGAAATCCAGACGAACGGCGTGCGGCCCGCGAAGACGCCGATGCCGCCGCGCACCTGATCCTTGGTCGACCCGCTCGGGGTCCAGTTGAAGCCGAGGCGGGGCGAGATCATCAGCTGGTTGTTGGGCACGTTGCTCGTGTCGATCCCGAAGGTGCTGTCGACGAGCGAGTTGTAGCTCGGCTGGTCCGTGAGCCGCGGGAGATCGAACCGGATGCCCAGGTTCAACGTGAGGCTATTGTTGACCCTCCACTGGTCACCCACGTAGAGGCCCCACTGCTGGGCGCCGAACTGGGTCGGCCGGCGCGGATCGGCTCCGTTGGCGAACTTGACCTGGTATCGGGCCGCGTTGCCGGCGCTGAGGTCGTTGATGCTGTTGAAGAAGTACGTTCCGTAAACGTCCTGGATGAAGAGGTTCTCGAACTTGAAGAACTCGTTGTGAGTTCCGATCGTGAGCGTGTGGTTCCCCTTGATCAGCGTGAAGTCGTCGGTGACCTCGAGGATCTTCTGGTTGAGCGAGTTCGCTCCGGAAGAGCGTTCGGTTCCTGCGACCAGGGCGTAGGTCCCGCCCCCGGTACAGCTCGTGTTGGGCGCATTGCAGATGTAGATCGACGGGAAGGCCACCGGCACCGCGCGGTTGTCCTCGATCGTCTGGTAGCCGACGCGGCCCTGGTTGAACGAATTGGCGCCGAAGACGCTGTTGACCTGCAACACCCCCGAGTTCGTCTTGTCGGTGATCGTGTACCCGGCCGTCTCGAAGGTATAGGCGCTGGAGCTGCGGCTCTGACCGAGTGTGTCGCTCAGGGCGTCGACGTAGTTGTACCGGAACGAGACCTGGTTGGAGCCCGAGAGGTTGAAGTCGAGCTTGCCGAGGAGCAGGTTGCTGTTCGTCCGCTGGTTGTAGTCCCCGAGCCCGCCCGGGTTGTAGCCGTACTTGTTGGTCAGGACACTCTGGAACTGGGCGGCGCCCGCCGGATCCTTGTACGTGTTGACCGTCGACCCGTCAGCGGACCCGTTCGTCGGTTGCGAAAGCTTGTTCCTCTCGCCGCTGGCGAAGAAGAAGAGCTTGTCTGTCAGGATCGGTCCGCCCACGCGGGCGCCGATCTGGTCCGAGCTGAAGGACGCGATCGGCTTGTCGACCGCGTCGCCGTAGGCCTGCGGGACCTTGCTGCTGATGTAGCTTTCGTTCCGCTTCGAGCCGTAGACGGAACCGTGGAAGTCGTTCGTCCCACTCCGGGTGATCGCGTTGATAGCGCCTCCGGTGAACCCACCCTGTTTGATGTCGTAGGGGGAGACGGCGACCTGGATCTCCTGGATGGTGTCCAGCGAGATGGGCTGCGTGTCTGTCTGGCCGCCCGGGGTGCCGGTACTGGCGAGTCCGAACAGGTCGTTGTTGACCGCGCCGTCGATCTGGATCGTGTTGTACCGATTGTTCTTTCCCGAAATCGATATGGTGGTTTGTGTCCCATCGCTGGGAGCCACGTTGACGTAGGGGCTCACCCGGGCGAAGTCCTGGAACTGCCTGCGAATGGTCGGCAGGGTCTTGATCTCGGCGTCCGAAACCGCCTGGACGGACCCCATCCGGTCCGGGCTGATCAGCGGTATCTCATGGGCCGTCACGACGACGGCCTGCTGCACGCCCTCGAGGTCCATCTCGAATCCCAGGTTCCGCTTTTCTCCAAGACCGATTTCAATGCCATTCAGAGTCTGGGTCCTGAAGCCGCTGATCTTGGCGGAAACCGTATACGGGCCGCCGACCCGGACGTTGAGGATGTTGAACCGTCCGTTGGCCGCCGTGACGGCGTTGTAACGCGTGCCCGTGGGGACGTGGACGGCCTCCACCGAGGCGCCGGGGAGAGGGCTCTTGTCCGACTTCATCGATACGAGCCCCTGAAGACCACCGGCGGTCTCCTGGCCGAACGCGGGCACGGCCGACAGGAGGAGGGCCGCGATCGCCGCGAGGGCGAGCGTCAGGCCGAATCGGGGATGCAATTTCATGTGTTCACCTCTGCTTGAAGTTGAGAGAAGAAAGAATGGCGCCCCAGACTTGCAGCGCACTGTAAAGGTCTCGTGAAGAGAAGTTCATGACAGCGTCTTTCCAAAGAGCTTATGCCAGATCGCGACCTGGGTGGCGGCCTCCGGAGCCCCTTCCTCGGGAGCCCAGGGAGCGGAATCGCCTCCACCGGGGGCCACGTAGGGGCCCTCCTTCGCCTCGAAAACGACGGTTCCGGGCGTCAGGGAGACGAACGAGTGCCACGTGCCGGCCGGCACCTCGACGCCGAACGTCTCGCCGCCCGCTTCGAGCACGGTCGTCTCCTTGACCGCGCCGTCCTCGTCGAAGACGAGGAGCCCGAGCCGGCCCGAGACGACCACCATGGTTTCGGCCTTCGGCGGGCTGAGGTGACGATGGGGACGCACGTAGCTCCCCGGCTCGATCGCGTTGAACAGACGATGGACGACGTCGCCCATCTCGTGCAGGTTCCGGTTCTGGCGGCGTCGAGGGGAAAGCCGAGCCTCGGCGCTTAAACGCACGAGATCCGCACGCGCGAGCAGGACCACGTCCCGCACCCCCACTATCATAGGGTGCCAATCCTATCGCGGGTCCACTAAACTCCGTGAACCGGAGGATTCCCATGTCCGATTCGCAGTCTCAGGGGTTCTTGGACACCGTCAACCAGAACTTTGACGCGGCCGCCAGCTTTCTCGACTATCCGCCAGGCCTGCTCGAACAGATCAAGGTCTGCAACAGCGTCTACAAGTTTCGCTTCCCCGTGAGGCGGGAAGGGGGCGGCTACGAGGTCATCGAAGCCTGGCGCGCCGAGCACAGCCACCACAAGCTCCCCGTCAAAGGAGGGATCCGCTACTCGCCCGACGTGAACGAGGACGAGGTTCTCGCGCTCGCGGCCCTCATGACGTTCAAGTGCGCCATCGTCGACGTGCCGTTCGGCGGAGCCAAAGGCGGCATCAAAATCGACCCGAGGAAGATCTCCGTCGAGCAGCTCGAGCGCATCACGCGCCGCTATACCGCCGAGCTGACGAAGAAGAACTTCATCGGGCCCGGGATCGACGTGCCCGCTCCGGACTACGGAACGGGCCCCCGCGAAATGTCGTGGATCGCCGACACGTACGCGCAGTTCCACCCGGGCGAAATCGACGCCATCGGATGCGTCACCGGGAAGCCGCTGAGCCAGGGCGGCATCCGCGGTCGCAAGGAGGCCACGGGCCGCGGCGTCTTCTTCGGCGTCCGAGAAGCTCTCGCGGATACCGAGCTGCTCAAGCAGGTGGGGCTCTCGGCCGGCCTCGCCAGGAAGCGCGTGGTCGTGCAGGGTCTCGGAAACGTCGGGTCCCACGCCGCGAGGTTCATCCAGGAGGGCGGAGCCGTGATCGTGGGCCTGTCCGAGTGGGAAGGGGCGATCGCAAATCCGAAGGGTCTCGACGTCGCCGCGGTGATGAAGCACCGGGCCGCCACCGGCAAGATCATGGGATTCCCGGGCGCCATCGACATCCCGAGCGAGGACGCCTTGTTCCTCGACTGCGACGTCCTCGTGCCGGCCGCGCTCGAAAACGTGATCCGGGGCGCAAACGCCGCGCGCGTGAAGGCGAAGATCGTCGCCGAGGCCGCGAACGGCCCGATCGCCGCCGACGGCGACGCGGTCCTCCGGCAAAAGGGCATCTGCGTGATACCCGACATGTACCTCAACGCGGGCGGCGTCACGGTGTCGTACTTCGAGTGGCTCAAGAACCTCTCGCACGTGCGCTTCGGCCGCATGGAGAAGCGCTTCGAAGAGATGAGCGCTGCCCGGATGGTGAAGTCGATCGAGAGCGCGACCGGAAAGCCCCTGTCCGACAACGAGCGCAAGCTCCTCATTCACGGGGCCGAAGAGGAAGACCTCGTCAACTCGGGCCTGGAAGAGACGATGTCCGTCGCCTGGCATCAGATCCGCGACGCGCAACGGAAGCATCCGAAGACGGACCTCCGCACCGCCGCCTTCATTTCCGCGATCGACAAGATCGCGGTGAGCTACCTGGAGCTGGGGATCTTCCCGTAGGCGAGCGCGCGTTCGTTTGCGAGAGCCCGATAGCCGAGCAGCGTCCGCGAGAGCCGCTCGAAAAGGACGTCCACGAGGGGCGGCGGCGGGACGAGACAGATCCCGAGTCCATTGACCCCGTCGAGTAGGAAACGCGACAGGCCGGGGCTGCGGGAACTTCCGATCGGCTGCGCGGGCATTCCGAAAGCGAGTTCGAGAACGTGGAGGCGCCGTCTCACGGGCACCTCCGCCGGTGCCCCGGCGAGACACGCTTCGGGAATCATGGCGTGAATCTCGTCGCGCTTCTCGAGGGCGAGCCCCACCGCCGTCTGCTCGATGCGAAAGGCTGGTGGCTCGATGCGATACCCGCCGGGGGAATCGAGCACGAGGCCCGCCTGCGCGATGTCGTTCCCGAGCGTAAGGCCGAGAATCACGACGGACGTATGAAACCGGGCCCCCGAACGATCGAGCCAGAAGAGGCCCGTCACCGGCTCTTCAATCTCCGCGATCAGCACCTCCGCGAGGCCGCGCGCGGCGAGATCCTTCTCGAGAAGGCGGGAGAAGGTCTCCTCCTGGTCCACGCGATAGCCCGCCGTGAACGAGTCACCCATCGAGAGAACGCGCAAGACGCCGGGGAGCGGCGTGTCCGGCGTGTCCTCCGAGCGCCGGAATCCCTGCGCGTTGTTCCGCCAGAAGACGGTGCCGCCGAGGCCATTCACGACACGCCCCTCGAAGCCCTCTTTCAGGAATCCCCCGGGACCCAGGCCGTCCCCGCGCAAGGTGTCGCCGTAGTCGAGGCCGCTTTTCGCCGCTGGAGCACGGCCGCGCTCGCGAAGCCGCAGGGCACCCTCGGCGAGCCCCAGCGCGAGAGCGCTCGAAACGAGGACCGTCGCGGCGGCCTTCAGTCGAGCGCGAACGTCTTCTTCCAATCCTCACTCTCGACGAACGCAGGCTGGTCGTCGCGCACGAGGACGTGATTCTCGAGAACGAGCGCGTCCATCGCCGTCCGCATGAAGCAGCGGTAAGCGTCTTCGGGCGTGCACACGATCGGCTCGCCCCGCACGTTGAAAGACGTGTTCACAACGACCGGGCAGCCCGTCCGGTCCCGGAACGCCGTGAGGATCGCGTGGTAGACGGGGTTCGTCTCCTTCCGCACGGTCTGGAGGCGCGCGGAGTAGTCCACGTGCGTGACGGCGGGGATCGACGACCGCGGGACGTTCAGCTTCTCGATGCCCCAGAGCGTCCTTTCGGCGTCCGTCATCTCGCGCCGGAGGCCCTTCGCCACGTCCGCGCAGAGGAGCATGTAGGGCGAGTCCCCGTCGAACTCGAACCACGCCGCGGCCTCCTCGCGCAGGACGGAGGGCGCGAACGGCCGGAACGACTCGCGAAACTTGATTTTCAGGTTCATGACGGACTGCATCGCGGGCGAGCGCGGATCGCCAAGGATGCTGCGCCCGCCGAGCGCACGTGGCCCGAACTCCATGCGCCCCTGCAGGAGTCCGACGACCTTGCCGGAAGCCAGGAGGTCGGCGACGGCCGAGGGGAGCGTGACGGGATCGACCGTGCGGAACGGGTAACCCTTCGACTTCAGCCAGGCCGCGATTTCTTCTGAAGGGTAGGAGGGGCCGAGGAACGCGCCCGACATGCCGTCTTCATAGGGCGGCGGCGGGCCCGGCGAGGGCGGCTTCCACGCGCCTCTCTTCTCCGCGCTCTCGCGCGACATCCCGAGGTGCCGGTGCCACACCGCGAGCGCGGCGCCGACGGCGCCGCCCGCGTCGCCCGCGGCCGGCTGGATCCAGAGGTCGTCGAAGATCCGCGCCTCCCGGAGCTTCCCATTCGCGACGCAGTTCAGGGCGACGCCGCCCGCCATGCAGAGATATTTCGCGCCCGTCGTCTTCTTCGCGTGGCGGGCCATCTTCAGGACGATCTCCTCGGTCACGTCCTGGATCGAGCGCGCGAGGTCCATCTCGCGCTGTGTGAGCTTCGACTCGGGCGCCCGCGCCGGGCCGCCGAAGAGCCGCACGAAGAGGGTGCCCGTCATCGTCAGGCGATCGGCGAAGTCGAAGTAGTCCATGTCGAGCCGGATCGAACCGTCCTCGCAGACGTGGACGAGCTTGTCGCGGATGAGACCTACGTACTTCGGCTCGCCGTAGGGAGCGAGGCCCATGAGCTTGTACTCGCCGCTATTGACCTTGAAGCCGCAGAAGTATGTGAAGGCCGAGTACAGGAGGCCGATGGAGTGAGGGAACTTGAGCTCCGAGAGCATGTCGAGCCGGCTTCCGCTGCCCATTCCGAGCGACGACGTGGCCCACTCCCCGACCCCGTCCATCGTGAGGACGGCGGCCTCCTCGTAAGGCGACGGATAGAAAGCCGAGGCCGCGTGGGATTCGTGATGCTCGGAAAACAGGACCCGGCCTCCGTAACCCAGCTCCTTGCCGATGTGCTCGGACATCCAGAGGCGGTCCGTTATCCAGAGCGGCATCGACTTCCGGAACGAGGCGAACCCGCGCGGGGCGTACTCGAGGTACGTCTCGAAGAGGCGCTCGAATTTCAATAGTGGCTTGTCGTAGAAGGCCACGTGGTCGAGCTGCCCGGCCGCGAGTCCTCCGGCCTCGAGGCAGTAGCGCGCGGCGCGGGCGGGAAACTCCGCGTCGTGCTTCTTGCGGGTGAAGCGCTCCTCCTGCGCTGCGGCCACGATTTTCCCGTCGACGAGAAGACACGCGGCAGAGTCGTGGTAGTAGGCCGACAGGCCGAGGATCGCCGCCACTAGAACAGCGTGTAGATGAAGGGCGCGATCACGCTCTTCTCGGCGAGGACGAGGAGGAGACCCACGAGGACGAGGAGAAAAACGATGGGCATGAGCCAGTACTTCTTCCGGTATTTCAGAAACGCCCAGAGCTGCGAAAGGACGTCGCTCTTGCCCATTACCAGATCGTCTCGTAGTGGCGGGGGTCCCGATTTCTCTCCGAATAGGGCGTCCACATCGAGGCGGGAGCGGGCCCGCGACGCCGAAGCTCGTCGCGCCCGAACAGTCGCAGGACGAAGCCGAGAGGCGTGAGGACGAGGAAGAACGTCAGGCACAGGAAGATCGCGGAATTGACGCGTCCGAGGACTCGCGCGAAAGCGAGCCAGGCGCGGTGCGGGGCCGCGAGGAGGGGCGGCGCCGCGGCCGCGAGGAAAAGCAGCGCGCCGCCGAGCAAAGCGAAAGCGGCCCCCGCCGCCGTCCGGTGCCTCCAGAAGAGCAGCGCGCCGAGGACAGCGAACACGCCGCCCACAGTCCACCCGAACTTGCGGTCTTCGGAGCTCGTCGGCACCGCGCTGATCTTAGCTTGCCCGCCGCGCGCCGCCGAGCTCCCGCGCCGAAGTGAGAAGCTCGGTGAACGCCGTGGCGGAAACCGGAGCGCTCACGCCGAAGCCCTGGAGCCGGTCGCAGCCGGCCTGCCGCAGGAACTCGATCTGACCCGGTGTCTCGACCCCTTCCGCGACCACGACGAGCCCGAGGTCGTGCCCGAGCGTCACCATCGTCTGCACGAGCTTCGCGATGCGCCCGGCCGGGTCGATCGGCGCCACGAGGTCGCGCAAGAAGGCCTGGTCGATCTTCAGCTCGTCGATCGGGAGGAGCTGAAGGTAGGAGAGAGACGAGTAACCGGTCCCGAAGTCATCCACGGCGAGGCCGAGGCCGAGCGCCTTCAGCCGCCCGAGAAGCGTCATCGTCGCGGGCACGTCCTTGACGAGGAGGCTCTCCGTGACCTCGAGTCTCAGAAACGACCCGGGCACGCCGTGCGTTCCGAGAAGGCGCTCGAGCGTCTCGGCGAGATCGGCCTGCGAGAACTGAACGGGCGACAGGTTGACAGACACCGGCACGGCGCCGATTCCCTCGCGTCGCCAGGCCGCGATCCGGGTACAGACCTCCTCGAAGACCCAGAGGCCGATGGACTGAATGAGGCCGCTCTCTTCGGCGATGGGGATGAAGCGGCTCGGGCGCACCGGGCCGAGCTCGGGATGATTCCAACGGAGGAGCGCCTCGGCCCCCACGAGCGCTCCCTCGCGGTCCATCTGCGGCTGGTACACGATTTCGAGCTCCCCGCGCGTGAACGCGCGCCGCAGGTCGTTCTCGAGGCGCAGGCGCTCACCGCCGCCGAGCGCCACGTCGGGTCCGAACACCCGGTATCCGTTTCCGGCCATCGACTTCGCCGTGTACATCGCCGCATCGGCGTGCCGCTGGAGGGCCACGACGTCGCGCGCGTCATCCGGGAACACGCTCACCCCGATGCTGGCTCCCACGAACACTTCGTCACCCCGCAGGTCGAACGGAGCCTTCAGGGCCTCGAGCAGGCGTTCCGGCAGCTGTCCGCACTGGCCCGCCGTGCCAGGGGTCTCGACCCGGAGCACGCAGAATTCATCGCCGCCCATGCGCGCGAGGATGTCCCCGTCGGCGAGCGCGCCCGAAAGCCGGAACGCCACTTCGTGGAGCAGTTCGTCTCCGCCCGCGTGTCCGAAAGTGTCGTTGACCTGCTTGAAACGATCGAGATCGATATACGCGAGGGTGACGCGCGCGCCGCTCCCCGCGGCTCGCGAAACGGCGCTCCGCAGGCTCTCTTCGAGGGACAGCCGGTTCGGCAGACTCGTGAGCGAGTCGAAGCGTGCCTGGAAAAGGAGTTGCTCGGCGAACTGTCGTTGCTCGATCGCGATGGCCGCGAGCGAAGCCGCGTTCGAAAGCAGGGACGTGTCGGCGCGTTCCGGCCGGCGAACCTCGGGCAGGAGAATGCTCACCGTGCCGAGCACGACGCCGCCGCCCGTCTCGATAGGGACGGTCCAGCAGGTCTTGATCCCGTGCGGGGCGAAGGTCTCGCGGCACGCGCTCCAGAGAGGATCTCCGGGCGCGTCGCTTGTCACGACGAGACGATGCTCTTCGACCGCGCGCGAGAGAGGCGGCGTCGTGGACCCGAGCGGGATGTCCTCCTGGGAGCTCCCGAAGGGGCCCACGGAACCGGCGGAGCCGAGGGCGCGAACCCCCTGGCGGAGCGGCGAAATCGCGCAGATCGCGCGGGGGCGTTGGTGCTCGACGAGGGCCGCGACATCCGTAAGGATCACGCGCAACGGCTCGCCCCGCGCGATCTTCTCGAGGATCACCCGGCGGTCCCGCTCGAGGAGGTCGCGCCCGGACAGCGTGCCCTCGACAAACCGCCGGTCCTTCCGCTCGCGCTGGAGGAGGACGTCCGACTCGGCGGCTGATTCGGCGAGCGCGTCGCGCTCCACCGTGAGCCGCTCACGTTCCGCGGAGACCTGCTTCGCGTGCTTCTGGAGAGGAGCGAGCACCGACAGGGTCGCGGCGCCGGCTCCGAGCGCCGCGAGCGCGAGAGCCGCCGCGAGGCTGCTCCGCCGCTCCCGACTGGCCGCCTCGCGCGCGGAGGCCAACGAGAGGCCGAGGAAGAGCGTGCCGATGCGGTTCCCTTCGTAGGTCACCGCCGCGCGGGTCACGTGGGTCTCTCCCGCGGCCGGCGCCTGCCAGACCGCGGCCGGAAGGCCCGCATGGTTCAGGACGACGACCGAGACGAGCTGCCCGCCCGGCACGAGGTCCTTGACGGCTTCGACCGCGCCGTCCGCGTCGTGAAACACGAGCAGCGACCCGATCGCCTCCGCCGCCCGGCTCGCGACCACATCCGCTTCCCGTCCGGCCGCCGCCAGGGAACGCTCTTCGGTCCCGGTCAACCGGACGACGAGCGCGACCGCCGCCACGAGACAGGCGAGCGCGAAAACCATCGAGAGACGGCGCGCGACGACCACGTCAAATACTCTACGCCTCCCATTTCTCATCAGCGGTCGCGGCCGGCGGCGAACATCGCCAGCCCCGCGAGAAGGCCGGAGTCGCCCTCGAGTTCCCGGGCGGCCTCCCGTGCCGCGGCGAGCGCGAGATCGCGCTCCTGGAACGCGCCCGCGAGGCCGAAGACCGACGGATACGTTAGTTTCTCCTGCGCGGAGTCCTTCCCGGCCGTCTTGCCGAGAGTCTCCGACGTCTGCGTGACGTCGAGAAGGTCGTCGGCGATCTGGAACAGGAGCCCGAGGGCGTCCCCGTACCGGGAAACGCCACGGAGCCGGTCCGCGTCCGCTCCCGTGTGAAGGGCTCCGAGCTCCAGGGACAGCCGGATGAGCCGGCCTGTCTTCATTGCGTGAATGCGCCTCAGGTGCGTCGCGCGCTCCGCTGCGGGAATTTCGGCGCCCGTTGCCCCGACGTCCAGGGCCTGGCCGCCGGCCATGCCGAGGAAACCAATCGCGCGCGCGGTGAGGGCGACCGCATCGGACCGCCGGGCCGCGCGCGCCTCTCCCGAAGGCCGCGTCGCGAGAAGCTCAAAACCGAGCGTCTGCAGCGCGTCGCCCGCGAGGAGGGCGGTCGCCTCGCCGAAGACGACGTGGCACGTGGCCCTCCCCCGCCGCAGCGCGTCGTCGTCCATGCAGGGGAGGTCGTCGTGGATGAGCGAATACGTGTGGAGAAGCTCGAGCGCCGCGGCCGCTTCGATCGCGTCGGCGGGAAGGCGCGCCGGCCCGGCGGACTCCGCGCCCGCAAGGAACAGCAGCGGCCGCAGGCGCTTTCCGCCCGCGAGCACGCTGTAGCGCATCGCGGCGACGAGGGCCGCGGGCTCGGCCCCCTCGGCGGGCAGCACCGCGAGGAGCGCGTCCTCGACCTCCCGGCGGCGCCTTTCGAGGGCCGCCGGCAGACCGGCGACGCTCTTCCCGTCCGCCATCGTCAGGGTTCTTCCCCGTCGAGCGCCTTTTCGTCGACCTCGCCTTCGAGGGGCTCGGTCACCAGGGCGTCGGGGGTCTCCTTCAGGACGACTTCCACGCGCTTCTCGATCTCGTCGATGCGGCCGCGGCAGAAACGCGACAGCGCGACGCCCTCCTCGAAAAGGACGAGGCTCGCTTCGAGCCCCTTCTCAGGGTCCTCGAGCTCGCTGACGATGTCCTGGAGGCGTGAAAGCGCCCTCTCGAACGTCAGGTTCTTCGGAAGGCTTTCGGCTTTTCCCTTACTCATCGTCGACCTCCGTGGAAACGACCCGTGCGCGAACGCGGCCCCGCGCGAGGCGAACCCGAAGCCCCTCTCCCACCGTGATGCGGGCGGCGTCCGTCACGGGGACCGTCTCCCCTTCTTTCGTGACCACCGCGTACCCGCGGGCAAGGATGCGCAGCGGGCTCAGCGCCTCGAGGCGGCCCGCCGCGACGGAGAGCTTTTCGTTCGCGGCCGCGACGCGCGCCGCCATGCGGTCGGCGGCGGCACGCCGCTCCTGGGCGACGCGCCCGCGCCTCAAGGGCAGCGCGGCGCGATCCGGCCAGCGGTGCAGCATGCCGTCGACGCGGGAGATCTTTTCTTCGAAAAGCGCGGGGAGGCGTCTCAGCGACACCAGGAGCCCGCGCCGCGCCGCGCGCGCCTCGCTCCCCTGCAGCTTCACACGCGACGCGAAGGCCGGGAACGCCGGAGCGAGCCGCAACAGGCGTGAGCGCCCCCACTCGCTCTTCCTTCTCAGAATCTCTTTCAGATTCTTCTCTTCCCGAACGAGCTGCTGCTCGAAGGCGTCGCGGCGGCCGACGACGAGCTCCGCCGCCTGGGACGGCGTCGCCGCGCGGAGGTCCGCCGCGAGATCCGCCAGCGTCACGTCCACCTCGTGCCCCACGGCGGAGATCACGGGCGCGCGCGAGGCGGCAATGGCGCGGACCACCGCTTCGTCGTTGAAGGCCGCGAGATCGTCGGAGGACCCGCCGCCCCGCGCGAGGATGACGACGTCCGCGGAATCCGCGACGCGGGAGAACGCCGCGAGCGCGCGCACGATCTCCCCCGGCGCCACCGCCCCCTGGACCGAGGCGGGATAGATAGTGACGTGCGCGTCGGGAAAACGCGCTCCGAGCACCTTGAGAATGTCGTGCAGGGCGGCGCCGTGCCGCGATGTCACGACCCCGATGCGGCGCGGCAGCAGCGGGAGGGGCCTCTTCCTCGCGACGTCGAACAACCCCTCGGCCTGGAGCCGCGCCTTGAGCTGCTCGAAGGCGAGCTGCAGGGCGCCGATGCCGGCGGGCTGCAGATCACCGACAACGAGAGAGAGTTTGCCGGACGGTTCGTATACGTCCGGGTAGCCACGAGCCAGAACGAGAAGTCCTTCTTCCGCTTCGAAAGGAAGACGGACAACGGTGCTCCGCCACATCACGCAGGCGATCGCCGCCCGTTCGTCCTTCAAAGAAAAATAAAGATGGCCCGAGCCGGGGCGTCTCAGATCCGCGATCTCGCCGCTCACCCACGCGTCCGGAATCCCGCCTTTCAGAATTCCGTTCATGCGCTCGATTAGCTCCGACACCGTCATCGCGTCCGGGTCCTTGCCCGTGTCGCCGAACGACAGTTGCGTCTCGCCGACGCGGCGGGCGGCCGTGCGCCGGAGCGTGTACGGGCGTGCGGGAAATCTTGACGACATGAGGCGATTCTAGTCGGCGGCGGGCGGCCGGGCGCGACCCGCGAAAGGAAGCGTCGCGACGACGAGCGTCGCCATGAGCACCTCGACGTCACCAAAGTTGTACTCGAACATTCCCGCCGCGAAAATCGAGACCATCGCGCCGATCGCGCCCAGAGTGACGCCCCGAAGCGGCTCACCGCGCGCCAGGCCGCGCACCTGGCGGAGCGCCGCCGCGAAGAAGGCGCCCACGAACCAGAGATAGGCGAGCAGCGACGGGATCCCGGTCTCGGCGGCGATCATCACGACGTTGTTGTGGAGGTGACCCGGCCGGGGCTCCACCCATCCGCTCACGCGGTAGACGGGATACAGCGCCTTCACGCGTCCCGGACCGACTCCGAAAAGCGGTCGCTCCCGGATCATCGCGGCGCCGGCCTTCCACATCGCGACGCGGTCGTTCATCGTCACGTCCCTGGGATTCGTTGCCGACATGAGACGGTCGCGCACGGCGAGCGGCATGATGACGACGAACAGGGCTATTCCCAAGGGCGCCACGAGGGCGAGGCGCGGGCGCGCCGCCAGGAGAACGACGAGAAGTCCGATCGCGAGGCCCAGGTATGCGCTCCGCGTAAGTGTCAACGCGATCGCGAAAACGCCCGCCGCCGCGACAATCGCGTCCGCGACGCGCGAGATCCGGCGGCCTCCGGAGAGGCCCCGGCTGCCGAGAAGGGGCACGAACACGAGGAGAAGGCCCGCATACGTCATGTAGACGGAGAGCCCGCCCGACACGCGCGCGTCGAGGTTGTCGGCGCCCGCGAGCCACTCGACGAGTCCGCGCAGCACGAGGTAGAGGGCGGTCGTCCGCCAGGCATCGACGAAGAGACGCACGTCGTCCTCGTCGTCCAGCAGCGCGGCCACGAAGACGACCAGGAGAAACGTCCCGAATCCCTTGATCTGGATGAAGGAGCGGGACGGAAGCGTCGAGAACGCGCACGACAGGATCGAGAGCAGCACGAACGCGCCGATGGGGGCATGGAGGGGCGTCGTGCGCCGGAACGGACCCAGAAAGTCCTCTCCGCGCGCGCGGGCTGACAGGCGCCACGCGAGGGTGCAGAACAGGGCCGCACCGAGACAGATGTTCGCGACGCCGATGCCGGGAACACACCCCACACCGAGCAGGAAGAACACGAAAGCCGCGCGCTCCCAGCCTCTTCGGCGCGTGATCGGTTCGGGAAGGAACTTCAGAGGAAAATCAGGCCATCCGGGCGTCGGCCGGAAGAGCCTCCTCGACGAGCATCACGGGAATGTCGGAGACGATCGGGTAGACGCGCCCGCACGCCGCGCACGAGAGCCCCTCGGTCACGACGGGCTCCTCGTCCTTCAGGCTCTCGCGGTACTTCTCGACGACGGCTTTCGCGACGTCGGCCTTCAGGAGGCACAGCGTCACGGGGGGACGCGCGTCGCAGGCGGGACACGCGAGGATGTCTAGGAGCTCCTTGTCGACGGCCATGCGGCGATCCTAGCAGGGTTCCGATGCGAGGCACGCGGACGCGAGTGAACTCCCTAATGGGCCGCGGCCTTCGCCGGAGGTGCCGGGGCCGCCTTCACTGTGATGGTATTCTGATGGTGGAGTGATGCAATGTCGAAGACCCTGACCGTTCGCATGGACGATGCGGCCTACCGGCTGATTGCGGAGGCGGCTGCCGCGGAGAACCGATCGGTCTCGAACTTCATCGAGACGGCGGCCCGACAGAAGGCCGCGGCCGAGATCTTCGTCGCCGGGCCGGAGATGGCCGATTCACGGACCTGACCCCACGGCGGTCACCCACCGACCCCTACCACACCACCGGGGATCACGCTCGTCGGCGGCGACCTCACCGGCCTCCTGCGCGCGCGACGCCTGAGCCGCGCGACGATCCTGAACATCCGGCAAAAAGATCCCGGCGACCCTCATAAAGTAGAGCCGCCGGGGAGTGTCGCTCGAAGAAGCTTGAAACGCGCTACTTGTCTTTCCTTCGTTCCCCCTAATTATGGGGTGACTGTATAACTCTGAAGCTGGAATGATGCTGTCCCAGCGCTCACATTCACGCCACTCGCATAGCTGCATGAGCTTCCAAAGGCTACACCGATTTCCTTGACATTCTTGAGAGCAGCAGCAAACCCAGC
>DAIOUV010000014.1:36815-74486 GCA_036759345.1 Acidobacteriota bacterium | reverse complement strand
CAGAGCGGGAAGGACTTCGTCCAGGCGCTCTCCGAGTTCCGGGCGCGGAACGCCGAGATGGAGATGCTGAAGGACCTGGGCGAGATGGTCGCGCAGGCCGAGCGGCTCGGTCCGGTCTCCACCGTGGAGTCCCAGAAGAGCCGCCCGTTCTCGAGGTCGAAGACGCCGATTCCGTCCGGCCCGCTCGCGCGACCGGCAGCGCCGGGCCTCCTCGGTGGCGGGAACACGACGCTCGAGGATCTCGCCCGGCGCGGGCGGAGCGACCTCGATCCGTCGCTCGCGGCGATACCGAGCCCGGCTCACGGGACCTTTGGCTCGGGCCCGGATTGGAGTCTGGACACGGACGCCCTCAAGCCGAACTCGGTGAATGGGCGCGAGGAGGATGAGGCGTATGAGCCCCCGCCCTCTTCGCCGGGCACTCTCATCTCCGAGGTGCAGCGCGGTGTGAAGCCGGCGACGGACCGGGACAGCGGACGCATCGGGCCGCCCGAGCGTCCGGCGGATCCGCCGACGGCCGCCACGGTCGTGAAAGAGAGCGCGGGCGACCCGCTTTCCCAGCTCACGGAGCGAATTCATACGATCCCGTCGCCGGCGGGTTCCGCGCCGAAGGAGCCCATTCGGGAAGCGCCTCCCGCGGTCACCGTCGTGTCCTCTCCACCCGCCCGGACGCTTCCGCCGCCCCAGACGCCCGGCTCGGTCGTCCCGCTGCCGGCCGGGGGCGCGCTGCAACCGCCCGTGTCGCCGATGCGGCCCCCGGCGCGACCCGGAGCGCCGGTCCTGGCCGCGATCCCGCCCGTGCGCCCCGCCGCGGGTCCGGCCGGGCCGCCCTCGCGGCCGCTCGTGAGCCGGCCCGGCGCGACGACCGCCCCCAAAAGAATGCCCGACGTCCTCAAGCGCGAGGTCAACCGCCGTTTCGTCTTCCTGACGGTGGGCGTCGTGGTTCTCATCGCCGCCGTGGTCGTGGGCCTCCTCCTCCAGCGCAGTTGCGCCATCGCGGGCGGGGCTCCGGACGAAACCGTGGAACGGGACACGCTGGCCCGGAAGAAGCTTCTCGAGGACGGCACGCGCGCGCTGGCCGAGGGCCGCCCGGCGGAGGCGCGGGCCGCCTTCCTCGATCTCGTGCGACAGGCGCCAGCGTCCGCGGCCGCCCGCGCGGCTCTCGAAAAGGCCGAGGCGGCGCTCGCGAAAAAGGACGACCAGGACCGCCGCCTCGCGGAAGCCGGCGCGCGCCTCAAGGTCGCGCACGAGGCCCGCGAAGCGAACGACTTCCCGCGCGTCGTCGTGGAGGCGGACGCGATCCTCGCCCTCGTCCCCGACTCGGCGGAAGCGCGGGAACTCAAGGCGGCCGCCCTCGCGGAAATCGCCAAGCAGGGACGCGGGGCCCGGAAGAAGGCCGGGGATCAGATCCGCTCGATGAAGTCGGCCGCGAAACCCGTGGCCCCGCCGACAGCCGCTCCCGAGCCGGCGGTCATGGCGCCCCGGATCGAGACGCCGGCTTCGCCGGCCGGGCCGACACCCGCTCGCGTCCGGCTGCGCATCGCCGTGACGGTCCCGGCGCCTCAGGGCTACGTGATGGTGCGCCGCAACGACGTCGAGATCTTCCGGCGCACCTTCGATTTCGGGCGGAAGTCGGGCGGCGGAAATATCGACGGCGAGATCGAAGTGCCGTCGGGACCGGCCGAGTTCAAGGCCTGGGTCATCGCCACGGATCGCAGCGTCAACCAGTACAAGGTCGTCCCTCTCACGCTCGGCGGCGACGGCCGGACACTGGCGCTCGACGTGGACGCCTCGAAGAACCTGACCGTCACTCTGCGCTAGGCTCTGCTCATGCGCCGCCGCCTCGCGTCCGGCCTCGCTCTTCTCGTGTCCGTGCCGGTCGTCCTGTCCGCCAGGGGCAGGCTGGCCTCGGCGTCCGCTCCCTTCGGCGAGGCGCCGACCGCGCACTCGCGGCTCGGCGCCGTCGCGTCCGCGACGCCGGAGGCGACGGCGGCCGGCGCGGCGGTCCTCGCGGCGGGCGGCAACGCCGTGGACGCGGCGGTCACGACCGCGTTCGCCCTCGCCGTGACGTACCCGCCCGCCGGGAACCTCGCGGGCGGCGGCTTCGCTGTCGGCAGGACGCCGGGCGGCGAGCTCTGGGCGCTCGACTTTCGCGAGACCGCGCCCGCGGGCACGTGGCGGAACAGCTTCCTCGGTCCGGACGGGAGGGCGCGCCGCGGCGCCTCGACGCGCGGCGGTCTCGCGGTCGCGACGCCGGGCACGGTGCGCGGCCTCGAGGCGCTTCACCGGCGCTACGGGAAGCTCCCGTGGGCCCGCCTCATCGCGCCCGCCGCGCGCCTCGCGCGCGACGGCTTCCGCGTCCCGCCGGGCCTCGCGAAAATCTTCTCGGCGTACGCCGGGGACCTCGCGCGAGACCCCGCTGCCTCTGTGCTCTTCGCGCCGGGGGGCGTCCCGCTGGCGGCCGGTGCACTCCTCGTGCAGGAGGACCTCGCGCGCACGCTCGAGACGATCGCCGCGCAGGGCGCCGACGGCTTCCACCGCGGCGCGGTCGCGCGCCGGGTCGCGGCCTTCGTGCAGGCGACGGGCGGCGTCCTCACGGAGGAGGACCTCGCGGGCTATCGGCCCGAGTGGCGGCCGCCGTTCGTCTTCGACGACGGGCGCTTCCGCCTCGTCACGATGCCGCTGCCGTCGTCCGGGGGCTTCCTCCTCGCCTCGATCCTCGGGCAGCTCCGGTTCGTTCGCGGCGCGATCGACGACCGGGACGCGCCGGAGACGCTCCACCTCGTCGCCGAGGCCGAGCGCCGGGCGTACGCGGACCGCAACCGCTTCCTCGGCGATCCGACCTGCGTCGACGTCCCGCTCGCGGCGCTTCTCGCCCCCGCGCGGCTCGCAGCGCTCGGTTTTTCGATCGACCCCGCGCGCGCGACGCCCTCATCGTCGATAGTGGGCGGGGCCTGGCCGCGCGAGCCCGACCAGACGACGCACTACGTGACGGCGACGGCCGACGGCGGCGCCGTCGCCGTCACGTACACGCTCAACGACACGCTCGGGAACCGCACGGTCGTGCCGGGCGTCGGCGTCCTCCTGAACAACGAGATGGACGACTTCGCCGTGGAGCCCGGCGCCGCGAACGCCTATGGCCTCGTCCAGGGCGAGTCGAACGCCGTTCGCGCGGGAGCCCGGCCGCTCTCGTCCATGACGCCGCTCGTCGTCCTCGAGGACGGCCGCCCACGCCTCGTCCTCGGCTCGCCGGGGGGTGGCGTCATCCCGACGACGGTTCTGCAGGTCTACCTGAACGCGGCGCGCCGCGGCGAGCCGCTCGGCGAAGCGGTCGCCGCGCGAAGGTTCCACCACCAGCACCTGCCGGACCGCATCGAGCTCGAGGGCGGCGCGTTTCCCGAGGACGTGAAGGCGACCCTCCGCGCGAAGGGCCATGCCCTCGACGAGCGCGGCACGCTCTACACGGGTGGAACGCTCGGGCGCGTCCACGCGATCGCGTTCGAGAAGGACGGCTCGCTCACGGCGGCCGCCGACCCGCGCGGCTACGGCGCAGCAGCAGGACCGTAGGGGACGGAGCCCCTTTTCGCCGGAGGGGGCGGGATGGTATCGTCCGCCCTCCTCGGGGCGTAGCGCAGCCTGGTAGCGCACACGGTTCGGGACCGTGGGGTCGGAGGTTCGAATCCTCTCGCCCCGACCATTCCTCGCCTCTCGGCCCCGCTTCCCGCGCGGGGCCTTTTTCTTTTCCGGGGGTGGCGGCCTAAGATCTGGCGCCATGCCGCGCAAGGAACTTCCCGGAGCGCGGGGCGGCGGAACCGCCCTGCGACGCGCCCCCTCGGCGCACGTCGAGACGAAGCGCAAGGCCAAGCGCGCGCGGATCCTCGAAAGCGCGGTCCGGAGCTTCGCGGCGAAGGGGTTCTACGGCACGTCCATGGACGACATCGCCGAGGAGCTCCTCCTGACGCGTGGAAGCCTCTACTACTACTTTCGCGACAAGGAAGAGATTCTCGCCCTCTGCCACGAGACCGCCATGGAGGCGATGCTCGACGTGACGGAGCGCGTGCGCGCCTCGGCGCTCCCGCCCGATCAGGCGCTCCGGCGCATCATCGTCGAGCATGCGCGCGTCATGGTGGACAAGTTTCACGGGACCGCCCTGGCGCTCCAGTTCGACGCCCTGGACGCGCGGCGCCGCGCCATCGTCGTGGGCGTCCGCGATGCGTACGAGAACAGCCTGCGCGCCGTGATCGCCGAGGGCGTCGAGCAGAGAGTCTTCCGCCCGGTCGACCCGAAGCTGGCGGCGTTCGCGATCCTGGGCGCGATGAACTGGATGGCCCGCTGGTACCGCGCGGGCGGCGGAGCCTCCGCGGACGAGATCGGCGAGGAGTTCGCGGGGATCTTCCTCGAAGGCCTGCGCGCCCACGCCGGCACCTGAGCCATTTACACCTATGTTCAGCGGTCGGTGATCTCGAGGATCCCGAGCAACGTCTCGGCCTTTTCGGGCGCGCCCGGAGCCTTGAGAAGCACGGCGTACGAGCCCGCTGGTGGCACACCCGGAGGCAGGAGAAGCGATACGTCCCCTTCTTCCATTTCCTTCGAAGGGAAGGCGGCCGATTCCCAGGCCACCCTTTTCCCGTCGAGGAGGGCCACGCTCAGGGTCGACGTCGTTCGGCCCGCCAGCCATCGGGGAAAGCTGAGAAGAATTGCCCCACCCGCCGCCCGCCTGAGGGTCGTGATCGCGGGGCCCGCACTCCGCTCTCCTCCGAGCAGGACGGTCTGGGCCAGAGGCACGACGCCCGCGTGGACGGCGGGATCGGCAGCGCGCGCGGGGCGCGCCGCCAGTTCGAGGCGCGCACGCGTGAGGTCGCTCTTGAGTCGCAGCGCCGAGAGGAAGGCGGCCACGAGGAGCAGTGCCATGAGCCCGAAGGCCACTCCCATCCCGGAGCGGCCCGGGAAAAGGCGCGCGTCGCCGGCGAGCGCCTCCGGACGATCGGAGAAGAGACCCGAAGCGCCGATTTTCAGCTTGAGCCGGCTCGTAGTCTCGACCCTGTCCTTGTAGTACGGCGTTGCGAGCAGCGAATCTTCGAAGAGGCGCCGCTCCGCCGCGCTCAGCCGGCCGAGGACGTAGTCGGAGACGAGCGCGTCCTCTTCCGCCTCAATCCGGTCGAGGAGGGTGTCGTCTTGAAAGTAGGCTTCCTCGAACCGGCCCCGCGCCGTGTCGGGCATGCGGCGCAGCAGGTAGTCGCGAATTTCCTCGAGGCCGGGGGCCAGAGCGCTCACGAATGGGCGCTCACGGGAGGGAGTCCGGTCCCGGAGGTGGCGGTGCGCCGTCGCGCGCCGCCTTGTCGCGGTCCATGCGCTTCTTGAGCTCGCGCTTGGCACGATAGACGCGCATGTCGATGGCGTCCGTCGAGATCCCTTCCTCGCGGGCGATCGTTCGCGACGGCACCTCCTCCACGAACCGCTTGAGGAGAAGGCTCTTCATGCGCTCGGGCAGGAGATCGAGCGCCCGTCGGAATCGAACGGCCTGGCTCGAGGCCAGGGCCTCGGTGAGGGGATCTTCGCCTCCGGCGAGATCGATGGCGCCCGAGAGGCCGTCGTGGGCGTGGGCCTTCGCTACCCGCCGGCAGTATTCGAAGAAGACGTTCTTGGCGACCCCGAGCGAAAACGCCTCAGGCGAATCGAGAAGCTCGCCACGCGAGAGCCTCTGGAGGACGCGCAGAAGGGTTTCCTGCGCGAGGTCGCGGGCGTCATCTTCGGTGCGCACGCCACGGGACAGGAAAAAACGACGCAACTTCTCCGGCAGTCTCCCAATCTCGGTCTCGAACGGGTCGGAAAAGCGGGTCGGATCCATCACGGCCCGGTTCGTCGGGAAGCGTCGTGCCCCATGCCTCCAATTCTAGTCCCTCAGGGCTCCCTGCCGCGTGCCCTGCGTCACGAAAAGAAAATGCTTGACGCGCGGCGCAAATGAATGAATATTCACAGCTGTGAATAGTCATTCGATGGGGCTCCGCCGCCGCGACGAGATCCTCAGGGTCATCCGCGACGGCGCCGTGCACTCGCAAGAGGAGTTGCAGCATCGCCTCGCGCGCCGCGGCATCGACGTGGCGCAGCCCACTCTCTCCCGGGACCTCAAGGACCTCGGCCTCGCGAAGACGGCTGCGGGATATATCGATCCGGGTGGCGACCCGAAGGCGGGGGATGCGGAGCTTCAGACCCGCCGTGAGGAGCGCCTCGAGCGCGCGCTCCGCGAGTGGGTACTGGGCGTGAAGGCGGCGGGCAACCTCGTCGTCGTCAAGACGCCGCCCGCGGCGGCCCACCCGGTGGCGCGCGCCCTGGACGAGGCCGCGCTCGAAGGGGTCGTCGGGACGATCGCCGGCGACGACACGATCTTCCTCGCGGCGGCCACGGTCGCGGCCGCCCAGCGGCTGGCGCGCCGCCTCGAGCCGGGCCTCGCCATGGGGCGCGCCCGTCGGGGGCGCGGTTGACCGAGCGAAAGTTGGAGCGAAAGACGAGGGTCGCGGTCCTCGGAGCGACGGGGTACTCCGGGGCGGAACTGTGCGTGCTGCTCGCGCGGCACCCCCACGCCGAGATCGTGTCCCTGTTCTTTTCCGGGAAGAAAGACTCTCGCGCGGTTCCGTTCGCGCGGCTGCACCCGCTTCTCGGGGGGGCGGCCGGGCCGGATGCCGAGCCTTTCTTCGAGGGGCGCCTCGACGCCAGCCGGCCCGACGTCGTCTTCCTTGCGACGCCGAACGAGACGTCGGCTGGACTCGCGCCGAAGATCCTCGAGTCGGGCGCGAAGGTCATAGACATTTCGGGGGCATTCCGCCTCCGAGAGGCGGCGGACTACCCGAAATGGTACGGGTTCGAACACCCGGCGCCGGGCCTTCTCGCCGAGGCGGTCTACGGCCTCACGGAGTGGTGCGGCCCGGAGCTGGCGGGCGCGCGTCTCGTCGCGAACCCGGGGTGCTACCCGACGTCGGTCCTCCTCGCGCTCAAGCCCGTGCTCCCTCTGCTCGCCTCTGGCGAGGCGGTTGTTTGCGACAGCAAGAGCGGCGTTTCGGGAGCGGGGAAGAAGAGCGACGTCGCGTACTCCTTCGGTGAGCTCGACGGCAACTTCAAGGCGTACGGCGTCGGCGTCCACCGGCACGAACCGGAGATGCGGCAGGAACTGGGCCTTTCCCCGGAGGCGCCGTTCGTGTTCGTGCCGCATCTCCTTCCGACGGTTCGCGGCCTCCTCTCGACCCTTCACGTCGCGTTCGCGAAACCCCAGACGGCCGAGGCCCTGGCGGCCGCATTTGCGCGGGCGTACCCGGCGGCACCATTCGTGCGGGTGCGTCCGGCGGGCGAGCTGCCTGAATTGCGCGACGTCGTCGGGACGCCGCGCGCCGAGATCGGTTTCGCGCTCCTTCAGGGCGGGCGGCGCGGGGTCCTCGTCTCGGTCATCGACAACCTGCTCAAGGGAGCGGCCTCCCAGGCCGTGCAGAACATGAACCGGGTATTCGGCCATCCGGAGACGGAGGGCCTTTCGTGAGCGCGACGCATACCGGGCGTCCCGTGGTCGTCAAGCTGGGCGGGAGCCTCCTCGAGGACCCCGCGCTCCGCGAGCGCGCGCTCGCCGCGATCGCGGCGCGCTGGACCGCCGGGCAGCGCATCGTCGTCGTGCACGGCGGCGGCAAGCGGATCGACGCGTCGCTGCAAGCGCTCAAGATTCCGAAAAAGACGTACCGCGGGCTCCGGATCACGGATCCCGAGACGCTCGACGTCGTCGTCTCGATTCTGTCGGGCCTCGTGAACAAGTCGCTCGTCGCCGAGTTCCGCTCTCTCGGCGTCACGTCGGCGGGCCTCTCGGGCGCGGACGGGGAGACCCTGTGGGCCGAATTCCATCCCCGCATCGACGGCGTGGACTTCGGATTCGTCGGCCGGGTCACCTTCTCGAACCCGAAGCTCATCAGCGCCATTCTGGGTGCCGACCTCCTCCCGATCGTGGCGTCCGTCGCGCTCGGGCGGGAGGGCACTCTCCTCAACGTCAACGCCGACTCCGCCGCTTCCGCGCTCGCGGTCGCTCTTCGCGCCGAGAGACTCGTTTTCCTCACGGACGTCGAAGGCCTCCTCGACGCAGAGGGGAAGCTCGTGACCGAGCTCGACCCGGATTCCGCATGGGCGCTCCTGTCGTCCGGCGCCGTGGGCGGCGGCATGCGCCCGAAGCTCGTCGCCTGCCTCGAGGCCGTGAAGGCGGGCGTTTCCCAGGTCGTCATCGTCGGACCGAATGGCCACGCCTCGGCTCTCGCCGAGGGCATTGGAGGAACCCGCCTTGCCTCAGCCGCCGCCTGAAGCCCCGTCTCTCGTCGAAAAGCGCGATGCCGACAACATCCTCGGCACATACAAGCGCACTCCCTTTCACCCGCTCTCCGGCAAGGGCGCGAAGCTCGTCGACGCGGACGGGAAGGTCTACTGGGACCTTCTCGCCGGCATCGCCGTGAACGCGCTCGGCCACCGCCATCCGCGCCTCGTGAAGGCGCTCCGTGAGGAGGCGAATCAACTCCTCCACGTCTCGAACCTCTTCTTCCACCCGGCGCAGGGCCTTCTCGCCGAGCGCCTCACGCACCTCTCCGGGATGCCTCGCGTCTTCTTCTGCAACAGCGGCACCGAGGCGATCGAAGCCGCCGTCAAGTTCACGCGTCTCGCGGCGCCCGGCCGGAGCCGGATGATCGCGCTCGAGGGCGGTTTTCACGGGCGCACGATGGGCGCGCTCGCCCTGACGGGAAACGAGGGCTATCGGACGCCGTTCCTGCCGCTCGTGGGCGAAACGGTCTTCCTCCCGCCCAACGACGTCGCCGCTCTCGAGCGCGCCGTCACGCCCGAGACGGCAGCGATCTTCCTGGAACCGATCCTGGGCGAGGGCGGGATCGTGCCGCTCACGCCCGAATACGTGAAGGCTGCGCGCGAGGCGGCCGACCGCGTGGGCGCGGCGCTCGTCTTCGACGAGATCCAGTCCGGCCTCGGGCGCACGGGGCACCTCTTCGTCTTTCAGGAGCTCGGCGTCGTGCCCGACCTCGTGACGCTTGCCAAGCCCATCGGAGGCGGCCTGCCGCTCGGCGTCGTCCTCGTCGGAGAGCGGATCGCGCCGCTCGTGAAGCCCGGGCATCACGGCACTACGTTCGGCGGCAATCCAATCGCGTGCCGGCTGGGCCTCGAAACGCTCGCCGAGATCGTGGACGGCGGGTATCTCGAGAAGAACCGCGCCATGGGCGAATGGTTCGGGAAGAAACTCAGGAGCGCGAAGAAGCGCAGCAAGGGCGCGATCGTCGACGTGCGGGGCCGCGGCCTCATGTGGGGCGTGGAGCTCTCACGCGACGCCGCCGAGGTGCAGAAGGCGCTCCTCGCGAAGGGCTTCGTCGTCGGGACGTCGCGGACGAAGGTCCTTCGCCTGCTGCCCCCGTACGTGGTGCCCCGTCCGGCGCTGTCCGGATTCATCAAAGCGCTCGAGGAGATCCTCCGCGAGGCGCCGAAGGAGAAAGTCTCGTGAAGCCGAAGATCAAGAAGGCCGCACTCGCCTACTCGGGCGGACTCGACACGTCCGTCATCATCCCCTGGCTGAAGGAGAACTACGGATGCGAGGTGGTCGCCGTCGCGGTCGACGTCGGCCAGGCCGAGGAGACCGCGGGTCTCGAGGAGAAGGCGAGGAAGACCGGCGCGTCGGAGTTCTTCCTCATCGACGCGAAGGACGAGTTCGCGCGCGATTACCTTTTTCCGGTGCTGAAGGCCGGCGCCACCTACGAGCACGACTACCTGCTCGGGACGGCGACCGCGCGTCCCCTCATCGCCAAGAAGCAGGTCGAAGTCGCGCTCGCGACGGGGTGCGACGCCTTCGCGCACGGCTGCACCGGAAAGGGCAACGACCAGGTCCGGTTCGAGCTCGCCTACATGGCGCTCGCGCCGGAGCTCGCGATCATCGCGCCCTGGCGCGAGTGGGACATCCAGTCGCGCGAGGACGCCATCGATTACGCCGCGGCACGCGGCATACCCGTCTCCGCCACGAAGAAGGATTCCTACTCGCGCGACCGCAACCTCTGGCACATTTCCCACGAAGGCGGCCCGCTGGAAGAGCCGGGCTTCGAGCCCGAGGCCTCGATGTTCAAGCTGACGGTGGACCCCGAGAAGGCTCCCGACACTCCGGAGCGCGTGACGATCTCCTTCGCGGCGGGGCTGCCGGTCGCGGTGAACGGCGAGAAGCTCGCGCCGGTGGCGCTCATCCAGAAGCTCAACGAGATCGGTGGCCGGCACGGCGTCGGTCGCATGGACATCGTCGAGAACCGGCTGATCGGAATCAAGTCGCGCGGCGTCTACGAGACGCCGGGCGGCACGCTCCTCGTCATGGCGCTCCGCGCCCTCGAGACGCTCACGCTCGACCGCGACAGCGTCCACGAGAAGGAAAAGCTCGCCGCCCGGTATGCCGAGCTCGTCTACTTCGGCCAGTGGTTCTCGCCGCTCCGCGAGGCGCTGGACGCGTTCATGAACGCGCTGATGCCGACCGTGACCGGCGACGTCACGCTCAAGCTCTTCAAGGGCTCTTCGTCCGTCGTCGGCCGCACGTCGCCCCACGCGCTCTATTCGGCGCACCTCGCGTCGTTCGACATGCGCGGCTACACGCCGGCCGACGCGACCGGATTCATCCGCCTCTTCGGCCTGCCCACGAAGGGCCGCCTGCGCCTGAAGGCCGGAACCACGTATCAGGCCGTTGTCGGCGGGGAGGGGTGAGGCGTTGACCCGTCGCCAGCTCTGGGGAGGCCGCTTCTCCGAGCCCCCCGCGCAATCCCTCCGCGCCTTCAACGACTCGTTCGGGTTCGACCGCGCGCTCCTCGCCGAAGACCTGCGCGGCTCGATCGCCTGGGCCGAGGCTCTCGGCGCCGCGGACGTGCTGCCTCCGGGAGACGTCAAGAAGCTCGTGGCCGGCCTCGAGGAGATCGGCGTCGAGGTCGCGAAGACGGGCGTGCCGCACGACGCGGACGACGAGGACGTGCACTCTTTCGTCGAGGCCCGCCTCGCCGCCAAGGTGGGCCCGCTCGCCGGAAAGCTGCACACGGGGCGCTCGCGGAACGACCAGGTCGCGACCGACTTCCGCCTGTACGTCAAGGACGCCCTCGCCGAGGGCGCGGCCTCCGCGCGCTCCCTCGGGCTCGCGCTCGCGCGGCGCGCGGAAGCCGAGGCCGCGACACCCATGCCGGGCTACACGCACCTGAAGCGCGCCGAGCCCGTCACGTTCGGCCACTGGTGCCTCGCCTACGTGGAGATGCTGCGGCGCGACGCGAGCCGCTTCGACAATGCGGCGTCGCGCGCGGACGAATGCCCGCTCGGCTCCGGCGCGCTCTCGGGCACGCCTCTCCCGATCGATCGCGAGGCGCTTGCCCGGAGCCTCGGCTTCCTCCGCCCCACGGCGAATTCGCTCGACGCCGTGTCCGACCGCGACGCGGCAGCGGAATTTCTCTTCGCCGCGACGCTCCTCCTCATTCACCTCTCGCGGCTCGGGGAGGATCTCATCGCCTTCACGTCGGACGAATTCGCCTTCGCCGCGCTTCCGGACGCCCTCGCGACGGGCTCCTCGCGGATGCCGCAGAAGAAGAATCCGGACGTCCTCGAGCTCGCCCGCGGACATGCCGGCCGCGCGATCGGCGAACTGACCGGGCTCCTCGCGCTGCTCAAGGGACTGCCGCTCGCATACGACAAGGACCTCCAACTCGACAAGGAGCCGGTGTTCCGCGTGCGCGGCGTCCTCGCCGTCGCCCTGCCCGCGCTCACGGGCCTCGTCGAGGGTCTCCTTCTCGACCGCGAACGGATGGCGCTCGCGGCCTCGGACGATCGCCTGCTCGCGACCGAGCTCGCCGACGCGCTCGCGAACAGGGGTATGCCCTTCCGCGAAGCGCACGAGGTCGTCGGCCGCCGCATCGCGGAAGCCGAGGCGCTGGGCGCGACGCTGGCGGCTCTCGGGCCCTCGCAGGAAATCACGGCCCAGGACCTTCAGGCGCTCGACGTGCGGCGCGCCCTCGCGAAGCGGGACACCACGGGCGGCACCGCGCCGCGGCAGGTGGCCCGCGCGGCCAAGGCCGCCGTGAGGCGGCTCCAAGGAGGCGCGTCGTGAGGCTTCCGAAGGGCTTCCTCGCATCCGGGGTCCGCGCGGGCATTCGCAGGAAGCGCCCGGACCTCGCCCTCCTCGTCGCCGCGAAGGGCGCGAACGCAGCCGCGCTGTTCACGAAGAATCAGTTCCAGGCGGCGCCCGTCGTCCTCGGCGCCGCGGACCTGAAGCGGAGCGGCGGCCGGGTGCGCGCCGTCGTCGTGAACGCGGGCTGCGCGAATGCGATCACGGGCCGGCCCGGGATGGAAGCGGCGCGCCGGGTGCGCGACCGCGCGGCCGCCCTCCTCGGATTCCCGAAGGAAGAGGTCCTCGTCTCGTCCACGGGCGTCATCGGGGTCGTCCTGCCGGACGCGAAGATCCGCGCCGCGCTTCCCGATGCGAAGGCCCGCCTGTCGGCCTCGGGCGTCGAGGCCGCGTCGCACGCGATCCTCACGACCGATGTCGGCCCGAAGGTGGCGCAGGCGTCGTTCACCCTCGGCGGCCGGCGAGGCCGTGTCGTGGGTGTCGCGAAGGGCGCGGGCATGATTCACCCGAACATGGCGACGATGCTCGCGTTCCTCATGACGGATGCGGCGGCGAGCCCCGCCTATCTCAAGGCGGCGCTCCGGGAGGCCGCGGACGTGAGCTTCAACGCGATCTCCGTCGACGGCGACACATCCACGAACGACACGCTCCTCGTGATGGCCTCGGGCGAGATGGGCGGGCGCGAGCTCCGGAAGCCGCCCGAGGGCGCCGCGTTCCGCGCGGCCCTCACGAAGGTCTGCCGCGCGCTCGCGTGGATGATGGTGCGCGATGGCGAAGGGGCGACGCGGGTCCTCGAGATCTCGATCGTCGGCGCGCGTACCGAAATCGAAGCGAAGGCGGCCGCGCACGCGGTGGCGACGTCGCCCCTCGTGAAGACCGCTCTCCATGGCGGCGACCCGAACTGGGGCCGTATCCTCGCGGCGGTTGGACGGAGCGGCGCGCGCCTGTCGCCGAAGCGCGTCTCGCTGACGCTCGGTCCGCTGACGCTCGTGAAGAACGGCCTCCCGTTTCCCTATCGCGAGAGTCAGGCCGCCCGGATCTTCTCTCGCGAGCGCGTTCCCATCGTCGTGAACCTCGGTGTCGGCCGGGCGAAGGCCTGGAAGCTTTCGTGCGACATGGGACACGACTACGTGTCGATCAACGCGGACTACCGAAGCTGATCAAAAAGAATGAGGCCCGCGGTTTCCCGCGGGCCCCGATCCGGGATTCGAGGGGTTAGTACTTCTTCACCGGCTTGGCCTTGGTAGCGGCCGCGGCTGTGGGAGCGGCGGCAGGAGCGGCCGCGGCGGGTGCCTGAGCTCCGGCCGTGAGGCCGAGTGTGGCCATTGCATCGGCGACCTTCGCCTGGACGGCGTTGCCCTTCGCGACGGCGTCGATCAGATTGCCGGACTTGAAGGCCTCGTTGGCTTCGTCCCAGGTCTTTGTGATGTCGGCCAGCGCGGTCTTCGCGGCATCGAGCTTGGCTGCGTCCATGCCCTTGGGCAGCTTCTTCATCGCGCTCAAGGCATCGACCTTCGTCTTGATCTGCTCGATCTGGGCCGGAAGCGCGCTCGCGAGGCTGGTCCACGTCTTCGTGAGCTCGTCCTTCTTGGCGGCAACGGCGGCGGCGACGTCCTTGGCTTTGGCGGGGATGCCCTGCGCGAGTTCCATCGCGGCCTTGTAGTCGCCCTTGTTGAATGCTTCCTGGGCGGCGGTGTAGGAGGCCGTGAGGCCCCTCGTCTGCTCGGCGGCGTACTTGGCGCCGTCGGCCTGGACCTCGTTCATCGAGGTTTCGGCCGTCTTGAGAGCGGCTTCGGCGGGGCCCTTCTGGCTGCAGGCGACGAGGGCAAGGCAGCACAGAGCCGCGGCGGTGATCTTGAGAGCGTTCTTCATTCCATTTCCTCCATCTGTTTCGGATTTTCGTCCCGCAAAGATTCGTACATTTCGGGCGCCGACCTCGTGAGTTTAGTTCATGGGAAACGTTTTTCCTTGACGCGTCCCGGATTTACGCCTATCTTGCGCGTGGTAGCCATTAATGGAAGCCCTGACAATCATTCATTCTAAGAAAATTAATATTCTTCTTAGAAAATAAGGAAGATCGCCTAGGATGCCTAATTTAATATGGCACTGACCCTTACTCCGAAGCAGAAAGAAATCCTCGATTTCATTCGCGCATACCGGCAGAAGAGGGGCTTCTCGCCCACCCAGCGCGAAATCTGCGAGGAGTTCGGTTATTCCTCGTTCGGGACGCTCCAGAAGCACATCACGCTGCTGCTCGAGAAGGGCGTGCTCGTCCGCGACTGGAACAAGCGAAGGTCTCTCGTCCTCGCCGAGGAGGACCGGCCTGCCGGGGCCGTCGAGATCCCGCTCGCGGGGCAAATCGCCGCGGGGCAACCCATAGAGGTAGACACAGAGTCCAACCCCGAGATGGTCGCGGTCCCCGAGGTGCTCACGCGCAAGGGGCAGAATTACGTGCTGCGCGTGAACGGGAGCTCGATGATCGACGACGGAATCCACGACGGCGACTACATCGTCGTGAATCGTCGCGAGAAGGCTTCGAACGGCGAGATGGTGGCGGCGCTCCTGAACGGCGAGGCCACGCTCAAGCGTTTCTACCGGGAGTCCGATGGCCGCATAAGGCTCCAGCCCGCGAACGAGCGCATGAAGCCGATCTGGGTTGCCGAGGGCGATCTCAAGGTGCAGGGCGTGGTCGTCGGCCTGATGCGGAAGTATTGATGCGGAAGTATTGAAGCGTCTCCGGCTCGCGCTTCCTTCGGGCCTCCACGTGGCCTGCCTCGAGGCGGGCGCCTCCCGCCCTCAGGGTGCGCCGCCGCTCGTCCTCCTGCATGGCATCGGGGCGGACCGCGGTGAGTGGGCGCTCACGCTGCCGCTCTTCGCACGGGGGCGGCGGGTCCTGGCAATGGACCTGCTCGGGCACGGCCGGAGCGACAAGCCCGCCGGCGCCGGCGTCGAGTACCGCGTCCGCCTGCTCACCGATGCCGTCGTGGGCGCCATTGAAGCGTTGCCCGACCGGCCGCGGCGCGTGGACCTGCTCGGGCACTCGCTCGGCGGCGCGGTGGCGCTCGACCTCGTGCGTCGCCACCCGCGCCTCGTGAGGCGGCTCGTTCTCGTCGACGCGGCGGGACAGCCGGTGGCCGAGACAATCGATTTCCTCGCGACCTCGCTGCCGTTCGTGCCGGGCAGCTACGAAGACGCGCGGCGCCTCCTGTCGACGAGCGTGAACTCGCGCCTTCTCGGGCATCCGCTCGTCGCGCTTGCCGCCGCGCTCTACAAGGGGCGCCGGAGGAACCGGCCGCAGCTCATGAAACTCGTCGCGTCGATGGCGGCAGGGGAGGACGCGGTGAAGCCCCGCGATCTCGCGCGGATCGCGAACGAGACGCTCGTCCTCTGGGGGGACCGCGACCGCATCTTCCCGCTCGCGGCCGGCCGGCGTCTCGTGCGAGGTCTGCCGAACGCGCGCCTCGAGATCCTTCCGCGCTGCGGCCACGTGCCGCCCACGGAGCGCCCGGTCGCGTTCGCGCGGCGCGTGATCGCGTTCCTCGACCGTTAGTTCGCGTGCGCGCGAGGCTCAGCGCTTGAAGAAACCCTGAGGCGTCGGGGCGGGCGTGGAAGAGGAACCGCCGGTGCCGAGGAGCTTCTGGTTCAGGTCGCGGATGCGGTCGTTGAGCTGCGCGACCTTCCCGGTCATCTCCTGGCGCTGCCGCTCGGCGTCCGCGCGAACCTTCTGGACCTCGCTCTCGACCTCGGCTCCCTGCTGGGCCTTGGCCTGGATCATCCGGTCCCTCTCCGAGAGATCGGCCTCAAGCGAAGTGATGAGCTCGTCTTTCTCGACGAGGCGCTGCTTCCACTTGTCTTCCTGCTCCTCGTAGAGGCGCTTCACGTCCATGAGCTCGGTGATCGCGGAGAAGTCGTTCGCGGATGGGGACATGATTCCTCCTCGGCCACGCTCTTCGATCTTCGGGAAGAGCTTCCGGAGTTTGAGGGAGAGGTCTTCGGGGTCCGTCGAGAGCTTCATCGCGGCATTCACCTCGATGGCGCCGTTCACGAGGAGCGCGATGAGCGACTGGTTCATCGACTGCATCCTGAAGTAGGCGACCGAGCTCTCGATCTCCTCGGGGATGTCCTTCGTCTCGCCGGTCTCGATCTGCTTCTGGATCTTCGGCGAATTGATCAGGACCTCGACGACGGGCACGAGGCCCTTGCCGTCCACGCGGTCGATGAGCTGCATGGAGACGATCGCCTTGAGGACGAGCGCGAGCTGGCGGCGCACCTGGTTCTGCTGCGCCGGCGGGCAGGAGTCCATGATGCGGTCGATCGTCTGCGATGCGCTGTTCGTGTGGAGCGTCGAGTAGACGAGGTGGCCCGTCTCGGCCGCCGTGATCGCGGTCGACATCGTCTCCCAGTCGCGCATCTCGCCGACCATGATGACGTCGGGATCCTGCCGCATCACGTTGCGAAGGGCCTCGGGAAACGAAATCGTGTCGGTCCCCATCTCGCGCTGCGAGACGGAGGCCATGTTGTCCTGGAAGAGATATTCGATCGGGTCCTCGATCGTGACGATGTGGACGGGATGGCGCTCGGTGACGAGCCTGATCATCGCCGCGAGCGTCGTCGACTTGCCGGACCCGGTCGGGCCCGTCACGAGGACGAGGCCGGCGGGCAGGTCGGCGAACGTCTCGATCACCTCGGGCAGATTCAGGGCAGCGACCTGCGGAATCTGGTAGGGAATGCGGCGGAAGACGGCAGTCCACGTGCCGCGCTGGAGGTAGATGTTGCCGCGGAAGCGCGCGACGCCGGTGATGCCGTATCCGATGTCGACGGCGTAGTTCTGCTGGAGCTTGTCCCTTTGGTATGGCGTCAGGATCGGGAGGACCATGTCCTCGATTTCCTTTGGCGAGAGCGGGTCGGTCTTCAGGGGCACGAGCCGACCGTTGACGCGCAGGAGCGGCGGACGGCCTGGCTTCAGATGGAGATCCGAGGCCTCCTTCTTCGTGACGAACTTCAGAAGCTCGGTCAGATCCATCTGGATGTCGACTCTCGGGTCATTTTACTTCAACAGCGGCTGCCGCACGCCCGGAAGCGGCCGAGGGCGCCGAAGCCAGGCTCGGGCCGCGCGCGGGCCGCGGATCTCCGAGGATGCGAGAGCGAGGTCGAAGGCGTCCAGCGCCCGCCCCAGGTCCGGCCCTTCCTGGAGGCCGAGAAGAGAAGAGATTTCTGCGAAAGGAAGAGGACGGGTCGGCTTGAGGATCCGGCTGAGCGCGGCGGGCCTCCTGAGAATCCTTTCGACGGCGACGGCGAGGTCTCGCGCGTACCGGTCGCCGGCAGCGCGCAGGAATGCGGTGGATTCTTCTTCGAAGGGGGAAGAGCGGCGGAGGAACTCGGCGACGTCGCAGCGCGTCGGTGCGCGCCTCGGCCCGGGCGGCGGGAGCGCGAAGAGGCGGCTCGCAAGCCTCTGTTCCTCCCGGCTGGTCTTCCACTCTCGAAGAATTTCCTCCGCCTTCCGATTTCCGAGCGGCAGCAGGAGGAGCGCACGCGCCACGCGCGGGTCGGTCGAGCCGAGACGGGAGACGAGAGAGATTCCGCGCCGCGTGCGCGGCACGGTGCTTCGAAGGAGGGATTGCAGGGCGCCGATGCGTTCGAGGAACCGCAGAGCGCGCAGGCGGCCTATGGCGGGCGCGCCGAGGAGCTTGTTCCATTCGACGAGCCGTCTCTCCGCGGCCACCTTTCGAAGAAATCTCCCAGCTCTCTTCATCTCCGGAAGCGCCGAAGGCGCGACGCGAAACGCGGGAAGTTCCGCGAGGAACCGGGCGGCCCTCAAGACCCTCAGTGGATCTTCCAGAAGAACCCCGGGCCGCGGCGGCGTGAGCCGCCGTGCTGCGAGATCCGCGAGCGCTCCGGGGACGCACGTGAACGCGCCATCCGGTAGAGAGAAGGAAAGTGCGTTCACGGTGAAGTCGCGCCGAAGGAGGTCCGCCGAAGGATCTCCGGTTTCCTCCCAAACGTCGATTTCATGGGCGCAAAAAGGCACCTTGAGGATGCGTTTCGGCGCCGCGCCGACGGCGATGACGCGCGTGCCGGCGTGCCTTGCCAGCGCCCACGCGAGCGGCTCGGCGCGGCCGGGCGGCGCCACGAGGTCGAGATCGCCGCCCTTTCCGCCGAGAAATGCGTCGCGGACGGCGCCACCAACGATCCGGACCTGATCGGCGGGCCGCGCGACGGACGCGGCCGCCCGGGCGTCGGGCCGCCGCATCAGGACGCCGAAAGCGCGCCGGATCCCCGCCTTCGTCTTCAGCGGCCCGGTCGTCTTCAGAGAGCAGCCCCGCTCTTCGCGGACGCGGGCGGCCACGCGACGCACTTCACGTTCGAGCCGTCCCGTTCGGGGTACGCGGTGAGGTCGACCTTCATCGCGTCCGCGAGGCGCCGGGCGACGGAGAGTCCGAACTCGCCTCCGCTGCGCGCCGACCCGACGTCGTCGAAGAGATGGGCGGCCCGCTCGGAGGAAATCGTCGGTCCCTTGTCCACGATCCGGATCACGGTGCGGTAGCCCTCCCGCGACGCGACGAGGAGGACAGGCTCGTCCGAGCGGGGCGTCGATCTCAGGGAGTGGTCGACGAGATTCGTGAGGAGGCGCTCGATCTTCTCGCGGTCCCCGCTGACGCGGGGCAGTCCCTTCGGTACGTCCACCTGAAGCCGGAGTCCGCGTTTGAACGCTGCTGCCGAGAGCGCTCCCGAAAGGCCGCGGACGACTTCGGCCAGGTCCATCTCGGCGAGGTGGAGCGTGACCCGCGCGCGGCCGCTGACCGCCGCGTCGAGCACGTCGGCGATGAGCCGCTCGAGACGCGAGAGCCCGTCCGAAGCCGTCCTCAGGAGCTGCGTCGGCCGCTCGGGGACTTCGGCGGCGAGATCGGTGAGGACGACCTCGAGGTAGCTCTGCACGATCGCGAGAGGGGTCCGAAGCTCGTGGGCGGCCGCCGTCCAGAAGCGCGCGCGCATGATCTCGGCTTCCCGCACGCTTGCTTCGAGCGTCTCGAGCTGATGCACGGTCTCGGCGAGGTCCTTGCCGAGCTCTTTCTCGCGCGCGGCGCGCGAGTTCTCCTTCCGGCGGTCGCGGAGCGTGAGCGTCGACCAGCTGGCCTGTCCCGCCGTCTCGTCGGGCGTCGGCATCGAAATGACCTCGACGGGGATCGTCTGGCCCGAGCCGGTGAGAAGGCGCAGCCGTTCTCGCGCGAGCGGCGACCCGTCCGGGAGTGGCGGCTCGTCGAGCGTGTCCTCGGGCACCGTCGGGCGGAGCAACGCGTGATAGTCGAGCCCGATCAGCTCGGACTCGAGGCGGCCCGAGAGCGCGCAGAAGGGCGCATTCAGGATGAGGATCTCGCCCGTCGGCCCCACCATCGCGGTCGCGTCGGGGACCCCGGTCAGGATGCGCTGCACGGTGCGCAGACGCTTGCGGTCGGGATTCTTCTCGAGAGGCTCGCGCGGGCGGCCCTGGTCGTGCGCGGCCCGGAGCAGGCGGGCGGCGGCTCCGAGAAGGGCGACGTCCACGAGGCCGAAGGGCGCGCGCTCGCGGACCGCGTGGAGGTAGAGGTCGCTGCCTTCGCCGGGAAGCTGTCGGCAGAGCAGGGACCGGATCGGCGCGCCCTCGAGGAAACCCTTGGCCTCGCCCATGAGGGGATCGCGGTCGATTTCCTCCACGAGGACGGGGCCCGAGCGCGAGGCGGCCGCGCGCAGCTCGGGATAGCGCGCGATCTCAACCTCGCGCCCGACGACTCCCGGCCCGAGGCTCGAGCCCACGAGAGTGGCGACGGCCGAGCCAGCTTTCCAGCGGAACAGGCTGACGCGCGACGCATCCAGGGAGAGCGAGAGCGCCCGGAGCGCGTGTTCCACGAAGTCGCGTCCCTCGGCCGCGAACTGCTCCCACAGCTCCAGGAGGGAGGTGAGCTGGACCCGAGAGAGGAGGATCGCCGGGGCCGGGTCGTCCGAACCGTCTCCGAGCGCCGCCGTGGCCCGGTTCCACGGATTGCGGGCGATTGTCTCGAGCGCGAGTGGGCGGCGCGGGGCGCCGTCGTCCGCGAGGACGAATACCGAGGGAGGCGCGACCGCCTGGGGGAGGAGGGACAGGAGCTTCGCCGCGTCTGCCGCGGTGCCGGGGGGGATGATGAGGAGGACGTCCGGCAGGGCGGCGTGCAGGAGCGTGCCGGCTTCCTCGAGCGAGCGCGCCACGAGAACCTCGGTGCCCGCCTTCTCGAGCGGACTCCGAATGGCCTCCGGCACCTCGCCGCCGGGGCGAAAGACGAGGAAGGGCCTCACGTTCGCGACTCTCGGAAGAGACGGTACGGGCGTGCCCGGCGGGCGTCAAGCGGGTCGCTATACTTTCTCGATGAAGATCGACCCCGCGCTCGTCTCGAAGGTGGCCGCGCTCGCGTCGCTCGAGCTGACCGACGCCGAGCGGAGCGCAATGGCCGAGCAGCTCACGAGAATCGTCGACCATTTCGAAGCGCTCCGGGAAATCCCGGACGAGCTCCTCGAGGGCGAGGAGATGCCCCGCGCGATGCCCCTGCGCGCGGACGCCGTGGATGCGTGCCTTCCCATCGCGGTCGTCGAGGCGAACGCGCCCGAATTCGCGCACGGGCACTTCGTGGTTCCGCGCGTCGTCACGAGGGATTGACGCGGTGACCGAACTTTCTCCGGCCACGCTTCTCGAGGGATCGTTCATCGCTCTCGCCGACGCCGTCGGCTCCGGGCGCGTGACGGCGCGCGCGGTCGCCGAGGAGTCTCTCGTGCGCGTGGAAAAGGCGCAGAAGGCCTTCGGAGCCTTCCTTTCGACGGACCAGGCGGCGACCCTCCGCGAGGCCGAAGCGGTCGACCGGCGCGTCGGCGCAGGCGAACGGCTTCCTCTCGCCGGCGTCCCCCTCGCCGTCAAGGACAACATCAACGTCGCGGGTCGCCCGTCGACGGCGGGCTCGAAGATCCTCGCCGGATTCGTGTCGCCCGATCATGCGACGTGCGTCGCGCGGCTCGTGGACGCGGGCGCCGTCGTCGTCGGCAAGACGAATTGCGACGCGTTCGGCATGGGCTCCTCGAACGAGAACTCGGCGTACGGCCCGGTACGAAACCCCTGGAATCCGGCGCGCGTGCCGGGCGGTTCCTCGGGAGGCTCTGCCGCGGCGGTCGCCGCGCGCGCCGTGCCGCTTTCCATCGGGACCGACACGGGCGGGTCCGTGCGCCAGCCGGCCGCCCTCTGCGGCCTCGTGGGGTGGAAGCCGACGTATGGGCGCGTCTCGCGTTACGGCCTCATCGCGTTCGCGTCGTCCTTCGACCAGGCGGGCGCGCTCACGCGGTCCGTGGACGAGGGGGCGCGCGCCTTCTCGGTCATGGCGGGGGCCGATCCGAAGGATGCGACGGCTCTCACGACCCCGGTGCCGGACGTGGGGGCGGGCCTTGGGGCGCGTCTCTTCGGAAAGCGGATCGGCCTCCTCGCGGAAGCGTCGTCCGCGGAGGGGGGCCTCCACGGGGACGTCAAGGCGTCCTTCGAGAAGGCGGCCGGGACGCTGCGGGCCGCGGGGGCCGTCGTCACGACGGTGTCCGTCCCGCGCGTGCCTTTCGCCGTGCCGGTCTACTACCTCACGGCCACGGCCGAGGCCTCGTCGAATCTCGCGCGCTTCGACGGCGTGAGGTACGGCGCGCGGAAGGGCGAGGCGTCGCTCGCCGCGCTCTACCGGGAGACACGGTCGGCGGGCTTCGGTCCCGAGGTCAAGCGGCGCATCCTGCTCGGAACGTTCGCGCTCTCGTCCGGGTATCACGACGCGTACTACGGCCGCGCCCAGAAAGTTCGTGCGCTCCTCGCGCGGGACTTCGCCGCGGCTTTCCGGGAGGTGGACGCCATCCTGTGCCCGACGTCGCCTGAGCCGGCCTTCGCCCTGGGGGCGAAGACGGACGACCCGCTCGCGATGTACCTCGCGGACGTGTTCACGGTTCCGCCGAGCCTGGCGGGCCTTCCCGCGGTCTCGGTGCCGTCGGGCTTTTCCCGTGACGGCCTCCCCATCGGGATGCAGTTCATCGGGCCGGGCGACGCGGAACCGCTGCTTTTCGCGCTCGCGCGCGTCCTCGAGGACGCGTCCGGCGTTCTCGCGCGTCGCGCTCCGGGCGCGGTGAATTGAGCGGCCGCCGCGCGCTCGCCGCTGCGGCCTGCGCCGTCCTCCTGTTCCCGGCCGCCTCGTCCCCGCCCGGCCCCGTCCGCCGCGTCGAGGTGTCCCGCGACTTCACCGTCCAGCGCGGCGACGGCGCTATCACCGTCGAGACGCGGCCTCTCGAGGGCGAGTCGCCGGTCGAGTTCGCGCGCCGCGTCTCGAAGGACGAAGCGACCGCGCAGCGCGTGCTCGCGCTGCCGGGAGTCGCCTCCGGCTCCCGGAGCGCGGTGCTCTCTTTCGGGGCGCTCTCTCAGGAATCGCGGCGCGCCGCGATCCAGGCGCTTTTCCCGTCCGACGTGCGCGCGATGGCGGGCTGGCTTCATATCGCCGTCGAGGAGGAGCGCCTCGCCGACATCGCCGAGTGGTTCACCGGCGCGCCGGGAAACGCTCCCGCCCTCGCGAGGGAGAACGGGCTCACGGGCGACGTCGTTCCGCTCGGCGCCACGATCCGGATTCCCGTCAAGCTGCTCACGAACCCGTTCCGCGACGCTGAGCCCGTGCCCGAGATCGAGCCCCCGAACCTCGTCTTTGATCAGGACGAGAGGGGCCGTTACGCCGTCTACAGGCTCCGCAAGGGCGAGGCGCTCTATTCCTCCGTCGTCGTGCGCTTCACGGGCCGTCTCGACGCGGTCGACGTGAACGAGCTCGCCATGACGATCGCCGCGCGTTCCGGCATCGAGAACGTCCACGCAATCCCCGTGGGCTTTCCCGTGAAGGTTCCCCTCGAGTACCTTTCCGAGGAGTTCCTGCCGAAGGACGACCCGCGCTCCCTTGAACACGCGCGAGAGAAGGCCGAGTCGGCGCAGTTCGCGCGTCCCGAGATCGCCCGCGGGCTGGCGGGCGTGCGCGTGATCCTCGACGCGGGCCACGGCGGCCGCGACACGGGCACGCTTCACGGCGGCGTGTGGGAGTCGACGTATGTCTACGACGTCGCCTGCCGGCTCAGGAAGATCCTCTCCGAGAGGACCCGCGCCGAGGTCCTCATGACGACGAGGGACACGGCGCTCGGGTGGAAGGTGCCCGAGCGCGACGCGCTTCGCAGCGCCCGGAACCAGATCCTCCTCACGGAGCCGGCATATCCGCTCCAGGATCCCACCATCGGCGTCAACCTCCGGTGGTACCTCGCGAACAGCCTGATCCGGCGGCCGGGGCCGGACGGCGCGAAGGTGCCGCCGGAGCGCACCGTCTTCGTGTCGCTGCATGCCGACTCGTTGCACCCGTCCGTGCGCGGCGCAATGGTGTACGTGCCGGGCGAGCGCTATCTGCGCGACCGGTACGGCAAGACGGGTCCGATGTACGCGGGGTACCGGGAGGTGAAGGAGCAGCCCGTCGTCTCCTTCAACCGCAAGGAACGCGTTGCGTCGGAAGGCGCGTCCACGACCCTCGCGAACAGCATCATCTCCGCGCTTCGCGAAGCCGGCCTGCCCGTCCACCCGTTCTCGCCGGTGCGCACGCACGTCATCCGGGGAGGCCGCGAGTGGGTGCCGGCCGTTCTCCGGTACAACCGGGTTCCGAATCGCGTCCTCGTCGAGCTCGCGAACCTCGGCAACGAGGAGGACCGCGCGCTCGTGAAGACGCGCGGGTTCCGCGAGTCGGTCGCCGAATCCCTCGCGTCGGCCGTCGTGAGCTTCTTCGGCGGGCCGCCGCCTCCGCTCTACGGCCCGGTGCCGCCGGCGGTCACGATGCGCGCGGCTCCGGAACCGGCGCGGCCGATCAAGCCGGCGCCGAAGAAGCCGCGCAAGAGGCGCTGACCTCGGCCAGCTCCTTCAACGAGTGATGACAGCCCGAAGGGCAGGGAGGAAGAGGGAGACTTCTTTGAAAGGTGTTCATGGAGCGCAGCCGCTCGATGCGGGCCGCGCGGCAGCATGCGGGCGCCGCGAGGGAGTCCGTATCCCACAGATCCGCGAGGACGAGCCGATCCGGCGGCCGGCTCGCGAGGGCAAGCGCGAAAGATTCTTCGAGTGTGAGAAGAGACGGAGGCTCGAAATGGCCGCTGCGCTGCAGTTCCTCGAGCGCCCCGTTGCCGAGGCGGGTCGGAATGAGCGAGACGACCCCGCAGCCTCTTTCAAAGGAAATCTCCACGCTCCGCATCAGCCACTCCGCCTGCTCGGCGCGCGGCACGAACGGAATTCCGACCAGCAGAAAGCCGCGAACGCTCACGTCGTGCGCGCGCAGGAATCGTGCGGCATTCTCGAAATCTCCGACGGTCATCCCCTTGTTCAACCTTCTCAAAACCTCCTCGTTCGCGGTCTCGAGCCCCATCGCGACCTCGAGCTCCGGGCCCGCGAGCAGGTCGCGGAACCTCAGGCTCGAATCGCCGACGAGGGCGGGATGGCACTCGACCACGACGCGGTCGAAGCCGCGGACGAGCGCCGCGATCTCCGCGTGATCCCCGGTGGGGATCGCGGCCCGGTCGAAGAAGCTTCCCGCGTTGTAGAGCTTCAGAACGTCCGCCCGGGGAAGCCGCTGGAGAGCGAAGCGGATCTGCTCCGGGACCGCTCCCGTCGGCGTCGGTCCCTCGAGCGTGTTCTTCCAGAGATCGCACATGAGGCAGCGCCACGGGCACTCGCGATTCGTGAGGAGGACCGTCGCCACCCGCTCCGTGCCGCCGCCCGGCCGCGGTTCCTCTTCCACGAAGAATCCGGACGGACGGAAGGGATTCGCGGCGTTTCGCGGAGGCCGGAGGCCGAGGACGAACGCGTCGCGTGCCCCGCGGTCCGCGGTCCCGAGGTCGATCACGCGGCGCCGAGGTATCGCGAAAGGAACGCGGCGCGGTACTGAGCCTCGGTGTAGCCGAAGCGGCGTGCGAAGACCTCGTCCCCGCCGGCGCCGTGCTGGAAGCGACGCTTCGGGAAGACGGGCATCGCGAAGCCCGTGATTGCGCGGACACCCCGCGAGGCGATCTCGCCCTTCAGCGCGTAGAGCTTCTCGACGCTTCCTTCCGTCAACGCGGCGAACGGGATGCCTTCGGCGACCGCGATCACGCGCGGCCTGGTGAACGGGCTGAAGCCCGAGAAGCCGCACGCCTGAAGGGGCGCGTACGTCCGCGCGTATGAACGGCTCTGGCCGCCCGTGTAGGTTTCGGAGTGTTTGAGCGAACCGACGCCCCAGCCTTCCTGGTAGAGCATCAGGTTGTTGACGACGCTCCGAATCGTGAGCTCCGGATTCTCCTCGATGGGGTAGTCCTTCAGGTTCTCGTCGCCACCGTCGCCGTCGAGGATGAAGCGCCACTCCGGGTAGCGCTCCCGGATCCCGCGAAAGAGCGCGAGCGCCATCGTGGCGGACTCCACGTCGCGAGGCTTGTAGTCCTCGATGAGACGGACCGCCTCCCTCGGATTCAGGGACGCCGGATCCACGGCGATGGCCTCGAGGAAGAAGCCGAGGTCCAGCGCGTCGAGAAAGCGGCGGGCCTGCTCGAGGTCCGGACCGTTCCCGGCCGAGAGCGTGAAGGCCTTGAGGCGCGCGGGACTGAGGCCGAGGCGGCGGAGGACGTGATGCGTGACGAGAAACACGGTGCCGCTGTCGATGCCACCCGAAAAGGCGACGCCGATCGGCTCGTGCGCGGGAATCGTACCGACCCACTTCGCGATCTCGTCGGCCAACGCGCCGACGTAGAGGCGCCCGATCTCGTCGAGATCCTGCGGGAGGACGTTCCGCGCCGGCGTGAAGGTCCTCACGTAGCTCGGAGCCGGGTCGGGGCAGCCCACGAGGCGCAGCGTGACGACGTGGTGCGCCGGCACCATGCGCGTGTAGCTCGGGTGGAACTGGTCGCCGTGCCCGTGGCCCCTGAGCCACTCTTCGAGCGTGTCGATCCGGTCCGCGACGACGAGGTACGGGCCGTCCGTTTCCTTCGCGAGGAAGTAGCGGAGCGGGCGGTCCAGCGAACGCGCGAGCCGCACGGTGATGCCGTCCACGCCCACGAGGGCGTACGACCCGTCGAGGGCGGAGACGGCCGCGGCGTCGCCCGAGGCCACGCGCGCGCGAGCTTCCTCGAGAGAGACACCGTGGAGCTGGTTGAGCGCGGGATCGGTGAGATCGACGACGCGGGCGACGGAACGGTACATGGGACCTCCAGAAAATCTCCGCAATGCTAGCGCGGGAGGGTCCGCGCGACCCGGATGAGCGCGAGGCCGGAGAGAACGACGACGGCCGACAGGACCTTTTGCGCGTTGAATTGCTCGCCCGTGAAGATCGCCGACGCGATGCCGGCGAGAACGGGCACGAGGAAGCCGAAGCTCGTCGTCTGCGCGACGCCGAGCGTGCGCACGGCCTCGAGCCAGAGGCGGAAGGCGACCACGAGGGGAAGGAGAGCCGAGAGGACGAGGATCGCCCAGGTCGACGAACTCACCCGCGTGTAGTCCTGCCGGAGCATGTCGGGCAGGGCGTACGCGAGAATGAGGACGGTACCGCCGCCGAAGGCCGCGAGCTGGGCGCCAAGAGGCGACAGCAACCGACCGGCGCGGGCGGACGCCACGTTGTAGACGGCCCAGGACGTGGCCGCTCCGAGGCACATGAGATTTCCCGCCGTACTTCCGAAGTCCGCGCCGCGGGACGAAGCGACGAAGAGGGTGACGCCGCCCCAGGCCAGAAGCGAGCCCGCGCCTGCAAGCTTCGACATGCGCTCCCATCCGAAGAGGACGACTAGCAGCATCGCGATGAGCGGCGAGACCGAGTTCAAAAGGGCCGCGGAAAAGCCGCTCGTGGAGGCGAGTCCGAGCGCGTAGAGCCACTGGTAAAGGCCGACGCCGGAAAGAGCGAGCAGAAGAGCGAGGCCGCGCGCACCGGGCGGCGGCACGATGCGCTCCCGCCGGACGAGCGCCTCGGCGAAGAGGAGTGTCGTGGCGAGAAGGAATCGCCATCCCGTGAACGCGAGCGGGGAAAACTCGCGAAAGGCGACCTTCATGGCGGGGTAGTTCACCGCCCAGATGACGACGGACGTGAGCGCGGCGAGGACGGCGAGGGGTCGTCGCAGGGGCGCCGTCACGTTCTCACTCTCCCACAAGGCCTGCTATATTCCCATCGCTTCTGCGGCCCGCCGGCGGCTACGCGGTGTCCGGTCGAGGCCCCGCGCGGAGGTCACCGAAAAAGATGCTCGAAGTACAGGGACTCTCAAAGTCGTTCTACGGAACGCCCGCCGTCACGGACGTGAGCTTCCGTGTCGAAAGCGGCGAGATCCTGGGATTTCTCGGCCCGAACGGGGCCGGAAAGACCACGACGATGCGCATGATCACGGGCTTCCTGACGCCGACGGCCGGCAAGGTCACGCTGGACGACGTGGACGTCGCGAAGAACCCGATCCTGGCCAAGCGCTCGCTGGGCTACCTGCCCGAGACGCTCGCCCTCTACCCGGAAATGCGGGTCCGGGAGTACGTGGCTTTCCGGGCCGAGCTCTGCGGCGTGCCCGGCCGCGACGTCAAGGCGCGCGTCGACGAAGCGCTCGGGAAGTGCTTCGTCGACGACGTCGCGTCCAAGCCCATCGGCAACCTCTCGAAAGGGTATAGGCAGCGCGTCGGTCTCGCCGGGGCCCTCGTCCACAAGCCGAAGGTCCTCGTCCTCGACGAGCCCACCGTCGGCCTCGACCCCCGGCAGATCGTGAAGGTCCGCGCGCTCATCCGCGACCTCCGGAAGGACCACACGATCCTTCTCTCCACTCACATTCTTCCCGAGGTCGAGCTCGTGTGCGACCGCATCCTCATCATCGACAAGGGACGGATCGTCGCGTCCGGGACCCCCGAGACCCTCCGCCACCAGATGTCGCAGACTCCCAGCGTCACGGTCGCGCTGAAGGGCGAGGTCCCGGAGGCGGACGGCGTCTTCCGCCAGCTCCCCGGTGTCGCGGGAGCGTCGCGCATCGGCGCCGGAGGCGAGACGCGGGTCATGCTGGACGGCGTGCCGGGCACGGACCTCCGCGAGTCGGTCTTCAAGGAGTCGGTCCTGCGCGGGTGGACTCTTCTCGAGCTCACGCCGCGCGAGGCCTCGCTCGAGGACGTCTTCGTGCGCCTCGTCTCGCGTGACGCGGCCGTCGAAGTCGACACGCTGCCGGGCGCCGTCGACCCGGACGCGTCGACGCCGGCCGCGGCCACGGAGGCGCGCCCGTGAGAGCGTTCCTCGCGATCCTCAAGAGGGAGTTCTTTTCGTATTTCGTCTCGCCGCTCGGATATCTCGTGCTCACGTCGTTCCTGCTCGTGAGCGGATGGGTGTTCATGGTGCTCGTCGGAGCGCTCAATTCGCCCGAGACGCCGCGGATGGCCCTCATGTCCACGTTCTTCACGAACGTGTTCCAGTGGATTTTCCTGATGCTCGTCTCGGCGATCATCGCGATGCGCCTCCTGACGGAGGAACGCAAGTCCGGTTCCATCGAGACGCTCCTGACCGCGCCCGTGTCCGAGGCGACCGTCGTCGCCGCCAAGTTCGCGGGGGCCTGGTGCTTCTTCCTGTTCCTGTTCGTGCCGACCGGGCTCTACCCGCTTCTGCTCTCCCGCTTCGGAGGGCTCGACCTCGGTCCGGTTCTCGCGGGGTACCTCGGGATCGCGCTCATCGGGGCGCTCTTCATTTCCGCGGGCACGTTCGCCTCGGCGCTCACGAAGAACCAGATCGTCGCCGCCATTCTCGCGTTCGTCCTCATCCTCGGCAGCTTCATCATCGGGGTCGCGCGGGACTTCCTGCCCTTCCCCGAAATGCGGGACGCCCTTTCGTATCTGAACATCCTCGAGCACATGGACGACTTCGCCCGGGGCATCGTCGACACGAGGCGCATCCTCTACGTCGTTTCGACCGTCGTCTTCTTCCTCTTCCTTTCCACGCGCGCCCTCGAGGCGAACAAGGGACGCTGAGATGGACGCCAACGCCAACACAACGAAACCGCAACTTCAAAAGGACGTGCCCTCCCGTTCCGCGTATCGCGCGACGCTCGCGATCTCGGTCGTTATCGGCCTCGGCATCCTCGTGCTCGTGAACTACATCGGCTCGAGGCGCTACGCGCGCTTCGACTGGACGACGACCGGCCGCTACTCGCTTTCCGACAAGACCGTCAATGTCCTCAAGGACCTCAAGACGCCCGTCCAGGTCACTGTCTTCATGACGGCGGGGACGCCGCTCTATCCGGAGGTCGACGAGCTCCTCAAGCGCTACCGGGCGAAGAGCCCGATGCTCAGCGTCGAGACGCTCGATCCCACGCGCAACCCGGCGCGCGCGAAAACGTTCGTCGAGGAGATGGGTCTTCGGAACCTCGCCGTCGTCTTCCGGGCGGGCGACAAGAAGAAAATCGTCACCGAAGACCGCATCGTCGAGTACGACTACACGCGCGCCCGCATGGGGGGCGATCCGTCGGTCAAGAACTTTCGCGGCGAGCAGGAGTTCACCTCCGCGATTCTCGCCGTCACGCAGGGGAAGGTTCCGAAGGTCCTCTTCACGTCCGGCCACGGCGAGCGCAAGTTCGACTCGCCACGCGAGCGCGAGGGGTTTTCCGAGGTCGCCGAGTCGCTCAAGGCCGACAACTGCACCGTCGAGGAGTGGGCCTCGCTCGGCGCGGCCGCCGTGCCCGAGGGCGCCGACCTCGTCGTGGTGGCGGGGCCCCGCTCCCCCTTCACCGAGGCCGAGCGAGAGGTCCTGAAGAAGTACCTCGACGCGGGCGGACGCGCTCTCCTTTTCCTCGACGTGGAGTTTTCGCCGGGATCCGGCCGCACGCTCTCCGACTTCGGGCTGGCCCCGCTTCTCTCGTCCATGGGCCTGACGCTCGACAGCGACGTCGTCGTGGACCCGAAGAACGCGCTTCCGATGATGGGAGCCGAGACGGTCTTCGCGAAGTCCTACCGGGCCCATCCCGTGACGAAGCTCCTCACGGGAATGCCCGTCGTGTTCCCGCTCGCGCGCTCGGTGAGCGTAGCGAAGGCGCCGGTTCCAGGCTGGAAGGCGACGCCGCTCGTCGAGACTTCGGCCGACGGCTGGGGCGAGACGAATCTCAAGGATCTCGAAAAATCGAGCCAACCGAAGAAGGACGACATGGACGTCCCGGGTCCCGTCTCGCTGGCGGCGGCCGTCGAGTCGGACGAGGCCTCGAAGAAGAAGAGCCGCGTCGTCGTGTTCGGAGACGCGGATTGGGCGTCGAACGCCGGGATCGCGAATGCCGCGAACCGACTGCTCTTGTCCTCGGCCGCGAACTGGGCGCTCGAGCGGGAGTCGCTCGTGGCGATTCCTCCGAAGAGCGCGGATCAGATTGCCGTGACGCTCACGCGGCGCGACATCGGCCAGGTCGCGTTCGTGGTCATGCTTCTCCTCCCGCTCGCGGCCGTCGCGATGGGCGTCGCGATCTGGGCCCGCCGGAGAAAGTGACCGTTCCATGCCGACGCGCAAACTCCTCATCTTGACGGGAGTCTTCCTCGCTCTCCTCGCGTTCGTCGTGCTGTTCGAGCGCAAGCAGCCGACGTCCGAGGAGCGCGCGAAGTCCGCGAAGCGTCTCGTGGACGTGAACGCCGAGGACGTCGTCTCGGTCCTTCTCGAGCGCCCCGACCTTCCGAAGGTGGAACTTCTCCGCCGCGAGAAGAACCGCTGGACGCTCAAGGGCGATCCGGAGGGACCCGCGGACGGGTTCGCGGCCGAGAACCTCGTGGGCGACCTCGGGCGGCTTGATGTCGTCGGCGAGGTGCGCACCGACGTCGACCCGAAGGAGTTCGGACTCGACGCGCCGAAGGCGAAGGCCACGCTCACGTTCAAGAACAAGTCCGTGAAGACGTTCCTGTTCGGGCAGGCGATTCCGGGGACGGACGCGACCGCCGCGGCGGAAGGGGCGCGTTTCGCGGCCGTCCGGGCGGCGCCGCTCGCGGCCTTGACGAAGCCGCTGGACGAGTATCGCAGCCACTCCTTGTTCGAGACGTCGTCGGCCGAGATCACGCGCCTCACCATCACGAAGGGTCCGAACACGGTTGTCGTCGCCCGGGGCGCCAAGCCGGACCGCGCGGCGGGTGGTTGGAAGATGGAGAAGCCGGTCTCGGATTTCGCCTCGGATGCGTTCGTCGACCGTCTCCTGAGCGATCTCGCGAGCGAGCGGATCTCCGAGTTTCCGGCCATTCCCGTGGGGGATCTGGCCCGCGTCGGCCTGGCTCCGGGGTGGGCGACCGTGAAGCTCGAGAAGGGCGTGGAGGTCATCGCGACGATCTCGTTCGGGTCCGCGAAGGCGGACACCGGAGGCAAGATCTACGCGAAGGTCGGCAACCTCGTAGGCGTGGTGGGCGACCGGGTCCGCGAGTCCCTCGACACGGAGATGTCGGCCTGGCGCGAAGGGAAGGTCCTGCCGCTCGATCTTCCGGCCCTCCGGCGCGTTTTCTTCGCGGCGGACGACCTCCGGGCGGGAGCCGAGAAAGTGGACGGGGCGTGGCGCTCGGCGGGACGCGACGTCCCCGCGGACGTCGCCGAGGCTCTCGGAAGCGGCGTCGCGCGAGCCGAGGTGAAGTCCTTCTTCCCGAGGCGCGCCGGAAAGGCCGCAAAGGAGAAGCCCGTCGCCACGCTCGAGCTCCTGACCGAAGGGGAGGCTCCCGCGCGCGTCGTCTCCTTCTTCGAGGCGCCCTCCGGCGTCACGGGATTTCTCGCCGAGGCCACGGGCCGTCCGGAACCGATGCTCGTCGAAAAGACCGTTCTCGACGACCTCAAGCGCCAGGCGTCCGCGCTGCGCGACGCAGCGGCCGGGAAGCCGAAAGAATCGTCCAAGGCGAAAGCAGCCGAGAACCCCCGGCCGACCCCGGAGCCGGGCACGCTCGTGAAGATCGCCCCGGCCGCGAAGAAGTAACCGGTCAGCCTTTTTTCGGGGGTCCGGGCGACGAACCGATCTGCTCGTTCGGGATGTCGCTGTCGCGACGGACGCCCATCGCGCGCGCGCGATCGTCCGCGTTTCGCTCGAGCGTGGCGAGTCGGGCGAGGCGTTCGGCCTCTTTCTCGCGCTCCATCTGCTCGCTCTTCTTCTTCGCCGAGCCGAGGAACGAACTCGCGGCCAGGACCAGCTTCAGGTGGAGCTGTCCCGTGAACTTCGCGTTTCCCCCGAACGCCCCGACGAAGGAGGCGCCGCCGAGTCGGGCCTCCGAGAAGTCGGCGCCCCCGATGTTCGCCTGCTTGAACGCCGCTCCGTCGAGCTTCGCGCCGACGAGTTGGGCGAAGCGCAGGTCGCTCGCCGAGAAATCGGCGTCCTCGGCCTCGATGCCGAAAAGGTTGGTGCCCGACAGGTTCGCTCCTACCGCGATCGCGCCCGAGAGCCGGGACCGTTTCATGTTCGCGCGGCGGAGGTTCGTCCGCGCGAGCTTCACCTTTGCCATGATGCAGCCCTCGAGATTCGCCTCCGAGAGGTCGGCGCCCGAGAGATCGGCCTCCGTGAAGTTCGATCCGCGCAGGTTCGCGCGGGCGCCGTTCGCCTCGATGAGACGCGCCGCCGTGAAGTTCGGGAGACGCATCTTCGGCGTCCTCAGGTCGATCTTGTCGAGAAAGGCCCCCGTGAAGTCGGTCTCTTCCATCTGCGCGCCCAGGAAGGTCGCGTTCCGGAAGTCCGCGCGATGGGCGCTCGTCTTCCGCATGACGGCGTCCGAGAAGTTCGCGGCCTGCGCCACGACGCGCTCGAAGTCGGCCTCGGAGAGGTCGGCGCCGGTGAAGTCGGCTCCGTTCGCCTCGGCGCCGCGGAGAACGGCGCGCTGGAGCTTGGCGCCCTTGAACGACGTGCCCGTGAGTTTCGCGTCGCGAAAGAACGAAAGCGTCAGGTTCGCCTTGTCGAATCGGCCGTTGCGGTATGTCACGCCGTCGAAGACCGCCTGGGTGAGGTCGGTTCCCTCGAAGATGCAGCGGTCGAGCTGCGCGCCGCGGAAATTCGCATAGAGGAGGCGCCCAAAGGAGAAGTCAGTCGCCGTGAAGTCGGTCCCATCCAGCTTCGCGCCGGTCATGTCCACGGCGGTCATGACCGATTCGCGGACGCTGGCGCTTCTCAGCGTTGCGTTCCGGAAGATCGCGCCAATGAACGAAACGCGCTCGAAGATCAGGTAGTCGAGGTCCGTCTCGGAGAGGTCGGCCCGGTCGAGCTTCGATCCGTTCAGAGAGGCCCCCAGGAAGTGGGCGCGCGAAAGCGTGGCGCCCTCGAGGTTGCACCCCTCGAACTTTGCCCGTGAGAGGTCGGCGCCGGAGAGGTTCTTCCCCGAGAGATCGGCGCCGCTGAGGCGCACCTCGGTGAAGTCCGGGGTGAGAGAGGGCCGTTCGGCCCTCCACTCGTTCCAGTCGGGCGACTGCACGCGTTCGAGATGTTCCGGGTTCACAGCCTTGTAGTTTAACGGAGCCTGTAACATTCGAGGGAATGAGTGAAATCGCGGTCCGGGGGCCCGAGCGGATCCGGCGCGCCCTACTGGGCGGCTACCCGCTTCTCTACGTGGTGTCCTGGGAGGAAGGGCGCGTCGAGCGCGCCGTCGCCACCCTTGCGCAGAAGTTCTACGACAAGCCCGTGCCTTTTGCCGTCTGGAGTTGCGTCGACGGCATCGTGGCGGGAACCGAACGCTGGCCCGACACGGCGGACCCGCTCAAGGCGCTCGACGCGATCCTCGCGGCGCCCGGGCCGGGGTTCTTCCTGATGAAGGACCTCACCGCCTTCGTCGCCAAACCCGAGGTCGTGCGGCGCCTCCGGGACGTCTACCGGGCGCTCAAGGGCAAGGGCCGGTTTCTCGTGCTCGTCTCACCGCGCCTCGTCATCCCCGACGACCTGAAGAAAGAGATCTACGTCCTCGACTACGACCTTCCGGACGAGAGCGAGATCCTCTTCCTCCTCGGCCACCTCGGGAAGCGCTACTTCGGCGAGAAGGGCCTCTCGGACGAGGACGCGAAACATCTCGCCATGGGATTGAAGGGGCTCACGCAGGACGAGACCGAGCACGTCGTTTCGCGGGTCTTCTCGCGTCGGCCCGTCTTCGACGAGGAGTCGTATTCCGAGGTTCTCGCCGAGAAGGAGCAGGCGACCCGCAAGGACGGCGTCCTCGAGTTCGTGCCGCCGCGTTTCTCCCTCGCGGACATAGGGGGCCTCGAAAACCTCAAGGAGTGGCTCGTGAAGCGCAAGAAGCTCTTCACGAAGGAGGCGCTCGACGCCGGCATGCCGGTGCCCAAGGGAATTCTCCTCATGGGGGTGTCGGGTTGCGGAAAGTCGCTCTCCGTCAAGGCGATCTCCGCCCTCTGGAACCTGCCGCTCTTCCGCCTCGATATGAACCTCGTCTTCGGCACGGACAATCCGGAGCAGACGTTTCAACGCGCCCTCCGCACGGTGGAGTCGCTCTCGCCCGCGCTCCTCTGGATCGACGAGATCGAGATGGCGATCACGGGCGGCCGGGAGGCCGGCACGGGCGGTGACGCCTCGCTCGGACGCATCTTTTCGACGTTTCTCACCTGGATGCAGGAGAAAAAGGGGCTCGTGTTCGTGGCGGCCACGGCGAACCGCATCCATCTCCTGCCCGCCGAGATCATCCGCAAGGGCCGTTTCGACCAGGTGTTCTTCCTCGACCTGCCGAACGAGAACGAGCGCAAGGCCATTTTCACCGTCCACCTGAAGAAGGTCGGGTCCGACCCGAGTCTTTTCGACGTCGTGTTCCTGTCGAAGGCGACGAAGGGCTTCGTGGGCTCGGAGATCGAGGCCGCCGTGCACGCCGCCGCGGTCGAGGCCTTCAACCAGGGGCGGAAGCTGAACGAGGACGACATGTCGAAGATGCTGACAGCGACCGTGCCTCTCTCGCGGACGATGGACGAGCAGATCAAGGCCATCAAGAGCTGGGCGCACGACCGCGCGATGCCGGCGTCCAAGGTCTAGGCCCGTCGAGCGTCCCCTCAGCGGAGCGGCGGGGGAGGCGGCGCCGTTCCCTCGGAGACCACGATCACAGCGGTGCCGTAGCAGAGCACCTCGGTGACGCCCTGCATGACCTCCGTCGCGTCGTAGCGCACGCCGACGACCGCGTTCGCGCCGATGTCGCGGGCGTGGCCGAGCATCATGTCGAAGGCCTCGGTCCGGGTCCTCTCGCAGAGCTCGGTGAAGAGCGTGATGTTTCCCCCGACGAGCGTCTGGAGCGAGCCCCCGATCGTGCCGAAGATCGACCGCGAGCGCACGGTGATGCCGCGCACGACCCCGAGGTTCCGGGTCACCCGGTAGCCGTCGAGCGTGAACGTGGTCGTCGTCATGGGATGCGTCATGAGCATTCTCCTTCAGTTCCAGCGGGAGTCGAGCCCGGGCCGCCGGAACGGCGCGAGGAAGTCGAGCCGCTTCTGGACCCCGGCGATGTACGCGAGCGCCCAGTCGTACCGTTCTTCGAGGCGGTCCATCACGAGGACGCGGTAGCCTTCTTCGGCGTCCAGCCCGAGCCGCGTGAGCGCCTCGTTCACGAACCCCTCGTCCGAGAGCTCAGGAGGCAGCGAGCGCGAATGCGCGCGCCCGACGGAGTCCGCGAGGCGCGCCACGCTTTTCGCGAGGAGATGTCTCAGGCTTCGCCGGGAGCGGCCGCCAGCCGCCGCCGGAAGAGGTTGCATTGGAAGCGGGGCGACCTCGGCCACCCGATAGGGCGTGGGCGTGTCTCGCTCGCCGGCGATCCGGTACCGGAACGTGCCCCTGAGGAGAATGTTCGAGCGGCCGTCCTCGAGCGGTTCGTGCTCCATGACCCAGCCCGCGCAGCCCACCTCGAAGACGGCCGGCCGGCCCGCGTCATCCGGGGGACCCGCGGGATTCAGGAGCTGGATGCCGAGGAGCCGTTCGCCCGCGAGCGCGTCCGAGAGCATGGCCTGATAGCGGGGTTCGAAGATGTGGAGGGGGAGGACCGTCTCCGGAAGGAGGAGGACGTTCGGGAGCGGGAAGAGAGGGAGGAGTCGGCGTGGGGTCATGGGTTTGAAAATGATGCAACCTGATGAGTGGGTCCCGATCGCGGCATGTTATCTTTCTCCGCGATGGCGAACAAAGACGACCGCTACGCGGAGAACGTTCCTGGGAAATTCTACGTCGACACGCAGTGTATCGACTGCGACGTCTGCCGCGTCACCGCGCCGGCAAATTTCACGCGCCAGGAAGACAAGGGCTTCTCGTTCGTGATGAAACAGGCGGAAACCCCCGAAGAAGAGGCCCAGTGCCAGGAAGCCATGGATTCCTGCCCGGTCGAGGCCATCGGGAACGACGGTTAGCCGAGCGCTCGCCTCGCGTGGTAACTCGATCTGACTAGCGGTCCTGATTCCACCCGGAAGAAACCCAGCGCCTCGCCTTCCTTCCTGAGCTCCTCGAACTCATCCGGCGTGTAGTACCGCTCGACCGGTAGGCGGTGGGCATGCGGCTGGAGGTACTGGCCCACGGTGACGACCTCGACGCCATTCGCGCGCAGGTCCCGCAGAGTCTTCGACAGCTCCTCGCGCGTTTCGCCGAGCCCGACCATCACGCCGCTCTTCACTTTCATGGAAATGTTCCGGTCGTCTCTCCACGCGGCGGCGCGACGCAACAGCTCCCGCGATCGCGCGTAGAGCGCATCCGGCCGCACGCGCTTGTAGAGGCGCTCGACGGTTTCCGTATTGTGGTTCAAGACCTCGGGCCCCTCGTCGAGGATGGCCGAAAGCGCGGCCGCGCTCCCGAGGAAATCCGGGATGAGGACCTCGACCGTGACGCCGGGGGTGAGCGCCCGGATCTCCCGAATCGTGGCGGCGAAGTGCGCGGCACCGCCGTCGGGCAGCTCGTCGCGGTTAACAGAGGTCACGACGGCGTGCCGGACCCCGAGCGTTTTCACGGCCTCGGCCACGTGCCGCGGCTCCTCCGGGTCGAGCGGCCTCCCGGCCCCTTGGGTGACCGCGCAGAAGCCGCAGTGCCGCATGCAGACGTCGCCCATGAGCATGAAGGTGGCGGTCTTGTCGACGCCCCAGCACTCGAAGAGATTCGGGCAGCGCGCTTCCTGGCAGACCGTATTGAGATGCTTGTCCGCCACGAGCGCCGCAATGCCGCGCGACAGCTCGTTGTCGTGCACGCGCACCTTCAGCCACTCCGGGCGGGGCGTGATTCCATAGAGCGGGCGGGGGGTGGCGCTCATGCTTCGAGTCTAGCCCGAGCGCCTCATCGGCCTCGCCCTACGGCCTCTCTTCCGGCAGCACTAGCCGCGCCCCCGGATCCCTTCCCGCGCCGCCCACTGCCATACGGAGTCCCACGCGTGGTAGACGCAGCGGACCCCTTCCACCTCTTCCTCCTCCAGGGGCGCGGGGAAGCGGACGTCCACCGTGTGCTCGACGGCGGCGCGTGCGGCTTCGCGGACGACGAGCCATTCGCGCGCGTCCGTGAGGTCCCCGGCATCCTCGTGGTACGGGTCCACGCCGAGCGTG
>DAIOUV010000014.1:0-36715 GCA_036759345.1 Acidobacteriota bacterium | reverse complement strand
GCGCGCGTCCGTGAGGTCCCCGGCATCCTCGTGGTACGGGTCCACGCCGAGCGTGGCCGGCTCGACGTCGAGGAGATCGCGGATCTTCCCGGCGAGCGGCCGGAACGGTTCGAGACGGGCCGGCGTGTCGTCCTGAAGGCCCGCGAAGACGAACAGCCCCGCGCGACGGGTCTCCGGGTCGGCGTCGACGAGCGCCTGCGCGACGAGACCGACGGTCTCGTCGTCCACCGGAGCGCGCACGATCCGGTCGAACGGCAGCGTTTCGCCCTCTCCGGTGTGCGGCGCGACGCGCGCGGTCAGGAGCTCGTAGATCTCGCGGCTTCCAGGTGCCGTCATGGCGATTCACCCTTCTCCCTTTCGAAGACCTCGAGAAAGTGGCTCACGAAACATTCTGCGACCTGCGGCAGCGCCGGCGTCGGATTTCCCGGGTTCTCCCTCGAAAGAGACGTTACGCCGCCGTCGGCGATCCCGCACGGAATGAAGAGGGAAAACCTTGCCAGGTCCGTCGCGACATTCAGGGCGGCGCCGTGGGTCGTGACCCAGCGCGACAGGTGGACGCCGATCGCCGCGAGCTTGTCGTTGCCCACCCAGACCGAGGCCCAGCGCTCCGGCACGGCGCTGCGCGTGGCCGCGACGCCGAAGTCAGCCGCCGTGCGGATGAGCACCTCTTCGAGGTCGCGCACGTATCGCCGCACGTCGCGCCGCCCGTGCGAGAGGTCGAGGACCGGGTACGCGACGAGCTGGCCGCGGCCGTGGAACGTGAGCTTGCCGCCGCGGTCGGCGATCCGAAGCTGGACACCCCGCTGCAGGAGGAGATTCTCCGAGACGAGCAGCTCGCCGAGGTCGGCGTTGCGGCCCGCCGTGATGACGTCCGTGTGCTCGAGGAGGAAGAGCGTCTCGCTTCCGCCCGCCTTCACCCGCGCCTCGGCTTCCTTCTGAAGCGCAAAGGCCGCGTCCCACGAGACGCGGCCTTCGGGGAGGAGCGAGCGGATGTCGAGCGACCGGCGCATGGATGATTCTAGCCGAGAGACTCCAGCTCGCCCCACGACCCCTTCTCGAGCGTCGACTTCACGACGTTCACGAAGGCGTCACCCTCGGCGCCGTCGATGATCCGGTGGTCGAACGTGAGGGCGATGTAGCCCATCGTCTTGATCGCGAGCGAGTCGGAGCCGTCGGGCATCTCGACGACCTTCGCCCGTTTCTCGATCGCGCCGACGCCCATGATCGCGACTTGCGGCTGGTTGATGACGGGCGTCGCGAAGAGCGAGCCGAAGGAGCCGTGGTTCGTCACCGTGAACGTGCCGCCCGCGACCTCGTCCGGCACGAGCTTCTTGGCGCGCGCCCGCGCGGCCAGGTCGTTCGCGGCCCGCGCGAGGCCCACGAGCGAGAGGTCGTCAGCGCGCCGGATGACCGGCACGATGAGGCCCCAGTCGAGAGCGACGGCGATGCCGAGGTTCACCTCGCGGTGGTGCACGATATCGTCGCCGACGATCGAGGCGTTCACGAGCGGGCGCGCCTTCAACGCCGCGACCGCCGCCTGGAGGATGAAGGGCAGGTACGACAGTTTCGTGCCGTACTGCTGCTCGAAGCGGCCCTTCACGCGATTGCGCAGTTTCGCGATCCCGGAGTAGTCGATCTCGAAGACGGTCGTGACGTGGGCCGACGTCTGCTTCGACTCGACCATGCGCTGCGAGATCTTCTTGCGCATCGCGCTCATCGGCTCGATGGTGATGTTGCTTCCGGACGGGAACGCGAGCGCCGTCGGTGAGGGCTCGGGAGCGCGCGCCGGGACGGGAGCGTCGGCGGGGCGCGCGGCGAGGGTGGGCGCCACCGCAGGCGGCGCTCCGGCCAGGAAGGCCTCGATGTCCTGCTTCGTCACGCGGCCGGAGATGCCCGTGCCGGAAATCTTAGAGATGTCGACGCCCTTTTCCTCCGCGATCGCGCGGACGACGGGAGACGAGCGGCGCTTCAGCAGCTCTTCCTGGGATTCCCCGGGCTGCGGGGGAGCCGACGGGGAGAGAGAAGGAGAGACCGAAGATTTCTGAGAAGGCGCGGGGGTGGGCGTCGCGGTTGGGGCCGACGGAGCCGCGGGGGCAGCCGCCTGCACCCCCTTCGAAGAATTTTCTCTTTCTCTTTCCCCCGCCGCCGGCGCGGCCGGCGGCGCAGAGACCTGTTCTCCGGCCTCGGCCAGCCGCGCGACGACCGTGTTGATCGGGACGGTCTGGCCCTCGGGGACGAGGATCTCGAGGAGGGTGCCGGCGCCCGGCGAGGGAATCTCGGCGTCGACCTTGTCGGTGGAGATCTCGAAGAGGGGCTCGTCGCGCTTGACCGCGTCTCCGGGCTTCTTGAGCCACTTCGTGAGTGTTCCCTCGGCGATCGACTCGCCCATCTGCGGCATGATGACGTTGGTCGGCATGGTCTTCTTCTCCGGTCGGCTAATACCGCACGAGCTTACGCGCGGCGGCAAGCAGGGTGTTCACGTTTGGGAGGAACGCCTCTTCCAGGGGAGGAGAGTACGGCACCGGCGTGTCCGGCGCCGTGACGCGCAGGATCGGGCCGTCCAGCCACTCGAACGCCTTCTCGGAAAGCGTCGCGGCGATCTCGGCGCCGAGCCCGCCCGTGCGCGTGTCCTCGTGGAGGACGAGGCACTTGCCGGTGCGCCGGACGGACGCGAGGATCGCCTCTTCGTCGAGCGGGAGGAGCGTGCGGAGGTCGAGGACTTCCGCCGAGACACCGTCCTTCGCGAGGATTTCGGCCGCCTCGAGGGCGGTCCAGACCATCGCGCCATACGTCACGATCGTGAGGTCCGCCCCGGACCGCCGGATCGCGGCCTTTCCAATCGGGACGACGTAGTCCTCCTCCGGCACGCGGTCCTTCACCCTCCGGTAGAGGAACTTGTGCTCCAGAAAGAGAACCGGGTCGTCGTCGCGGATCGCGGCCTTCAGGAGGCCCTTCGCGTCGTATGCGGTCGCGGGAGCCACGACCTTGAGGCCGGGCGTCTTCACGAAGTACATCTCGGGATTCTGCGAGTGGAAGGGCCCGCCGTGCACCCCGCCTCCGCAGGGCCCGCGGACGACCATCGGCACGCCGACGCCCGTGCGGTAGCGGTTCTTGGCCGCGAAGTTCGTGAGGAGGTCGAAGGCGCGCGAGATGAAGTCGATGAATTGCATCTCGGCGACGGGACGCATGCCGCGCATCGCCGCGCCGATGGCGCCGCCCACGATCGCCTCTTCGGCGAGCGGCGTGTCGAGGACGCGCTCTTTCCCGAACCTCTCCTGCAGCCCTTCCGTCACCTTGAAGGCGCCGCCATAGACGCCGACGTCCTGCCCGAGGACGAAGACGCGCGCATCGCGTTCCATCTCCTCGAAGAGGGCCTGGCGAATGGCCTCGAGGTAGAAGATCTCGACGCCGGCGGCGGCGTCCGTCGTGAGCGTGAGGGTGGCCCCGGCTCGCGCGACGCGTGGGTCGGCCATCAGAGGCCTCCCGTGAACACGTCGGCGCGCCCGCGCTCGAGAATGCCTTCGTCGGCGTAGACGCCGCGGAACGCCAGAGCCGGGTCCGGGAACGGCGAGGCCTCGGCGAATGCCACGTCCGCGTCGAGCCGGCTCTCGACCTCGTCGTGGACGCGGCGGCGCTCCGCGGCCGGCATCGCTCCCGAAGCCTCGAGGGTGGATTCGAGGCGCGCGAGGGGGTCGCGGGCGCGCCAGGCCGCGAGCTCTTTCGCGTCGACGTACGCCTGCGCGTCGTGCTCGGCGTGGCCCTTCATGCGGTAGGTCTTGCACTCCAAGAGCGTGGGCCCGCCGCCGGCGCGCGCGCGGTCGACGGCCGCCCGCGCGACCTCGTACACCATCAGCGCGTCGTTGCCGTCCACGACCACGCCGGGAATTCCGTAGCCCACGGCCTTGTCCGCGAGCGTCCGCGCCGCGCACTGCTTTTCGTAGGGCGTCGAATACGCCCAACCGTTGAACTCGACGACGAGGACGAGCGGAAGCTTCTGAACGGCCGCGAAGTTGATACCTTCGTGGAAGGCGCCGACGGACGTGCCCCCGTCCCCGAGATACGTCATGCCCACGGTGCGCTTGCCCTGCATGCGGTCGGCGAGGAGCATTCCGGAAACGACCGGCACGAGCGTGCCGAGCATCGCGATGGGGGAATAGACGCCCTTCCCGGGGACCGAAAAGTGGAGGTTTGCGTCCTTGCCGCCGGAGGGCGCGGTCGCGCGCGCCATGTACTGCGTGAGGATGTCGCGCGCCGGGATCCCCCGAGCCAGCACGGAGCCGAGATTGCGAATGAGGGGTGCGAGGATGTCGCCCTCGTCCAGCGCGAAGGCGGTCGCGACGGACGTCGCCTCCTGCCCGAGCGAGCGGTAGAGGCCCCCGACGACCTTGCCCTGGCGATAGAGGTTCACCAGCCGCTCCTCGAGCAGCCGGTTGAGCAGCATCGTGCGGTAGAGGTCCGTCAGGCGTTCGGGAGGAAGGGACGTCATCATGTCGTGGGTACGCCGCGGGAGCGCGGCGCGGACGGCGATTATCGAAGGCCGTGCCGAGGGGGTCAAACCGGCATTTTTCCGGGCATGCGCCGGACCCGGATATACTCCACGTCCATGAACGCCGTCGTCATTTCCCGAAAGTGGATGACCGCGAAAAAGACGACGCCGCCATGCGGCGGGCGATGGGGCGTTCTGTAGATCGCGGACGATCGAGGCGATCACCAGAAGACACCAGGGCCCGCCGGAAGGCGGGCCCTTTGCTTTTTGTATTTCGAGAGGAGCTTTCATGGCGACCCAGAATGACTCCCGGATTCCAGTGGCGATCCTCGGCGCGACAGGCGCCGTCGGGCAGCGCCTCGTCTCGCTGCTCGAAGGGCACCCGCAGTTCGTCCTCGCCGAGGTTGCAGCCTCCGAGCGCTCGGCGGGAAAGACCTACGCGGAGGCGACGCGGTGGATCCTGCCGGGCGACATCCCGAAGGAGGCGCGCGGCCTCGTCGTGATGACGGTGGACGCGGACTTCGCGTCGCCGGTCCTTCTCTCGGGCCTCGACGCGGCCGTCGCCGACACGATCGAGCCGCTGCAGGCCGGCCGCGGCAAGCTCGTCGTCTCGAACACGAAATCGTTCCGGATGCGGCCCGACGTGCCGCTCGTGATCCCCGAGGTGAACGCGGACCACCTCGCCCTCCTCGACGGGCAGCCGACGCGCGCGTCGGGCGGCGGCATCGTGACGAACCCTAACTGTTCGGTCGTCGGCCTCGCGATGGCGCTGGCGCCGTTGCACCGGGCGTTCGGCGTCGAGGCCGTCGCCGTCACGACGCTTCAGGCCCTCTCCGGCGCGGGCTACCCCGGCGTCCCGTCGCTCGATTCGAACGCCAATGTGATCCCGTTCATCGACGGCGAAGAGGAGAAGATCGAGCGCGAGCCGAAGAAGATCCTCGGCCGCCTCGAGGGCGGGCGCGTCGTCGACGCGGACTTTCCGATCAGCGTCTCGGTCAACCGGGTGCCTGTGCGTGACGGCCACACCGAGTCGGTCTTTCTCAAGCTCAAGGCGAAGGCCTCTCTCGCGGACGTGAGGGCCGCGCTCGAAAACTTCACCGGCGAGCCGCAGCGCCTGAAGCTCCCGTCGGCCCCCGCGAGGCCCATCGCCGTGCGCCAGGAGCGCGACCGCCCGCAGCCCATCCGCGACATCGAGGCCGGCGCCGGCATGACGATCACGGTCGGCCGTCTGCGGCCCGATCCCGTCTTCGACGTGAAGTTCACGCTGCTCGTCCACAACACGGTGCGCGGAGCCGCCGGCGCGGCTCTCCTCAACGCCGAGCTCCTCCTCGCGCAGGGCCGTCTCGCTGCGCGAACCTCGGCTCGGTGACCGCTTGACCGACGTCCTCAAGTTTGGCGGGACCTCGGTCGGAACGGCCGAGCGGATCCGGGACGTCGCGCGCCTCGTCGGGACGCGCGGGGGAGATCCGTGCCTCGTCGTCGTCTCGGCGATGGGGGGCGTGACGGACCTTCTGGTCGAATTGAAGATTTCTTCGAGTGGAAGAGACAGGGCGGCCGCCGAGGCCGGACTCGAAGTCCTTGCGGCTTGCCACCGCGCCGCGCTCGACGCCCTCGCGCTCCCGAACGGTGACGCGAAGGCCTGCGCGGACGATTTCGAGATGGAGCTGCTGCGCGCCCGCGAGCTCTCTCTCGGGATTTCTCTACTCGAAGAAGTTTCTCCTCGGACGTCGGATGCGCTCCTGAGCCTGGGCGAGCTCGTGTCCTCGCGATTTGTCGCCGCCGCGCTCCGCGCGCGCGGCACACAGGCCGTGTGGATCGATCCGCGCGAGATCCTCGCGACGGACGCGACGCACGGTGCCGCGCTGGCCGACGAGGCCGAGACGGCGCGCCGCGTCGCGGCGCGCGTCCTCCCGGAGCTGGCGGCCGGGCGCGTCGTCGTGACGGGCGGCTTCGTGGGCGCGGCCATGGGCGGCGCGACGACGACCCTCGGGCGCGGCGGATCGGACTACTCGGCCGCGCTCTTCGGCGCGGCGCTGAAGGACGCGGGCCGCGAGGTGGGCGCCATCGAGATCTGGACGGACGTGGACGGCATCCTCACCGCCGATCCCCGGCTCGTGCCCCAGGCGCGCCTCGTGCCCGAAGTGAGCTCGGCCGAAGCGGCCGAGCTCGCGTTCTTCGGGGCCAAGGTCCTCCACCCGGCGACGATCCGGCCCGCCGTGGCGCGCGGGATCCCGGTCGTGGTGAGGAACTCGTTCCGGCCCGAGGGCGCGGGCACGGTCGTGCGGCAGGACGCGAGCGGCACGGGCGTCCGCGCGATCGCCATGCGCAAGGGTGTCACGGCGCTCTTCGTGGGCAGCCCGCGCATGCTGCTCGCATACGGCTACGCGGCGAAGGTGTTCTCCGTCTTCGAGCGCCATCGCGTCTCCGTCGACGTCATCGCGACGAGCGAGGTGTCGATCTCGATCACGGTGGACGAGAAGGCTCCGCTGGACGGCATCGTCCACGACCTCTCGGAGTTCGCGGAGGTCTCGCTCCTGAAGCATCTCGCGGTCGTGTCCGTCGTGGGCCGGAACCTGCGGTCTACGGCGGGCATCGCCGTACGTGTCTTCGCCGCGCTTGGCGACGTCAACGTCGTCCTCATTTCGCAGGGCGCGTCCGACACGAACATGACGTTCGTCGTCGCCGAGGCGGACGCGCCGGAAGCGCTGCGGCGGTTGCACAAGGAGTTCTTCGAATGAGAGCGCTCATTGTCGGATACGGGAAGATGGGAAAGGCGATCGAGGCGGCCCTCCTCGCTCGCGGCCACACCATCGCAGGAAGATTCGGACGAGGAGAGATCTGCTTAGAAGGTAATTCGGAGAAGGGGGACGCCGCGGAAGGTTGCGACATCGCCTTCGAGTTCACCACTCCGGATTCAGCACTTGCGCGGGTTTCTTTCTTCCTTTCCAAGAAAATCCCCGTTCTTTCCGGCACCACGGGCTGGGATGTCGCTCCGGCGGTCCGGCAGGCACGGGAACAGCAAATTCCTTTTCTTCACTCTTCGAATTTTTCCCTCGGCGTCGCCGCGCTGCGGCGCGCGGTGGCGGCGGCGGCCGCCGCCCTTGCGGCATTTCCCGAGTTCGAGCCGGGCATCGTGGAAAGACACCATTCGAAAAAGAGGGACGCGCCTTCGGGGACCGCGAAAGTGCTGGCCTCGACTCTCGAAGAAGCGTCGGGGCGCGCAGGCGTCCCGATTGCATCTCTTCGTCACGGCGGGGCGCCGGGGGAGCATCTGGTTTTCTTCGAAGGGGAAGACGAGACGCTCGAGCTCGTGCACCGCGCCCGCTCGCGCGCGATCTTCGCGCAGGGCGCGGTCCGTGCCGCGGAGTGGATGCTTTCCTCCGGGCGCAAGGGCCCGCTGACTTTCGACGAGTTCTTCACGGCGACGACGGAAGCGAATGCATTGCTCGGCAGAGGAAGGCGGGCCCCATGAACTCTTCACCTTCTAGGAATCTCTCGTTCTCTGGTGTCTTTACCGCCCTCGTAACCCCGTTCCAGGGCGACGGCGCGCTCGACGAGCCGGGATTGCGCCGGCTCGTCCGGCGCCAGATCGCGGGCGGCGTCCAGGGCCTCGTCCCGTGCGGGACGACGGGGGAGGCCGTCACGCTCGATCCGGACGAGCACGAGCGCGTCGTGGCGATCGTCGCCGACGAGGCTCGTGCGTCGTCCCGGCGCGTGCGCGTCATCGCGGGCTGCGGCTCGAACGACACGAAGAAGTCGCAGGACCTCGCCGAGCGGTGTCGCCGGGCCGGCGCCGACGCGCTCCTCGTCGTCACGCCTTACTACAACAAGCCGACGCCGCGAGGCCTCGTCGCGCATTTCAAGGCCGTCGCGGACGCGGGCGAGATCCCACTCGTCGTCTACAACGTGCCGGGCCGCACGGGCCTCAACATGCTCCCTGAGACGGTGCTCGAGCTCGCGAAGGACCCGCGCATCGCGGGCGTGAAGGAGGCCTCCGGCAGCCTCGACCAGGCCTGCGAGATCCTCCGGGCACGTCCCGCGGGATTCGCCGTTCTCTCGGGCGAGGACTCGCTCGCACTGCCGATCGTCGCCTGCGGGGGAGACGGCGTCATCGCCGTCGTCTCGAACGAGGCGCCCGCACTCACTGTCGAGTTGATCGCGGCGGCTCTCGCGGGCGACCGCGCGCGCGCCGCGGAGCTCCAGGCGCGCCTCTTCCCGCTCATGAAGGCGAATTTCCGCGAGTCGAACCCGATCCCCGTGAAGTGGGCGCTCGAGCGGCTCGGCCTCATCGGCGGCGCGCTGCGCCTGCCGCTCGTGCCGCTCTCGCCCGCGCACCACAAACCGATGGAGGAGGCGCTCGCGGCCGCCGGGCTTCTCGATACCGCCGGCCGGCCTGTCGAGGCGGTGGCGGCGTGACGCGCGAGGACGTCTTCGCGCTCCTCGGGGCGCTGGAGCGCGGCGAGGTCCGCGCCGCCTCTCAGGATGCGAACGGCGACTGGGTGGCGAACGCGGTGGTCAAGGAGGGCATTCTCGCGGCATTCCGGCTCGGCGTCGAAGAACCCAGCGAGGCGGGCCCGCTCCTCTTCCGCGATCGCGACACGCTCCCGCCGCGCCGCCGGCTCCCCGAAGGCGTGCGCGTCGTGCCGGGAGGGACCGCGCTCCGGCGCGGCGCCTACCTCGCGAAGGGCGTCGTCGTGATGCCGCCCGCCTACGTGAACGTCGGCGCGTACGTGGACGAGGGCTCGATGATCGACAGCCACGCCCTCGTCGGTTCGTGCGCGCAGGTCGGGAAGCGCGTCCATCTCTCGGCAGCCGCCCAGGTGGGCGGCGTCCTCGAGCCGGTGGGCGCGGCCCCGGTCGTCATCGAGGACGAAGTCTTCGTGGGCGGAGGAGCCGGGATCTACGAAGGCGTCCGCGTCAGGAAGCGCGCCGTCCTCGCAGCGGGCGTGATCCTCACGGCGTCGAGCGTCCTCTTCGACCTCGTGAACGAGAAGGAGCTCCGCTCGACGCCGGACCGCCCGCTCGTCATCCCCGAGGGCGCCGTCGTCGTCCCGGGCTCGCGGCGGGCCACCGGTGCCTGGGCCGAGGCCCGCGGGCTTTCGCTCTCGGCTCCCATGATCGTGAAGTATCGCGATGCGAAGACGGACGCGCGGACTGTGCTGGAGAGCGCCTTGCGATGAACTCGACGGTCCTTCGTGCAGCGGCGCGGTATGGGACGCCGCTGTATCTGTACGACTTCGACGTGATCGAGCGCCAGGTTGTGCGCCTTCGGCGCGCGCTCGGTCCGCGCTTCGAGCTTGCTTACGCGGTCAAAGCAAACCCGTCGCTCGGGATTCTTTACTTTCTAAGAAAGTTCGGTCTCTCTTCGGACGTCGCATCGAAGGGCGAGCTGCTCGCGGCGCGCCGCGCCGGATGTCCACCTTCGAAGATTCTCTCGACCGGCCCCGCGAAATCCGACGCGGACCTCGAAGCGCTCGTGCGCGCGGGTGTTTCGCAGATTCACGTCGAAGGAGAATGGGAGCTCGAGCAGATCGAGAAGATCGGAGGGCGGCTCAGAAAGCGGGTCAGGGTCGGCCTCCGACTCAATCCGCCCTGGGGAATCGCGGAGAAGAGAGTCATGATCGGCGGTCCTGGCGCGAAGAAGTTCGGCTTCGACCTGGCCTCCGCCGAGAGAGTCCTTCAAGGGAAGAAGAGCTTCCCGCATCTCGAGATCTGCGGGTTCCAGGTCTTCAACGCATCGAACGTGCTCTACGCGAGGCTCCTCGTCGAGAACACGCGCCGCGTTCTGGCTCTCGCTCTTTCACTTTCGAAGAAATACGACGTTCCCCTGCGTTCCGTGGATTTCGGCGGCGGCTTCGGTGTGCCTTACACGGACGGGGAGAGACCCCTGGATCTCGGATTTCTGAGAAAGGGGCTGGCGGCAGTGGCCCACGACGTTGCGCTCGAGCCATGCCTCGCGAGCACGCGCCTCGTGTTCGAGCCTGGCCGATTCCTTGTCGCCGAAGCGGGAACGTACGTCGTAAAGGTCCTCGGGACGAAGAGGAGCCGCGGCGTCGACTACGTCCTCGTGGACGGGGGAATCCACCACTTCCTGAGGCCGGTTCTGATCGGGAGCCCTCATCGCGTGAGGCTTGTGCCAGGGAAGATCGGAGGCCGCCCTCGCCCCTCTACCCATTCGCAGAAATCTTTTATCGTCGCGGGCCCCCTCTGCACGAGCCTCGACGTCCTCCACCCAGCCGCGCGGCTGCCGCTGTCGACGCGCGGGGACCTCCTCGCCTTCGAGAACGCCGGCGCGTATGGCTATACGGAATCGATGCCGCTCTTCCTGTCGCACGAATGGCCGGCGGAGGTCGGCGTCTGCAACGGCCGCCTCGCGCTGCTCAGGCGTCCGCCGCGCGTGGCCGACCTGCAAGCGCGCCAGAAGACGCCATTCTGACCGCGCGCCCGCCGGGCGGATAATGGCTGGCCGCAGGGAGGCCGTATGGATGTTCGTTCGCTCGGCACGCACGGCCCCACCGTCTCGGCGATGGGCCTCGGCTGCATGGGGATGTCGGAGTTCTACGGGACCCGCGATGACGACGAGTCCGTCCTCACGATCCACGCGGCCCTCGACGCCGGGCTCGACTTCCTCGACACGGCCGACATGTACGGCCCGTACACGAACGAGGAGCTCGTCGGCAAGGCGATCGCGGACCGGCGCGACAAGGTCGTCCTCGCGACGAAGTTCGGCATCCTCCGGGACCCTGCGGACCCGACGAAACGCGGCATATGCGGGAGGCCCGACTATGTGCGCGCGTCGTGCGAGGGAAGCCTGAAGCGCCTCGGGGTCGAGACGATTGACCTCTATTACCTCCATCGGGTCGACCCCGCGACGCCCATCGAGGACACGGTGGGCGCGATGGCGGGTCTTGTGAGGGAAGGGAAGATTCGATGGATCGGCCTCTCGGAAGCCTCGCCCGAGACGCTCCGGCGCGCGAGCCGTGTCCATCCGATCGGCGCGCTTCAGAGCGAGTACTCGCTCTTCTCGCGCGACGTCGAAGCGGCCGTCCTGCCCGCCTGCCGCGAGCTCGGGATCGGGTTCGTCGCCTACAGCCCGCTCGGGCGCGGGTTCCTCTCGGGTCGCTACCGCAGCCTCGCGGATTTCCCGGAAGGCGACTATCGGCGCACGGCGCCGCGCTTCCAGGGCGAGAACTTCGCGAAGAACCTCGCGCTCGTCACGAACGTGGAGGAGATCGCGAAGCGCCGGCGCGCCACGCCGGCACAGGTCGCCCTCGCGTGGGTCCTCGCGCAGGGCGCCGGCATCGTGCCGATCTTCGGGACGAAAAGCCGCGACCGGCTCCAGGAGAACGTCGACGCCGCCGACGTCGTCCTCACGAAGACCGACCTCGCCGAGCTCGAGGCGGCCTTCCCGCCCGGCGCCGCGGCGGGGGAGCGCTACCCAGCGGCCGGCATGGCGACGGTCGGCCGCTGAGCCTCTTTCTCGGGCCCGGCCCGATAGAATCCGCGACATGAGTGTCAAGGTTCCGGAGACCCCCATCCTTCTTCTGACCGCCGAGCAGGAGCGCGTCCGCGCCGCGAAGGAGGAGTGGCGCCGGAAGGCGGCCGCCGCCTTCACGAAGATGCCCGCGTGGCGGAAGGACTTCACGACGGTCTCGTCGGCCGAAGTGAACACGCTTGCGACGCCGGACGACCTCGGGGGTTTCGACTACGAACGCGACCTCGGCTGGCCGGGCGAGTTTCCCTACACGCGCGGCGTGCAGCCCACGATGTACCGCGGCAAGCCGTGGACGATCCGCCAGTTCGCGGGCTTCGGCACCGCGCGACAGACGAACGAGCGCTTCAAACAGCTTCTCGCGCACGGACAGACGGGCCTCTCAACGGCGTTTCACCTGCCGACGCTCTACGGCTACGACTCCGACCACCCGATGTCAGCCGGCGAGGTGGGGAAGTGCGGCGTCGCGATCGACACGCTCCGCGACTTCGAGGCCCTGTTCGACGGTATCGACCTCGGGACCGTGACGACGTCCATGACGATCAACTCGACGGCGCCCATCGCGCTCGCGATGTACCTCGCGGTCGCCGAACAGAACGGGACGCCGTGGTCGAAGGTCGGCGGCACGCTCCAGAACGATATCCTCAAGGAATACATCGCCCAGAAGGAGTACATCTTCCCGCCGCGGCCCTCGATGCGGCTCGTGACGGACCAGTTCGCGTTCTGCGCGAAGCACGTCCCGAAGTGGAACACCGTCTCGATCTCCGGATACCACATCCGCGAGGCCGGCTCGACGGCGCTCCAGGAGCTTGCCTTCACGCTGCGCGACGGGATGGAGTACGTCAAGTACGGGGTCGACGCCGGCCTCGACGTGGACGACTTCGCGCCGCGGCTCTCCTTCTTCTTCAACGCGCACAACGACTTTTTCGAGGAGATCGCGAAGTACCGCGCGGCGCGCCGCATCTGGGCAAAGGTCATGCGCGACCGCTACGGCGCGAAGAGGCCCGAGAGCTGGAAGATGCGCTTCCACTCTCAGACCGCTGGCGTCACGCTCACGGCCCAGCAGCCTTACAACAATGTGGCGCGCATCGCGATCCAGTCGCTTGCGGCCGTCCTCGGCGGCACGAACTCGCTCCATGCGAACGCCCTCGACGAGACGCTCGCGCTCCCGACCGAGTTCGCCGCGAAGATCGCGGTGCGAACGCAGCAGATCATCCTTCACGAGACGGGCGTCGCGAACACGGTCGACCCCCTCGGCGGCTCGTATTTCGTCGAGGAGCTCACGAATCGGATGGAAGCTGGCGCCTTCGACTACTTCCGGCGCATTGACGCGTACGGCGGCATGGTGGAGGCGATCGAGGCCGGCTTCCCCCAGCGCGAGATCATGGACGCCGCCTATCGCTTCCAGCGCGCCTTCGACGCGAAGGAAAAAGTCATGGTGGGGGTCAACGCGTTCACGGAGTCCGTTCCGGAGGACAACGTGTCCATCCTGACGATCTCCGAGGAGACGGCCGCCGAGCAGCTCAAGACGCTGAACGAGGTCCGTCGCCTCCGCGACACGCGCACCGCGATGCAAAAGCTCCACGACCTCAAGGCCGCCTGCGCGAACGGGGCTAACGTGATGCCGCCGCTCCTCGAGGCGGTCAAGGCTTACGCGACGGTCGGCGAGATCTCGGACGTGATGCGCGAGGTGTTCGCGACGTACGAAGAGCCGGCGGTCTTCTAGCACCCATCCCGCGGCCCGTTTCTTGCGGAGTAGACTGCATGCCGATGCCGGATAGACGTAGTTTTCTCGCTTTCGCCGGGGCTCTTGGCGCCTCTCTGACGCTCTCTGCCGCGCCGCTCGCCGCCCAGACCGGCGGTGCGGAGGTCGGGAAGGTTTCCGTCAAGGACGCGCTCGGCCAGAAGGAGAGCCGCCGCCGCGAGGCCGTGGAGCATTACCTCAGGGCGAAGCTCTACTCCCAGGAAAGCGAGTTCGAGGCGGCGGTCCGGGAGTTCAAGAAGGCCGTCGAACTGGATCCGACGGACGGCGCGCTCCGGCGCGAATACGGTGAGCTCCTGCGCGACCTCCCGGTGTATCCCGAGGCCGAGAAGGAGGCCCGCAAGGCCGTCGAGCTTTCCCCGAACAGCGCGGGAGCGCACCGGCTTCTCGGACAGGTGCTCCTCGCGACCGCCAAGGACAATGTTCGCCTCGAGGAAGCCGCCTCCCAGCTGAAGGCGGCGAACGAGATGACGCCCTCCGATCCTCAGGGAGCCGTCGCGTATGCGCAGGTCCTCCTCCGCCTCGAGAAGCCGAAGGAGGCCTCCGCGGTGCTCGAGGGGGTTCTCGATCGCGCGAACGGACCCGCCATCCTGCTTCTCTACGGCGAGACCCTCGAGCGCAGCAACCAGCTTCCGCAGGCCGAAGAGGTTTACAAGGGCCTCCTGAAGCTAGACCCGGAGAACCGCGCGGCGCTGCTCGGTCTCCTTCGCGTCTACGACCGCGGCCGTCAGTTCGACAAGGCAGCTCCCATTCTCCAGAGCTTTCTGAAGCAGCAGCCGGGCAACCTCGGACTCAAGACACAGTACGGGGGGCTCCTCCTGCGCGGGCGCCGTTTTGCCGAGGCCCGCAAAATCTTCGAGGAAGTGCTCGCCGGCGATCCCGGGAACCGCGAGGCACTGCGCCTGTACGCGGCGCTCCTCTCGGAGACGCGCGAGCCCGACAAGGCCGACGAGGCGCTGCGAAAGCTCCAGGCGCTCGAGCCGGACGACCTCGAAATACCGTATCGGCGCGCCATGAACTTCCTCGAGGCACGCCGCATCCCGGAGGCCGAAGCTGTGCTTCAGGAGCTGCGCGCCTCTCTCGCCTTGAAGAAGCCGAACGGCCCCGAGATCGCGCAGATCGACGGCCAGCTCGGGTATGCCGCCTACCTGCGGAAGGACTATGCGGCCGCCACGGCGCGTCTCGAGCCGCACCTCCGGGGCGAGGACGGTCTCAATCCGCAGGCGTACGGCCTGCTCCTGCAGATCGCCCGCGACCGCGAGGACTGGGCCGGCGGGCTCCGCCTGTCCAAGGACGCCTACGACAAGGCGCCGAAAAAGGCGCCGATGCTGCGCGCGAACTACGCGGAGTTCCGGCTCCGCTCCTCGTCCGCCGAGGAGCAGGCCGAGGGCGCGAAGATGCTCGACGCCCTCGCCGCCGAGGACAGGGCCGGCACGCTCCTGGTCGCGGATGCCTGGCAGCGCCTCGACAAGTTCGGGCGCGCGGCGGCCGTGGCGCGCGCGGGACTCGAACGCGACAAGGAAGACCCCGACCTCCTCTTCCGGCTCGCCGCTTCGCTCGAGCGCGAGAAGAAAGTCTCCGAGTCGGTGGACGCGTTCGAGAAGCTCCTCAAGGTCCGGAGTGACCACGCGCCGGGCCTGAACTACCTCGGATACATGTGGGCCGACCGAGGCGAGAACCTGCCGCGCGCGCTGGAGCTCATCCGGAAGGCCGTCGAACTGGAGCCGGGAAACGGCGCCTACCTCGATTCGCTCGGATGGGTCTACTTCCAGCTCAACAAGCTCGACAAGGCCGAGGAAAATCTCCGTGCCGCGTCGGTCCTCAATCCCGATGACGCCACGGTCGAGGAGCACCTCGGGAATCTCTTCGAGAAGAAGGGAGACCTTTCGGGCGCTCGGGAGAGCTGGAAGCGCGCGCTGACGCTGAAGCCCGACGAAGACGTCAAGCGCCGCCTCGACGACAAGCTCCAGAAGACCGACGCGAAGAAGTGACCGCGCCCTCCCGTTCGCTGCGGGTTGCCGGTTCGGCTCTTGTATCGCTGACTATTTTCTTAGAAGGTGGGTGTGCCAGCGGGGGAGCGATGCGCGCGTCGAGTACCGCGTCGGTCCTTGCGACCTACGAGAAGGCCCGCCTCGCGGCGTGGGACACCTCCCGCCGCTTCAAGGCGCTCTTCAAGGCGGAGGTGTCGCCGAAGGTCGGCGCGATCGGGCGCGGCTACCTGTCCGTCTGGTGGAATGGCGCGACGGGCACGCTCCACTGGCGCGCTTCGGCGCCGATCGCGGGGAGTGGAAGAGGGGGATTTCTTGGAAAGGGGACGAGCGACGGCTCCTCGCTTTTTCCCGGAAAGCTCGGGCCCACCGACCTCATCGCCTGCATCCTCGGCGTCCCGGAGGAGTCCCTTTCGCCCTCTGTCGCCGTGGATCGCGAAGGCCGCGTGATCGAGATGTCCTTCCCGAGCGGCGAAGTCGTCGCGCTTCAGCCCGGAGAAGGCGTGCCGCGTCGCATCGAAGCGAACGGTCCCGACGGGCGGGCCGTCCTCACCCTCGAGGCCTACTCGTCGTGGCCCGAGAGCGAAGAGATTCCGCCCCTGTGAAGCGGCTCACCCTCGAGGCCTTTGCAAAGGTGAACCGCTCCCTGCGTGTTCTCGGGAAGAGGTCCGACGGGTATCACGAGCTCGACACGATCTTCCAGACGGTGGACTTGACCGACACCTTGAATTTCTTAGAAAGGGAAGATGGCCGCCTCGTCCTGACGATCGAAGGAGCCGATTTTCCGGCGACCGAAGAGAATCTCGTGCTGCGCGCGGCGCAGGCGCTCCTCGCGAGGGCCGGCGTGACGCGGGGCGCGGACATTCACCTTTCAAAGAAAATCCCGATTGGCGGCGGGATGGGTGGCGGCAGCTCGAACGCCGCGGCGGCTCTCCTTGGCCTCTCGGCTCTCTGGAGTCTGCGCCTCTCGGACGCCGATCTCGATGCGCTCGCGGCCTCCCTCGGCTCCGACGTCCCGTTCTTCCTCCTCGGCGGCCGCGCCCGGGGCACCGGACGGGGCGAAATTCTGGAGCCTCTCGAGGACGGGCCGGAGGAGTGGCTCGTCCTCGTCTTTCCACGGTTTTCCCTCTCGGCTGCAGTGGTTTACGGGGCGCTTGCCGCCTCCGCGTTGACAGATCCGGCCGCCGCAACTAACCTTCGCGGTTCTGACTCCGGTGGCGGGCCGGATCGGAACGATCTGGAGCCGGCGGCGGAGTCTCTTCGGGGCGAGTTGCGCAGGTTCCGGGCGGCGCTGTCGGACTCCGGCGCCATGAGTGCGCGCCTGTCCGGGAGCGGCTCGACGGTGTTCGGGCTTTTTGGAGACGAGGAAAGCGCCCGGCGCGCCACCGAACGGCTCGCGGGGCTTCGGGAAGAGACGAAGACGACGATGACGATCGTAAAGACCGTTTCCCGGGCAGCCTTCGCGCGGCGCGCGAAGCCGTCGCCGGGAGCACCATGCGGATGACCTCCGACTGCGCGAGAATCCACGCGGAACTTCCGGATGGGGAGTCGACAAGTGGTAAGTCAGCGGTCTTTGGAACCGCCTACCGGAGGTTCGAATCCTCCCTCCCCAGCCATTCTCTCTGGCGCCGTCCTTGAGATCCTGAGAAACGATGGAACGCTTCGCATACGGTGATCTGAAAGTCTTCGGAGGGCGGTCCCATCCGGCCCTCACGGGCGAGATCTGCCGCAACCTCGGCCGCGAGGCGGGCCGCGTCACGCTCTACAACTTCTCCGACGGCGAGAACTACTGCCAGATCGACGAGAACGTCCGCGGCGCCGACGTGTTCATCGTGCAGCCCACGGGACCGCCGGCGAACGCGAACATCATGGAGCTCCTCATCATGCTCGACGCGCTGAAGCGCTCTTCGGCGTCGCGCGTGACGGCCGTGCTCCCGTACTACGGGTACGCGCGCCAGGATCGCAAGGACAAGCCGCGCGTGCCGATCACCGCGAAACTCGTGGCCGACCTCATCGTGGCGGCGGGCGCCGACCGCATGCTCTGCGTCGACCTCCACGCCGCGCAGATTCAGGGTTTCTTCAACATTCCGGTGGATCACCTCTTCGCGGCGCCCGTTCTCCTCGACGCGATCCGCGACGCGAACCTCGACCCGCTCACGGTCGTCTCGCCAGACGCGGGCGGCGTCGAGCGCGCGCGCGCGTTCGCGAAACGTCTCGGCGCGGGCCTCGCCATCGTCGACAAACGGCGGAAGGGCAAGAACGAGGTCGAAGTTCTCCACGTCATCGGCGACGTGCGGGACCGCAACGTGGTCGTCGTTGACGACATCATCGACACGGCCGGTACGCTCATCAACACGGTCATCGCTCTTCGCGACTCGGGCGCGCGCCGGCTCTTCGCGGGCTGCGTGCATCCCGTCCTCTCCGGACCCTCGATCGACCGCATCAACGCGAGCCCCATCGAGCGCGTGTTCTGCACGAACACGCTCCCGCTCGACGAAAAGGTCTCGCGCTGCCCGCTTCTCACTCCTCTTTCCATTGCGCCTCTCCTCGCGGAGGCGATCCAGCGGATTCACCAGGGGGCGAGCGTCTCGTCCCTCTTCGTCTAGGCCGGACCGTCCGCCCCGGGGAATTCCCTTCGGGACCGGACGCCCATGAAAGGAAACCATGCTCCAGGAAAACATCGTCGTCGAAGTCGAAAAACGGCTCACCACCGGGAAGAACGCCGCGAACCGCCTGCGCGCCAACGACCAGATCCCGGCCGTCCTCTACGGAGGCGGCAAGGACATGGAGACGTGGCCGCTTCAGGTCCCCCGCAAGACCCTCGCGACCCTTCTCAACAAGGGCCTCCACGGCAACGCGATCTTCAAGCTCAACCTGAAGGGGACGGATCAGTCGCGTCACGTCATGATCCGTGACCTCGCGGTCGACCCCGTGTCGCGGAAGATGCTTCACGTGGACTTCGTCCGCGTGCTCCTCGACCGGAAGCTTCGCGTGAAGAGCGAGATCGCGATCGAAGGGGTGCCGAGCGGCGTGAAGAACGCGGGCGGCATCCTGAACATCGTCACGCACGAGATCCTGATCGAGTGTTTCCCCGCCGACATTCCGGAGTTCGTGAAGCTCGACGTCTCGGCGATGGAGATCCACGACTCGTTCCGCATCGCGGACCTCAAGCTCGGAGACAAGATCAAGGTCCTCGAGAAGGCCGACCGCGTTCTCGCGCACGTGGGCGTGCCGAAGGCCGAAGAGGTCGTCGCGCCTGTCGCCGAGGTCGCCGGTGCCGAGGGCGTCGTCGCCGCTGTCCCGGGCGCCGAGCCCGAGGTGATCAAGAAGGGCAAGAAGGAAGAGGAAGGCGCCGAACCCGCCGTGGCCGGAGCGAAGGCCGCTCCGAAGGCCGCTCCGAAGGCCACTCCGAAGGCCGAGAAGAAGGAAAAGAAATAGGCACGGACGGGATCGTCCTCGTGGTGGGACTCGGCAACCCCGGCGACCGGTATACCGGCACGCGGCACAACGTCGGCTTCGACGTCGTGCAGGCGTTCGCGGAGAAGGCCGCCGGCGGTCCGCCCCGTCTCGACCGGCTCGACTGCCGCGCGCTCACCGGGCGCGTAAAGGTGGGAGACTGCCCCGTGATCGTGGCCCGGCCCCAGACCTACATGAACGCCTCGGGGGAGTCCGTGAAGGGCCTTGCGGCGAAGTACGACGTCCCTCTCGACCGTCTCCTCGTCGTCTCCGACGACGCGGCGCTTCCCGTCGGGGCCCTCCGCCTCAGGCGCTCGGGCTCCTCCGGCGGCCAGAAGGGCCTGCAGTCCGTGATCGACTGCTTCGGGACGAACCTGATCCCGCGCCTGCGCCTCGGCGTGCGCGGCGATAACTTCCAGCCCGGCGAGCCCCTCGACACGTACGTGCTCTCGCGCTTCTCGAAGAAGGAACGCCCCGTCGTGGACGAGGCGATCGCGACGGCGGTAGACGCTCTCTCCGTCTTCGTGACCGAGGGAATCGACGCCGCCATGAACCGTTTTAACCGTTTGCCCGAGGAATCCGCCTCGGCGAACTGAACCACAACCTTGGCTCGGCACCGGACCAGAGGTCCACAGCCGCGCCTCGCGACCGGCGGACACCGGCGCGATCCAGAAGGAGGAGACCCTCGTGACCACCCCGAATCCGCAACGCCAGTACGACATGGTCCTGCTCATCGTCCCCGAGAAGGACGAGGCGGGAACCCAGGCCGTCGTCGAAGAGTTCCGCAAGCTCCTCGTCGACAACGGCGCGACCATAGAGAAGGACGAGTCGATGGGCCGCCGCCGCCTCGCCTACGTCGTCAAGAAGAGGACCGAAGCCACGTACCACAACTTCCTTTTCCGGGCGCCCGCCGCGTGCGTCGCCGAGGTGCAGCGTAAGATGCGCCTCTCGGAGAGCGTCCTCAGGTTCCTCTCCGTCCGCATCGACGAAGAGGTCAAGCACGGCCAGAAGGTCGCGCGCAACACGAAGCCGCGCCGGCCCCGCCCCGAGGCTTCCGACGCGCCGTACTCCTCGCCAGCGCCCGCGCCAGCGCTCGCGCCCACCATGCGCCCGGCCGACCCGGCCGGCGACTCCCGCGAGTAACGCGGGAAGCACCAGGAGACACACCATGGCCGCTCCCATTCGCAAGCCCATTAAGAAAAAGTTCTTCGTGCGCCGCAAGCGCGTCTGCAAGTTCACGGTCGAGAAGATCGGGTACATCGACTTCAAGGACGTGAAGCTGCTCGCGGGATTCGTCCCCGAGCGCGCCAAGATCCTCCCGCGCCGTATCAGCGGGACGTCCGCCTTCTACCAGCGCAAGCTGGCGACCGCCATCAAGCGCGCCCGTTACCTCGCGCTTCTTCCCTACGTCTCCGATTAAGCGAGCCCTCGCCGTCCTCGGGGCGGCGCTCGCCGCGGCGCTGACCGCGGCGGCGCCGCCCTTCGGCCTCGTTCTGGCGCCGCATGCGGCGGCGCGCCTGGGCCGCGCGGCCCTCGAGTCGAAGCGCCTCGCGGCCGGGTTCCTCCTGCCGGCCCTGACGGTTCCCATCGCGCTGGTCCTCGGGGCGCTCCTCTCCGATGGCGCGCTCGTCGCCGCCGTGCTCGCGATCATCCTCGTCGCCCTTCCGGCCGTGGGCCTCTTCGCGGTGGCGCGCGACGGCCGCAGGCGCGACGTGGTTCTCCTCGCCGTCTTCGCGCTCACGGGGATCGGCGGCCTCGCGGTGCTCCTCGGAGCCGCCGTGGCCACGGGCCGCGATCCGGGCGCCGCCCTCGCGGGCCGGTGGGCCGCCCTCGTGCCCGAGATGCTGGCCAACTACCGCGCGAGCGGCTGGGGCGAGTCCTCGGTCACCACTGTCGCGCGGCTCTTCGAGTTCGGCAGGGTCCTGATCGAGGAGCAGCTTCCCGGGATCGTGCTCGCCGTCGCCATGATCCACGCGGCTCTCGTCGTGTACGGGTTCGCGCGCGGCGCCGGGCTCGCCGAGGCGGACTGGTCGGAGGCCTCCTTCAGCCTTTTTCGGACTCCGCTGGCCGCCGCCGTCGCTTTCGTGCCCGCCGGACTGCTGGCGGCCGTCGCGGGGGCGGAGCTCCGCCGGCCGGCGGTCGATCTGCTCCTTCCGCTCGGCGTCTTGTTTTTTCTGAGGGGTCTAGCCATAATCCGCGCTCTTCTCGATCGGGGAAGAGCCGGCCTCGTGGGCCGGGCGCTCGTCTACGTGCTGGTCTTTCAGATGCCCTTCCCCCTTCTTCTCGCTCTCTCGGGCCTCCTCGACGAGTTCGTCGACGTGAGGACGCGGCTCGAAAAGAAAGGGGCCGGCGACGGTTCGGCGGGTCCGGACATGCCCGGCGGCTTCTGACCGGCACATCACCTGTAACCCGATGTAACTTGAGGAGCTCGCGATGAAATTGGTCCTGACCGACGACGTGAAGGGGCTGGGGCACCGGGGGGACGTTGTGAACGTCGCCGAGGGCTATGGCCGGAACTTCCTGCTTCCCAAGGCGCTCGCGTTTTCCGCCACGGCGGGGAACGTGAAGCGGCTGGAGCAGGAAAAGAAGCGTTACGACGCGCGCATCGAGCACGAGAAAGACCAGGCCGCGGCCGTCGCGAAGTCCATCGAGGGCGCGAAGATCGTCCTCCACAAGAAGTCGGGCGAGAACGACTCGCTCTACGGCTCCGTGACCTCGTCCGAAGTCGCGGACGCGCTGGAGGCCAAGGGCATCACGGTCGACAAGCGGAAGATCGATCTCGAGGAGCCCATCAAGCGCCTCGGGACGCACACGGTGCACGTGAAGCTCCACCGAGACGTGACCGTGGCCCTCACCCTGGAAGTCCGTCCGCTCGCGAACTGAGCGGGACGACGCGTCTGCGCTGATCCTCAGCCCGGTGGCCCACCGTCTTTGCCCGCTTTCGGCAGCGGCGCCGCGAGCTTCGGGGCGTCGGTCACGGTGACTTCGTCGGCCTTCGTCTCCCCACGCTTCGGGGAGTACATCGCGCGCTGAAGATATTGCGGCAGCCTCGCGACCGCATGCGGCTGGTCGCCGCACAGGTCCGTGGGCTGGGTTCCGTTCGCGAACGCCATGAGCACGACACGGGCGCAGGACGGCGTCGCCCGATAGCCGGTGGATTCGTCCACCGCCACGAGGACCACGCCCTGAGGCGCTTCGAAGTCCTCGGTCTCCGTCACGAGGCCCGCCTCCTTCATCTTCTCGACGATGCGGATGAAGATCGGGAGCGCCACGTCGGCGCCCGCGGACTTCGGCCCGAGCGTTTTCTTCGTGTCGTGGCCGACCCACACGGCGATCGTGTGCCGCGGCGTCATCCCCACGAACCAGGCGTCCGTGAAGTCGTTCGTCGTGCCCGTCTTGCCCGCAAGAGGAAGCTTCAGCCGCGCGGCCGAGGCCGCCGTGCCGCGCGCCACGACGCCCTTCATCATGTTCAGCAGGACGTAGGCCGACGCGGGTGAGGTCGCTTCCTTCGGATCCGGCGAGTTCTGTTCGAGGGTCACGCCGTCCGCGTTGCGGATGCGCTCGACGAAGTACGGCTTGTATGTGATCCCGCCGCTCGCGATCGTCGAGTAGGCTTGCGCCATCTCGAGGGGGGTCACTTCGAAAGAGCCGAGGGCCAGCGACGGGTAGGCGAGGAGGTTCTGGCGGACTCCTAGGCGGCGCGCCGTTTCGATCACCCTTTTCGTGCCGACGAGGAGGTCGACGCGCACGGTGGCAACGTTCAGGGAATGCTCGAGGGCGTACTGATACGTCACGACACCCAGATACTTTCGTTCGTAGTTCTGCGGCTGCCACGGCGGCTGCCTCGGGTCGATGACGATCGAGAGCGGTGCGTCGAGCACCGTGTCCGCGGGCGTGAAGCCCTGCTCGATGGCCGCCAGGTAGACGGCGGGCTTGAACGCGGAGCCCACCTGCCTCAGGGCCTGCACGGCGCGGTCGAACTTCGAGCGGTTGAAGTCGTATCCGCCGGTGAGCGCGCGCACCGCGCCGGTTCCGTTTTCCACGATGACGACCGCGCCCTCGACGCGCGGATCCTGCGCGACGAGCGTCTCCTCCTTGCCGGCGTCGTTCAGGGACGTCTCGATCTGGATGACGTCGCCGCGCTGCACGGCCTTCGCGGGGCTTTCGGCACGCGTCCACCGGAAGGCCGCCGCCGGAACCGTGAACCGCTTCGTGCCGACGCGCACCTCGGCGCCCGTCTTGGACGCCTGAAGGACGACGGCCGTGAGGGTGTCGGACGGGGGAGCGCCCTCCGCCCACGAGGGGTCGCGATATTTGTCAGGGTCGATCCCCTCGGCGACGAGGTTGCGGGGTTTCCGGAAGCCCGAGCGGCGGTCGATCCGCCGGAGGCCGCGGCGGAGCGCCTCTTCCGCCCACGTCTCGAGCCGCGGGTCGAGCGTCGTGTCGACCCGCAGGCCTTCCCGGTAGAGGTCTCCCTCGCCGTACTCCTTCTCGAGGTACTGGCGGACCTCTTCGCAGAAGTAGAGGCCCAGGGTCGTCTCGCGGGACGAGCGGATGACGTCCACGGGCGATCCCTGGGCGGCCACGCGTTGCGCGTCGCTGAGAAATCCTTCCTCCGCCATCCGGCGGAGCACGAGATCGCGCCGGTTCTTCGCGGCGGCGATGTTGCTGAACGGCGAGTAGTACGCGGGCCGCTGGATGATTCCCGCGAGGAGCGCCGCCTCGGGCAGGGAAAGGGTCTTCGCGCCGTGACCGAAGTACCAGCGCGACGCCGCCTCGACCCCGTACGTGCCGTGCCCGAACGGAATCTTGTTGAGGTAGAGCGTGAGGATCTGGTCTTTCGAGAACTGCTTCTCGATCTCGACCGTGAGAAAAACCTCGTTGATCTTCCGGGCCCAGGTCTTCTCGGGTGTCAGGAAAATTGCGCGCGCGAGCTGTTGCGTGAGGGTGGAGGCTCCCTGCGACATCCGGCGCGTCGCGATGTCGCGCAGCGCCGCGCCTCCGATCCGGATGAGGTCGATCCCGCTGTGGTCATAGAACCGCGCATCCTCGGCCGCGAGGACCGCCTTGACCATCACGTCCGGAATGTCCGGCCGCTCGATGAGCATGCGGCGCTCGATCGCGAACCGGGCGATGACCGAGCCGTCCGCGCCCCTGAGCTCGGTGATGATGTCGGGACGGTAGGTCGCGAGCTCCGAAACTTTCGGAATCCGGATTGCCCGCGAGAGGGCGTATCCCGCGCCCGCGCCGAGGCCGGCCGTGAGGAGGACCGGCAGGAACAGGACGGCCAGGGCCGCCACGCGGCGCGCTCTCACATCTCATTCTCGCACTAGTGGTAATTTCGGGGTGATGACCGAAACGCCGCCGTCCGCGCCCGCGCCCGTCCTGCCGCCGCAGCTGCCAGTGACCCTGCCGTTCGAAGACGCCGCCCAGCGCGCCCGCCGGCAGGGTTGCCTGAAATGGGGCCTCGTCGGGTGCGCCGGAGCCTCGGTGGCCGTCATCGTCGGCCTCCTGTTCCTCATGAGCAACGCGAAGAAGCTGATGGATTTCGCGTTCGACCAGATGGGCGACCAGATCGTCGCGGCCGCGGCCCCCGACGTGACGCCCGCCGAGAAAGAGGACTTCCGGGCGGCCATGAGGGCGTTCTCGGAGAAGGCCAGGAACCGCACGGTGACGGCGCAGCAGGTGACGGCCTTCCAGGGCCAGGTTCGCGCGGCCGTGGCCGACAACCGCGTGACGGCGGAGGAGCTGCGTTCCCTCACCGTTTTCCTCAGGGATCCGCCGCGTTGACTCCGTGCCCGACTTCGAGTTCCTCTCCCCCCTGACGCCGCAGGGCGATCAACCCCACGCCATCGAACAGCTCGTCGCGGGCTATCGCGAGGGCAGGGAGAAGCAGGTCCTCCTCGGCGTGACGGGCTCGGGCAAGACGTTCACGATGGCGAAGGTCGTCGAGGCGTTGAACCGCCCGGCGCTCGTGCTGTCGCACAACAAGACGCTCGCGGCGCAGCTCTATCAGGAGTTCAAGGGATTCTTTCCGAAGAACCGCGTCGAGTACTTCGTCTCGTACTACGACTATTACCAGCCCGAGGCGTACGTCCCGCAGTCGGACACGTACATCGAGAAGGAAACGCAGATCAACGACGAGATCGACAAGATGCGCATCGCGGCGACCGCCTCGCTCTTCGAGCGACGCGACGTGCTCATCGTGGCGTCGGTCTCGTGCATCTACGGCCTCGGAAGTCCCGAGTCGTTCGGGAAGATGGCGATCGAGTTCACGAAGGGCGCGCGCTATGGGATGACGTGGTACCTGAAGCGGCTCATCGAGGCGCGGTACGAAAGGACGAACCTCGATCTCGAGCGCGGCGGCTTCCGGGTCCGCGGCGACGTTCTCGACATCCAGCCGTCGTACGAGGACCAGGGCCTCCGCGTCGAGTTCTTCGGCGACGAAATCGACCGCATCACGCGCTTCGAGATCTTGACGGGGAAGACCCTGGAGACGATCGAGCGCTTCGAGCTCTATCCGAAGTCTCACTACGTAACGCCCGAGGAGACGCGGAAGCGGGCCCTCGGCTCCATCGAGGCCGAGCTCGTCGTGCGGCTCGACGAGCTCCAGAAGCAGAACAAGCTGCTGGAGGCCCAGCGCCTCGAGCAGCGGACGCGCTTCGATCTCGAGATGATGCGCGAGCTCGGCTACTGCTCCGGCATCGAGAACTACTCGCGCCATCTCTCCGGGCGCCAGCCGGGTGAGCCGCCGCCCACGCTCCTCGACTACTTCCCGACGGACTACGTCACGATCATCGACGAGAGCCACCAGACGATCCCGCAGCTCCGCGCGATGTATCACGGCGACCAGTCCCGCAAGGGCACGCTCGTGGACTACGGCTTCCGGCTCCCGTCCGCGCTCGACAACCGTCCCCTGAAATTCGAGGAGTGGCTGGAGCGGACCGGGCAACGCCTATTCGTCTCGGCGACGCCCGCCGCCTACGAGCTTTCGGAGACCGGCGGCGAGGTCGTCGAGCAGGTCCTCCGGCCGACGGGTCTCCTCGACCCTCCGATCGAGGTGCGGCCCGTCAAGGGGCAGGTGGACGACCTTCTGTCGCGCGTGAAGGAGCGGACGGCGAAGGGCGAGCGCACGCTCGTCACGACGCTCACGAAGCGCATGGCCGAGGACCTCACGAACTACTACCTCGAGCTCGGCGTGCGCGTGCGTTACCTGCACAGCGACATCGAGACGCTCGAGCGCATCCAGATCATCTCGGACTTCCGCCGGGGCGTCTTCGACGTCCTCGTGGGCGTGAACCTCCTGCGCGAGGGGCTCGACCTGCCGGAGGTGTCTCTCGTCGCGGTACTGGACGCCGACAAGGAGGGATTCCTGAGGTCCGAGACGTCGCTGATCCAGACGGCCGGGCGCGCGGCCCGGAACGTCAACGGGATCGCGGTCTTCTACGCGGACCGCATCACGGACTCGATGCGCCGGGCGATCAGCGAGTCCGAGCGACGCCGCGCCATCCAGAGGGCCTACAACGAGGAACACGGCATCGTGCCCGAGTCGATCGTGAAGTCGCTCGACTCGCCTCTCCTCGCCATGTCGAACCTCGACTATTTCGAGCCGCAGGGGCTCGACACCCGGCGAAAGCCGAAGGACGCCCCGTCTCTCGACCGCGAGATCGCGGACCTCGAGAAGGAGATGAAGACGGCCGCGAAGGAGCTGGAATTCGAAAGAGCCGCCCAGCTTCGCGACCGGATCCGCGAGCTCCGCGCGATGAAGCTGTTCTGAAGGCCGGCTACGCCCGGCCGAGAACGAGCTGGGCCGGCTCGGTCAGGGACGTGTGGAGCTCGATCGAGCCGTCGAGAACGAAGACTTCGAGGCGGGAGTTGATGAGGGGAGCGATGTTCCCGGGGGGCGTCTTCCTCGTCGAGAAGATGCCGACCCACGCGTTCTTGCCGCTCGACTTCGCGACATAGAGCGCGCGGTCCGCTATCATGACGACCTGTTCCCACGTCACGCCTCTCGGCGCGGCCGGAATGAACGGGAAGAACGCGAAGCCGATCGAGCAGGAGAGCCGGACCGCATGTCCTTCCCCGAGATCGAAGGAATGCTCGGCGACGAGTGAACGGATCCGCTCGGCGAGCGTCTCGGCGACGGAAGGCTGTGCGAATCGTCCGATGATGAGGAACTCGTCTCCGCCCCACCGGAGGATCGTGTCCGAGCGGCGGCAAGCGCGCTCGAGGACGTCCTTGATCTGGAGAAGGACCCTGTCTCCCGCGGCGTGGCCCCGGGAGTCGTTCACGGGCTTGAAGCCGTCGAGATCGACCATGAGAAGAACGAAGTCGGCGCGCGGAACCGAGGCGTCCGAACCGCCTGGCTGCGAGGACTCCGCGTAGTACCGGTCGACGAGGCCGATCTCCTTGTCGATCTCCGTCATCATGAAGCGGCGGTTGTGAAGACCCGTGAGCGAGTCGGTGAGGCTCGACTCCTCGAGCTTCTGGATCGCGCCCTTCAGCTCGTCGTTCCGGACGGCCAGCTCCTTCGTCCGCTTCTGAACCTCGGCCTCGAGGAGGCGGCCGCGCTCCGCTTCCCGCTCGAGTTCCTTGCGTGAATACCGCACGTACGACGCGATTGCGGTAAGGATCGCGAGCCCGTACAGCAGGTAAGCCCACCAGCTCTTCCACGGCGGCGGGATCACGACGATGTCGAGCAAGGCTCCCGCCTCGTTCCAGACGCCGTCACTGTTCGAGCCCTTGACGTGAAACCTATAGCGGCCGGCGGGGAGGTTCGTGTAGGTCGCCCGCCTGCTCGTCCCCGAATCGACCCAGTCGCGGTCGAATCCCTCGAGCTTGTAGGCGTACTGGTTCTTGGCGGGTGCCGTGAAGTCGAGCGCCGCGAATTCGAAGGAGACGACGTAGTCCTTGTAGCTCAAGGCGATCTCGTGGATCTCGCTCGCGTCCTTCGGAAGGGGGAACGGTTTGAGGAATTTGAGCAACCCCGTGAGGACGACTGGGGGCACGTGCGGATTCAGGCGGATGCGGTCCGGGTGGAACTCGTTGAACCCCTCGTTGCCGCCGAAGAGCATCCCGCCATCCGGCCCCCGGCCCGAGGCGCCGAAGTTGAATTCGTTGCTCTGCAAGCCGTGCGAGCGGTCGAAGTTCCGGAACGTCCCCGTCTTGGGGTCGAAGTTCGAGAGGCCCCGGTTCGTGCTCAGCCAGAGAGTCCCGCGGGCGTCCTCGAGGATGCCGTAAACGGTGTCGTTCGGAAGGCCGTCGCGCTCGGCATAGTGGCGAAACGATGCCCGGTTCGCCCGGCGGTCCTCGGCGCTCCAGGCGCTGAGCCCGCCGCCCTGTGTCCCGACCCAGAGTGTCCCGCGCGCGTCCTCGTGGATGCAGAACACGATCCCGTCGGCGAGGCTGTCCTTTCGGGCCGGGTCGTGTTGAAAGCGCGCGAACGCACCGGAGCTCCGGTCGAAGCGGTTCAGGCCCCCGCGCTCGGTTCCGAGCCAGAGAGTTCCGGCCGCGTCCTAGGTAAGGGCGAGCACCGAGTCGTCGCTCAGGCTCGCGGGGTTCGAGGGGTCGTGCCGGTAGCGGGCGAACGATCCGCTCGACTGCTGAAAGCGATTCAGGCCGCCGCGGAACGTGCCGACCCACAGCTGGCCCTGCCGGTCCTCGAGGAGGCTCGTCACCCCGTTGGCCCCGAGGCTTCCGGGGCTCGCCGGATCGTGCCGGTAGTGGGTGAACGCGGCCCGAGAGCCGTCCAGCCGGTCGAGCCCGCCCTCGAGCGTGCCTACCCACAACGTGCCCGTGCGGTCTACGAGGAGCGACATGACCCGGTCGTCGGCGAGGCTGCCGGGCTGCCGGGGGTCGTGGCGGTAGCTTCGAACGAGACGGCGTTCGGAATCCAGCAGGTTCAGTCCATCGTATGTGCCGACCCACAGAGTGCCATCGGTTCCCGCAGCGAAGGCTTGAACCGTGTTTCCCGTCAGCGACCGTGGATCGGCCGGGTCCGCGTGGTGGAGCGCGAAGGACCCCGCTGAGAGGTTCGACCAGTCGACTCCCGACGTCTGGGTCCCCGCCCAGAGGACGCCGCCCCGGTCCTGAAAGAGCGAGAGCACGCGACTCTCCGCGAGGCTCGCGGGGTCCGCAGGGCTGTGGACGTAGCGCGAGAACCCGCCGTCCGCGGGCGTCCACAGGTTGAGGCCGCCGTCGGTTCCGACCCAGAGCATCCCGGCGGAATCCTCGAGCAGCGACCAGACCTTGTCGTCGCTGAGGCTTCGCGGGTTCGAGGGGGCGTGGCGGAAGTGCGTGAAGACGCCCGTGGCGGGATCGAGCCGGTCGACGCCGGACGCATAGGTCCCGATCCAGATCGGCCCGTCGCGCGCGGCGAGGACGGAACGGACGCGGTCGCTGCTCAGGCTCTCCGGGCGTCCCGAGTCGTTGCGAAAGTGCGTGAACGCGCCGGTCTTCGGGTCGAGGCGGCTCAGGCCGCCGCCGTCGGAGCCGATCCAGATCGACCCCTCCTTGCCCTCGGCGATCGACCGGATGCGGTCGCCGCTGGGGCTGTTGGGATTCGACGGATCGTGGAGAAAGCGCGTGAACGCGGACCGAGCGCGGTCGAACCGGTTCAGGCCGCCGCCGTCCGTGCCGATCCAAAGCGCGCCGTCGCGCGTCTCGTGGATCGCGCGGATGCGGTCGCTGCTGAGGCTCTTGGGGTTCGACGGGTCGTTGCGGAAGACCGTGAAGGCGAGCGTGCGGAGGTCGAGGCGGTTCAGGCCGCCGCCGTCCGTGCCGATCCAGAGGACGCGCTCGCGATCCGCATGCAGCGACCAGATCGTGTTTGCCGAGAGCGAGGCTTTCCTGTCCGGGTCTCGCTTGAAGACGGTGAACGTGTAGCCGTCCCAGCGGTTCAGGCCGTCCTGGGTTCCGAACCACATGAAACCGAGCGGGTCCTGCGCGATTCCGTTGACGGCTCCCTGCGAAAGCCCCTGCTCGAGCGACAGGTGGTCGAATCGGACCTGCCGCGGCGCTTCCCCGGACGCGACGCGGGCCGACAATACGACCGCCAGAAGGACGAGGGTGGCTCGTGCGGCCGCAACGCAGCAAGGCGCTCCCGCGGGCGTCCTCTGCATCTCGCTTTTTCGGAGATTACATGATCGCGGCGCGGATTTCGCCGCCGCCGCCTGCGCGAACGAGCGCCGCGAAGTCCTCGGCAGGCAGCGGCCGGGAGAAGAGGAATCCCTGGGCCTGGCTGCAGCCCTCCTCCCTCAGGAACCGGAGCTGCCCCTCCGTCTCGACGCCCTCGGCCACGACGGTCAGCCTGAGTCCCCGGGACATCGCGATCAGGGCCGAGACGATGGCTCCGTCGGAGGTGTCGCGGCCGATGCCGTCGATGAACGAGCGGTCGATCTTCAGCGCGTGAACCGGGAAGCGCTTGAGGAAGCGCAGGGCCGTGAATCCCGCGCCGAAATCGTCGATGACGAGGCTGACACCGAGCGCGCGGAGCTTTTCGAGGCGTCCGAGGACCTCCTCCTCGTTCTCGAGGAGCGCGCTCTCAGTGAGCTCGAGCATGAGGGTCCCGGGAGCGAGGCCGGTCTCGGCGAGGATCCGCGCGACGGTCGGGGCGAAACTCTCGCTCGCGAGCTGTACGCCCGATACGTTGACCGAGATCAACCCGGCCTTCAGGCCCTCGTCCTGCCAGCGCTTCGCCTGGCGGCATGCCGTCTCGAGAACCCAGGCGCCGATCGGGACGATGAGGCCGCTCTCCTCGGCGACGGGGATGAACGTAGAGGGGGGGACCGGGCCGAGCTCCGGGGAGTTCCATCTCAGGAGCGCCTCGCTCCCGACCACCCACCCGCCGTCCCCGTCCACGAGCGGCTGGTAGTGGAGGGTGAGCTCGCCGCGGTCCAACGCCCTCCGGAGATGGGCTTCGAGAGTCAGTTTGGCCGACACGGCCGCGTTCATCGTCTCGCTGTAGAAGTGGATGCTCCCTCGGCCGCTCCTTTTGGCGAGCCCGAGAGCGGCGGCGAGCCGCCCATCGCTGCTTCCGGTCGGCGCTCATTCCTCGTCTTCTCCGGAGGATTTCCCCTTCTTCAGTGTGACCTTGACCTTCTCCAGTTCCTCAATCTCGACGAGGATGCGGCGCTCCGGCTCGTAGAAATACACCGTCTCGTGCGCGTTCATGATCTTCAGGAGCGTCGCGGCGAGCTCGTCCTCGTGCTTTTTCAGCGCCTTCTTTTCCTCGCGCACGTCGAAGAGCGCTAGCGCCGCGTCGCGGATCTCCTCGACGACTTCGTCCTCCATGCCTGGGAGAGACTTCGTGCTGGCCATGGCTTACTCCGTCCCCGCGATTGGCTCGGCGTCGCCGTGGAAGGAGAGCCGGAGGGCGAGCTGGACGAGAGCCTCGTCGCGGATAGAGACCTTCGTGGCGAGGACGCCGACGTTTTTCAGCACCTCCTTGTGGCTCGTTTCGAGCTCGGCCGCCGCCTCGTCCTTGCCGTGCTTCGCCGCGAGCGCGTCCCGGAACGTCGCCTCGCCCGCCTTGATGGCGTTGTATAGATTGCGGAGCTCCCCGAGCTCGGCCGGGCTGCAGCCCGCGAGGTCGTGCCCGACGAATTCCTTCAGCTCGCCAGGCTGGACGCTCAGGGATGCGAAGGCGTCGACGATCCGCTTGCGCTCGCCGTCCGGATCCGTCGCCGCGCGGTTGAGAGAGGTCGCCTTGATGAGGGTCTCGGCCTCGTCCGTGATGTCGCCCGGGAGGATCCTCATGGCGAGGGTGCGGATTGCCTTCGAAACGAGCGCGCCCTCTTTCGCGAGGAGGTCGTCCTCGGTCGCGGGGACGGTGAAGACGTTTCGGCCGCCCGAGTTCTTCCGGACGCTGAAGAAGAAACCGTCGTCCATCGGCTTCGAGCGCTCGACGGTCTTCGCGACGGTGATCTGCTTCGACAGCGTCTCGTTGCTCTCGAGGTCCGTCGCTGACACCTGGACGATCCGCTTCTCAGAGTCGTCGTAGACGGTGACCTGCTCGATGTGCACGTTCGTCATGCACCGGAGCGCCGCCTCGGCGAAGCGAATCGAAAGGCCCTCGATCTTCTTCCCGCCGCGCGACGCTCCGGTCCCACGCGGCCTCAGCAGCGGCACTCAAGCAGCCGTCGTGCGCGAACCCTTCGACGCGGTCGAACACGCCGAGCACTTCGACGGGCGTGCCGGTGATCTGCTCGTCGCAGAAGTGGCAGAAGCGGCCGAGGTCGAGGGCGGCGAGGGCTTCGTGCATGGGCTTCATACCGGCCTCCCCTCGTCCCGCTTCGCCGTGCAGGGCATGCAGTACCAGGCCCTCCGGTTCTCGGACTCGAACGCCTTCCCGCAGCCGAGCGGCATGCGGCAGATCAGCGGCTTCGGAGCCGGCTTCGCCGCGCGCTCTTCGTCGGTCAGCTTGGCGGGCTCGGCCACGGGGGCCCGATGGACGGTGAAGCCCGCCTGCTCGAGGTATCGGCTTGGCGCGATCAGGGAGCCAGGCTCGCGGTCCGCGACGAGGAGTACGGGGCTGTCTCCGTAGAGCCGAATGCCCGGCTGCCCTTTGATCGTGCTCAACTGCGAGGGCGTCAGGTTTGCGGCGACGGCGTCGATGATTCCGAGTTCATGTGTGACGGTCCCGCCCACGCCGCGGACGAGCGCGGACGCTTGGGCGAGGCTGGTGCTCTGGACGATCGCGGAGGTCGTGCGCGGAGCCGATGAGCGGTGCCCCGCGAGACAGACGGACAGGGCGAGGAGAACCGAGGCTGCCGTCCTGAAGGACCGGCTAGACCGGCTTTGCGTGAGGTTCGTTCCGACTCGCATGGTGCTCCTTAGAGTAGTCGGCTGATGGATAGCAATCGAAGTGCCAGCAGCCGGACGCACGTCAGCGGGTTTGGAGCCGGACGAAGTTCAGCGTTAATTGTTTATATAACGGGACTTATGGATTGCAGAGTCGAGAACCTGTTGTCAGGTCCTATGCAGCTTGAGCAGGATTTCTTGTGGCTTAGACGGAAGTTGCGCAAGATTCCTCGCGCAATCCGTAGCGGTCGATTTTCGAACGGTGGCTATGTTCGGCGTCGATACGTCTGCGACGTGACGCCGAGGAGCCTCGAGCCGAGGACCGCGTCCGAGGAGACGGCCGAGCGAATCTCCTCGAGCAGGATCCTCTCGGCGCGGTCGAGGCGATCCTCGGCTGCGGCGTTCGGCGCGGACGCGATCCGGCGGACAGCCGACCGCACTCCGTCCCACCAGTCCGGGCGGGGCGGCATTCCAAGCTCGACTTCGTTTTTTGCCTTCTGAAGGCGATGGCGGAACGTCGCATCGGGAACGCCGAGAAGAGCCGCGCCCTTGTAAGCGACGCCCCGAGCCGCCGCGTCGGCTTCGCGGACGAGGTCCGCACCGAGCCAGCGCCCGAGCGGCAGCGCGGGGATCTCCTTTCCCTCGGCGGCCTTCCGCACGAGCGCCGAGAGCTCCGTGCGGAGGGCGTCCCACGGGTCGGTTTCGGGTGAACCAGGGGGCAGGGTGCGCGCTGGCGCGCTCGGGGAGGTTGTGACGGCGGCCGGGACCGCTCCGCTGGCACCGTCGCTCGGCAGGCCGAGGTCCGCGGGGCTGAGCTCCTCGCGCGGGCAGAAGATAACGGCCTGCATGATCCGGTGCTGCAATTCGCGGACGTTGCCGGGCCACGGGTGGCGGAGCAACGTCACCGTCGCTGCAGGCGACAGCCGTCGCGGTTCCTTCTGGTAGAGCGTGCAGAACCTCGCGAGGAAATGTTCGGCGAGGAACAGGATGTCGTCGGGCCGCGCGCGCAGGGGTGGGACCACGAGGTTGACCACGTTGAGCCGGTGGAACAGATCGCCCCGGAAGCGGCCCTCCGACGCCTCGCGCTCGAGGTCGCGGTTCGTCGCGGCGATAATCCTCACGTCCACCTTCCGAGCCCGGTTCCCGCCGACCGCGGTGAGCTGCTTCTCCTGGACGAAGCGCAGGAGCTTCCCCTGCACGTCGAGCGGAAGCTCCCCGATCTCATCGAGCAGGACTGTGCCGCCGTCCGCTTCGGCGAGGCGCCCCACGCGCCTCGGGCCTGCGCCCGTGTAAGCCCCCGCCTCGTGACCGAAGAGTTCGCTGTCGGCGAGAGTCGCGGCGATCGCGCTGCAGTCGACGACGATGAGCGGCTTCTTGCTTCGCGGACTCATCTCATGGAGCGTCCGGGCGAGAAGCTCTTTCCCGGTGCCGCTTTCGCCGGTGACGAGGGTGGTCACGTCGGTCGCGGCGACCTGCTGGGCGCGGGCGAGGAGCTCGTGCATGGCGCTGCTCCGGTACTGGAGCTGAAGTCGATCGGAGGCCTGGCGAAAGCGGTCCAGCTCGGCCTCGAGGCGGTGGCGCCTCTCCTCCTCGCTCCGCTTCAAATCGGCCGCGAGCTGAATCCGCTCGAGGGCCGCTCCGACCTGGCGGCTGAGCCCCGCGAGGAAGGTCACGTCGGCCAGCTCGAAGGGCCGCACAGACTTGAGGAGGAGGGCTCCCATGGACCGGTCGTGTGACGAGAGCGGCGTCGCGACGACGTGAAGGAGCGCGTCGTCTCCGGGCCGGTCCGTGGCCCGGATCCGGATTTCGGCCGGACGCCCCGACTCCTGGGATTTCCGGATCAGTGCGCACTCCTCGGGCGGCAGCTCCAGGGATTCGACGACCTCGAGGAGGTTCCCGTGCTCGTCGCTTCGCACGAGACCGTAGGCGAGCCGGGGTTCTCCACGTTCGTCGCGTACGAAGAGCGCTGTGCTGCGGGGCGAGAAGGCGCGGTCGATCCGCTCCACGATCTGCGGCGCGAGCGATTCGACATCCTCGAATCGCGCCATGACGTTCATCGCGTCCCACAGGAGGCCCATGTTCCGGTAATCGATCGACATTCGGCCCGTGAAGATGCCGCTCAGCCGGTCGAAACTTTCGGCGCGCGCCGATTCCGAGCCGGGCTCCCACGCGGCCACCCGGTCGCCACCCGCGCGTTTGGCCGTGTTCAGGGCCTGGTCGGAGCGCCGGACGAGGTCGGCCGGTGTCGCGATCTCGATCCGGCCCGGTTCGAAAGCCGTGACGCCGGCGCTCGCGACGAGCCGAAGCGTTCCTTCGAGGAACGGCGCTTCGCGAACCGCCGCCCGTATCTTCTCGGCGACGGCCGCCGCCTCGGCGAGGCTCGCTCTGGGGACGATGATCATGAAAGTGACGCCGCCGAAGCGCGTGACGATGTCCGACGCCCTCAGGACTGACTGGATCCGCACCACGAGCTCGCGGATCGCTTCGTCGGCGGCTTCGCGTCCGAACCGTTCGTTGATGGGAGCGAAGCCGTCGGGGTTGACGGAAACGAGCCCGAGCGGCTGGCGACGCGAGCGGGCCGAATCGACTTCCTGATCGAGAAGGACGTGAAAGGCCGAGCGCCCGGGGAGCCCGCTCACAGGGTCCCGGAGCATGGCCGAGACCTCCGCGGCATGCTCGGCGAGGCCGCCGCCCAGGAACATGATCCAGTTCCACCAGAACGGGGCGGACGAATCCGCGGGTCCGGCAGGGGTGACTGAAGCGCGGAGTCGTTCGAAGGGACTCGACGGCCCGGGAGGGAGGCGCAGCCCGAGCCAGCCGGCGCGCGGGCCTTCCGCCGCTGAAGCGACGTCCAACCGGCGGCGCCCCGGCGGCGGAACTTCGTCCTCCCGGCTTCCGGCGGTCAGAACGGCGATCGGGGGCAGGGCCAGGATGAGGCCGTCCGGATCGCGGCTCCCGGCGAGACGGGGCCCGTCCGGGCTCGCCGCTCCGGAGTCAAAGCCGCCCTCCTCGATCTTCGCCGCCTCTTCGGGACTCGAGAACTCCGGCAGGGGCGGCCCGTCGCCCGCGTGGATCAACATGGGCGCCGAAGAGGCCGTCCGTCCCGCCGGAATGAAAATGGACGCGGCTCGCGCTCCGCTCATCTGAAGGATGCCGCGGACGTAATACTCGAGCAGCCTCGGCGCGCTGATCATGGGGCGCTTTATGATGCCCTGATTCCGCCGCTCCGTGTGAAGCGCGGGGAAGCGAAGTGACCGGTGAGAAACGAAGTCGCGGTCGTCCTCCTGCTGTCGGCTCTGCCTGTTTGTGCGGGTGAGTTCACGGGGCGTTTCACGCTGAACGAGAAGCCGGCTTCAGGCATCACGGTTTCCGCCGTGCCTCTGGAAACTTCGGTCGAGGAAGCCCGCCGCGAGGCGAGGCGTGGCCCGCGGCCGGAAGCGATCGGGAAGGCGGTCTCGAACGCGAAGGGAGAGTGGCGGATCGTGTTCGAGGTCCCGCCGGGCCAGACCGGGAGAATTGTCGTTTTCCATTACGCCGGCCCCGGTGTCCAGCAAGGCACGATTCCGGGACACGGGGATACGGCTGACTCCGAGGACGTCGCCGAGACCGCGCTCCGCAAGGGCGTGACGCTCACGGGTCTCGTCGTCGACGCGGAAGGCCGTCCGCAGAGCTGGAGTTCGAAAGAGCCGGCCAGCTTCGCGACCGCATCCGCGAGCTCCGGGCGATGAAGC
>DAIOUV010000013.1:32550-76369 GCA_036759345.1 Acidobacteriota bacterium | reverse complement strand
CGGCCGCGGTGGAGGTCATCCCGCCCGGAAAGACGGCGCCCGCCGCGCGCTTCGAAAACGTGGCGGCCGATCGCCTCTACACGCTGCGCGACGGGAAGCTCGAAGAGAAGAGGGATTTCTTAGAAGGTAAGGAGTGACGACGCTCGATCTCGCCGCCGTCCACGCGCTCCGTCGACTCACCCCTTTCCCGGTGATCATCGACCCGTCGCATGCTATAGGGGCGCAATGGGAATTGCGATGCCCGTTGGCGCGCACAGACGAGTGGGTTTGTCGTGGTTCTTGTTCAGTGGTGAGTCTCGTCCGGCCCGGCGCGTGGATAATCACGGGCGTGTCTATGAACGGTCTTGGGCCAGATGCGAGTTCCAGGGCCTTCCCCACCGAGGTCGACGCGGTCGTCTGCGGTGGCGGGCCCGCCGGCTCGACGTTCGCGACGCTGATGGCCCGGATGGGCCATCGGGTGGTCGTCTTCGAGCGCGATCGGTTTCCTCGCTTTCACATCGGCGAGTCGCTCCTGCCCTGGAACGTACCGGTCTTCGAGCGCATCGGCGTGCTTTCAAAACTGAAGGCGGCGGGGCTCCAGGTCAAGTGCGGGGCCCGCTTTTACCACCAGGGATCGTCCCTCGCCCGCCCGGTTCTGTTCGCGAACGGCATCGACAGCGACCACCCGAGCTCGTTCCAGGTGAAGCGGGCCGAGTTCGACGCTCTCCTCCTCAACCACGCGCGGGAGTCCGGAGCGACCGTCTTCGAGGAGGCGCACGTGACCGAAGTGCTTTTCAGCGCAGCCGGCAAGCGGGCGCGCGGCGTGAAGGTGCTCCTCAAGGGGGAATGCGAGCCACGAGCGGTGGATGCGAAGGTGGTCGTGGATGCCACCGGCCGCGACGCGTTCCTTTCCCGCCAACTCGGTGGGCGCAGGCGCGACCCCCTCCTCGACCGCTCGGCCGCGTTCGCCCACTACGACACCTTTAGGCGCGCGGAGGGACCCGCCGGTGGGGACATTGTCATCGTCACGACGCCGGACGGCTGGTGGTGGCTGATTCCCTTCTCCGATGGCTCGGTCTCGGTCGGAATCGTGATGCCTTCGCAGCAGTTCAGGGAGCGGCAGGGCTCCGTGGAGCGGCTCTTCGAGGCGTCGATCTTCGCGACGCCAGAGGTCCGCGACCTCCTCGCGGGCTCCAGGCGCACGACCGAGGTGCGGGCCATCGCCGACTATTCGTACCGCACCCTCCGCATCTCCGGAGACGGCTTCTGCCTCGTGGGCGATGCGGCCTGCTTCCTCGACCCCGTTTTCTCGACGGGCGTCCTCCTCGCGATGCAGTCGGCCGAGCTCGCAGCCTCTTCGGTCGACCGCGCGCTGCGCCGCAAGGGCCGTGTTGATGCGGTCGACTTCAGGGGCTTCGAAAGGACCTACCGCGGCGCGATCCGGCGATTCGAGCGCTTCGTCCATGGCTTCTACGAGCCGCACGTTCTCGAGACGTTCTACACGCCGGCTCCGAACCCGTGGATCGAGCGCGCCGTCACGACGGTGCTCGGCGGCGGCGTCTTCTCCCCTGGACTCAAGGCCCGCTTCTGGATGTTCGCCTTTCACGGCTGCACCGCCTTTATGAGGGTGCAGCAGACACTGCGAGGCCGGGGCGTCTTCGAGCGGGCGACGGGGATTCTCGAGCCGGAGAAGGCGCCGTGAGTTTCCGCCGAGGTCTCGCGCTCGCGGGTTTCGCGCGCCGCCACCTGGGCCGCATGGGCCGAGGACGCCGCGAGGTGATGGAGCATCTTTCGGCGCCCGACGCCGGCAATCTCCCGATGCCGACGTTCGTGCAGCTCCGCGTCACAAACCTCTGCAACCTCCGCTGCAAGATGTGCGGACAGTGGGGAAACACAGGGATCTACCGTGCGGGCGCCGAGGCGACGACGTCCGACAGTGAAAGGGAGAGGAGCCGGATTCGTGAGCTGATCGGGCTGAGCCGCCAGATGGCGCTCCCCGACTACGTCCGACTCCTCGACGAGCTCGCGCCCTCGCGGCCCATCATCAGCCTGTTCGGCGGCGAGCCTCTGCTTTATCCCGATATCCTGCCGCTTGTCCGGGAAGTGAAGCGACGCGGCCTGACATGCTCGCTCATCACGAGCGGCTGGCGGCTCGAGGAGATGGCCCGCGAGCTCGTCGAGGCCGGCATGGACTCGATCATGGTCTCGATCGACGGCCCGCCCGACGTTCACGATCGAATCCGGGGACAGGCCGACAGCTTCGCGCGCGCGGCGGCCGGCGTCCGGGCCGTGGCGCGAGAACGGGCGGCGTTCGGGTCCGCGACGCCGATGCTCCTCGCCATCCTGCCAATCACCGAGCTCAACCTGGAAGACGTCGCGCCGGCGCTCGAGGCCCTCCGAGAGCTTCCGCTCGACACGGTCAACATCGGACTTCGCTGGTTCGTGTCGAAGGACACCGGCGCGGAGTACGAAAAGGTGATGTCCGAGACCTTCGGCGTCTCGGGCAGTTCCTGGAAGGGATTCGAGTTCGACGGCGCGGACTTCGCGGTCACGAAGGGGCGTCAGCTGACCCAGCTCGCGAAGCTCCTGAAGGGTCTCCGCCGCCGGCGCTTTCTCGACTCCGCGCGAGGCCGCCCCTGGATCTCGTTCGTGCCCGATGTGCCTGCGGAAAGCGTGCCCGACTACTTCGCCGATGCGGGCAAGACCTTCGGCCACGACCTCTGCCCCGTGGCCTGGTACTTCGCTCAAGTCGAGCCGGACGGCGAGGTCTGCTTCTGCGGGGACTTTCCCGATTACTTCATCGGCAACGTGCGAAAGACGTCGTTCCGGGAGATCTGGACCGGGGAGCGCGCCCGCCTCTTCCGCGAAAAGCTCGCGAGAGAGCCGCTCCCCATCTGCAGCCGGTGCTGCGGAAGCTACGTCTACGGCGCGTGGACGCGCCCGTCGGACTCCGGCCGGGCCCCCGCCGCTCCTTCCGAAGCGCTCCCGTCCTTCCAGAACCGGTAGAAGTTGAACCACTGCGTCGGGTGCGCGCGCACGACGCCTTCCAGATCGGCGGCCACGCGGCCCATGATGCGGCGCGCATCCTCCTCGGGAGAGAGCGACTCGTCGGCGGCGAGCGGCGTGCCCCAGACGTTGAAGTACGAGCCGTCGGGGCGGCGCAAGAAGAATCCGGGAAGGATCTCGCACCGGCAGAAGCGGGCGAGGAGGGCCGGCGAACGGAGAAAAGGTGTGGGGCGGCCGAAGTAGGAGACGATCACCTGGTCTTCCGGATATGCGCGGTCGACGAGCAGCGCCACCGCCCGCTCCGCCTCGATCGCCGCGCGCACCTTGAACGCGGTGGCCATGGACGAGCCGATGTCGATCGACTCGACGCCGAGGCGCGTCCTCAGGCTCAGGCGCATGGCCTCGACGTCCGGGTCGAGCTCCGGCTGGCCGACGACGGCCGGCGTCAGCGCGTGGCCGCGCAGCGTCACGGCGCCCATCTCCCAGTTTCCGACGTGCCCGGTCACGAGAAGGAAGCCGCGGCCGTTCTTCCGGACCTTGGCGAGCATGGTGGCATCCGCATCGAACGACGTGATCTTCGGGACGAAGGCTTCGCTCCGGAGCCGCCAGACGTCGATCACCGACCGGCCGTTTTCGAAAAAAAGGCGACGCGTCAGACGTCGCGCCTCCCGCTCCGGAACGCCGAGCGCGAGGCGGAAGTTCTCACGGATGCCCTCGAGCGTTTCGTGCATGAGAGTCACCGCAAGGCTGTTTCCGACGAGCGAGATGCCGTTCAGGACTGGAAGAGGCAGCCAGCGGGCGCCGTAGTGGAGTCCCCCGTACACGACACGGTTCGACAACCCGTGGGTGACCCATTTCCTGCGGCCGCGCGGCGTGCCCGGAGCGGGCGTACCCGGGCCAGCCTCAGATGTCTTCGCCTTCCCCATCGTCCTGACTATATAAAGAGAGTTCCTCGATGAACAGGAAGGTACTGGGCCTTCCGCCTGAAAGCGGCGTCGCTCGAATCGTAGAATGAACAAGGCGCCATCCATGAAGTCAGCGAATGCACGAATCTTGACGATCAATGGTGGTTCATCGAGCATCAAGTTCGCACTGTTTGAGGCCGGCGACTCGCTTCGAAGGATTCTGGAGGGCGGGATCGAGCGGATTGGACTGCCAAAAGCCACCTTCTGCGTGAAGGGCCTGAACGCGGCGGACGACCTTTCGCGATCGGTGACCGCGCTGGATCACACGCAGGCGGTTGGCGCTCTTGATCTTCAGGACGCCGTCGATGTCCCCCTCGACGTCGGCGCGGTAGCGGTCCGAGAAGGTGGGAATTTTTCTTCCGGCCAGCACCGTGGCCAGTGTCCCCATCATTCAACCGGCGACGGCGCCGATGATGTGATCGAGCGTCGCGGCGTGCTCCTTTTCGGGCTCGACCTTGCCCCGAGAGCTTGCTTCCCTTGATGCTCGGGCGGGAGGTCGAAGTCAAATCTCTTGCTGCTAGGCTTACCGACGTGAGGACGGCGAGAAAGAGGGATTTCCGGTTCGCGTCCCGGGCGGGAATCGGAACGTGGCTCGTTTTCCCGCTGCTCGTCGGGACTGGCTGCGCGGGGCACCCGGTGGCGGCGCGCAGGTCACCGAGTCGAGAGACGGCGGCGGTTCCTGGCGATTCGAACCGAGCGATGGCAGAGCTGTTGCGCCGGCACTTCGACTCCGAGGACGTCAGGGAGGTCTCCTACACCAGCTCGAACGCGCGCCGGCTCGGTCCGCTCCGAGAGGACTGGCAGCGGGCGCCGCGCGGATCGGCGCAGGAGCTCAGGGCGCATATGACCTACGCGGTGGAGCTCGCCCACGCCGGGCATTTCGAGGAGGCGATCTCCGAGCTCCAGGCGATCCAGACGCAGCTCGGCGCCGAATCGAGCCGGGGCCGGAAGGAGTACCTCGGCGCGACCCTGGACTACCTGGCGATCTCGCACCTCCTCCTCGGCGAGAAGCTGCACCGGGAGCGGAATCCGAGCCCCGAGGACGGGATCCTCCCGATCTCGGGAGGAGGAGTCCACCAGGACAAGGAGCCGGCCCGCGCCGCCGCTGCCGTGTACGAGGAGATGCTCCGCCTCGACCCGCGCGACCGGACCGCGAGCTACCTTCTCAACGTCGCTCACCAGATGATCGGCGACTATCCGGACGGCGTGCCGGAGCGCTGGAGGATCCCGCCGTCGAGATTCGCATCCGACGGCGCTTTTCCCCGCTTCGAGAACGTCGCCGACAGGGCCGGAGTGGCCGTCGTCGGGCATGCGGGCGGGGTCGTCATGGACGATCTCGACAACGACGGCAACCTCGATCTGATGATCTCCTCAAGCGGCTATCGCGACAACGTCAGGCTCCTGATCAACAAGGGGGACGGGACCTTCGAGGATCGGACCGAGGCCGCGGGCCTGTCCGGGATCGTCTCCGGGCTCAACATGACGCACGCCGACTTCGACAACGACGGCAACGTCGACGTCCTGATCCTCCGCGGCGGATGGACGCCCCTCTCCGGGCGGAACATCGGCGAAATTCCGTGCTCCCTGCTCCGGAACGACGGCCACGGGCATTTCACCGACGTCACGGCGGCGGCCGGCCTCATGTCCCGGCATCCGCGCCAGGTCGCCGTCTGGTTCGACTACGACAACGACGGCTTGCTCGACCTCTTCCTCGGCAACGAGCAGCCCCCCTGGTGGCTGTTCGGAATACACAGCGGGTACAACCCGGTGGAGCTGTACCGGAACCAGGGCGACGGCACCTTCGTCGATGTCACCAAGGAGGCCGGCCTCGACTTCTCGGGATGGGTCAAGGGCGCCACGGCGGGCGACTTCAACAATGACGGGTACCCGGATCTCTACGTGTCGTTCTTCATCGGCGACAACCGGCTGTACGAGAACAGGCTCGTGAACGGCAAGAGGAGGTTCGTCGACGTGACGAAAAAGGCCGGTGTGTCGGCGCCGTTCCTCGGGTTCGCGACCTGGTTTTTCGACTACGACAACGACGGCTGGCTCGACATCATGGCGCTCGGGTTCATGTACAACCAGCCGTGGGATCGACCGGGTAAGCGGCGGCAGGACGCCATGGAAGCGACGGCGAGGCAATACTTCGGCGAACCACACGGGACTCCCGAGGCCGAGTCGCGGCTCTACCGCAACCGGGGAGACGGCACCTTCGAGGACGTCAGCGAGAAGACCGGCATCCGGAAGTTCCTGTCGCCGATGGGCGCGAACTTCGGCGATCTGGACAATGACGGCTACCTCGACTTCTTCGTCGGCACCGGCAACCCGAACCTCTGGACTCTGGTGCCGAACGTGATGATGAGGAACGATGGCGGACGAAGATTCCTCGACGTGACGACGGCGGGGGGCTTCGGTCACATCCAGAAAGGGCACGGCGTCGCCTTCGGCGACATCGACAACGACGGGCACCAAGACATATTCATAAGGCTCGGAGGCTTCTACGAGGCGGACCGCGCCGCCGCCGCGCTGTTCCTCAATCCGGGCAACGACAATAGCTGGATCACCGTGAGGCTCGAGGGAACCGTGAGCAACCGGTCGGCCATCGGCGCGCGGCTCTCCTTCGCGATCGAAGAGGATGGAAAGAAGCGGACGGTCTACGCGACCACGTCGACCGGCGGGAGCTTCGGCAGCAAGCCGCTCCGGAACGAGGTGGGCCTGGGCCGGGCACGAAAGGTGGAAACGCTGGAGGTCCGCTGGCCTTCGGGGACGACGCAGCGCTTTCGCGACGTTCCGGTCGACCGGTTCTACCAGCTCCGGGAGGGTGGCGAGCTCGCGATCGACGAACGGGTCCGGCGGATTCCGTTCCCGGGTAGACGTGCGGGCTCTTAGCAGCTCTGAACGCCGGGGAACGCGAGAGGATCTTCTCTAGCGGGGCGTCTCCCACATCGATGCCGGCATCGCCGGCGCGAATGGGGAGTCGGCGGCTCGAGGAGCGGCGTCCGCATCTCCAGGCGAGAACTCATAGAGGCTCGCCTCCTTCGAGACCGCGTCCGCGAGGAGCTCGAACAGCGACCGCTGATCGGCGAACTGCGTGGCATGCGCCTCGAGGACGCTCACGAACGGGACACTGCCCGTCCTGTAACTGACCATCGCCGCCTCGACCGCGAGCTGGTCCTGGACGAGGATTCCGTGCGTATAACTGTCGGCCCGGCGCAGAGCCACCGACATCCCTCCATAGGCGCGTTCGGTCGCGGCCCGAAGGCGCAGCTGGAGGTCTTCGCGTGCGGCCTCCTCGGAGCGCAGCCGGGCTTTCTTCTCCGCGACCGCCTGCCGCTGCTTCCTCGGATCATTGAGGGGGATGCTCACCCCGAAAATGCCGCCCCACCACGATGCCTCGTGGGTTTCTTGCATATACCGCGCCGTGCCGACGAAATCCGGAAGCCGACTCCGCTTCGCCAGGTCGATCGCGGCCCGGGATCGGTCGACGGCGAGGTTCGCCGAAAGGAGCTCGGGACACACGGACTCGCCGAGAGCGAGGAGCTTGAGGAGCTCTGGCAGCACGACCGGGCGATCGGCGATCGGCGCGAGCCCCTCGGTCTCCGGCACGACAACGTCTTGATCTTCGGGCCGCCCGGGGTCGGCAAGACGCATCTGGCCATCGCTCTCGGGCGTGCGGTGGTGGAGGCCGGCCATACGGTGCTTTTCACGTCGGTGACGGCCCTGATTACCGGGCTCTCGAAGGCGGAAACCGAGGGCAAGCTCGGAGAGCAGCTGAGCTTCCTGGCCAAGCCGAAGCTCCTGATCGTCGACGAGCTCGGCTACCTGCCTTTCGAGAGGCGAAGCGCCCACCTTTTCTTCCAGCTCGTGGCGCGCCGCTACGAGCGCGGGAGCATCCTGATCACGACCAACCAGAGCGTCTCGCAGTGGGGCACGGTCTTCGGCGATGACGTCCTGGCGGCGGCGATCCTGGACAGGCTGCTGCACCACAGCCACACGCTCACGATCCAGGGCGAAAGCTACAGACTGAGGCAGAAGAAGCGGGCGGGGCTCCTGGGACGAGCGGTGAAGCCTCAGGAGAGCGAGGCGTGAGAAAAGGCCGTGGAAACGGACGCCGCCCGGAGGCGGCTTGGAGATCGCTCCGCGATTCCCACCGTTTCCACCGCCCTGCTACTACGAATTTCCGAACGAAACCGTAAACCGGGCACCGGGAGGGGGGGCGCTTTTAGTGGCGCAAAGGGGTCGGAAATTATTGGCGCTTGACACCTCTGCCTCACTCCGAGTCTCCGCAGCTTCCGGCGGAAGACTTGGCCCGTAAAGCAGCGAGCCTGATCCGAGACGAAGTGCGACGGCCGTCCATGGCGCCGTGCCGTCCTCGAAACCAGCCGGGCGATTTCAGCGGCGGAGGCCTCCTTGGAAAACACTCTGGCCGAGAGCGGCATCCGTGAGAACGCGTCGAAGACGACGCCGACCTTGAACGTCACGATCCCGAACAGGCCTTTCACGTCCGTCAGATCCACCATCCAGACGTGATTCGGTCGCTTTGCCCTCACGGCTCGCGGGACCGTCGAGGCCGCTTCCGTCACGCGGGGCACCGGCCAGCGCTCCTGGCGGATCCGCCCCACCGTCCGTGCCGACGGCTTCCAGCCTGCGCGGGCCAGCGTCCGTGCGATTAGATCGTTTCCACCGAAGCCGGCCAGCTCCATCGTCTTCACGACGGCCCTGACCACGTCGGCGAAGCGTCGGACGGGCGGATCCGTGGAGACGAGGGGACGGGCGACCTCGCGGTCAGCACCCATCGCTTCCACCTCCCACCGTGCGATCGTCTCTGTCGACACCCGGAACATCTCCGCCGTCTCGCGTTGCGATATGCCGAGGAAGCTCCTGATACGCAGAATCCGGAAGCGCTGCTCCGGTGCGTAATGCGGACGATGGCGTTCGGGCACCTTATCCCAGCGCGCCCCGAGTATCCCGGCCGCCTCGCGCATCATCCTGAGGAGGAGGGCGCTCTCCTCGGCCCTTTCGAATAGCCGTGCCGCTGTCACACCCGATTCCTGCAGCCGACCGAGGGCTGACCCGAGAGCAAGGCCGAAGAGGTGCGAGGCGCGCAGGAGGGCGGGCAGCGCCGCTAGAGAACTGCCGCCTCGCGGCGGTCGGGAAGAATGCATGAAGGGCCCCCGCCGGACCAGAATGCCCGTCTACGGGGCGGGGTCAAAATGCCTCGGCCGCACCGAGAAAGAGACAGAATGGCTCCGGTTTCACGCGCCACAGGCCCCCGGCAATTCCCATTGCGCCCCTGCAGCACCCCGCAATTCCTATTGCACCCCTACAGCGGCCGAGAAGTGCGCATGAAGGGCCCCCGTCCGGCCAGAATGCCCGTCTACGGGCCGGGATCAAAGTGTCTCGGCCGCATCGAGAAAGAGACAGAATGGCTCCGGTTTCTCGCGCCACAGTCCCCGGCAATTCCCATTGCACCCCTACACACGACCTCAATTAAATCGGAATAGCCGGAGCAGTGAGTGTGAGGGCAAGCGCCCCCACACCCACAGAAGACGCTCAGTACGGCCGCGTGAGCCAGGGATTGGTCGTGACGCCGCTGCCGATTACGGTCGAGCAACCGTTCGCGCCGGGACCGCCGGAGCACTTCCACCAGTTGCCTGTCGCGCTGATGGTTCCAGCGCCGATGTTGTCGACGCCGACATGACCGAAGAACGAGTTGAAGTGCGCGTCGACACTCGAGCCATTCGCCGCGTTCATACCGATATCGATGCCCTCTCCCTTGAACACGTTCTGAACGATCACGATTCCGGTCAGCGGCACCACGGGGCTAGAGATAGAGATACCGGTGGGGACGGTCGTGCCGGGGTCGCTGTCCGGGCCGTTGCCGGAGATCTGGTTGCCGACAATCAGGTGGTCGTTCAGGCTCTGGAACGGTCCGTGCGTATGCATCGCGACGCCCGGCAACGCATTGCCCGTGAGGATATTGTTCGCCACAACGTTGCCGTTGTTCTGTGCGCCCGGAGGGCCGGCGAAAATGCCGACGCCCGCGCCCTCGCCAGAGATCAGACCATTCCGCGTCGAGGTGTTGCCCACGACGGTGATGTGGTAAATGCCGACCGAGGGATCAGTCGGTCCCAGATTGTAGTGATGTGACGCGATGGTGATCCCGCAATCGAACGGATTGTCCTGCACGGTGTTTCCTAAGATCAGATTGTCGTGGTTGGGGCCGGTATCGTCGCTGATCAGGATGCCGCCCGCGTTGTGATGCACCAAGTTATCGGACACGATGGAATGATTGACGCCGCTCAGATGGATGGCTTCGCCGCAGTCGAACGCCTCACCAGCCTGGAAGTAGGTCGGCAACGGGGGACACGTCAGGGCGACCGGATCGAGACTCTGATCATTCCCCGTTACGTGATTGTTCGAGACCGTCGCGTCGGACGCGTTGGTGACCACAATACCCTGCGCGTTTGCGTTCTGCACGGTGAAGCCGCTGACGATGACGTGCGCCAGGCCGGCGTTGTTGTAGCCGTCGACGTTGACGCCGTTCAGCAGGCCGGTGGCGTCGATGATGGTGTTCTCCGGGCTCTTGCCCAGAAGCGACAGCGGTTTCCCAATGACGACGTCTTCATGATAGGTGCCTTTGGCGACACGAATCACGTCGTTCGGAGCGGCAGCTGCAACGGCGGCTCCGATCGTCGTCGAACATCCGCCCTCGCCCGAGGCGTCGACGCACAAGTCGGCGGCCTGAACGCTGGCGCAGCCGAGGATGAGGAAACCGACGGCTGCCAAAGAGTGGCGCGCCTTACTCCAACCGAGAGTTATCATATTGTTCTCCTCCAACAAACATTTTTGTTCGGGCTTTCCTTTTTGGCCGGGATTTCCGTTTTGCGGATCAGGGCCCTCTCCGTCTCGAGGAGACTGCCATCTCCAGCAGCCGATGCGGTCAGATCGTCGGGCCGCTCCTGAAGCGACGGAATTCCTGCTTCTCTTTTCCCTGTACTCTCGAGTCGCAGCCTCTGCTTGCGCCACTGTTTCTCTCCTTTCGTTGAGGTTGAGACTCTATAGCAGGATGTGTAGGGGCGCAATGGGAGTTGTGGCCTCTCCTGGCGGGCACAGACCAGTGGATTCCTCGTCGTTAACGCGCCGGGCGCAAACACGTCGACTCACTTCAGCGCCCGTCGCTGATCATCGTGACCGCCCCTTCAGGCTGCTTTTCGAACCAGCAGCGGCAGCAGCCGCTCCGTACGTCAATATAAGGGGTTGGGTCGCGGTAAGACCCTTACCCTGCAACGGTTAGCACGAGGCGGTTCGCCCGGCGCCGCCCGATTTCCAGGGCCTGGTAGTCCCGGACTACCGCGCTCTGAGACATCAGCCCGGGGAGCCAGAGCTTCAGGACTCCACTCGGCGTGTATCAGCCCATGCTATAAATCCGGCCAACAAGGCACTTGAGGTCGGCCGCATGGCGCGACACCGTCGCGCCTTCCAAAAAGAAAGGAAGGTCCATGAGACGTTTCCTCCATCTCACTTTCGCCGCGCTCTTCGTAGCCGCGGCCCTTTCCGTTGTCGCGGGCGATCCGCCGAAGGGCGGAGACGATGCGGCCAAGAGCCCGCAGGCGAAGGTCTACCTTGACTGGGTCAAGGCCGTGAAGGCGGGAAACCTCGAGGCGTGGAAGAAGCTCGTTCCGGCCGAGGCGTCGCAGCAGATCGAAGCACAGGCCAAGGAGATGAAGAAGAAGCCCAAGGACGTGCTCGAGTTCCTCGGGTCGATGACCCCGGACGAGAACAAGATCACGGGCCTCAAGGTCGACGGGAGCAAGGCCACGCTCTCGGTCGTCGGGAAGACGAAGGGCGAGCCCAAGCCCTCGTACGGGAACGTCGGGATGATCCAGGAGGGAGGCGCCTGGAAAGTCGGCAGGCAGAGCTGGAGCGACAAGCCGGAGTAGCCGGGATCGCGAGCGGCCCGCCGCCGCCGACTACAGCCTCGACCTCCCGCGCGTGAGCGCGAGACGGAAGTCGAGGCGCGTGTTGGTGCCGCGCACGGCGACGCGTTTCAGACGGAAGGGGTCCGAGAGATCCTTCGAGATGCCGCCGCGGATGACCGTGGCCGCGCGGTAGCCCGCGGCCCGCACCGCCTCGACGGCGCGGTCGTCGAAGTCGCCGTAGGGATAGCAGAAGGACGTCACGGGGGCTCCCGTGATCCGCTCGAGCGTTTCCCTGCTGCCCGCGACTTCCCGGGCGAGGTCGGCGTCGTCGAGCCGTGTCAGCGCGCGGTGCGTGGCGCCATGGGAGCCGATCTCGATTCCGGCACCGTGCAGCGCGCGGATCTCGTCGGCCGCGAGGAGCGGTTCCCCGGGGGTCTCGCCGTCCCAGTCGTTCACGCCCCCGGTCCTGTCCGCGACCACGAAGACCGTGGCCGCGAAGCCGCGCGAAAGGAGTGCGGGCAGCGCTCTCTCTTTGACGCCGCGATAGCCGTCGTCGAACGTGAGGACGACGCGCCGCGTCGCAGTCGCCGGCGACGCGACGAGATCGCGCAGCGCCACGCCCCGGTAGCCGAGGCGCTGGAGCGTGTCGAGCTGCCAGTCGAAATCCCGCTGGGTCACGCGCCACCGATTCAGGGGCGAGCCGGGCCGGTGCGGCCCGACCTGGTGGTGCATGAGGATCGGCGTTCCGGGCCGCTTGGGACGCCACCAGTTGAAGCGCAGCGAGAGGCCGAGGGCGGCCGCCCCGCCGGAGGCCGCCGCGAGGAGAGCGCCGTTCACGCGGCCGTCACGGGGACCGCAGGAGCGCGCGAACCCGGATCGCCGCGGTGTCTTCGATCCTCACGCCCTGGGGCGGCGTGCGTTCGCCGCGGGCGATCGCCCGCTCGAGCTCGCGGAGCTTGAGGTACTTCAGGAGCGTATTCGCCGACGAGAGAGCCGCGAACGTGAGCCCGGCCGAGCCGTCGAGGAAGCCGAGGCGCAGGAACGCGCGATCGAAGAACTCCCAGAGGACGCGCGCCGGCAGGAAGCCGCCGCCCCCCTTCCCGGCGGCCCACTTCGCCTCGGCCGCGAGCGTCGTGTAGCGGTCGAGCTTCTCGAGATAGTGCGCGAGGTCGCGATAGGAGCGGTGGAGGACGGACTCCTGGAGGGATTCGACCCGGCCCGTCGCGAGAATCTTCTCGTGGACGGGATCGTCCGAGAATCGCGCGCGCGTGCGATCGTAGAGGCGCGCGGGCCGCACGACCGTGTCGCGCCCGAACCGGAGCTCGCGCCCTAGGAACTCGAGGCGGATCGGCACCCGGAAGGCCGCGGGGGGAAAGGCCTCGGAAGCCGTCGCCGCGAGGGACGCGCGAATCTCGACGGCGAGCTTCGGCGAGACGATCTCGTCGGCGTCGATGGAAAGGATCCATCGGTTGCTCGCGAGAGCGGCTGCGGCGTTCTTCTGCCGGCCGAAGCCGTCGAAGGGCCTCACGAGGACGCGGGCACCGGCCTCACGCGCGATCTCCTCGGTCCGGTCGGTGGTGGCGGAGTCCACGACGACGATGCGCTCATTCGCGAAGGCGACCGACGCGAGAGCGTCCGGAAGGCGATCCTCCTCGTCGCGGGCGATGAGCGTGACGCTGAGGAGGGGCTCTTCGAGGGCCGTCATCGTGCCGAAGTATGAACTGCGCCCGTCGGGGGGCGGAGCCTCCGTATACTCCTCGGCCGTGACGTCCGGGCGCCGTTCTGATGACCCTGAAGCGTCCGGGCGCATTCTTTTCGCGATCGCGCTCGCCGCGGGTGCCCTGCTGCGGCTCGTGCTCCTCGGTCAGCCGGATCTGTTCGGCGCCGACGAGGGGCGCTGGGCGATCGGCGCGCGCAACATCCTCGCGGGCGGATCGGACCAGTTCCTGGGCCTCTCGGCGACGCCGATGGGCCCGCCCTCCGGAACCCCGGTTCTCTTTCCCTGGGTCCTTTCCGCGATGGTGCGCGTGTTCGGCCCCGAGGAATGGGCGGTGCGCTTGCCGTCGGCGATCCTCGGGCTCATCGGCGTCATCGTGCTCGAGCGCGTCATCCGGCGCGGATGGGGCCAGCCCGCGGGGCATCTTGCGGGCGCCTTCGCGGCCCTGTTTCCCCCGCTCGTCGCCGCTTCCCGTGCCGCCACGGTCGAACCCACGCTCGTCACGCTGGGCCTCGCCGGCATCATCTTCGGCCTCCGGGCGTTCGAGGAGGACTCCCCGTTCGAGGGCGCCGTTTCGGGCGTCTTCTTCGGTCTCGGCTTCCTCGCGAAGGGCTACGCCGTCGGGCTCTACCTGATCCCGCTCCTTCTCGCTCTCCTCGCGCGGCCGCGCCTCTTCGGTCTCGGCCGCACGAAGCGCGCTCTCACGCTCCTCGGCCTCGCGTTCGTCGCCGTCGGGTTTTCCCACCTCTTCGCGGTCTTCCTCTTCCGGCGCGAGTCCTTCTCCTTTGCGCTCGCGACGTCGTTCGGAGCCTCCGAGGCCGCGTCCCGCGCGGCAGCCCTGCCGACGGCGTTCGGGGCGGACGTCTTCACGCTCGTACGCTCGCTCTTCTTCTTCCTGCCGCTGGCGGCTCTCGGCGTCGTGTTCCTCGGGCGCGCCGTCAGCGAAGCGGAGGTCGCGTCCGGGGCGACCGGAGGTGATCGCCGCCTCGCGCACGGCATCCTCTGGGGGGCGTGCGTCGTGGAGCTCGTGATCGTCGTCGCGGTCGCGGGCAAATACCGGCTCTCGTCCATTCCGACGATGCCCGCCCTGGCCGCTTTCACCGGGCTCGGAGGCACGTGGCTCATGCTCGCGGCGCGCGAGCGGACGTCTCCGTATCCGGGCCGCATCGTGAGAGGCCTCTTGTTCGCCCTCCTTGCATGGGGCGGGATCGAGGCGGCACGCCAGACCCGGCACGATCTCCTCACGCACCGCACGGGCGCGCGAGAGCTCGCCGACCAGCTCTCGCCCGTGCTCGCGCCCGTGCCGCCCGGGACGCCCGCCTTCCGGAGCGACGAGCCCGAAGGACTCGAATTCCGTCTCTTCCGCACGGGGCTGTCCTGGGAGGGCGTGAGCGCGGCCGCGGCGATCGCGGACGAAGCGGGCGACGGGCACGAAGGGCGGATCCAGTGCTGGGCGTATCGCGCGAACGCGGCGGTGCCGCCGGCCGAGGTACGGGCCTGGCTGACGGCGCACGCGCGCGAGATCACGGCCGACGTGGACGCGCGCGCGGGCCGCTCCACCGGTCTCAGGGCCTTCGTCCCATAATCCCTCTCCCATGACCACCGTCCTCTTCGCCGATCGCGACGGCACGGCATTCGGCCCGCTCGGGGCGCGCATCGTGCCCGCTCTCCTCCCGCTCGCGGGCGTGCCCGTGCTCGAACACGCGCTCGAGGCGCTCGTTCGTGCCGGCCGCCGCTCGGCGCTTCTCGTCGTCTCTTCCCGCGCGCCCGAGATCGAGCGCCGGTTCGGCAAGGGCATTCGCTGGGGCATCGCGCTCGAGATCGTGCGGCGCGAGGACGGCGAGACGACCGGCGACGTCCTGCGCCGTCTCGAGCCGCGGCTGGATGGCGAGACGATCGTCGTGCGCGGCGACGTAGGGATCCATGCCGCCCTCCACGAGTTCCTGAGGAAGGTGGACGACGTGCGCGGGCCGATCGTCGCCGGACTCCTGGGCGGACGCCCCGCCGGCGTCTGGCGTCTTCTGCCCGGCGCGCTCAAGAAGAAGGATTTCCCGCGCGAGCCCGGCGCGGCCGAATGGACGGCGGACGCGGACTACGCGGCGCTTCCGCTCACCGAGGGCCCGGTCCTCCTCGCCGACGTCGCGTCGTACCACCGGGCCGACCGCGCCGCCGCCGGCGCGGCGCCCGCGCTCTCCGACCGTGCCACGGTGGATGGCGGAGCAGAGCTTCAGGGGGGCACGACCGTGGCGGAAGAAGCCGTCGTCCTCTCGAAGGCGCGTCTTTCCGCGGTGAGCGTTCTTCCGCGGACCGCAATTCCGCCCGGCCTCGCGCTCGAGAACGCCGTCGTCTCGGGCAATCTCGTCGTCGATGCGTCGACGGGCGCGACGAGCCTGCTCACCGACCGGCTGCCGGCCGCCGAGAGAAGCGCCGAGAAGAGCGCCTCCTCGTCCTCGAATCGGGGCCTCGGCCTCGTCGCGCTGACCCTCTCTTTTCCGCTGTGGCCGGTGGCCGCCATCTGGAGCGCGATCGCGAACGCGGGCCACGCCAGGCGCCCCGTCACGCTTTCGGGAAACGCGCCGGGGGGCGGGCGCGCGGCGTTCTCGACATTCCGGTTCGAGACGGCGATTCCGGTGCTGCGCGACCTGCCGCTCCTCTTCGCGGTGGTGTCGGGACGCCTCGCGCTCTCCGGCGTGACGCCGCTTCCGCCCGCGGAGGAGGCGGGGCTTCGTGAGCCGTGGGAAAAGGTTCGGAACGAAGCCCCGGTGGGAGTCCTTTCGCTCGCGCAGCTCGCCGCGCCCGCGTCGGCCCCGCCCGAAGTGGCGCGCCTCGTGGACTCTTTCTGGGCGCGGACGAGGACACCGCTCCTCGGCCGCGCGCTGTCGGCGCTCTTTTCATCGCGCGCGTGGACCGCCTCGAGGGCCTGGAACCCGGATGTGCTCCGGGAAGAGGGAAAGTCGTGAGCGGCTCCGACCTCGTGGTGCGGGCGCCCTTCGGAGGGCGGGAGCTCGCGCGGATCCCGCGCCCCTCATCCGAAGAGATTGAGGCCGCCGTGCAGCGCGCCGTTCGCGTCTTCCAAGAGACGCGGGCGCTTCCCACCTACACGCGCGTCGCGATCCTCCGGAAGGTCGCGGTCGAGCTCGAACGCCGGCGGGACGAGCTCGCGCGCACGATCGCCGCGGAGGCCGGCAAGCCCCTGAAGGCCGCGCGCATGGAGGCCGAGCGCGCCGCCGCCACGTTCTCGGCGGCGGCCGCCGCGCTCGAGGCGCAGACGGGCGAGATGCTGCCGCTCGACGTGAACGGCGCCTCGCTCGGCCGGTGGGGAGTCGTGAAGCGCGTCCCGCTCGGGCCCGTCCTCGCGATCACGCCGTTCAATTTTCCGCTCAACCTGACGGCGCACAAGGTGGCGCCGGCGATTGCCGTGGGCGCCCCGATCGTCCAGAAGCCGGCTTCCCAGACGCCGCTCTCGGCGCTCGCGCTCCGGGAGATCGTGCTCGCCGCCGGCTGGCCCGCGGACGCGTACGCCGTCCTTCCGATCCCGGGCGCCGACGCCGAGGCGCTCGTCCTCGACCCGCGCCTCCCGGTCGTGTCCTTCACGGGCTCGGGCGCGGTGGGGTGGCGGTTGAAGGCCCTCGTGCCGAGGAAGCGCGTCGCCCTCGAGATGGGCGGAAACGCGGCGGTCGTCGTCCACTCCGACGCGGATCTCGACGACGCGGCGCGACGCACCGCCTCGGGCGCGTTTTCCTACGCGGGTCAGTCGTGCATTTCCGTCCAGCGCGCGCTCGTGCACCGCCCGGTCCTCGAAGCGTTCCGCTCCAAGCTGCTCCTAAGGGCGGCGCAGCTCGTCGTCGGAGATCCGCTCGACGAGAAGACGGACGTCGGCCCGATGATCACGCCCGAAGAGGCCGCGCGCGCCGAGGCGTGGGTGAAGGAGGCCGTCCAAGGAGGCGCGACGGCGCTGGTGGGCGGGACACGCGCGGGGGAGTGCCTGGCCCCCACGATCCTCGAGAACACGACGCCGTCGATGAAGGTCGAGGCGCAGGAAGTCTTCGCGCCCGTCGTCACGCTCGCCCCTTACGACGACTGGGACGAGGCGCTCCGCCGCGTGAACGACTCGAAGTACGGGTTGCAGGCGGGAGTCTTCACGCGGGATCTCGGACGCATCCAGCGCGCCTTCGACGTCCTCGAGGTCGGGGCTGTTCTCGTCAACGACGTCCCGACGTGGCGCGCGGACCGCATGCCCTACGGCGGCGTGAAGGAGTCGGGCTCCGGGCGCGAGGGCCCGGCCTACGCGATGGAAGAATTCACCGAGCCCCGGCTCCTCGTGATCCGGGCCTGAAAGCCCAAGAGCCTAAAAGGGAGACACGTCATGTCCGCCGAACACACGTTCACGATCGCCGCGACCTGGGATCCCGCTTCGAAAGAAGGCACGCTCACGAACGCGGACCGCAGCCTGAAGGTTGCGCACGTGGGCGCCGCGTCCCTCGGCGGAAAGACGGGGGCGCCGAATCCGGAGGAGCTGCTCCTCGCGGGCGTTTCGTCGTGCTTCGTCCAGACGTGGGCGATTTTCCTCGCGAAGCTGCAGCTCCCGATCGAGAAGCCGGCGCTGGATGGCTCGTGCGAGGTCGACAAGGATCCTGCGGGCGGGTTTCTCGTCACGAAGATGAACCTCGCTCCGCACGTGCCCGCGGCTCTCTGGGAGTCACGCCGGGCGGACGTCGACAAGACGCTCGCCCTCGCCGAAAAATACTGCATCGTGTCCAAGGCCGTGAAAGGCTCGCTGGCGCTCACCGTCACGCCGAAGCCCGTCTGACGGCCGTTGCGCTTGATCGGCGCGCGTTACAGGTTCTTCTCGAACCAATCGGCGAGGCGCTGGTTGCGGTAGAGCAGCGCCTCCCGGCGGGGCCCGTGCCGTTGGCGCGGCAAGGGCACGAAGAAGAAGTCCTTCCGCGCCTTCATGAGCTCGTCGATGAAGCTGATCGAGTTCTGTATGTGGACGTTGTTGTCGGACGTGCCGTGCATGATGAGGAGTTTCGTCGAGAGGTTTTTCGCGGCCTCGAGCGGCGACGCCGCCTTGTAGCCCTCGGGATTGTCCTTGGGGCGCTTCATGTAGCGCTCCGTGTAGATGGAGTCGTAGAACTTCCAGTCGGCGACCGGCGCGCCCGCGAGTGCGCACTTGAACCTCTCGCCCGCGTGAGTGGCCATGAAGAGCGTCATGTAACCGCCATAAGACCAGCCCCAGAGCCCGAGCCGGGACGCGTCGACGAAGGGTTTCTTCACAAGCTCGGCGACGCCCTCGATCTGGTCCTTCAGCTCCTGCGCGCCCAGGTTCTTCAGGATCGGCGTCTCGAACGCGTGCCCGCGCCCCCACGAGCCGCGGTTGTCCATCGTGAAGACGAGGAATCCCTTCGACGCGAGGAGATGGTCGAGGCCGGAGGCCGCGCCCCAGCGGTCCTGCACGAGCTGCGCGTGCGGGCCGCCATACACGAACACGATCGCGGGGTATTTCCTGCCGGGGTCGAAGTCCGCTGGCTTTACGAGCCGCGTATAGAAGAGCGTGCCGTCCGTGCCCTTGAAGGAGCCCATCTCGACGGAACCGAGAATGGTGTCGGCAAACGGGCCGGGCGCGTCGTCGACCACCGCGGCCTCCTCGCCGGAGGCGTTCCTCACGACGGTCCTCGGAGGGGATGTGACGCTCGAGTGCGTGCTTACGAAGAAGGCTCCGCCGGGGGACAGCGAGAGAGTGTGGACACCGCGCTCTTTGGTGAGGCGTTCGAACCCTGTCCCGTCCAGCTTCACGCGGTAGACATGGCGCTCACGCGGGTCCCTTTCGGTTGCGGTGAAGAAGACGACGCCCGCCTTCTCGTCGACCGACCAGGGCCCGTCAATCATCCAGTCGCCCTTCGTGATCGCGTTCATCGGCGTGCCGTTGGCGGCGTGCCGGTAGAGGTGGAGAAAGCCGCTCCTTTCCGAGAGGAAGACGAAGGAACCGTCCTTGAGGAAATGCGGCGGCTCGAGCGCGTTGATCCACGCGGCGTCCGTCTCGGTGAGGAGCTTTTTCGGCGCGCCGCCCGCGCGAGGCAGGAGCCAGACGTCGAGGGTCGTCTGCGGGCGGTCGAGGACGAGGAAGCAGGCCTGTTTTCCGTCTGCGGTCCAGGCGAGCTGGGGGGCGACGTAGACGTCGTCGGGCGCCGGCGCGAAGGAGGCCGTCTCTTTCCCGTCGAGGTCGACGACGTGGACGGACGGAATCGCGTTCGGGTCGCCGGCCTTCGGATAGCGCTGCGGAAGGACCTTCCCGTTCACCGGCGTGAAGTCCACGATCGGGAACGCCGGCACCCGGTTCTCGTCCAGGCGGAGGTAGGCGATCGCGGAAGAGTCCGGCGCCCACTCGTACGAGCGGCCTCCGCGCCGGTTCGCGAGCTCCTCTTCGTAGACCCAGTCGAGCTTCCCGTTGAACACGTGGTCGGCGCCCGTGGTCGTGAGGCGCGTCTCCCGGCCCGACGCGCGCTCGACAGCCCAGAGGTCGGACTTCCTGACGTACGCGACGCGCGAACCGTCCGGAGAGAACGCCGGGGACTCCTCCTCGTCGGCGTCGTTCGTGAGGCGCCGCGGCGCGCCGCCGGGGGCGAGGAGCCAGAGGTCGTGGTCGAAGGACACGAGGAGAACGTCGCCCCTCGGGCTCCATTTCCCCCCTCGGGGAGAGAGCATCCGGTCCTTCCCGGCGCGATCCTTGACGGCCGCGGGCTCGAAGAGCCTCGCCTTCCTCCCGGTCGCGGCGTCGAGCTCCCAGAGCGTGGCGGGCGCCTCGGGTTCCGGGCCGTCGGAAACGACCCACGTGACGTGCGTGGCGTCGCGCCAGGCCCAGCCCGAGGGGCCGCCCGGCCCGGGTTCGGAGATCTTCTCGAGCGTGAGCGCCTGGGCGGCAAGAACCGCCGCAAGGAGGATCACTTCGCGCTGCCGTCTGTCGCCAAAGCCATGGGTTTCATCGTGAAGGGATCGCGCAACGGAACCTCCGTCAGCTTTCCGCTCGTGAGGTCCGCGAACTTCACGGGGTGCTTCGGTTCTGGGTTCAGAAGGTCGGCCTTCTTCCCGACGACGAGAAGCATCACGGCGTCGGGCTTGAGAAGCCGCTGCGCCGCTCGTTTCACGTCGGCCTTCGTCACCTTCTCGACGTTCGCCTGGTACTTCGCGTAGTAGAGAGGATCAGAGGCGTAGCGGCCCGTGTATTCCTCGTCCGCGAGAAGGCCCACGACCTGCACGGGCGTCGAAAAGCGGCGGGGGAGAGTATCGATGAACGAGCGCTTCGCCGTTTCCATCTCCTCGTCCGTGGGGTCGGTGTCACGAAGCTTCGTCATTTCCTCGATCACGATCTGCGAGGCGTAGGCGGCGGTGCGCACCTTCGACTGGAACGCGGCGCCGAAGCGGCCGGGGTACCAGATGCCCGGCTGGAGCGCGGAGCCCGCCGAGTACGCGAGGCCTTCGTCCGAGCGGACCCGGTTCATGATGCGGCTCGTGAACCCGCCGCCGCCGAGGATGTCGTTCATGACGGCGGCCGCGAAGAAGTCGGGGTCGGTGCGAAGGAGGCCCGGCAGCATGATCGAAACGCGGCCCTGGTTGACGTCCTTGTCGACGAGGAAAGTCCCGGGCGTCATCGGGTGCGACGGCTTCGGCACTGGCGGTGCGGCCTCGCCTTTGAACGGCCAGTTCGCGAGGAGCTTGTCGAGCTTCGCGGCCATCTCGGCTTTCTTGAAGTCGCCCGCGGCCGCGATGAGCATGTTCTTCGGATCGACCCACTTGCGGTGGAACGCCACGAGATCCTCGCGCGTGAACCCTTCGACGGAGGCCCTGGTCTCGAAGCGGTTCAGGTAGTAGCCGTCGCCGTAAAGAAGGAACGAGCGCTCGCGCCGCTCGATGTCCGCGGAACTGTCGTTTCGCTGCTTCATGTCGGCGAGGAGCTGATCCTTGCGGAGCTTGAGCTTGTCGTCCTGGAACCGGGGTTCGGTGAGGACCTCGCGCAGGATCGCGAGACCCTCGTCGAGATCCTTCGCGAGGAGATTGAGCGAGACCGTCCCGCGGTCCTCGGCGTAGCCGCTGTTGAGCTGGGCGGCGAGGAACGCGAGGCGCTCCTCGAGGTCCTCGGCTTTGCGATTCTTCGTTCCGCCGCGCGCGAGGAGATATCCGGCCGTCTCCGCGAGGCCTTCCTTGCCGGGCGCGTTCAGGTAGGTCCCGCCCCGGAGAATGATCTGGATGTTGACGAGCGGAAGCTCGTGGTTCTCCGCGAGGTAAGCCACGACGCCGGACTTCAGAACCGCGCGATATTCCTTCGCGGCGGGCGGCGTATAGGAGAACGGCTTGAACGCGAGCTGATCGGGTTTCGAAGGGATCGCGTCGGCGGCGGCGAGGGCCGCGGGAGAGGCGAGGGACGCGGCGAGAAGGGCGGCAAGAAAAGCGACAAAAACCGCCGGCAGGAGGATGTTCTTCTTCATGGCTACTTCTTCTCCGTCGTCTTCGGGGTCTTCTCCAGCTCGGTCAGGCGCTCGCGGGCCTTCTGCAGGATGAGATCCGTGGCCGGCTTCATCTGCGGCGGCATCTGCGCCGACTGACTCTCCATCTGCGCGATCATCTGTTTGAGCTTGTCGGCGTCGGTCGAGGCGATCAGCCGGGCAAGCGTCTGCTTGACCATCGGGCGCATCTGCTCCGGCACGGCGGCGAGGGCAGGATCCTCGGGCGCGGTGGCCGCACCCGCCTTGCGCGTGTAGGTCGCGACGCCGCGGTTTTCTTTCGTGAGGTACGTCTGCGCGACGCGGCGCACGTCCTCGGCCGTCACGGCCTGGATCTTCTTCGGGCCCCCATTGAACTCTCTCCAGTCGCCGCGGCCCTCGTTGCCCATGAGCTGGAGGAGGATGAAGAAGTTCTGCTGGAGTCCGCGGAAGGTCTGCGCGGCGAAGTTGTTCTTCACCTTCTGCAGCTCTTCGGCCGGAACGAGGTCCTTCTTGAGCTTCTCGAGCTCGACGTAAACGGCCTTCTCGGCGTCCTCGGGCGTCTTGCCGTCCTTGACCTCCGTCTCGACGCCAAACTCGCCGGCGTACTTGCGCGAGAAGGCGCCCGCCGTCACGTTTGTCGCCACGGCGCCGTCCCCGACGACCATCGCCTTGTAGAGCCGGCCGGTGCGGCCGTTGAGGAGCTGCGCGAGAACCTGAAGGGGATACGCGTCCTTGTTCTGGAAGGGCACCGTGTGCCAGTTGACGGAGACCTGCGGGTTCGTGTCCGCCTCGCCGTTGAGGCGCATTTCCGCTTCCCACGGGGGGGGCAGGATCGTCATCTCGGGCGGCGGGTTCTTGCCGCGGGGAATGCGTCCGAAATACCGTTCGGCCATCGCGACGGCTTCCTTCGGGTCGAAGTCGCCCACGAGGATGGCGGTGATGTTGTTCGGCGCGTAGAAGAGTGCGTAGTACGCATCGGCGTCGGCCTTCGTGATCGCGGGAATGTCCGAGGGGTACCCGACGACGGGCCAGGTGTACGGGTGGCCGTGCCAGAACATCTCCTCGAAGGCCTCGTCGAGCCGGCCCGTGGGGGTCGATTCCGTTCGCAGGCGGCGCTCCTCGAAGACGACGTCGCGCTCGGAGTAGAACTCGCGGAAGACGGGAGCCTTCAGGCGGTCGGACTCCATCCACATCCAGAGCTCGAGCTTGTTCTTCGGCACGGTGATGAAGTACTGGGTGAGGTCCGAGTTCGTCGACGCGTTCATCCCCGAGGCGCCCTGCTTCGTGTAGATGCGGTCGAACTCGTTCTTCACGAGGAGGTCGCGCTGCTCCTTCACGAGGGCGTCGAATTCCTTCTCGAGCTCCTTGTACCTGGGGGTCTTGCTCTCGGGCTTCGTGACGTCGTCGATCTCGCCGCGCCGGAGGGCCGCGCGCATCTTCGACTCCTCGTCGCGCATGAGGTCGCGGAGCTGCTCCTGCTCGGCGATCAGCTTCTGGTCCCGCGCGGGGTCCTTCGAGCCGATCGCCTCCGTGCCCTTGAACATCATGTGTTCGAAGAGGTGGCTGATCCCCGTGATGCCGGGCCGTTCGTTGGCGCTCCCGACCTTGGCGACCCAGCCGCCGGAGACGACCGGCTCGTCGCGGCGGGGCACGAGCAGAAGCTTCATGCCGTTCGAGAGCACGTGCTCCTCGACCCTGAGTTCCTGGGAGCGGGCGGGGGTGGCGGCGAGAACCGCGAGAATCGCGAGAGCCGCGAGCGGCGCGAGAACCGCGGCCCGCGTGAGGGAGATGCGTTTCATAGACACCTCTATCGAGAATTCCAAAATACCATTTTACGTCGAAACGGGCGCGCGGGTTTCGATCGTTTCCTCCCGGGCCGGGAGTGAGAGAATCGGGAACAGGTGGTCCCCTTCCGCCCCGGAGAAGAGCTTTCCCTGCCCGCGCTCGCGCGGACGCAGGGATTCGACTCGGACGCGTTCACGGTCGTGGACGTCATCCGCGGGGGGATGGGTGTCTGCGCCCGGGTCCGGCAGACGCCGTCCGGCCCCAGCTTCGCGGTCAAGGCGCTCCCGCGCGGCAGCGGCAGCAAGGAGGACTTCGAGCGCTTCCTGCAGGAGCTCCAGGTGTGGTTGACGCTTTCCGTCTGCGACGGAATCGTCGAGGCGCTTTGCGTATTTCCTCTCGAAAAGCTCCCCGTGATCTGTTCGCGGTGGATGGCGGGGGGGAGCCTGCGGTCGCAGATGACCTCGCGCGACCCCGAGCTCTTCTACCGGACGCTCGTGCGCATCGCCGGGGCTCTCGAGTGGGCAAACGTCGAGCACCACATCGTGCATCGCGACCTCAAACCGGAGAACATTCTCCTCGACGAAGTCGGCCGCGCCGCGGTGAGCGACTGGGGGATTTCGTCGCCGCTCGGCGAGAGCGAGATGGAATCGACGCCCGACGGCGGACACCTCATCTTCGGGACCGTGGCGTACGCCTCGCCCGAGCAGTTGCTGGGCGGCGTGCCGCTCGACCTCAGGTCCGACATCTACAGCCTCGGCTGCCTCATGTACGAGTGGGAGACCGGCCGAAAGCCGTTCTCGGGCACGTGGCACGAGATCCGGGAGGCGAAAATTCGAGGTGAGCCCCCGAAAATCGCGAGTGGGCTCTTCCGGAAGACCTCGTTCGGAGCCGAGGACGTGATCATGCGCTGCCTCCAGCGAGAGCGCCACGACCGCTTTCCCGACTGGAAGGGATTCGTCAACGTCCTCACGATGGCCGCGGCCCGGCGCGGCATCACGGTGGCGCCGTTCGTGCCGAAGATGCGCTACCAGGCGGCCGCCCGCGGGGCGGGCGTTGTCCGGGCCCGGGTGGCGGGAGGGGCGGTCGTCACGGGCCGCGGGGGCGAAGGGCGCGCGTCGGTGGACGTGCGCGGGGCCGCGCGCGACGTCGAGGAGGCGCGCCGTCTGGCGGGCGCGGGCGACTGGAAAGGCGCGGTCGACCTCCTGTCGCGCGTCGTCCTGCCCTCCGTCGTGCGCGAGCTTCCGGATGACCCCCTGCAGCAGCGAGCGGTTCTCACGTTCGCGCGGGGTCTCCTCAAGCTCGGCCGCGCTGCGGAGGCCGTGACCGCGCTCGACGCGCTTTCGGGGGCTATGGAGAAGCCCATCGAGCTCTTCATCGCGCTCGCCGAAGCGCACCTGAGCCTCGGGCACGCGTCCCTTGCCGAGCGGGCGGCCCGCGCGGGCCTCTCGGTCCACCCGGCCGCGCCGGCGCTCCTCGAACGCCTTCTCGACGCCCAGCGGGCTCAGGGGCTCACCTCGGATGCGGTGGCGACGGCGCGGCAGAGACTCGCGATCTCCCGCGACGCGCCCGCTCTCATCGTGGCCGGAGAGCAGCTCGTCGAGCAGGCCTCCCACGTCTCCGAAGCGCGGCTGCCCGAGCAGTTCACGTCGCTCCACGAAGCGGAGGCACTCCTGTCGGAGGCCCGCGAAAAGGCGCCTCCGGATCCCGCATGGCGGCTCCCGCTCGCGCGCGCGCTGGCGACGCTCGAGCGCTGGCCGGAGGCGCGCGTGGTCCTCGAAGGAATCACGGATGCGCGCGACCCGCGCCGCGCGCGGGAATCCGCCGCGCTTCTTGCGAAGTGCCTCCTCAGCCTTCGCGAATACGCGGCCTGCCTCGCGCAGTGCAACCGCTCGCTCGCCCTGTTTCCCGACAGCGTGGCGCTCGCGCGCAATCGCGCGCTCGCCTTCGCCGAGGGCTTCGTCCTCGGCGTGGAGACGGACGGGCGGCGCGTGGTGGACGACGCGGCAATGAGCTTCTTCGGGAAGGTCATCGCGGACGCCGCGCGCCGGGAGCCGGTGGACTTCGTGACCCTCGCGCGCTACCGCGAATGGACGGGCCGGGCGAAGGAAGGAGTGACGCTGCTCGCTCAAGGACGAAAAGCGTTTCCGGAATCGTGGGAGATCGCGGTGGCAGAGGCGCGGCATCTCGAGCGGCGCGGTGCCTTCGAGGAAGCGCTCTCCGCGGCACAGGACGCCGCGCGCCTGGCGCCTTTTCGTCCGGAGGTCTGGCGCGCGCTGGCGGAGATCCGGGGCATCCTCGGGACGAAGGAGGAGGCGGACGAGGCGCGCCGGAAGGCGGCGCATGCGGATCGCCGCCTGCGCAGCCTCCAGGACGGGACGCCCGTCAGATGAAGCGGCGGATGTGCTCCTTCCAGAACGGCCAGTCGTGGCCGAAGACGCCCGGCCAGAACTCGGCCTGAACCCGCTGCCCCTGGCGCTCGAGAAGCGCCGCGAACTCGCGGTTCTGCTTCACGAGCGAGTCGTTCTCACCGGTCGCGACGACCCATTCCACCTGGCGAAGCTTCTTCTTCCAGGCCTCGTCCATGTTCGCGATGGTGGCCATGGGCGTGTGGAAGTAGCAGGTGTCGTCCCAGTAGCCGTCGAGAAACTGGTAGACATCGTAGAGGCCCGAGAGGCAGATCGCCTTCGTGACGACGCCCGGGTATCGCGCTGCCACGTTCGCCGCGTGGTACGCGCCGAACGAAGCGCCGACGGTGACGATATTGCCGCCCGTCCGCGACGTGATGTACGGGAGCATCTCGTCGCGCAGATAGTGGTCGTACAAGTCGTGCCGCCGCGCGCGATCGGCGGGCGGGATCGTCTTGTTGTACCAGCTCTCGGCGTCCACGGAGTCGACGCAGATGAGCTGGAGCCAGCCCGCGTCGACCTTGTCCGCGAGCGCCCCCGTGAGACCGAAATCCTCATTCTGGTAGAAGCGCCCCATCGACGTCGGGAACATGAGGACCGGGCGGCCGCGGTCCCCGAACCAGAGGTACTCCATCGGGCGCGAGAGAGCGCCGCTCATCCATGAGCCGTACTCTCTCTTCATGGGCGCGGAGTCTAGCGTGCGCCCGAAATTGCGCCCCTTCTCTCCGGTCCGCTAGGATGCCGTAGCGCGGCGTACGCCGCGCGGGAGAACGCGATGACGCAGGTTGCGAACAAACGGATCGGCATTCTCTTCGGCATGGAGGACACGTTTCCCTGGGCCCTGATGAACGAGATCAACACGCTCGCGAAGAAGAATGGCGACGCGATCGAAAGCGGCCCGGTGAAGATCTCGCACCTCACGCAGGAGCAGTCCTTCGAGGACTCCGTCATTCTCGACCGCATCAGTCACGAGGTCCTCTTTTACCGGACGTTTCTGAAGTGCGCCGTCGCCCGCGGCGTCCAGGTCGTGAACAACCCGATCTGGTGGTCGGCGGACGACAAGTTCTTCGACAACGTCGTCGCCCTCGCGGCGGGTGTCGCCGTGCCGAAGACGGTCCTTCTCCCGCACAAGGAGCGCCCGCCGAACACGACAGAGAAATCTTTCCGCAACATGGACATGGTCGACTGGGATCGCGTTTTCGCCTATCTCGGCTTCCCGATCTTCCTGAAGCCCGCGAACGGCGGCGGATGGAAGGACGTCACCAAGTGCGACACGACGGAGGAGTTCTTCGCGGCATACGACAAGACGCGCGACCTCGAGATGATGGCGCAGGAAGCGATCGAGTTCACCGACTACTACCGCTGCTACGTCGTGGGCCGCAAGCGCGTGCGGATCATGGGATACGCCCCGAAGGAGCCGCACCACCTGCGCTACGAAGCGGCGCGCGGCAAGAGCGTCCCGGCGGCGATCGTCGAGAAGGTGACGGCGGGTGCCCTCGCGCTCTGCGAGGCTCTCGGGTACGACCTGAACACCGTGGAGTTCGCGGTGCGCGACGGCGTTCCCTACGCGATCGACTTCATGAACTGCGCGCCCGATGCCGACGTAGCCTCCGTCGGAGAGGAGAATTTCCGGTGGATCGTGCGCTCCATGGCCGAGTACCTCATCGATCGCGCCAAGCATCCGCGGGCCTTCGAGAGCACGGGAACGTGGCCGCGCCTGCTCGGTCTCACGAGATGAGCCGGGGCTTCTTCCCCGCAGAGGGACGCTACGTCCGCGACTGAGCCGCTCTTCACGGCCGAGGAGGTCGCGAGCGCGACGGGCGCGGTGGCGCCCGCCGGCGCGCCGGTGGCGTTCCCGTCCGTCTCGACGGACACGCGCACGATCCCCGCCGGGACGCTCTTCGTCGCGCTCGAGGGCGACCGGTTCGACGCGCACGACTTCCTTGACGAGGCGAAGGCGAAGGGCGCGGGCGCCGCCCTCGTCCGGAAAGGCACGCCGGGCGTTCCGGGCCTCCCGCTCTTCGAAGTCGACGACACGCACCGGGGGCTCGGCGCCCTCGCGGGCTTTCACCGCCGCCGGTTCCGGATCCCCGTCGGAGCCGTCGCGGGCTCGAACGGCAAGACGACGACGAAAGAGATGCTCGCCGCGATCCTCAGGACGCGCGGGCCCGCGCTCGCGACGGAAGGAAACCTCAACAACGAGGTCGGCGTCCCGCTCACGCTCTTCCGGCTGTCGGGCGCGCACCGCGCCGCCGTCCTCGAGCTCGGGATGTCCGCGCCGGGCGAGCTCCAACGGCTCACGGAGATGGCGAAGCCGGACGCGGGGGTCGTGACGCTCGTCGCCGCCGAGCACCTCGAGTTCCTGAAGGACCTCGACGGCGTCGCCGAGGCGGAGGGCGAGCTGTATCGCGGGCTGCTTCCCGGTTCCGTCGCCGTTGTTAATGCCGACGACGCGCGCTGCGTGGCGCAGGCGGAGCGGGTCGCGAGCGGCGTGAAGAAGATCTTCTTTGGAAAGAGCGCTTGGGCGGACGTCAGGCTCGCCGGGTCGACATCTCTCGGGGTGGAGGGGCAGGAGATTTTCTTGGAAGGGGAAGAGGGAATCACCGTCAGGCTGGGGTTCGTGGGGGAGCACAACGCGATGAATGCCGCGGCCGCGGCCGCGACGGCCCGGACGCTTGGATTCTCATTTGAAGAAATCTCGCGTGGCCTCTCATCGGCTCGACCGTACGCGCATCGCTCGCGGGTGGTGGCGGGGGTGGGCGGCATCACGATCCTCGACGACTGCTACAACGCCTCGCCCGCCTCGATGGAGGCCGCGCTCGCGGCCCTCGCGGGGCTCAGGGCCGGCGACTCGGGCCGCGCGATCGCGGTGCTCGGCGACATGCTGGAGCTCGGAGCCTTCGAGGAGGAAGCGCACCGCGGCGTCGGCCGGGGCGCGCGGGGACGCGTGGACGTCGCGGCCTTCTTCGGTCCCCGGTCTCTTCACGCATTCGAAGAATTCTCTTCTTTTGCTTCTTCTTCGGCCCACTTCACGGAGATCGAACCGCTTCTCGCGTGGCTACGCCCGCGGCTCGCGCCGGGAGACGTCCTCCTCGTGAAGGGGAGCCGCGGGATGAAGCTCGAGCGCGTCGTCGACGCGCTCATTGCGGACGTCAAAGCCTGAGCCGGGCCGCTACTTCCCGGCGGCCGCCTTCGCGGGAGCCTCGTCGAGGACCTTGAGGACGGCCTTCTCCATCGCGGCACTCCTGAGGCCGGCCTTCTTTCCTTCGGCGAGGGCCTCCTCCTTCGATAGGCCCCGCATCCGCTCGACGACGGCGATGACGCCGCCGACGCGGTTGCTGCTCGAGCAGAAAAGGAGGACGGGCGCGGCCTTCGCGTCGTCGAGGATCGCGGCGACCTTCTTTGCGTCGTCCGCGCGGAAGGTCTCGGGCGAAATTGGAACCGACACGAACGTCAGCCCTTGCTCTTCGACCGCTTTGCGGGCGGCTTCGACTCCCTCGGCCGGCTGCCGGAGGTCGATCGCGGTGCGGAAACCGGCGTCCTTCAGCGCCGCGAGCGCCTCCTTCGAGGGCTTGCCCGATACGGCGAGACTCGGCGACAGGCGCTGGTAGCTCGCGGCGTCGAGCTTCTCGGGAATGCCGGTCGCGCGGGCGGAGCCGGAAAGGGCGAGGGTTGAGATGAGAGCGAGAGCGGCCGGGCGGATCTGCATGTCGGTTCTCCTCGAGCGGATTTTCGGGTTGTCAGCGTCGCCCGGGCGTTGAGGATCCGGCGGCGCTCAAGACAGAGTCTGCGAGCGGACGGCCTTCTCCTGGCCGTCGCGGAACTTCCGCAGCTTCGCGCGGAGCTTCGGATCGGCGACCCCGAGGATGGCGACGGCGAGCAGGGCGGCATTCACGGCGCCGGGCTTTCCGATGCCGAGCGTTCCGACGGGGACGCCGGCGGGCATCTGAACCGTCGAAAGCAGCGAGTCGAGGCCTTTCAAGGAAACGCTTTCCATCGGGACGCCGAGCACGGGCAGGACCGTGTGCGAAGCGAGGACGCCCGCGAGATGCGCGGCGCCGCCGGCGGCGGCGATGATCACGGCGAGACCGCGCTTCTCGGCGCTCGCGGCCCACTCGGCGGTGAGCTTCGGGCTCCGGTGAGCCGACATGACGCGGCACTCGTGCGCGACGCCGAAGCGCGTCAGCAGCTCATCGGCGTGTTTCATCGTCTCCCAGTCGGAGGTCGAGCCCATGACGACGCCGACGAGAGGGCCGGCGGGGCGGCTCGGGCGCGCGGCCTTCTTCATGGGCCCGATCCTATCGTGAGGGCTCAGGCGCTCCAGGAGCGGGCCGTCTCGGCGGCGAACTCTTCGAAGCGTCGCGGCGGGTGCCCGAGGAGGGCGGTCAGGCGTGCGAGGTCTTCCGGCGACGCCTTGAGGCCCTTCTCCTGGAAGAACGCGTACATGAGCCGGAAGTCGAAAACCATCCACGCCGGAAGGAACGCGAGCGACTGCTTCTCCCACGCGTCGAGGTCGTTCCCCCCGTACGCGATCTTGCGGCCCAGGACGCCGCCCCACGTCGCGGCCGTCGCCGTCGCGGTCAGGACGTCCGGTCCCACGAGGTTCACGGTCTCGCCGTCCGCCGCGCCCGTCGTGAGGGCGATCGCGGCGGCTTCCGCGATGTCGCGAACGTCCACGCGCGACAGGCCGACGTCGCCGAAGGGCTGCGGGTACGCGCCGTACGCGAGCATGACGTCCTTGTACCTGGTGTCGTTCTGGAAGAAGTTGTTCGGCCGGAGGATCGTGAACGCGAGCCCCGAGGCTTTGAGCGCCGCCTCAACGGGAAGCTTCGCTCCGAAGTGCGGAAGGTGCGGCGCCTTGTCGACGTCTTGCACCGACAGGTAGACGACCTTCTTCACGCCCGCCATCCGCGCGCCGTTCACGGCCATGAGACCCTCGTAGCACTCGGTCGCGCTGACGGCGTTGAGAAGGAAGACGCCGTCCATGCCGAGGAACGCCGTCCGGATCGTGGCCGGGTCGAGCAGGTCGCCGGCTACGGCCTTCGCTCCCGGGGGCAGAGGCTTCTTCGGGTCGCGTGTGAGCACCAAGACCTCCACGCCGCGCGCGCGAAGGTCCCGGGCAACTTGCGAACCGACCGTGCCCGTGCCGCCGAGAACTAGGACTTTCATCTTCTCTTCCTCACTTGCCCATGTGCCGGATGATCGCGTCTCCGAAGCCGCTGCACTTTACTTCCGTGGCGCCTTCCATCTGGCGCGCGAAGTCGTAGGTGACCGTCTTGGCGGCGATCGCCCCGTCCATGCCCTTGAGGACGAGGTCGGCGGCTTCGTTCCAGCCCATGTACCGCAGCATCATCTCGCCCGAGAGGATTTCGGATCCCGGGTTGACCTTGTCGAGATTCGTGTACTTCGGCGCCGTGCCGTGTGTCGCTTCGAAGATGGCATGGCCGGTCACGTAGTTGATGTTTCCGCCCGGCGCGATCCCGATGCCGCCCACCTGCGCGGCGAGGGCATCCGAAAGATAGTCGCCGTTGAGATTCATCGTCGCGATGACGTCGAACTCGTCCGGACGCGTGAGCACCTGCTGGAGCGTGATGTCGGTGATCGCGTCCTTGACGAGGATCTTCCCGCCAGCGAGCGCCGCCTTCTGCTCGGCGTTCGCCGCGGCCTCGCCCTTCTCTTTCTTCGTCCTCTCCCACTGGTCCCAGGTGTACGTCTGGGCGGCGAACTCGCTCTCGGCGAGGGCGTAGCCGTAGTTCCGGAAGGCGCCTTCCGTGAACTTCATGATGTTGCCCTTGTGGACGAACGTGACGCTCTTGCTCTTGTGCGCGATCGCGTACTGGATCGCGGAGCGAATGAGACGTTCGCTGCCCCCCCTCGAGATGGGCTTCACGCCGAAGCTGGTCGTCTCGGGGAAACGGAGCTTCTTGTACTGCGCCGGGAAGTTCTCCTTCAGGAACGCGGCGACCTTCCTGCCCTCGTCGGTTCCGGCGGCGAACTCGATTCCCGCGTAGATGTCCTCGGTATTCTCCCGGAAGATGACCATGTTCACCTTTTCGGGGTGCTTGACGGGAGACGGCACGCCCTGGAACCAGCGCACGGGGCGCAGGCAGACGTAGAGGTCGAGAGTCTGGCGCAGCGCGACGTTCAGCGAACTGATGCCGCCGCCGATCGGCGTCGTGAGAGGTCCCTTGATGCCGACGAGGAACTCGCGAAACGCGTCGATCGTCTCGTCTGGAAGCCACGTCTTCAGGCGGTCGAAGGATTTCTGGCCCGCGTAGACCTCCATCCATTCGATCTTGCGTTTCCCGCCGTAAGCCTTTTCGACGGCGGCGTCGAGGACGCGCACGGACGCGCGCCAGATGTCCGGCCCGGTTCCGTCACCCTCGATGAAGGGGATGACGGGGTGGTTGGGGACCTGGAGCCTCCCGCCGGAAATGGTGATCTTCTGTCCCGAGGCGGGCACCGTGGGCTTGGCGCTGGGCATGAGGAAACCTCCTTCGTGGGCGCGAATCATAGGCGAACGGATGGCGCGCGATCGCCTTCTGATGCATCTGCACCAGACAACCCGGGGCCTCCCCGGAACCATGCTTTGAAAGGACCTAAAGAAAGGACCTCCACATGGTGAAACACAAGAACGAAGTCCTCGACAAGAAGGCGGACCTCGCGGGTCCGGGCATTGGCAGCTACGAGGAGCTGGAGAAAGTACTCCCGATCGACTACATGCCGCTGCTCGACCCGAAGGAAACGCAGCGGGCGATCACCGCCGTCAAGCGGTACATCGAGGACGGCCTCTGCCGTGAGCTGAACCTCATGCGGGTGGAGGTCCCGCTCATCGTCGACGCCGAGAGCGGCGTGAACGACTACCTCGACCGCGACGGTTCGCGGGGCCCCGTCACGTTTCACATCGCGAACGACCACGGCGTGCATCCCATCGACGGGCAGGTCGTCCAGGCGGCTACGAAATGGAAAAGGATCGCGCTCCAACAGTTCGGGATGAAACCCGGCGAAGGGCTCGTGACCGACATGCGCGCGGTGCGCAAGGACTACTTCCTCGATCACGATCACAGCGCCTACGTCGACCAGTGGGACTGGGAGAAGGTCATCACCGCCGACCAGCGCAATCTCGATTTCCTCACGAAGACGGTCGAGGGCATCTGGAAGGTCTTGAAGGGCGCCGAGGACTTCGCGCTCGACCACTTCCCGGATCTGAAGAAAAGGCAGCTCCCGCGCCTGCCCGAGAAACTCACGTTCCTGCACGCCGAGGAAATCCTCGACCGCTTCCCCGACCTCCCGCGCAAGGCGCGCGAGAACGCCATCCTCAAGGATCACCCGGCGGTCTTCATCTACGGCATCGGCTGGACGCTCAAGGACGGCTATCCGCACGAGATGCGCGCGGCGGACTACGACGACTGGGTTACGCCGACGCACACGAAGGATGGCCGGATGATGCATGGCCTGAACGGCGACATCCTCGTCTGGAATCCGGTCACGAAGAGGCGCCACGAGCTCTCGTCCATGGGCGTCCGCGTGAACGCCGAGACGCTGACGAAGCAGCTCGAGCTCACGCACCAGCTCCACTTCCTGAAATACCCCTACCATCAGGGCATCGCGAACGGCACGCTCCCGCTTTCGATCGGTGGCGGCATCGGCCAGTCACGGGTGCTGATGCTCTTGCTCCGGAAGGCGCACCTCGGCGAAGTCAGCGTCACCGTGTGGCCGAAGGTCCTGAAGGAGATGTGCGCGAAGCGGAACATTCACGTCATCGAGTAGTCGGACGGAATCAGACGTTGTCGGGACGTAGCCGCCGCTCCGTCGCGTACGGGAAGACGTCCACGATCTCGCCGGCGCGCTCCCGCCGCTGGGTGTCGAGCCAGAACCGCACTCCGAGGAGGTCGGAGTGCCGCTCGAGGAAGCCCTCCAACGCGGCGCCCCGGAGGCCCATGAACGTGAGGAACTCCTCGGGGAAGACGTCGTTTTCCCCCACGTAGAACGACGGCTCCGAGGCCGCGGCGTCCTCGTCGGCCCCGGCCGGCAGCTCGCGGAAGTTCACGACCGTGAGAAACACGATCTCGTCGTAGTCGAAAAAGACGACGCGGCCGTGCCGGGTCAGGCCGAAGTTCTTTGGGAGGAGGTCGCCCGGAAAAATATTCGCTTTCGCGAGGTCGCGGATCGCCTCCCCGAAGTCGACGATCGCAGCGTGCGCCTTGTCCGGCGGTGCATCCTTGAGGTAGAGGTCCAGCGGCGTGAGACGCCGTTCCGTGTAGACGTGGTGGAGGACGACCTCCTCCCCGCGGACCTCTACGGTCTCGGCCGCACCTTTCAGGAGGGCGTGGAGGAGCGCCGGGTCGAAGCGCGCGACCGGAAAGGAGAGGTGCTCGAACTCCTGGACGTCGGCGAGGCGGCCCGCCCGCGTGTGCCGGAAGACGAGCCGATACTTGTCGAGGACATCCTTGCGGCTCGCTGTCTTCGGGGGCGCGAAGGAGTCGCGGATGACCTTGAAGACCACGTCGTAGGACGGGAGCGTGAAGACGAGCATGACCATGCCGCGCGCGCCGGGCGCCTCGACGAAGCGGTCGTCCGAGGATGCGAGGTGGCGGAGGAGGTCGCGGTAAAGCTCGGTCTTGCCGTGCTTGTTGAAGCCGAGGGCGTTGTAGAGCTCGCCGACCGGCTTCTTCGGCATGAGCGTCTCGAGAAACGCGACGAGCGCGGCCGGGTGCTCGGCGTCCACGTGGAAGTACGAGCGCGTGAAGCTGAAGACGATCGAGGCGTCGTCCTCGTCGCAGAGGACGGCGTCGACAACGACGCGGCCCGTTCGGTTCAGGAGGGCGAAGACGACGGGGCGCTGCCGGTCGCCCTTCCGCACGCGGCCGACGAGGTAGGCGCCCTTGCTCCGATAGAAGACAGGCCGGAGGAGGTCGAGCGCGTCGAAGTTGGGCGCGCCCCAGGCCTGCGTGAGGACGGCGTCGAGTCTGCGGGTCGCGAGCGCGGCGTCGCGCCGGGCGTCTTCCCACCCGGCCGCGAACGGGAACGCGTTCAGCGCGCTTCGAATCGCGGCCTCCCGGCCGGGCCGGCCGCTCCATGAGGCGAGGAAGCGCCCCGCGGGCTCGACCGGGCGCAGCGCGGGCTCGGGCGTCACGAATTCGGCGCGGTCGTCGACGCCGACGGTGTGGAAGATGCGCCGCGAGGCCGAGTTGAAGAACGTCTCGAGGAGCTCGGCGTCGCGCCGCCCGGCGACGAGCGCCGAGAAGCGTGCCTTCATGCCCGTCCAGACGCGCTTGTCCTCGACGCCGGGGCCGAGAATCCCTGCGAGGTCCAGGACGGCGGGGTCGACCGTCGCCCGGTAGAGCTCGAGGCGCTCGAGCGCGTCCGCGCGGCCGCTGTGCCAGTCACGCGCCGAGAAGCGCACGGGCGCCCGCCGCGTGATCGCCGCGAACGCCCGCGCGTACGCGTCCCACGCGGCAAAAAGGCGCTCAGCGCCCGCGCGGGCGACGTCGTCGGTGCTCACGGGCGCGGGGCCGGGCTCAGGCGGCCTTCTTGAGAGCCGCGGCGTCGATCTTCCGGATCCCGCCGTCCGGGTGTCCGCCCTTCTGCCCGCACGAGCCGTCGGCCGGGTGCGTGAAGTGGATGAGGTCCTTCCCGCCCGGGACCGCGACATACTCGCCGCGGATCTCGGCGGCGTCGCCGGGCGCGAGGGCGATCCGCTCGCCGCCGCACGACATGTCGTGGACGATGTGCACGCGGCCGCTCTGGAGAATCGGGAGACTCGAGTCGGCACTCGCGTCCCCCGGCACCCTCTCGAACGAGATAATCGTCACGTCGAACTCGAGGAAGCGGCGCTGGTTCTTGTGGACCTTCTCGGCGGGGGCCGTTTCGACGCGGCACACGGCGGCGATCTGCGTGTGCGGGCTCTTTCTCGAGGGCCTCCGCGCGGCGGCGAGCGGATCGGACGAGAAGAGGAGGAGCGCGAAGCCAAGGGCGGCGGCTCGGTAGGTTGTCTTCATGAGACGGAATCCTAGCGCGGGGTGCTGGTACTCTCCGCGGCCATGCTCCGAGCCGGCATCGTCGGCCTCCCGAACGTCGGGAAGTCGACCCTCTTCAACGCCCTTACGAAGACCCGCAAAGCCGAAGCGGCGAACTACCCGTTCTGCACGATCGAGCCGAACGTGGGCATCGTCGTCGTGCCCGACGCGCGGCTCGTGCCGCTCGCGAAGATCGCGAAGACGTCCGTGATCATCCCCGCGACGTTCGAGTTCGTGGACATCGCCGGCCTCGTGAAGGGCGCGAGCAAGGGCGAGGGCCTCGGGAACAAGTTCCTCTCCCACATCCGCGAGGTGGACGCGGTCGTCCAGGTCGTGCGCTGCTTCGAGGACAAGGACATCGTCCACGTCTCGGACACGCTCGACCCGATCGCGGACATCGAGACGATCACGACGGAGCTCGTCCTGGCGGACCTCGAATCCGTGACGAAGCAGAGGGAGCGGCTGGAGAAGCTCGCGCGCGGCGGCAACAAGGAAGCGATCGCACAGATGGCGGTTGCCGCGAAACTCATCCCGCACCTCGATTCCGGAAAGCCCGCGCTCACGCTCGACCTCAACTCGGGCGAGCGCGACGCGGCGCGCCCCTTCTTCCTCATGACGATGAAGCCGACCCTCTTCGCGTGCAACGTGGCCGAGGGCGACCTCAAGAACGCCGACGACCTCCCGCTCGTGAAGAAGGTGCGCGCCTGGGCCTCGACCCACCATGGCTCGGAGGCGGTTGCGATCTCGGCGCAGATCGAGGCCGAGCTCTCGGAGCTGCCGGAAACAGACGCGAAGGAGTACCTCGCGTCCCTCGGCGTCGAGGAGTCCGGAGTCGGCAAGCTCATCCACGCCGCGTACCACCTCCTCGGCCTCCGCACGTACCTGACGGCGGGAGAGAAAGAGGTGCGCGCCTGGACGATCCACGCGGGCGCCACGGCTCCGCAGGCGGCCGGGGTCATCCACACGGACTTCGAGCGCGGCTTCATCAAGGCCGAGACCGTGGCCTACGACGACCTCCTGAAGGCCGGCTCGATGGCCGCCGCGCGCGAAGCGGGCGCGGTGCGCCAGGAGGGCAAGGAATACGTCGTGAAAGACGGCGACGTCCTGCTCTTCAAGTTCAATGTCTGATCCGGATCCGGAACGTCTTCTCCACGAGAAGAAGATCTAGACTCCGCGCGCCATGCATCCGGAATTTCGGGCGGCCTTCAATGCCGCGTTCACGGACGAGCTCGCGTCGGCCTACGCGGCTGACCTCATCCGCCGCGCCGGCCGCGAGCCGGGATTCCGCCTCGCCGAGACGCCGGTCTTCCTGACGGACGAGCTCACGGCCACCCTCGAGGGCGGTGCGCGCGCGATCGTGGCGCAGCTCGCAAAGCCGGAAGCGCTCGTTCGGATGAAGCGGGCGATTCCGGAGCGCTGGGCCACACCCGGGATGGACGCCCTTCCCTCGCTCGCGCAGGTGGACTTCGCAATTGTGAAGGGGAACGACGGCCGTCTCGTGCCGCGGCTCATCGAGCTGCAGGGGTTTCCTTCGCTTTCGGCCTTTGAAGTGTTTCAGTCGGACGCGTGGAGCGACGCTCTCTCCCGCGTGAACGGCCTCCCGCAGGGCCCCTGGAGTCCGTTTTTCTCTGGTCTCTCGCGTGCAGGCTTCCTCGACCTCTTCCGCCGCACGATCGTCGGCGACGCGGATCCCGAAGAAGTCGTTCTTCTGGACCTCCTGCCGGAAGAGCAGAAAACGGCGATCGACTTCCACGCGACCAGGCTTCTCCTCGGGGTGGACGCCCTGGACCCGCGGATGCTCGTGAAGGAGGGGAGGCGGCTTTTCCGCGTGAAGGAGGGGCGCCGGATCCCGGTCCGCCGGATCTACAACCGCATCGTCTTCGACGAGCTCATCAAGAAGGACGCGGCGCTGCCGTTCGACTTCCGAGAGGAGCTCGACGTCCGCTGGGTGCCGCACCCGAACTGGTACTGGACGTGGTCCAAGTACTCCCTCCCGCTCCTGTCTCACGAGACGGTCCCGAAGTCGCGGTACCTTTCCGAGGTCGAGGTCGTCCCGAAGGACCTCACGGAACGTTACGTGCTCAAACCGCTCTTCTCGTTCGCGGGAGGCGGCGTGAACGTGGACCCGACGCCGGAAGATCTCGAGCGCATCCCTGAGAGCGAGCGCGGTTCCTGGTGCCTGCAGGAAAAGATCGCCTACGACCCGTGCCTCGTCGCGGCGGACGGCGGCGGCGTGAAAGTCGAGATCCGGATGATGTTCTTCCGTCCCGACGGCGACGCCGCGCCCACGCTCGGGCTGAACCTGTGCCGGCTGTCGCGCGGGAAGATGCTCGGCGTGGACTTCAACAAGGACTTCACGTGGGTGGGGTCCTCGGTGGCCCTGAAGCCCGCGTGAAGGGCGCCAGCGCCACTTCACGGAAGGGAAACCGCCACCGGTCGTATCATCCCGGCCGCAACACGTTTTGGAGGATCCCATGACAGCAGCGGCCGATCCGGATCCCACACGAAGGCGAATCACCCTCGCATTCTCGGCAGTCGAAGACCTGGTTTACGTCGGTCTCGGCGTGCTGCTCGCATCGGGGGCGATCTTCCTCCTCGTCACCACGTCCATCAGCTTCGGCACGAGTCTCTTCGCGGGCACGCTACCCAAAGAATTTATTGCCCTCCTCGACCGCATCCTTCTCATCCTCCTCGTCGTGGAGCTCCTCTACACGGTTCAGGTGTCTTTCCGGGAGCACGTCATCACGCCCGAGCCGTTCCTTCTCGTGGGGCTGATCGCCGCCATTCGACGCGTGCTGATACTGACGGCCGAGTTTGGGCGCATGGAGGGCACCGCCCCCGCGACCATCAACTACTTCCTGCTTGAGCTCTCGGTTCTCACGGTGCTCATCATGGCGATCGCCATTTCGCTCTTCGTGCTTCGCAAGCGGGGCCCCGCGGCCCCGGTCAAGGCGTAATGATCGTTCGCGTCTCGCCTCTTCCGCCGGGCCTCTCTCCGCCTTCATGAAACGCGCAAAAACGAAGAGCTAGACGACGGCCAGTCCCGCCCCCCAGTGAAGGCCCGCGCCGAGCGCAGTGAAGACGACGACGGAGCCCTGTTTCACCTTGCCCGCGAGCTTCGCCTCATGGAACGCAATGGGAAGCGTCCCGGCCGTCGTGTTCCCGTACTTCTGGATGTTGTTGAACACTTTGTCGTCCGGCAGGCCGAGCACCTTCTGCGCCGCTTCGTTGATGCGCAGGTTGGCTTGGTGCATGAAGAGAAGGTCCATGTCGGTGAGCGTCTTCCCGTTGCCCGCGAGGACTTCGTGAACCGCCGCCGGTATGAGGCGCGTCGCGAGCCGGAAGACCTGGCGCCCCTCCACGATCGGAATCGTGCCGAGGCTGTCGAACATGTCGGGCGTGAAGTAGGGGCGCGACTTGCAGCCGCCGCCGGGCACGTAGAGCTTGTCCCAGTGTTCGCCGTCGGTGTACATCGCGAAGCCCAAAAAGCCGCGCCCGTCGCCTGCGGCGTTCGCCTCGAGAACCATGGCGCCCGCGCCGTCGCCGAAGAGCACGGCGCGGTCACGCATGCCGGTCGCCACCTCGAACCAGAACGGATCGCAGGGCCCGGCCGATTTTCCGAGCATCACGTCCCACACGCTCTCGGGCCAGGGCATGAGACCGCTGTGCACCTCGGCGCCCACGAGGAGAATGCGGTCGTACATGCCCGAGCGGATGAAGGCGTCCGCCGTCTGGAGGCCCGAGAGGAATCCGGCGCACTGCATCCGAATGTCGAGCGCGTGCGTGTTCTTCATCCCGAGGCGCCGCGCGAGAAGGCCGCCGTTTCCGGGGAAGTAGTGGTCGGGCGTCATCGTCGCGAAGATGACGAAGTCGATGTCTTCGGCCGTCAATCCGGCGTCGCGAAGCGCCGCCTCGGCGGCACGCGCGCCCAGCTCGGCCGAGCCGATTCCCGGTTCGACGAAGCGCCGTTCCTTGATGCCGGTGCGCGGCACGATCCAGTCGTCGTTCGTGTCCATGATGCGGCCCATCATTTCGTTCGTGACGACCTGGGGGGGCACGTAGAGGCCCGAGCCGCGAATGACGGTCGTACGCTCTTTCTTCGGCGGAGGCGTCAGATTTTTCACGCGGCCGAGTCTAGCGGAAATCGATCGCAGTAACGCCGGGTCAGGGCCTGGATCGCGGCGGGATCGGGCAGTCGAGATGGCCTTCGCAGAGCGCGCGCATCGCCTCGTTCGCGGAGTTGAACGCGGAGATGATCGAGCCGCCCGACTTTCCCGCCGTCAGGTCTCCCACGAGAAAGAGCCCGGGGATCGAGGTCTCATAGCCCTCGCGCAGCACGGGCGTCTGACCGTCGAAGTCGATGCCGATCGTCTTGAGGAAGTTCTCGGGGGTCGTGCCGCCGAGCGCGAGGACCACATGGTCGAAGCTTTCGGGCTCGGGCTTTCCGTCCCCATCCTCCGCGAAGTGGACGCGCGGACGGCCCTGGTCGCTCTCGACGCGGACCACGTTCGTGCCGCGCAGCACGAGAACCCGGCCCTGCTCCTCGAGCGCTTCGAGGGATGCGCGGTTGATGTCGTTCATGCGCGGGAAGGAAAGGCTGCGAGTCGAGAGGACGACGCGGCAGCCCTCCTGGACGAGGTACTGGACGTACTCGGAAGCCGAGTCGCCGCCGCCCACGACGAGGACGTCGAGATTCCGGAACGTCACGGAGGTGATGTCGAACGTGATCCGCGCCTTGAGCGCGGAGGGGATCGGCCAGTCGGGCTTGCGGGGGCGGCCGAGGATGCCGATCGCGACCGCGCAGGTCTTCGAGCGGTACGTCGCGGCGGGCGTCTCGATGAGGAAGAAGCCGCCGCGGGGTCGAATCGCGCCCACACTCTCGCCATAGCGCACGACGAGGCCGTTGCCTTCGATCGCGCGGTCGAGATACGTCAGCGTCTCGCCCTTGCTCGCATCGGTGAGGCAGAGGACTCCCGTGCAGACCGCCGCCAGGCCCTTGTAGTTCGCGGTGACGACTTTCGACTCGGGGTAGAACTTCCGGATAGAGAAGGAGTGCGCCTCTCCCCTCTCGAGGATGAGGAGGCGCGAAGGCGGGATTCCCGCCGCGACGGCTTCCGCTCCGAGGGCGATGCCCGCCGGCCCGGCGCCGACGATGACGAGGTCGAGAAGGACGGGATCGGGCGCTATTTCCTCCATCGTCCTAGAATAGCGTTTCGAATCAAACGAGGTGAAACGATGAACCGTTCCCTTCCGGCTGTCGCTCTGCTTGCCCTCTTCACCGCTTCTCCTCTTCTCGCGCAGGGCGCCAAGCCGCGTGTGGCGATTCTCGAGTTCAAGAACAAGGCGTCCCACTACACCTGGAGCTGGTACGAGGCCGGGCGCCAGGCTCAGGACATGCTCGTGACCGAGCTCGTCAAGAGCGGCAAGTACCGCGTTATCGAGCGCGAGCAGCTCCAGGCCATCATGCAGGAGAAGCACCTCTCGCTCTCCGGCGACATCGATCCGAAGACGGCCATCCAGTTCGGCAAGATGCTCGGTGTCGAGTACCTCATCGCGGGCGCCGTCACGGAGCTTGGCGTCACGGACCGCAATGCGAGCGTGCCTGGAGGGTTCCTGCGCGGCCTCCCGTCCGTGAGCGTCCGGTCGCAGAAGATGGAGGCCGCTCTCGACGCGCGCGCCTTCTCGACCTCGACCGGAGAAATCGTCTGGGCCGACACGGCGAAAGACGAGACCTCCGACTCGAGCGTCTACGTGGCCGGCGCCGGCGGCGGTGCCAACGACCGCAACAAGGTGGACAAGCTCATGCGCCCGGTCGTGCAGAAGCTCGCCGCGTCTCTCGCGAAGGCGAGCCTCTCGAGCTCCGGGCTCGGCGGGGCGGGCGACGCGTCGGGCGTCGTCGGCAAGATTGCGAAGGCCGACGGCGGCACGCTATACGTCAACGCTGGCTCGGAGGCGGGCGTCAAGGAAGGCGACGAGTTCGCGGTTTATCGCGTCGGCGAACAGATCAAGGACCCCGACACGGGTGAGGTCCTCGGCGCCAACGAGATGAAGGTCGGGCGCGTGAAGATCACGAGCGTGAAAGGGCCTCGCCTCTCGATCGCTGCCGCGGTCTCGGGCTCCGGATTCAAGGCGGGCGACACTCTCAAGAAGTAGCAGCCGTCCCCCGATCCTTCACCTTCATCGCCGGGCATCTACCGGCCCCCGGCGAGCGCGCGGGCTTCCTGGACGCGCGGGGAACGCGGCGCTCTCTCTTCGGCCTTCGCGAGCTCGCCGCCGAAGTCGCCGCGCACGTCCGCGAAGGCGAGGCCCATGACCCAGTTCGCGTCCGGCCCGGGGTTCGGGCCGAGCGCGCGGACCTCGTCCTCGACGAAGCGGAGCGTGCGGGAGCTCGCGGCGGGACCCGCTCCGTCGAGCGCGCGCATGAGGAGCTGCCAGGCCTCGGCGTCGCGACCGTCCGCGAACGCGACGCCCGCGCGGCTAAACGCGTCGAGGAACCGCGCCTCCGGCGTCGGACGGCGGGCGAGGACCGCGCGCGCCGCGCCCATTGCGTCGACGAAGTTCTCGCGCGAGAGGCGCCCTCCCGGGCGCCGCGCGTTGTCAAGCGCCTCCCACGCGGGGCCGAGCTGTGTATCGCCGGAATGGGCCGCGCCGGAAAGAAGGGGAGGGAAAGACGTTCGCTTCGGACGCGAGAAGGCCGGCGCCTCGCGCGACGAGTTGCCGGCGGTGCCGCGGGACGAGGCGATGGGTTTTTCTTCGAAGGGTAATTGAGGGCGGGGCGCACCCGCTGCCGAAGCCGTGGGCACGGCGGGGGGCTCACTCACCTTCGAAGAAATCTCGGACGTGGCGGGTGCGCCGGCGCTCGTCGAAGCGGATGCCGCCGCGAGTGCCGGCGTTGCCGTTGCCGGGGCGCTGCTCGACGCGGACGGGCGCCCCGTCCCGCGCAGGAGCAGGACCACTCCGCCCGCCGCGCTCAGGAGCAGCAGGGCCGCGAGGAGGACCCTCACGCCGCGCGTCGCGTCCTTCGGGGCGCCTTCCGGCGCGTTTTTCGCAAGGGACGCGGGCGCGGCGAGCGCCGCGGGTGAGAGCGCGGGAGCGGAGATGATCGTCGCCACCTGCGACTCGCCGTGTATGGCCTGTGGCACCGTGGCCGCCGCGCCCGGAACGGCGAGCGCCGCCCCGAGGGCCGCGACGAACGCGCTGCACGATGCGAACCGGTCTCCCGGCTTTTTCGCGAGGCCGCGGAAGAGCACCGCGTCGACGGAGGCGGCCGTGCCCGGGAGGACCGTCGAGAGCGGGGGAGGAGGCGTCGAGACGTGCTGGTGAAGGACGGCGAGAGGCGATTCCGCCGAGAAAGGCACGCGGCCCGCCAGCAGCTCGAACGCGATCACGGCGAGGGCATACTGGTCCGCGCGGCCGTCCAGCGTCGCGCCCATCGCCTGCTCGGGCGCCATGTAGAGGGGCGTGCCGAGCACAGTCCCCGTGGCCGTCGGCGCTTCGCGCGAGGCCGAAATCGGCGAGGAGCGGCCGGCCTTGCGCATCCA
>DAIOUV010000013.1:0-32450 GCA_036759345.1 Acidobacteriota bacterium | reverse complement strand
TCGGCGCTTCGCGCGAGGCCGAAATCGGCGAGGAGCGGCCGGCCTTGCGCATCCATGAGGACATTTCCCGGCTTGACGTCGCGATGAAGGATGCCCTTGGAATGCGCGTGGTCCAGGGCCGCGGCGATCGCCGAGAGCCAGGTGATCGCGAGGGCGGGGGGAACGGGCCCCGCGACGCGGCCCTTGAGCGAGCCGCCGGCCACGAGCGGCATGACCAGGTAGGACACCTCTTCACCGTCGATCGTCGCGGTCCCGTAGTCGAAGACGGGGAGGACGTTCGGATGCTCGAGGCCGGCGACGAGACGAGCTTCCCGGAGGAAGCGCTCGCGAAACGTGGAGTCGGCGGCGACCGGCCCGAGGATGACCTTCACGGCCACGATGCGCTTGAGCGTTTCGTCCTCGGCCCTGAAGACCTCGGACATGCCGCCGACGCCCGCCTTCTCGAGGAGGCGGTAGCGTCCGAGTACGGTTCCGGTGGTGATGGGCATGGTCGGCCGCGCTCAGCCGGCCGCGGCCGAGTCGGCATCCGCCGGCGGGTGGTACAGGACCACGGACGACGGGCCCGTGCGGATCGCCTGCTCGAGCGCTTCGTTCGCGCGGAGGACGAGCGTCGCGGTGTCGAAGGCGTCGTCGGGGTAGACCGCCACGCCCGCGCTCAGGCCGATCCGGACGCCGGCAGCGACGAGCCGCTCGTCCATTCCCTGCTGGAAGTTCTTCTGGACGGAGTGGAGAGCGCGATGCGCCTGCACCTTTCCCGCCTCGAAGATGAGGATGTAGAAGCGGTCGTCCTCGTCGCGCGCGACGAAATTGACCGCGCGCGTCGCCCGCACGAGTTTCGCGGCGAGCTTCGGCATGAGGGAATCGCCCGAGTCCACGCCCAGCTTCGCGATGGCTTCCTTCAGGCCGTCCATGCGCAGGTGCGCGACGGCGATCGACTGGCCGTTGCGCTCGGCCCGCCGGAGCTCGGACTCGAGCCTCTTGCCGAGCGAGGACCGGTTGTAGAGGCCCGACTGGCTGTCGCGTTCGGTCTGCTGCTCGATGAGCTTCATGAGGCGCGCGTTGTGGAGCGCGACGGCGGCGGCGTCGGCGAGGAGGTCGAGTCGCTCCTTGAGGTCCACCGGCCAGTCTTCGCTTCCGCGGCGCGCGCCGACCGAGAGGACGCCGATGAGCTCGTCGTGGTACGCGAGCGGTACGGCGGCCGCGCGGATGAGCGGCGCGCCGGCGCCGCCGGCGTTGCCCGGGAAGAACGTCGCGCCCTCGCCGGGACCGGCGACCGAGAGCGTCTTGTCGAGGAACGTGCGGACGATCGGGTGCCCGGTATGCTCGAAGGCGACGGCGCGTCCCACCTCGTCGCCCACGTCGGCGCCCCAGCGCGTCGAGATCTTCGCGGACTTCGAGGCGGGGTCGGCGTCCCAGAACTGCGCCGCGTCCGCTTTGAGCAGCGTGACGGCCTGTTCGCACAGCGTCTGCTTGATGCGGTCGACGTCGAAGGTCGTGGCGAGCGAGCGGCCGACTTCGCGGAGCCGGTCGAGGAAGCGGTACGACTCGCGCTCCTGCTGAAGGAGGCGGGCCGAGGCGATGGCCAGGGAGACCTCGACGCCGAGCGCCTCGAAGGAGCGCAGGTCCTCCGAGGAGAGGGCGCGCGCGCGCGCGCCCGTGATTGCGCAAAGGACGCCCGCGGGGGCGCCGCGGTACACGAGCGGCACCGCGAGAAGCCCGAGAGGAGGCGTGAGTTTCGTGATGGCCGCGCCCGACGGCAGGAGCGCGGCGCCGTGCGGGTCCATTCCGACGTCGGGGAGCAGGAGATGGGAGGTCTCCGTCGCGAGGTGGCCGACGAGCGCGTCCGAGATCTCCACCGCCGCGGCGTTTCCGCCGCCCTTGACGAAGGCGACCTGGGTGCCCGGCAGCTCGCCCGCGGGGAGGAGCCTGAGGACGCAGACGTCGAAGTCGAACTGCGAGCCCAGCTCGTGGACGGTGCGGGCCGCGATCGCGGCGACGTCCGTCTGACCCGACAGGGCCGTGTGGAGGCGGCCCACGAACGCGTTGCGCTCGCTGTGCCGGCGCTCGGCTTCAAGGAGCCGCGCCTTGTCGAGGGCGCCCGCCGCGAGCTTCGCGAGCTCCCGCGCGAGCCGAAGCTCCTGCGGCGTGAGGGCGAATCCGCCGCGCCGCGACATCGTGAGGAAGCCGAACACGAGGTCGCCCGCGTGGAGAGGCAGGCACATGCGGCGGCGGCGCGGAGGATTCGAGCCGGGCTCGTCCTCGAAGGCGGGGCCGTGCGCCGAGAAGGCGCGGCCGAGTAACTCGTCCGCGTCGAGAGGGCGACGGCTGGACCGCTGGCCCTCGCCGCTCGTCGATCCGCCGTGGTCGAGGATCTCCGTGACCTCGCGCGCCTCCGGATGGAATCGATAGGCCGTGACGCGGTCGAATTCGAGCTCGCGCGACAGCGAGGCGACCGTGAGGCGGATGACTTCGTCCGGATTCAGGGAGAGGAACGCCCCGGAGGCGAGCTCGAAGAGCGCGACGGCCTCCTCGCGCCGTTTCATGAGCGTTCCGAGCGTGCGTTCGCGCTCGAGGACGTGGCCCACCGAGCGTGCGAAGATGCGGATGGCTTCCTCGGCCTCGGCCTCGCCGACGGCCATCGTCTCCATGACGACGCCGAGAGCGGCCTGCACCTGGTCCTTCACTTTCACGGGCGCTCCCAAGAAAGACAACCCGCCCTCGCTGACCTTCTTCGGACGCCCCTGCGCGAGGACTTCGGAGAGGTGCTGATTGAGCCGAGCCTCGGCGGCGGCGGCGACGCTGGATCGGCCCGAGCGGGTCATGGGCGGAACACCGGCGCCGGGAAGCAGGGCGACAACCGACGCATCGAAGAAATGGAGGGCCGCCGTCAGGATGCCGCCGAGCGCCTCGTCGAGGAGGAGACCCTCCTTGAGTGCGCCATCGAACGCCTTGAGAAGCGGCAGGCTTGGAAAACGTGAAGAGGAAGCCATGGATCAAACCTCATCATAGCGCCCCCAAAGGGGGTGCCCCAATGCGCCCGGACGCTGCGGCAACGGATGCTCTTGGTGATTCTCTTGCGCGGCTCCGGATGCTCACTACTCCGTGAGCAGGGCCTTCTTCACCTCAGCGAGCTCGCGAAGCTTCTCTGGCCCCACTTCCGGGTAGCCGAGGCCGAGCGAGTGGAGGGTATCGACGACGGCGGCGGCGACGACGAGCCGCGTGAACCACTTGTTGTCGGCCGGCACGACGTACCAGGGCGACTCTTCGGTAGAGGTCTGTCGGATCATGTCCTCGTACGCCCTCATGTAGTCCTTCCAGCACTCGCGCTCCTTCGCGTCGGAGGCCGAAAACTTCCAGTTCTTGTCGGGGTTCTCGATGCGCTCGAGGAAGCGGCGCTTCTGCTCCTCGCGCGAGACGTGGAGGAAGAATTTCCGGACGACGACGCCGTTGTTCGCGAGAAACCGTTCGTAACTCCGGATGTCGCGGTAGCGGTTCTCCCAAATGTTCTTCTTGATCAATCGTCGTGGAAGCTTGCTTCCTTCGAGAAGCTCCTGGTGAACCTTCACGACAAGGACGTCTTCGTAATAGGAACGGTTGAAGATGCCGATCCGGCCCCTCTCGGGAAGCTGCTTGTTGCAGCGCCAGAGGAAGTCGTGGTCGAGCTCCTCGGAGGAGGGCGCCTTGAACGAAGCCACCTGGCAGCCTTGCGGGTTGACGCCGGACATGACGTGCTTGATCGCTCCGTCTTTCCCGGCCGCGTCCATCGCCTGGAAGATGAGGAGCACGCTCCACCGGTCCTGCGCGTAGAGAATGTCCTGCAGCTTCGCGAGCGTCTCGACGCCCATTTCGAGAGCTTCTCGGGCGGCAGGCTTCGCCACCGACCCGAAGCCCGCAGTGTCCGCAGGGTCGCAGTTTTTCAGCCGGAACTTCTTTCCGTCGCCGACGACATAGGGCCGCGAAAACTTCCGGGCCTTCTTGACGGCCTTCTCGAGATTCATCGCGGGGAGCATAGCCCTTCACCCGATGCTCCCAAGGGCCGTGAAAGAATGCGTTTTCTGAAAACACGACTCGCGCAAGGAGCAGTCATGCAGCTCGGGATGATCGGACTCGGCCGGATGGGCGCGAACATGGTGCGGCGCCTGATGAAGAACGGGCACACGTGCGTCGTGTACGACCGAAACGCGGAAGCCGTGAAACAACTCGTGACGGAAGGCGCCGTCGGAGCGTCGTCGCTGGACGAGTTCGTCGCGAAGCTCACGCCCCCGCGCGCCGCGTGGCTGATGGTTCCGGCCGCGGCGGTGGACGGAACGCTCGCCGATCTGGCTCCGAAGATGCAGGCGGGCGACGTCCTCATCGACGGCGGCAACTCCTACTACGTCGACGACATCCGCCGGCAGAAGGACCTGCGCCCGAAGGGCGTCCACTACGTGGACGTCGGGACGAGCGGCGGAGTCTGGGGCTTCGAGCGCGGCTACTGCATGATGATCGGGGGCGACGCGGACGCCGTTCAGCGACTGGACCCGATCTTCCGGACGATCGCGCCCGGGATCGGCGACATTCCGCGCACGCCCGGGCGCGAGAAGGCCTCGGGCACTGCCGAACTGGGGTATCTCCACTGCGGACCGGCCGGAGCGGGTCACTTCGTCAAGATGGTCCACAACGGCATCGAGTACGGAATGATGGCGGCTTATGCCGAAGGGCTGAACATCCTCAAGCACGCGAACGCGGGCAAGAAGGGGCGCGAGGTCGACGCCGAGACCACGCCGCTGCGCAACCCGGAGCACTACCAGTACGACATGAACCTTCCCGACATCGCCGAGGTCTGGCGCCGCGGAAGCGTCATCGCGTCCTGGCTGCTGGATCTCACGGCCATAGCGCTCCTCAAGTCGCCCCAGCTCGAGAAGTTTTCGGGGCGCGTTTCGGACTCAGGAGAGGGTCGCTGGACCATCCTGGCCGCGATCGACGAGGGAACGCCCGCCGAGGTCCTCACGGCGGCTCTCTACGAGCGCTTCGCCTCGCAGGGGCAGGCCGACTTCGCGAACAAGCTCATGTCGGCGATGCGGTTCGAGTTCGGCGGACACGTGGAAAAGCCCACCGGCGACTCGGGCACCGCGTAAGCGGCTCCTAGGCGGCGGGAGCCCCGGCGCCAGTCCGTCCTTTCGCCCAGAGGATCTGGGCGACCATGAAGAGCATCCCGACGTCGCGCAGGACGACGAGGCGCATGTCGGCGAGGCGCTCTTGGGCGGTCTTGTTCGCCGCCGACACGTCGAAGCAGCCGCAGTCGATCGCGTTCGTGCGCGCGAGGTTCAGCGAGATCGCGACGATGAAGACGAGGAGAAGAGCGCCGACGAGCGCGGCCGACGTGCGGGTCCAGATGCCGAGGATGAGGGCGAGGCCGGCAAGAAGCTCGAACCAGGGCATCACGAGCGCCAGGACGTTCACGAAGGTGCCCGGCACGATCCGGTAGTTGTAGATCATGTGGGCGAACGACGGCGGGTCGACGAGCTTCGGCAGCGCCGCGACGACGAAGAAGAGCCCGAGCGCGATCTGCACGCGAACGGTCAGCCAGGGCGAGGCGAGCGCCTCTTTTAGCGTCAGTATCGGCGTCACGATTCGGGCCCGGTCGCGCTCTTGCCGCCGCGTTTCTGCCAGTCCGGCCATCCGTCGCGGTACACGAGGAGGTTGTTGAAGCCCGCTCCGAACAGCTTCTGGGCGAGCATGTGCGAGTCCTCGCAGTCGCCGCCGGAGCAGTACAGCACGACGGGAACGGACCCGTCGCGACCCTCGCCGACGAGCGCCGTCACGCGCGCGTCGATGTCGCTCTCCCACACGGGAAAGCTCCTCGCGCCGGCGATGTGGCCTTCCTCGAAGGCCTTCGTCCTTCGCGCGTCCAGAACGAGCACGCCGCGGGCGAAGAGCCATGCCACGTCGTCGCCGGAAACCTCCACGAACGGCTTGTTGTGGACGGGGAAGCGTTTAAGGAGGTCGGAAGAATCCTTTGCTTCGGAGGCAGCCGTGGGCGCAGTGGACTTCGTGGTGGCCTTCGTGGCGGGGCCCAGGCGCCTTTCTTCGAAGGGTGATTTGGCCGGAGCGGCGGTTTCCGCCGTGGCCTCCGGGCCGGCGCTCGTCGCGGGTGTCGCGGGCGCGGTCGCTCCACCCGCATTCACCTTCGAAGAAACTTCCGGCACCTTCAGCGCATTCGGGTAGTTGCCGACGAGCGCGAGCCTGCGCTCGCGGGAGGCGAGTCCGTTCGCCACGAGGGCGCAGAGGACGGCGGCCGAGACGAGCGTTGCGGCTTCGAGGAGGTGGCGGCGGATGTTCACGCCGGCATTCTAAGCAAGCTCCCGGCCGCGGCCGTCGCGCCGGTCTGGCGCGGGTCTAGAATCCGCGCGAAACGCGCCGATTTGCGACGGAAGGAAGTCATGTCCGGAAAAAACTCGATCACGATCACCGACAACCGCACCGGAAAGACGTACGAGTTGCCGATCGAGGACGGCACGGTCCGGGCGCTCGACCTTCGCAAGATCAAGTCCGACGAGAACGATTTCGGCCTGATGACGTACGACCCCGCCTTCACGAACACGGCGTCGTGCAAGTCGGCGATCACGTTCATCGACGGCGACAAGGGAATCCTGGAATATCGGGGATACCCGATCGAGCAGCTCGCCGAGAAGTCGACGTTTCTCGAGGTGGCCTGGCTCCTTCTGAAGGGCGAACTGCCGACGGCCGCCGAGCTGAAGGACTTCACGCACCACATCACGATCCACACGTATCTCCACGAGAACACGAAGAAGTTCATGGAGGGTTTTCGGCACGACGCGCACCCGATGGGGATGCTGCTGTCGACGGTCGGGGCCCTTTCGACGTTAGATGCGCTCGGTGGGCTCGGCGCAAACCGATCCGTACTCGTCGGTCGCGGCCGCCACCGCCGCGCTCTACGGTCCTCTCCACGGCGGCGCGAACGAGGCCGTCCTGCGCATGCTTCGGGCGATCGGCGACATCCAGCACGTCCCGGCCTTCGTCAAGGAAGTGAAGGAAGGCGCCGGCGAGAAAAAGCTCATGGGCTTCGGCCATCGCGTCTACAAGAACTACGACCCCCGGGCCACGGTCATCAAGAAGCTCGCGGACCAGGTGTTCGAGGTCACGGGCAAGAACCCGCTCCTCGCGATCGCCCTCGAGCTGGAGCGTATCGCCGTGCAGGACGACTACTTCGTCAAGAGGCGGCTCTACCCGAACGTGGACTTCTACTCGGGCCTAATCTACGAGGCCCTGGGGTTCCACTCCGACTTTTTCACCGTGCTCTTCGCGATTCCGCGTACGACCGGCTGGCTCGCCCAGTGGCAGGAGCTGCTGTCCGACCCCGAGCAGAAAATCGCCCGGCCGCGCCAGATCTATACGGGGTCGCGGCGCCGCGACTTCGTCCCGCTCGACAAGCGCTGAGTCGCATCAGGCCTTCGTGCAGCGCGGGCAGACGCCGCGGAGCGTGACGGTGTAGTCCTCGACGGTGTGCCCGTCGGCGAGGCGCGGGCGCGGCGCTTCCTGGAACGTCTCGAAGGGCACGTCCTCGACCGCGTCGCAGGCACGGCAGATGAAGTGATGATGCCGGTCGAGATTCGCGTCGTAGCGGGCGACGGTGTCGCCAAGCACCAGCTCGTCGATGAGGCCGCTTTCCTTGAGCGAATGCAGGACGTTGTAGACCGAAGCGCGCGACGCGGTCGGCACGAGGCGGTTCACGGCCGCTCCGACCTCCTCGGCCGTGGGGTGTTTCGGCGTCGCGAGCAGGTACTCCAGCACGGCCACGCGCTGCTGCGTGACCCTTAGACCCTTGTCCCGAAGCCGCGCCGAAAGCATGGCTGTCGTGTCTACACGACGTTCTGGTCTCGATTTCATCCAGTTCTTAGATTAAGTCTAATTTGAGTCGCGAGCAAGCCCGCGGGACGGAATAATAGTGTCCCGGGGACGAACTGCCGCGCCTAGTTCGGGGTCGCGCCGTGAGCGTCCGTGATGAACGGACGGCCGATTCGCGACCAGCGCGGGCCCCTGAAGAACTGCTGGTTCCAGCTCCACATGACGCCCACCCCGCGGCCGAGCAGATCCCGGATGGGACGCGTGCCGAAGAAGCGCGCGTCGCGGCTCTCGTCGCGGTTGTCGCCCATCAGGAAGATCTCTCCCTCCGGTACCGTGATCGGACCGAACGTGCGGAACGCGGGCCGGTCGGGCAGGACGCGCAAGGGGTGCGGCCGTCCGTCGAGGACCTCGGTGCCGAGGAGGATCGTTTCGCCGTCGTCCGATTTCTGTTCGGGGAGAAATTCGGTGGGTTGCGCCTTCTTGTTGACGTAGAGCGTCTCGTTCCGGAGCTCGACCACGTCGCCGGGGAGTCCGACGAGGCGCTTGACGAAGGGAACGCTGCCGCCGTCCGGGTTGCGGATGACGACGACGTCTCCCCGCTTCGGCGTCCCGGTCTCGAAGAGGCGGAGCTTCGAAAATGGAACGCGGAACTGGTAAGCCGACTTCCAGACGAAGACGCGGTCGCCCTCGAGGATCGTGGGCTTCATGGAGCCGGTCGGAACGACGTACCAATCGGCCAGGACCGACCGTCCCGTCAAGATGACGGCGGCCATGAGGAGGAGTTGGCGGATATCTTTGAGGAGCGCGGCGCGCTTTTCGGGCGTGAATCCCATGACGAACGGGATCTTCGCACAACGCGTGCCACAGGGCCCCGCCGCGCTATTCTCCCGGCATGCCCCGCTACACCGACCGCCACGCGGCCTCCGGAGTCCGCGACGCGCTTCCCGGGCTCGAGACCTGGCCGTCTCAATACGCCGCGGACTACGAGGTCGCGATCACGATTCCCGAGTTCACGTCGATCTGCCCGAAAACGGGCCTGCCGGACTTCGCCACGCTCACGGTGACGTACGTTCCCGACCGCCGATGCGTCGAGTTGAGATCTCTGAAGGAGTACGTGAACGCCTTTCGCAGTCTCGGCATCTTCAACGAGAACGTCGTGAACCGCGTCCTCGGGGATCTCGTCCGCGCGCTCAAACCGCGCCGGATGGCCGTGCGGGGCGTCTTCACGCCCCGCGGCGGCATCCAGACGACGGTCGAGGCCCGCTTCCCGCGGACGGAGCCCCCCACTCCTACTTCTTCGGCGCGGGGCTCCCGGCGGCGCTCCCCGGAACCGTCGTCCCGTCGTTCTGGATCCGGCGGTAGACCGAAAGCGCGTTGATCGCGCTCAGCTCGAGTGGGCAGTAGTCGCCCAGCTTTTCGGAGGCCAGCTCGCCCGTCACTCGCGCTTCGGGGGCGTTCTGCTTCCTCTTTTCGGTGAGGAACACGAGCATCGACTTGAGGTAGCGGCGGGTCTTCTCGATCTCCGCCGAGGCGGCCGGCGTCGGATTGCCGCGGGTGGGAACGAGGCCTTGCGCGCCCAGCGAGTCGAGCCGTTCGAGAATCCCGATCCAGCCCTTCAGGTCGCTGTCGGGATCCGAGAGCATCGGGCAGCGGTCGGGCGTCACGAGATCGCCCACGAACACGATGCGCGTCGGAATGTCGAAGACGTACATGTCGTACGCGGTATGCGCGTTCCCGGACGGGATGCCGATCTCGAAGGCCCGCTTGCCGGCGACGAGCGCGATGCGGTCGCTGACGCCGATGACGGTGGGCGGCTTCGTCTTCCCCTGCGCGAAAGAAGTCGCGAGGATGCCCGTGGCGCGGGCGTTCACGAAGATCGTGGCGTCCGTCGGAAGGAACGACGAGAACCCGTCGTTCGAGTCGGAATGCAGGTGGGTCATGGCGATCCACCGGATCGGTTTGTTCTTCGTCGTCCGCGCGACCTCGGCCTTGAGGTTCTTCGCGTCCAAAGCCGTCGCTCCCGTGTCGATGACGAGAACGCCGTCGCCGGTGTCGATCCACGAGCAGTTCGTGATGCCGAACCGGCCGTACCAGAGGTTCGGGGAGGGCTGCGCCACCTCGAAGGGAGGAGCTTCGGGTGCCTTCGGCTTCGGCACCTCGGCCGCGAACGCGGAACCTCCGGCGAGGACGAAGGCGAGGAGGGCGAGTCGGGCGGGCCGGGAAGAGAGAGAGCGATTCATGGAGTCTCCTGTCATTGAGGGCGATCGTTTCCGCCGGCCGAAGGCGGCGAACCGGGATGAGAAGAGCCGAAGGAGAAGGCGAGGTCGCTGGCGCGCGCGTGCGAGCGGGAGGCGTCGAGAAAGGCCTCGAATACCGCCTTCTGTCTGCGCTCCGCGACGAGATTCTCGGGATGCCACTGCACACAGGCGAGAAAGACGCCCTGCGGCCGTTCGAGCGCCTCGACGAGGTCGTCCGGCGAAGCGGCCAGCGTCGCGAGACCCGGAGCCAGATCTTTCACGCCCTGGTGGTGGCGCGAGTTCACGGTTGCGCCGTCGAGGGCGGCGATCACAGTGGCGAATCGCGAGCGGGACCCCCCGGGCCGCGCGCGGACGACGTGAGCCTGATGGGCGTGAGCGCCCGGCGGGTCCGTGCCGCCCGCGAGAAGAGCGCCGCGGTAGCTTTCATTCGGTTGTTTCGCGTCGGACGCGATGACGATCTTCATGGACTGAAATGTGCTTTCGGGGCGGACGGCGCCGCGCGGGGGGCGCGGGGGGGCGATTATAGAGACGACATGAGGATCGCGCCGCGGGTGGTCGTGACGGGGATGGGAGCGCGGACCGCTTTCGGCCGGGGGGTGGAAGCGTTCTGGGAGGGCGCGCTCTCCGGGCGGTCGGCGATTCGACCGGTCACGCGGTTCGACACCGGGCGCTTCCACGCGCGCCACGCGGCCCTGATCGACGCTCTGGACGAACAGGGTGACGAAGGAACGGAACGCGAGACGCTGTTCGCGCGCGACGCGGCCGAGGAAGCGCTCGGCGCTCTCGCCGCTCTCGCCGTCCGCCCGCCGTTCGGAGGCGCGCGTTCGGGAATTGCCGTCGGGACGACCCTCGCCGGCAACGGGCCCCTCACGGAATGGCTGGCGTCGCGAGCCACGGGAGTCGAACGCCTTTCCCGCGGCGAGACCGGCGCCCTCGCGCGAAACCTCGCGGCACGGCATGGTGCAAGGGGCCCCGTTTCCACGGTCTCCGTCGCCTGCGCGTCGGGCGCCGCCGCGCTCGGCCTCGGGGCGGAGTGGATTCGGACCGGAGATGCGGACCTGGTTCTCGCCGGTGGAGTCGATGCCATTTCTCCCTTCGTCTTCTCGGGCTTCGACGCGCTTCGCGCGCTCAGCACGACCGCCGCGCGGCCGTTCGACGTCGCGCGCGACGGTCTCACTCTGGGCGAAGGGGCAGGCTTCCTTCTCCTCGAGGAGGAGGAGCACGCACGACGGCGCGGAGCGGTGATCCTCGCGCGCGTGGCGGGCTACGGTTCCGGGTCCGACGCGCATCACATGACCAGGCCCGATCCCGAGGGGCGTGGCCTCGTCCGCGCGATCGAGGCCGCGCTCCTCCGGGCGGGACGGACGGCGTCCGACGTGGGCTTCGTGAGCGCCCACGGGACGGGGACGACGTTCAACGACGCGATGGAGGAGGCCGCTCTGGCGCATGTCCTCGGCGCTCTCGCACGGACCGTGCCCGTGAACGGGATCAAGGGCGCGATCGGACACACGCTGGGGGCGGCGGGCGCGCTGGAGGCCATTCTCTCGGTCCTCGTCCTCGTGCGGCAGCTCGTGCCGCCCACGGCGGGGCACGCGGCGTCGCGTGCCGATTCGCCGCTCGCCGTCGTCTCGGGCCGGCGGCTCGTTCCCGCCCGCCCGGTCGTAGTCGCGCTCTCGACCTCGGCCGCGTTCGGGGGCACGAATGCGGCCCTCGTGCTGGAGAGCGCGGAGAGCGCATGAGACACGTCTTTCTCGTGGCGGCGGCGCATCGGACCGAAGGCGAGGGGGACGCGACGGAAGACGCGCACCGCCTCCGCCGGATGGACCGCTTCGGGCGGACGGGCTATCTCGCCGGGACGCGCGCCTTCGCCGCCGCGGGCCGCGTGTCCGGCGCGCCGCCTCACGCGCGCGCAGGCGTCATCGTCGGCACGCGGCACGGCTGCCGTTCCGCGATCACCGAGCACGCGGCGCGCCTCGCGGCGGCGACGCGGGTGGAGGATCTCGCGCCCTCGGTGTTCGCGGCCACCGTTCACAACACCGTGAGCGGCGAGCTGGCCATCGCCCTCGGCCTCGGCGGGATCTCGGAGACGATCGTCGCGGGACGGACGGCCGGTCTCGAAGCGCTGATCCTCGGCGCGCACCGCGTGGCCGCGGGGGACGCGGACCGGATCCTCGCCGTAGCCGCCGAAGGCGTCGACGACGCGATGCGCGAGGCGTGGGAGGAAGAAAGATCTGCTCTCGGAGAGAGTGCGGCGGGCGTCGATCTCGTCGAGACGGGTGCGGCGGTGCTGCTCGAGACCGGAGAATTCTCTTCGAGGGAGAGATCCCCCGCGCGTTACGTTTCCGGCACGCTGTTCTTCGAGCCGGATACGCGGCGGGCGGCGGCGCGTTTCTTCGAATGGGTGAATGGGGTCGAGGCGCGGGCGGGCGAAAATGCTCGTCCAGCAGCCGTCACGCTGTGCACACCGGACTACGAAGATTTCTTAGAAGGGTATAAGGAAAAAGAGCCTCGGGTCGAACGGTTCGGCGCCGCGGGCCTGTACGAGATTGCGCGCGAGGTCGCTGGTCGGCGCGCGCAGGCCGCTGACCAGCTCTCGCCCCATTTACCTTCCAAGAAAATACGAGCATACGTAACGCGGGACGTGACAGGTGCGGTTGCTGCCGTGGCTCTGGAGTCCTGGTTCTAGCGGTTTCTCTTTTCCGAAAGCAGCTCGTCGGGTTGGGGCACGGTGGGAATCGGCTCTTTCGGCAGGGGAGCGCCGTCGCCCGCGGCGCAGGCCTCGCGCCACCGCTCGACGGCGGCGCGCAGCGGAGCGAGGCCGGGGTCTCGAAGGAGAGCGTCGTCGAGAAGCACGCGCGCCCGCGCGCGGTTTCCACGTCGAGCCTCCAGTTCGCCGAGCTTCGCCGTCGCCTCGGCGAAGTCCGGCGCCCGCTCGTGCGCGCGCTCGGCTTCCCTGAGCGCCGCGAAAAGCCAGTCGTGCGCGCGCATCCGCTCGAACCGGCGCACGAGACCGAGCGCTTCGCGGGCCTCCAGATAGCGGCCGTAGCCCTCGGCCGAGAGCCATGCGTCCGCCGGAAACGGGGCGATCCGGGGCGGCGGTCCGCCGGGGCTCGCGAGAATGGCTTCGAGGTCGACCGGAAGGTACGGCCCGAGCGTGTGAGGCGAGGCGGCTACCCAGGCGCGTCGGTGCGTGAGGTCGAGGACGACCGAATGCGTCGCGATCGAGGCGTCGATGGCGTTGCGATTCCCGGGACCGAGCTCCCGTCCGTCCGCGCCCCGTCGGTCGCGCAGGATGGCGATCGCCGACGGCACGTCGAGAGAGCCGCGGCTCTCTTGCAGCAGGACGTCGAGACGGGCGCGCCTCTTGCGCGACGTCGATTCCGGCGGCAGGGCGCGAGCGCCACGGCGCACTCTCGGGTCTTCGGCCTCGTTCGTGGCTCCCAGGAACGCGCCTGCCGCGCCCGTGCCCGCGCGCACCGCGAAGGCGGACGGGCTCTTCTCGACGACCGCGAAGCGCCCGCTCTTCGCGTCCCCGAGAAGGATGAGGTCGGAGACGAAGACCTTCGCGGAAGAGAGGCGCGCCACCGCGCCCTCGAACGTGCTCTCTTTCGCGAGGACTTCCGCGAGGAGGAGCGTCATCGGCGTTCCCGAGGCCGCCGTCTCGCCGCCCGCGATCGCCTGTATCGCGACGCCGATTCCCTCGCGGTTGAAGCCGGAAACGACGCCGAGCATCCCGGAGAATCCGACGGAAAGATACGGAATCCCTTCCGCGGGCGCGACGACCGAGACGAGCTTCTGCCGGTCGAAGATGTCCCCGCCCTCGAAATCGAAGTTCCGCGCGAGGAGGAGCGAGCCGTCGGCGCTCCTCGCTAGGAAGCCGGTGCAGGCCGCCGCGAGCGCGGGCGCGTCCACGAAGCGCTGCGAGACGTCGTGCAGCGCGTGCATGTCCAGCATCCGGCGATAGGCGTTCCAGCCGGAGGGCGGGGGCACGGGCTCGTAGCCGTCCGCCATTCCCGCGATCGCGACGAGGAGATCGTCCGGAATCTCGTCGGGGAGTCCGCGGAGGCGGAAGGCCGAGAGCTGCCGGATGAGCGACCTCTTGAGGCCGCCGGGGATGAGGACCGTGAAGAGCTCCTCGAGGTGTGTCTCCTGAGAGCGAATCCACGGGCGGGTGAGGCGGCCGAAAGCATATCCGAGGTCGTAGGGCGCGCCGGCGAAGCGCCCGACGAGGATCCCGGACTCTTCCGCGAGCCACGACGTTCCGAGCCGTTGCACCCCGCCGAGAACCTCCGGAGCGACGTCTTTGGCGGCGGCCCGAGGCGCGGTGTCGGGCCGCCGCGGCGCGCACGCGAGGAGGCACGAGAGGAGGCAAGAGACGAGGAGGACCGCGACGACGGGAACGGCGGCCGCGCGTTTCACGTGGCCGCTTCCCAGAAACGCGTGAAGAGGTACCACTGGGAGGGGTACGCGCGGATCGTGCGCTCCATCGACGCGACGAAGAACGCGAGTGCGGCGACAACGGCCGTCTCGCCCTCCACGCCCCGCGCGTTCGGCACTCGGATCGCCTCCTCGACGATGGTCCGGTATCTGCCGTCGTCCTCCTGGAGGACGAAGACAGGGAAGATCGGGGCTCCCGAAACCTGCGCGAGGCGGAAGGGCCCCACGGGAAACGAGGCCGACTTTCCGAAGAACGGCATCCGCCGGCCGGTGCCCGAGACGTCGCGGTCGCCTTGGATCGCAACGAAGGTATTTTCCTCGAGCGCCTTGCGGACGGGCAGGAAGGCGAACGGCGACGTGTCGATGGGGAGCCCGCGCACGCCGAGCATCCGCCGCGCATCTTCGCGGTGCTTTTCGATAACGGGCGACGGGTCTGGCACGTACACGGCCGCCACTTTCAGCCCGAGCTGGGCGAGGAAGAGACCTCCGAGCTCGAAGTTGCCGACGTGCGCGGTCAGGAGGATTGCGCCCCTGCCCTCGCGCGACGCCGCGACGAGACGCTCGTCGCCGGAGCGCGAGGCGAGGAGCGACCGGGGATCCACGTCCCTGCGGCCCGAGTAGCGAAGGAGATCGATCCAGAAGCGGGAATGCCGCGACACCATCTCGCGCCCCGTCCGTTCGACCGCCCGCGCGTTCCGCGGCAGGTCGAGGACGGCCGCGACGTTGTCGAGGATGGCCTCCCGGACGGCGTCGCGCTCCCAGACCGCGCGTTCGGCCGTGGCTTCCGCGAGGCGCGCCACAAAGACGGGAGGCAGGGTCCGGGCCATCCAGCGGAAGAACGGAAACCAGAGCCCGAACGTGACATGGACGAAATTCGGGACGATCGTCGGCTTCTCGCTGGGAGGGGCGGGCGTGGCGGGCGTCACGCTCCGAGAATGCCACGTGCGGACGAATTCGCGCCGAATCGACTAGGATTGAGGGTCGCGAGGAGGTTCTCGATGATCGACACGATCCGCAAGCAGCTCGGAGAGCGCGCGTCACTCCTCGACTACAAGGCGACGGGCGTCGCGGCGTCGATGCTGCACCTCCCGGGCCCGGACTTCGTCGACCGCGTCTTCGTTCCGTCCGACCGCCCGTCGGCCGTCCTGCGCAACCTGAGCTGGATGTTCGGAACGGGCCGCCTCGCGAACACGGGTTATCTGTCGATCCTTCCCGTGGACCAGGGCATCGAGCATTCCGGCGCGGCCTCGTTTTCGCCGAACCCGGAGTACTTCGACCCCGTCAACATCGTGAAGCTCGCGCACGAGGGGGGATGCAACGCGGTCGCCTCGACGCTCGGCGTCCTCGGCGCGGTGGCGCGCGACTACGCGCACCGCATTCCCTTCATCGTGAAGCTGAACCACAACGAGCTGCTCACGTATCCCGCGATCTATGACGAGACGGTGTACGCGTCGGTGAAGCAGGCCTTCGAGATGGGAGCCGTCGGAGTGGGCGCCACGATCTATTTCGGCACGGAGAATTCGCGGCGTCAGATCACGGAGATCTCGCAGGCGTTCCAGCGTGCCCACGAACTCGGAATGTTCACGGTGCTGTGGTGCTACCTGCGGAATCCGGCCTTCAAGACGAAGGACCAGGATTTTCACGTCGCGGCGGACCTCACGTCGCAGGCGAACCACATCGGCGTCACGATCGAGGCGGACATCATCAAGCAGAAGCAGCCCGAGAACGACGGCGGTTTCGCGGCGCTCCCGTTCGGGAACAAGCCGAAGGCGGAGGCGTACGCGAAGCTCGTTCCGAACCACCCGATCGAGTGGACGCGCTGGCAGGTCGTGAACTCATATATGGGGCGCGCGGGGCTCATCAATTCCGGAGGCGCGTCGGGCGGCAAGGACGACACGGGGCAGGCGGTCGCGACGGCCGTGATCAACAAACGCGCGGGCGGCATGGGCCTCATCTCCGGCCGTAAGGCGTTCCAAAGGCCCCGGGCCGAGGGCATCGAACTGCTCCATGCGATCCAGAACGTCTACCTGAGCAAGGACGTCACCGTCGCGTGAGACGCCCCGTCGTCCTCATCACGGGGGCGGGCGGCGAGATCGGCCACGGCCTCATCACGCGCCTCGCCGCCGATGGTTCGCGCCCCATCCTCACGCTCGACCTCAAGCCTCTCGATCCGGAGCTGGGCCGGCTCGTCGCCCGGGAGTTCATCGGTTCGATCCTCGACCGGACGGTCCTCGAGCGCATCCTCTCGGAGTTCGAGATCGACGTCATCTTCCATCTCGCGGCTCTTCTGTCTACACGCAGCGAGTTCACGCCCGTCACGGCGCATCAGGTGAACGTCGAGGGGACGCTCAATCTTCTCGAGTTCGCGCAGCACGAGAGGCAGTCGCACGGGCGCCCCGTCACCTTCCTGTACCCGTCCTCGATCGCCGCTTACGGCCTGCCCGACCTCGCGACGAAGACGCGTGTCCAAAGAGTCAAGGAAGACGAGTTCAACCAGCCGTCCACGATGTACGGCTGCAACAAGCTCTACGCCGAGCACCTCGGGCGCTACTACTCGTGCCACTACAAGCAGCTCTCGTCGGAAGCGGTGAGCGGGCGCGTCGACTTCCGCTGCGTGAGGTTCCCGGGACTCATCTCGGCGGTCACGGTCCCGTCCGGCGGCACGTCCGACTACGCGCCCGAGATGATCCACGCCGCCGCGGAGGGGAACGCATGCGCGTGCTTCGTCCGCGAGGACACCCGCATCCCGTTCATGGCGATGCCCGACGGCGTCGAGGCGCTTCTCCATCTCGCGGCCGCGCCGGCGGGTTCCCTGACGCGGCAGGTCTACAACGTGGGAGCCTTCGCGCCGTCGGCGGGCGAAATCCGCGGCCTCGTCGTGAAGGCGTTCCCTTCCGCGAACATCACGTTCGTGCCGGACGTCAAGCGCCAGGGCATCGTCGACACGTGGCCCGGCGACGTGGACGACACGGCCGCCCGCCGCGACTGGGGATTCGCGCCGAAGTACGGCCTCGAGGCGGCCTTCTCGGACTACCTCATTCCGACGATCCGGGAGCGCTACCTCAGGAGCTGAGTCGGCCCGCGAGAAACGTAAGCACGTGGGCGAAGTCCTTTTCGCCGAGCCCGGCGTTCCGCGCGCGCTCGTAGTCGCCCCGCGCGGCGTCGACCACCGGCGCGGCCGCCGGGCCGCCGCCGGCCTCGACCATGAGGCGGAGATCCTTCTCCATGAGCGCGAGCTGGAATGCCGCGGGCTCGCCGCCTTGGGCGAGGAAATCCATCTTGGCCTTGAGATAAGGCGAGACGGACGGGATCGAGAGGAGCCACTCCGTCGTCTCCTTTCCCGGTAGCCCGAGCTGCTTCGCGAGGCTGAGCGCCTCGCCGAAGGCGGCGATCGTGACGCCGTACATGAGGTTGTTCACGAGCTTCATGGCTGAGCCCTGACCCACGTCTCCGAAGCGCAGAGTTTCGCGGCTCACCGCGTCGAGGACGGGCCTCGCCTTCGCGAGGACGGCCGGATCGCCGCCCGCGAGGAGTTTCAACGTGCCGTCGGTCGCGGGCTTGACGCTTCCCGCGACGGGCACGTCGCAGAAGTCGGCCCCCTTTTTCCGCGCCTTTTCGGCCGCGCGCCGCGAGGCCTCCGGCGTCACGGTCGAAAAGTCCAGCCAGATCTTTTCGGGCGCGAGGCCGGCGACGAGGCCGTCCGGCCCGTCGGCGACGGCCGTGAGCGCCGTGGGATCGGAAAGCATCGTGCAGACGACGTCCGCCGCGGCCGCGGCTTCGCGCGGAGTCGCCGCGACGGAGGCGCCGAGCGCCGCGAACGCTGCGACGCGTTCGGGGTTGCGGTTCCACACGGTGAGGGGGAAGCCGGCCGCGAGAATGCGGCGGGCCATGGGAGCGCCCATCGCGCCGAGTCCGAGAAAAGCCACGCGTGTCATGCGCGCATCTTAAGATCTCCGCCCATGGAGCGCCGAGAGCTTTCCGCCGCCGAGCTTGCCGCGCTCGCCGCGATCGTGGGGGAGCGGCATCTCCTGATCGCGAAGGACGACCTCGAGCCGTACGCGCACGACTGGACGGAGGACTTCATCCACTATCCGGCGGCGGCGGCGAAGCCGAGGACGACCCTCGAGGTCTCGCGGCTGCTTGCCTATTGCAACGAGCGTCGGATCCCCGTGACGCCGCAAGGAGGACGCACCTGCCTGACGGGCGGCGCGCTTCCCCTCGCCGGCGGCCTCGCGCTGTCCCTCGAGCGCATGAACGCCATCCTCGAGATCGACACGGACAATTTCGTGGCGGTGGCCGAGGCGGGCGTCGTCACGCAGACGCTGCACGAAGCCGTCGAGGCGAAGGGTCTCTACTATCCCCCCGATCCGGCGTCCCGCGGTTCCTGCATGATCGGCGGCAACATCGCCGAGAACGCCGGCGGACCGCATGCCGCGAAGTACGGCGTCACGGGCCGGTGGGTCATGGGCCTCGAGGTCGTGTTCGCGGACGGAGGCGTCGCGGTGACGGGCGGCAAGACGCGCAAGGACGTCGCGGGCTACGACCTTACGTCGCTCATCCTCGGGAGCGAGGGCACGCTCGGCGTCGTGACGAAGGCGTGGCTGCGCCTCATCCCGAAGCCTCCCTACTGGGCCACGCTCGTCGCGCCCTTTCCAACGCTCGAAGATGCGGCCCGCTGCGTGCTCGAGCTGCACCGGCGCGGCCTCGTGCTGTCGGCCTGCGAGTTCGTCGACAAGCCGTCCGTCGACCTCTCCTCGAAAAAGAGGGGCGTCGGAGTGCCCTTTCCCGAGGCGGAGGCGCGTCTCCTGCTGGAATTCGACGGCCCGTCCGAAGAGGAAGTCGAGCGCGACGTGACGCTCGCGGGCGAGATCGCCCTCGAATGCGCCGCGTTGGACGTCGTCCTCGCGACGGACGAGGCGAAGCGGCGCGCGCTCTGGGACGTGCGCCGGGGCATCGCGGAGGCTGTCCACGAGATGGGCGTCTCGGCCGAGCTCGACCTCGCCGTGCCGCGCACCCAGCTCGTGCCGCTCGTCACGGCGATCCGCCGCGTCTCGGGCGCGGCGGGCCTGAGGTCCGTCGCGTTCGGGCACGCGGCCGACGGCAACCTGCACGTCCACCTCTTTCGCGAGGGGAAGGGCCCGATCGAGCGCGCCCTCTTCGGGAAAACGGCGACGGAGATCTACGCCGAGACGGTCCGCCTCGGCGGCACGGTGACGGGGGAGCACGGCGTCGGGATCACGTCGAAAGACGTGCTCCACCTCTCCCGTCCGCCGGCATTTCTCGCCGCCATGCGCGCGATCAAGCGCGCCCTCGACCCGAACGGAATTCTGAATCCCGGCAAGATGCTGCCGGACTGAGCGGGGCGGCATAGACGCGACGCCGCGGCACCGCGGAGCCGCGCCAGGCCTCCGGTAGACTCGCGGCGATGCCCGTCTCCGATTTCGAGGCCGTGATCGGGCTCGAGGTGCACTGCCAGCTCCGGACGAAGAGCAAGGCGTTCTGCGCGTGCCCCGTCGTATTCGGCGCGCCGCCGAACACCGCGGTGTGCCCCGTCTGCCTCGGGTATCCGGGCGTCCTCCCGGTCGCGAACCGGGAGATGGTGTCTCTCGCGATGCGCGTCGCGCTCGCGACGGGCTGCACGATCGAGGAAACGTCGGTGTTCGCGCGGAAGAACTACTTCTACCCGGACCTGCCGAAGGGCTACCAGATCTCGCAGTACGAACGGCCGCTCGCGACGCACGGCACGCTCGCGGTCCGCGCGAACGGCTCCGTGAAGAACGTGCGGCTGAACCGAATCCATCTCGAGGAGGACGCGGGCAAGTCGATGCACGAGTTCCCGTGGGAGGACGTGCCGACGGGCTCCTCGCTCGTGGACCTGAATCGCTCCGGCACGCCGCTCATCGAGATCGTGACCGAGCCAGACCTCTCGTCGGCGGACGAAGCGCACGAGACCCTCGTCCAGCTGCGCCGGCTCGTGCGCTGGGTGGACGCCTCGGACGGCAACATGGAGGAGGGCTCGCTCCGCTGCGACGCGAACGTCTCGGTCCGGCCGAAGGGCGCGGCGGCGCTCGGGACGAAGGTGGAGATCAAGAACCTCAACTCCTTCGCGCACGTGAAGAAGGCCATTGAGCACGAGATCGAGCGGCAGGTGGCGTCGCTCGAGGCGGGGACGGCGCTTCGGCAGGAGACGCGCCTTTTCGAGCCCGCGACCGGCTCGACGAAGACGATGCGGAGCAAGGAAGAGGCGATGGACTATCGCTACTTCCCCGACCCGGATCTCGGCGTGCTCGTCGTCGATGGCGCGTGGAAGCGGGACGTCGCCGCCGCGATGCCGGAGCTTCCGGAGGCGCGCGCGGGGCGGCTTCAGGCCGCATACGGCCTTCCGGCGGCCGACGCCGAGCTCGTGTGCCTGTCGCGGCCGCTCGCGGACTTCTATGAGGCCGCCGTGGCGTCGCATCCAAAGAACCCGAAGGCGATCGCGAACTGGGTCCTCTCCGAGCTCCTCGCGAGGATGTCCGACGCCGACCGCCACGCGGGGCGCCTGCCCGTCGCCCCGGAGACGCTCGCGGCGCTCGTCGCGCGCATCGACGACGGCTCGATCTCCGGGAAGATGGCGAAGGAGCTGCTTGCCGACCTCATCGCGACGGGCCGGCCGGTCGACGAGCTCGTGAGGGAGAAAGGGCTCGTCCAGATCAGCGACGAGGGCCCGATCCGGGACGCGGTGGAAAGGGTCGTCAGAGACCATCCGGAGCAGGTCGCCACGTACCGTGGCGGCAAGGCGGCGACCTTCGGGTGGTTCGTCGGACAGGTGATGAAGGCGCTCCAGGGAAAGGGCAACCCGGGCGTCGTGAACCGGCTCCTCAGGGACGCCCTCGACAAGGACTGAATCCTGATCGAGTTCTATCGCGTCGCCAAGGAATACCAGGGCCGAAGGGTCCTGCGTGACGTGACGTTCAAGGCGAAGAGGGGCGAGTTTCTCTTTGTGACGGGGCCGTCGGGCGCGGGAAAGTCGACGCTCCTGAGGCTCATCTTCCATGCCGAGGAGCCCACAGAGGGCCAGATCATCGTGAACGGGATGAACGTGAGCGGCATGCCCGCCTCGCGCATTCCGACCCTCCGCCGCTCGATGGGGATCGTCTTCCAGGACTACAAGCTCCTGCCGGCGCGAACCGTGCTCGAGAACGTCACATACGTGCAGAAGTTCCTCGGCGTGCCCGCGGCCGAGCGCCGACGAAGGGCCTATCACACGCTGCGCCTCGTCGAGCTCCATCACCGCCTGTCCGCGCTTCCCGAGGAGCTCTCGGGCGGCGAGCAGCAGCGCGTGGCATTGGCGCGCGCCCTCGTGGGCGAGCCCGCGCTCCTCGTCGCGGACGAGCCCACGGGAAACCTCGATCACCGCCTCGCGAGCGAGGTCATGAAGCTGCTGCAGGACGTGAGCGTGCGCGGGACGACGGTCCTCGTCGCGACGCACGACCTGGACCTCATTCGGGCCGCGGGGCGCCGCTGCGTGACGCTCGACCGCGGGCGCGTCGTGGAAGGTCTCGTCGAGGCCGCACTTCCGCCCCAGGCCGCCACGAAGCGGGGCGAGGAGGCGCCGTGAATCGCCCGGCGGCGCTCGCCGCGCTCGTCTCGGAGGCGTTCGAAGGGCTTTTCCGCGCGAGGCGCATGACGAGCCTCTCCGTGGCCCTCATCGCGATTTCGATCGGGCTCGTGGGCGCGTTCTTCCTCGTGGCCGAGAACCTCAGGAGCGTCGTCGAGACGGTGCGCGACGAATCCACCGTCACGGTTTTCCTCAAGTCTTCGGCGACGGAGGCCGACCGCGCCGATCTCGAACGCCTGGTCCAGGCGACCCGCCTCGTCACGAAGCTTCGCCGCGTCTCGCCGGACGACGCGCGCGCGCGCTTTTCGACGTGGTGGAAGTCCCTCGGGCCGGCGGCCCGGTCGCTTTCGGGAAACCCGTTTCCGGCCTCGATCGAGATGGAGCTCGACCCCGCAGTGGTGGCGTCCGAGGCGCTTCCGCCCTTCCTCAGGCTGCTCGCCGCGCACCCGGCCACCGAGGAAGTGCAGTTCGACGTCGAATGGATCCGGCGCCTCCGCGGCGCGGTCGCCCTCGCGCGGCTGACGGGACTCGTCCTCGCGGTCCTCCTCACGCTCGGGGCGGCGTTCACGATCGCGAACGTCGTGCGGCTCACGATCCTGCTCCACCGGGACGAGATCGAGATCCTGCGGCTCGTCGGCGCGCCCGAGGTCCTCATCCGCGGCCCGTTCCTCCTCGGCGGCCTCGTGCAAGGGTTGCTGGGCGCCCTCGTCGCGCTCGCGGTCCTGTGGATAGTCACGCGCGCGATCCTCGCGTGGATCGCCGCGACGAAGAACGCGCTCCTCGGCGTCTTCGCGGTGCGCTTCCTGCCCGCATCCACGTGCCTGATGCTCGTCGCGTTCGGCCTCGCGGCCGGACTTCTCGGGGGCTTACTCGCTGTGCGGCGCCGAAACCTCGCGGGCTGAGGTTCGATTCCTTCGGGGGGCGGCTTCAGGCCCCGCGATGGCCGGCGAGGAGTGCCTCGGGCTCCTCCGGCGGCGCGGGATCGGGCGTCCTTTCGCCGAGGAGCGCGGCCCACGGTGCGAAGCGCTCGAAGCGCTCGGTGACGACCTTGATCGTCGCGGTGAGCGGGACCGCGAGGATCGCGCCCGGGACGCCCCACAGGATGCCCCAGAAGAGGAACGCGAAGAGGACCGCGAGCGGGTGGAGCCGAACGCGGCTGCCCACGATGAACGGCGTCAGGACGTTTCCTTCGAGGAACTGCACCACCGAATAGAAGACGAGGACCTTCACGGGCAGCGTCGCGTCGTTCGAGGCGAGGAGCGCGATGGCAAACGCGGGCACCGTCGAGAAGATGACGCCGACGTAGGGCACGAGCACGCACACGCCCGCGAGGGGGCCGAGGACGTAGCCGTACGGCACCCTGAGCACGAGGAGGCCAGCGGTCGTGATGCACGCCGTGATGAGGACGACGAAGAGCTCGCCGAGGACGTATCCGGAGAGAACGCGCGCGACCCCGACGGCGAAGTCCTGGGCGGCGCGGCCGCCCTTGACGCGCAGGATCTTCACGACGGCCCCGCCGTACTTCTCGCGGTCCTTGAGCATGAAGAACGAGAGCATCGGGACCGCGGCCGTGTAGAGAAGGAGCGAGACCAGCGTCTTGACCTGGACGGCGACCTTCGAAAGCGCGTCGAACGCGTCCGACTCGAGCCGCACGGAGCGCGTGCTGCGATCGACCTCGGGCAGCAGGAGGCGCGTGCGCTCTTCGAGCTGCGCGAACACGCCCTGCGCCTTCGCCGTGAAGATCCGGATGCGCGTCTCGTACGTCGGGAGGTCCCGTGTGAAGGCCTCGATCTGCGACATCGCGTTGACGACGAAGAACACGAGGAGGGCCGAGAGAAACAGGATCACGGAGAGCACGGCCAGGGAGCGCGGGAAGCGCAGCCGCTCGAGGAGCGTGACGAACGGCTGGAGCGCGAACGACAGGAAGAGGGCGAAAAAGAACATGACGAACAGGACTTTTCCCGCCCAGAGAAGTCCGACGACGGCGGCGGTCGCGAGCACGACGAGCGCCCGCGAGCGGAACACGCCGCTTCCGGCGGGATTCGTCCCCGTCGAGAAGGTTCCGGTGGAGAAGAGTCCCGGGTTCGAATCCACGGCGGCGTCAGTCTAACGCCGCCGTGGGCGGACATAGGAATCAGGGGAACGTGACGGTCACGACGGCGCGGCGGTTGCGCGTCGCGTCGGTCGAGTCGGCGTCTCCCTTTACCTCGGTCGCGATGCGCGAGCCGTCGATGCCGTGACGTTTCATGAGGTAGTCGCGGACCGCCTCGGCGCGGGCCCTCGCGAGCGCCGCGTGATCGCCGCCCTTTTCCTTCGCGTCGGTGGACGCCGAAACCGTGCACGTGGCGGCCAGGTTGTTCTTGAGGCGCAGGGCGACGCCGTCGAGGATGGCCTTCGCGATGTTCGTGAGGCGGCTCTTGGCGGCGTCGTAGAGGATCTCGTCCGTCGTCGAGGTGGAAGGCCGCGCGGCAGGGGCGGTGACGATCGCCGGCTCGGCGGCCATCACGGGGGCGAGAACGGGCTCGGTCGCGGGCGGCGGCTCGGCCTCCCGGGGCAACGCGGCGCGCGGCCGTTCCCTGACGGCAGGCGGAGGCAGGTACGCGACCTGCACGAGGCCGCCGATGCTCGAGGGGCTGTTGCCGTATTTTGCCCAGCGGTCGATGTTCACGCGCACGGCCCCGGAGGCCGTGAACCCCGAGTTGCCGAACGCGAACCGGCCTCCGAGCGTGACCTCGGAGAAGTCCGGCGGCTGCGTGTCGCCGCCGTCGTAGTGGACCCGATTGATCTCGCCGATCGCCTTGAAGACGTTCGGAATCACTGGCACCGCGACGGCGACGGCCGACGTCCACGTGTTCGAGATGTCGTAGCCCGTGTCCCCGACGTTGGGGAACGCCGTGGGCGTGCCGAGTTTCCCGTTGAGCTGATAGGCCGTCTGGAAAGTGACCCATCCGACGTTGAACGAGAGGCCGAGGTCGTAGTCCGCGCGATAGGTGCCGAGCGCGTTGACGTCGTTCTTGGACTGGGTCGGCAACGCGATGCCGCCGAAGAGGACGACGAGCACCGGGTCCTGCGTGTTGAGGAGGATCTTCGTGCCGAGACGGACCTTGTCCATCTCGGAATGCGTGAAGCTGCCATAGCGGTAATGGCCGTTCACGAGGCCCTGCCAGTTGTAGTCGGACGCGCTGTACCGGTTGGAGCCCGTGCTCAGGGAGGCCTCCCATCGGGGGAGGAGGCCGTACGCGACGGACATCCCGATCCGCTGCACGTCGTAGCGGAGGGGATCGTCCGAAAGCGTGGCCGCGTAGGGAACGGACGCCGCCGTCCGGTTCCACAGTCCCCAGGACAGCCCGAGAGAAAAGCGACCCTGCGGCAGCATGTCGGCGTTCGTCACTTCAAAGAGCCCCGTCTCGCCCGAGACTGAGGGAGCTATCTGCGCGGCCAGGGGAGTCGCGAAGGGAGTCGCGAGGACCAGGCACGCGATCGCGCCGAGGAGGAGTCGGGTCCGCATCCGTCGCATCGAATCTCCTTTGGTCCGCCCGGCCGCGGGGGCCTCATACCGGCCTGTGCGGGGAAGTGCCTCGAGTCGTTGTGCAAAAAAGGCAGAAATCGCTGTCAGATTCTAGCGCGTCTCCCACACGGAGGCAAACGATGTCAAGGAGTTACGTCAGAGGAGGGGGTTCATCTTCTCGCGGAAACCGCGCGCGGCCGCCGGGCCCCGGAGCTTCTCGATGGCCTCCTCGAGCGTCCGGATCAGGTCGCGCACGACGTCGAGTCCGCGGCCCCGGTCGAGCTCCTGGAGCGCCGACCAGTAGGGACGGTCGATCGTGGTGTCTCCGGGCGCGGCCGCCGCCGCTTCAGCCTCCTGCTTCACCTTCGTGCAGAGGATCTGGAGGCTGCGCTTCTCGTCGCCTTTCGAGAGGGCCTGGAAGGCTCCGCTGTGAGTCGAGACGTTCGGGATGGACTGGCCGGTGAGCGGCGGGATCGCCGGCGCGGAGACCGGCGCCCGCGGTTCCGGAGCGGTTCGAGAGGTCCCGCGCGGTTTGCCGATCTCGACGAGCTCGGCGGTCACGAGGCCGTAGAGCGTCTTGGCGATGTCGAACGCGGAGGCCTTCAGGGCCCGCGCGATCTCCTCGATCGAGCGCTGGCCATCGGCCTTCGTGACGACTCTCCACTCGACGGGCGTCAGCGTGACCGGTCCGTTCGCGCCTTCGCGGGACACGAGCACGGGAATCGAGTCCGTCCCGGGGATCTTCCGCGAGAGGATCTTCCATTCGTCGCTCCGGCGGGCCGCCTCGAGGAGCAGATTCGTGTTCGAGCGGCCGATCGTGCGGGCCTCGCTCTCGACGCCGGGCGAGAACTGGAACGTGCCCTGGTTCCACAGCGCGAGCGCGTAGATCGCGTCCTCGCCTTCGACCTCGCCGAGCTTTGCGTGGGTGATGTGCCCGTTCTGCAGATAGACGTAGCCCTTCTCGGAGGCGCGCGTCATCGAGAACATGCCCGTCTTGCCGGAGACGGCCACGAGCTGGACGATATCGGAGAGCGGAAGCTCGTTGAGGGAGCCTTGAAACGACATCAGTACGCCTTCACGATAGCAGCCTGCGCGGGGTCGGCTCAACCGGCCGTCTAGCCGGCCGGGCGCCGCCTCACAAGAGCGCGCGGAGACGTCCGCGCGCCGGGAGCCGCCGCGAAGCGCGCGCCGCGCCGGGCGGCGACGAACCCATGCGTCAGGGCGGCGGCCGCCGCGTCGGCGGCATCGAGGGCGAGCCGGCGTCCGAGGAGGGCGGTGACCATGCGGCGCACCTGCTCCTTCTCGGCGCCTCCCGAGCCCGCCACGGCGCGCTTGATCTCCGCGGGCGTCACCTCGGCGGTGGGAATGCCCGCCTGGGCAAGCGCGAGAAGGAGGACCCCGCGCGCCTCCCCGAGGGAGATGAGGCTCTGGGGATTCACGCCGGAAAAGACGCGCTCCACGGCCGCGGCGTCGGGCCGTTCGGCCGCGATCACCCGGCCCAAAGCGGCGTGAAGGAAGGCGAGGCGCTCCGCGAAGCTCCCCGTGAGGGGAGGGCGCAGGACGCCGGCGCCTACGAGGACGGGCGCCCCCGCGAAGTCCACGACGGCCCAGCCGGCGGCGCGGCTTCCGGGATCGACCCCGAGGATTTTCATCGGAGAGCCGCTATCACTCCTCCGTCAGGTACTTGTCGTCGATGTCGCCGTTCGACCAGACCTTCTGGACGTCGTCGTTGTCTTCGACCATGTCGAGGAGCTTCAGGAGCGCGGGGCCCTTGTCGGCGACGTCGATCGTGTTCTGCGGAACCATCTGGATCTCCGCCGTCTGGATCGCGATGTTCTTCGCCTCGACCGCGGACTTCACCGCGTCGAACGAGGCCGGGTCGGTGTAGACCTCGAAGATGTCCGCGTCGTCCGTCTTGAAGTCCTCGGCGCCCGACTCGAGCGCGAGCTCCATGAGCGTGTCTTCCTTCGCGGCGCTCTTCTCGACGGCTATGTAGCCCTTCTTCGAGAACTGGAACGCGACGGCGCCCGCGGCGGCGAGGTTGCCGCCGTATTTCGTGAGCAGGTGGCGGATTTCGGCCGTCGTGCGGTTCTTGTTGTCCGTCATCGCCTCGATGAGGATCGCGGCACCACCCGGCCCGTAGCCCTCGTACACGACCTCCTCGTAGGTCACGCCCTCGAGCTCGCCGGTGCCGCGCTTGATCGCCCTGTCGATGTTGTCCGAGGGCATCGAGGCCTTCTTCGCGGCGAGGACCGCCGAGCGCAGGCGCGGATTCGACTCGATGACGCTTCCGCCCACCTTGGCGGACATCGTGATTTCCTTGATCAGCTTCGTGAAGAGGTTTCCGCGCTTGGCGTCGGCGGCGCCCTTCTTGTGCTTGATCGTGCTCCACTTACTGTGACCGGACATGACTCACCTCAGGCGTTTTCGGGGGGCGCGCAGTCTAGCAGGGATGCGCCTCGAGGGGCATCCCTGCCGCGCCGGAGACGAGGCGCGCCTGAAGGCGGCGGCCGGGGAGGCGGCCTTCCAATGGCAGCTCGAGCGAGACCTCGAGGTAGTGGTCCGTCAGGCCGCGGTTTCCGCAGAGCGTGACGATCTCGGCCGTCGTGCCGGCCGCGCGGGCCGCGAACGCGCGGGCCTTCGCGGCGCCGAGGCGCCGCAACGCGCGCGTGCGCTCCGTCAGGACGCCCGAAGCCAGAGGATTCTCCCGATGCCAGGCTGCGGCGTCGGTGCCCCCGCGCGGCGAGAACGGGAAGACGTGGAGCGATGCGAACGGCAGATCCTCGACGAAGCGACACGTCTCGTCGAAGTCGGCGTCGGTTTCGCCGGGGAATCCCGCGATCAGGTCGGTCGCGAGGTGGAGGCGCGGATTCGCGCGCGCCGCGCGCTCGGCGAGCGCGCGGTAACGCGCCGGCACGATGCCGCGCCGCATCCGCTTGAGGACGGAGAACGATCCCGACTGAAGCGGCAGATGGAGGTGCGGAACGACCACCCGCGAAGCGGCGACGAGGTCGACGAGGTCGTCGCCGGCCTCCATGGGCTCGAGCGACGAGAGCCGGACGCGGCAGGCCGGCGGATCGGCCTCCAGTCGCGTGAGGAGATCGACGAGGCGTGTCCCGCGGTCGTGGCCGAACGCGGCGAGGTGGACGCCCGCGAGGACGACCTCGGGGACGCCGCCGTCCCCGAGGCGACGAATCGCGTCGGTGACGTCCTCGATCCGGGCGCTGCGCTCTTTCCCGCGCAGCGAGGGCACGACGCAAAACGCGCATCGGCGTTCGCAGCCGTCCTGGATCTTCAGAAAGGCACGGGTCCTCTCGGGGTCTAAGAGCGCCTCGAGTGGCCGGCCCGCCGCGGGCATCGCGAAGAGCGCGGCCTTGGCCGCGTCCGCCGTGGTCACGATCCGCCCGGGCAGGAGTTCGGCCGCGTGCGCGTCGAGAATCTCGGAGAGCGCATCGCGCGCGGCCAGTGAGACGACGAGATCGACCTCCGGCATCCGGGCCAGGGATCCGCCCGCCCGCTCGGCGAGGCAACCGGAGACGACGAGGGTCGCGCGGGGGTTCGCGCGCCGGAGGCGACGCACGAGGCGCCGGCCGTCGCGCTCGGCGCGATCCGTCACCGCGCAGCCGTGCACGAGGAGGACGTCCGCGTCGCCGGGCCCCGCGGGGGCCGCCCCTCCTCCCGCGACCGAATCCGCGAGCGCCGCCGCGTCGATCCGGCTGACTTTGCAGCCGAGGGCCGCGCTGAAGATGCGCCGCGCCGAAAAGCGCGCGGTCTCGTTCGTTGACACGGCGGTCACCCCGTCGATAATAGATTCTTCCGGAAGGAGTTGTGCACGCGGCGGTGGCGGTTGCCCCCGTCCTCAATCTCGGCATGAAATTTCTGCTGATCGAATACGAGCCGAGCTATCTCGAGCAAATCCGCCAGTACCTGGCGGGTCAGTCGCAGACGGTCGAGCTCGTCATGGCGCGCGACGGCGAGGAAGGCCTCGAGCTCTACCGCAAGTCGCGTCCCGACCTCGTGCTCATTTCCTCCATTCTCCCGAAGCTCCGGACGCCCGACGTGATCAAGGGCATGCAGGCGATGGGCCCGACGCCGCCCGTGCTCCTCATGATGTCGGGCTACAAGGGCCGCAACAAGCGCGCCGACGCGCAGCGCGTGGGCGCGACGAGCATCCTCGAGAAACCGTTCTCCCAGGACGTCTTCCAGGCGGAGGTCGCGATGGCGCTGGGACTCAGGCCCGCGATCGAGATGCCGTCGTCTTTGGGGCCGCCGTCCGATTTCGGCGCGCCGCTCCTCTCCGCCGACGACATCTTCTCGGGCGTCCTGACGGAGCTCGACGACGAGCCGCCGGCTCGTCCGATCTCGCGCGAGATGCCGGTGCCGGTCCCTTCTGTCGAGAAGCTGCTCAGAGACACGCTCTCGGGACTCATGCCGCCGAAGAAGACGCCGAGCGGAGTATCGGCCCCGTTTCCCGCGGCCGAAGTGCCGGGCGAGAGGCTCGACCGGCCCGTCGAGCGAACCGCGCGCGTGAACGTCGCCGAGGTGATGGCGAGCCTCAGCGCGCGGCCGCAGCCCGCGCCGCGCGCGGCCGAGCCCGCGTCCCGGGGCGCATCTTCAACCTCCTCCGTCGACAAACTCCTCCACGACACGCTCTCGGGAATCCTGCCGCCCCCGAAGACGATTGAGCCCGCGCCCCCGGCGCGCCCGCGAGAGCCACGAGAGCCAAAAGAAGTCGCGCGCGAAGTCTCCGGGGAGACCGTGCGCATGAAGGCGTCGCCTCTTCCCCCCTCCGTCCCGCCGGCGTCCCCCCCGATGCCCCGGCCCGTCGACGCGACGCATCCGGTGCCGGCCGCGCGGCCGGCTTCGTCTCCGGGCGCGTTCGGGCGCTACCAGCTCTTGCAGAAGATCGGCGCGGGCGGCATGGCCGAGGTCTTCAAGGCGCGCATGAGCGGCGAACAGGGCTTCGAGAAGATCGTCGCGATCAAGCGCATCGTGCCGCACATGGCGACGAATGCCGAGTTCGTCACGATGTTCGTGGACGAGGCGAAGCTCGCGGCTCAGCTCAACCACAACAACATCACCCACATTTACGACCTCGGCAAGGTCGACGCCTGGCACTACATCGCCATGGAGTACGTCGAGGGCAAGGACCTGCGCACGCTCCTGAAGCTCGCGAAGGAAAGAGGCTTTCCGCTGCCCGCCGAGCTCGCCCTTTTCATCGCGTCGAAAATCGCGAACGCGCTCGACTACGCGCACCGCCGCCCGGCGCCGGACGGCAGCGAGCTGAATCTCGTGCACCGCGACGTCTCGCCGCAGAACATCCTCATCAGCGACGAGGGCGACATCAAGCTCTGCGACTTCGGCATCGCGAAGGCCGCGAGCAAGGTGTCGACGACGATATCGGGCGCGCTCAAGGGAAAGCTGCAGTACATGTCGCCCGAGCAGGCCTGGGGCAAGAGGCTCGACCGGCGGAGCGACATCTTCTCCCTCGGTTCGGTGCTCTACGAGATGCTGACGGGGGCGCCCCTCTTCGAGGGTGACACGGACATGTCCGTTCTCGAGAGCGTGCGTGAAGGCGAGGTCGCGATGCCTTCGTCCCGCGGCGCCGAGGTGCCGAAGCGCGTGGACCAGATCGTCCTCAAGGCGCTCGCGAAGAATCCGCAGGAGCGCTACCAGAACGCGTCCGAGTTCGAGAAGGACCTCCACGCGGTGCTGTACACGTTTCAGCCGTCGCCCGGGCCCGCGGATCTCGCGATCTACATGCACCGGCTGCGGGAGGCGCCGCAGGCGTCCGACGACGAGATCGACGCCGCCTTCGACAAGGCCCGCGACATGCCGGGGCCGGTCGGCCCGGTCCCCGCACCCGGGGTTCCCCCGAAGAAGGGGAAGGGGCTCGTGATCGCGAAAGCGCAGGCGGGCGAGTTCGCGCGGCCCTCGATTCCCGCGCATGAGCCGCGTCCGGAGCCTACCCCGCGCCGCGCGGTAGGGGAGAGCGCGGCCGCGCTGCCGGCGGCGGGCGAATCCCGGAAGAGCCGCACCGGCCTCGTGGCCGGCATCGGACTCGCCGCCGTGGTGCTCGTGGCCGGCGGCCTTTTCGTCATGAAGGGGCGCTGGTCGGGCGCCAGGCCGCCCGTGACGGCGGGCGTGCCGAAGACGGACCTCGCGGCGGTGGGCGCGGCGTCCGCGGTTCCCGAGGCGTCCGCGCAGCTTTCGGCTTCCGCGCCGGCGCTGCCCGGGCCCGCGAAGGTCGTCGACCCCCGGGCGGTCGAGGCCGAGGCGCGCCGTCTCGGGGCAGAGCGCGAGAAGGCGCTGCGCGAGGCGGCGAAGCAGTCCGGGACCGCGGGGAAGCCAGCGACGGCGTCCGTGCCGCCGGCGGCCGGCGTCGGGCTCGCGCCCATGAAAGCCGCGGAACCCTCGCGTCCCTCCGATGTCCCCGCCGCCGCCCTGAAAGGCCCCGAGTCCGCCTCGACGGCCGTTCCGGTCTCCCGCGCCCCCGAACCAAAGCCCGCCGAAACCGTGGCCGAGGTGCCGAAATCCGCGGCGCCTCCTCCGGTCGAAGTCTCGGTGCCCGCCAAGGCGTCCGTGATCCCCGCCGCGTCGAGCGCGCCGGTGAAGGAAGGGGACCTCGTGGGTCCCGGCGAGGGCGTCGTCGAGCCCCGCCTCGTGCGCCTCGGAAACATGAACAACCTTCCCGTTCAGGCGCGGCAGGTCAAGCGTGGGGCCGACGGTTCGATCGGGACGCCGTTCCTCATGGCGCTCATCGACGAGCGCGGCGCCGTTCAGGAGGTCCGTGTCCTCA
>DAIOUV010000012.1:0-76872 GCA_036759345.1 Acidobacteriota bacterium | reverse complement strand
GTGGTACGCTTCTTCATGGTCGGCCTCCTTTGTGGGCCTTCAAGCCCGCGTTCCTCTGCAGCTGATTTTCAGACTGCGCGGGAGGCCGGCCTTCTCATCCCATCTCACTGCGCTCGCCGCTGAGCTTGATATCGTTACGCTTGCCTTCGCATTCTTGCCCACGCACCCTTTTCGCAAGGAGATCGCCATGAAGACCCTTTTAGCCGTTTCCGCGGCAACCCTCATTCTCATTGGCTTCTCGGCATCAGCGGACGACAACGGTGCCGTCGCTCAAGCCCAGGTTGCAGCCAAGAGCTGGCTTGCCCTTACGGATGGCGCCAAGTACGGTCAGAGCTGGGACGACGCAGCGTCCTTCTTCAAGGGCGCCGTCACAAAGGCTGACTGGGAGAAGGCTGTCAAGGGCGTCCGCTCGCCACTCGGCGCCGTGAAGGCCCGAAAGGTCAAGTCGGCCACCTTCGCTCGCACTCTTCCTGGCGCCCCTGATGGCGAGTACGTCGTCATTCAATTCGAATCACAGTTCGAGAATAAGGCGGCCGCGATCGAGACGGTCACGCCAATGCATGACAAGGACGGCACCTGGAGGGTCTCCGGCTACTTCATCAAGTAGGAGAGGCGAGGAAGGGTTCAGCGTTCCTTGGACTTCCCGTCGCCGATGAGGACGTGCGGCTGGACGTAGCTCGTCAGGCGCGAGATCTCGTCCGTCAGGGCGGTGGAGAAGATCTGAGGCCCCCCCCGCACCTTGAGCGTGGCGCTGTACGTGAAATGCTTCCCGGCCAGCGATCCGAGATCGGTCTCGGGGATGTCGAGCGGCGCGCGTTCGGTCGTCACCGGGGAAATCCGGCCGTCGGCCCCCGCGGCGACGGCCGTGAAGAGGACGGCCCCCCGCGCCCTCCCGCCCTGCGGGACGAACGTGAGCTTCTCGAGCGGAATGCTGAACTCCAGGGGCACGAGCCACATCGAGCCGGACTTCTTCGGAGTTCCGATATGCAGCGAGGCCTGGAGCGGATTGAGCGTTTTCGGGAAGTGGACGCCCGAGAGCACGGCGTCGGCGACTTTCTGTTCGGCCGTCCGCTCGATGACGTTCCGGCGCGTGAGGACCCGGACACCGGGCCTCTTCACGCTCACGCGGATGGACCGGGGGACGCCGGGTTTCGACGTGCTGCTCTCGAAGCCGAGCGAGTAGTACGACGTCCACGCCGGCTCGAGGCTCTCGAGCGCGAGCGCGAGATTGTTCCGGCCGACGATGGCGGCGCCGCCCGTCTCCTCCGCGAGGAGACGGAGCGCCGACTCCGCGTCGAGGGCGGCGAGCCCTTCATTCACGCTATCACCCGTCCCCGCGAACTCCGCCGAGAGCATCGTGTCACCCGTGAGCCCCGAAGCATCCACCATGAAGAGCGAGACGCCCGCGCCGTTGGCCGCGCTCGAGAGCCGCCGGAAGGACGCAGAGCGGTCGAAGTCCTTCCACGTCATCTCGTTCAGACTCCCGACGCGCGGGCCCCGAGAAATGCGCTCGAGGCCCCGCTGGAAGTACTCCCACAGCTCGCGTCCCGGCGATGGCGGGAGCTTTTCGGTCACGAGGATGAGGATCTTCCGCCCCTCCACGCCCGACAGGCTCGCGGCGGTGGACCTGGCCGCGTCGAGGGTCGCGTCCACGTCGTGAGCCTGGCTGTCGCACCACCCGCGCAGGGTCGAGATCGCCTGGTCGACGAGCGGGCCCCGGGTTCGCGCGTCGGCGTTCAGGGCGCTGTCGATCATCGCGAAGAGGCGGCTCTTTTCGCGGGCGGGCGCGTCGCCGAGAGTCGACTCTCCCTTGAGAGCCTCTAGGACGGCGGAGATGACCTTCCCGTCGTTCGTGAACGCTCCGCGCGGGCGAAGGGCGCGATCCCAGGAGACGATCTGCACCTCGACGCGCGGGCCGAGGGTGCGCGGAAGAAATTCGGCGAGACTCGCGACCGCGCTATTGCGGTTCGGCGCCGTCATGTGGAGGAAGTCGAGGAACACGACGAGGCGCGCTCCTGCCGGGCCGGGCGGAACGGGTGCCGGAGACGCCGCCGGCGAAGGTCCCGAGGGAGCCGTCTCCGCGGCCGGGACCGCGGGCGCGTTCGTGTTTCTCACGAACGAAAAATTCGAGATGGCCTGCGCCTTGCCTTCCTGCATGACGACGAAATCGAGAGGCGTCAGGTCGGTCACGGGCCGCCCCTTCGCATCCGTCACGACGACGTCCACGTTCGTGATCGAGATCTCGACGGACCGGACCAGCGGCGGCGCCGTCTCGGCGGCGCGCGTTTCGCTCCCGGCGAGGGCCGCCGCGAGAAGGACACCGAGAATACGTTTCATCTCGCTGAAAACCTTACCAGACGAGTCGCGCCCCGAGGCGAAGCTGATAGGGCCGCCCGGACGCGTCGAGGGGAAGGAAGCTGCCGGCGGCGCGTGGACGCGTGTCCGCGGAACCCACGCTGGCGTCGGGCGGGATCGCCTTGAGGAAGAGCTCGTTGATCTCGATCGCGGCCTTCAGGTGGACCTGGCCCTCGGGGGTGGGATCGCCGAGCGTGAACAGCGAGTCGGGGTCTCCCTGCTGGTGAAACAGCCGCTTCTCGTCGGGCAGCCCCGAGAGGTCGAGGACCGGGAGAGGAAGGGGCGTGAGGGAGAAAAAACGGAATCGTTCGACGAGCGGCGGGCGCGGCGGAGCGACGGGCGCGTCCGGAGTGGGCGCTGCCGGGGGCGTCGACGGCTCGGCACCGCCGGCTGCGACCGCCGGGAGCAGCGTCAGGGCGAGAACCCACGCGCGCTTCACCATGTAAGGATCTGAAATTATCCGCCCGTTCCGGCCGGGCGGCGTGAATTTTCAGTGAAGGTAGGAACCGCCGTTCAGGGGGATGGCGATGCCGGTGGCGTAGGAGCCGAGAGGGGAGACCAGGTACAGCACCGCGTTCGCGACGTCGGCGGTCGAGGCCACGCGGCCGAGGGGGATTTGCGCGCGGACTTCGGCGCCCGCCGCGCCCGCGAGGGCATCGCGGACGGCCTCCGTTTGCACCCAGCCCGGGCACACCGCGTTCGCGGTGATCCCGCGGGCGCCTTCGTTGCGCGCGAGGCAGCGGGCGAGATTCACCATCCCGGCCTTCGAGACTGCGTAGTCCGGGTGATCCGTCTCGGCCCGGAACGCCGAGCGCGAGGCGATCATCACGATCCGTCCCCAGGCGTTCGCGCGCATCGCGGGCAGGCAGAGGAAGCTGAGGTGAGCCGCGGATTCGAGATTCACTGCCATCGTCTCCCGCCACCGCGCGAGGAAGGCCGAATCGTCGGGCTGCTCGAACGCGTTCTTCCGATAGAAGCCCGCGTTGTTCACGAGGATCGAAGGAGGGCCGAGGCCTTCCGTGACCTCGCAGTGCAGGCGGCGCCGCTCCTCCTCGCGCCCGACGTCCGCCGAGACGAGGAGGGGAGCCATGTGCCCGGCCGCGGCGATCGACGCCGCGACGGCGCGCGCGGCCTCGTGGGATTTTCCATAGTGCAGGGCGACGCGCGCGTTCGCGGCGGCCAGCGTGCGCGCGATCTCGGCGCCGATGCCGCGTGAGGCGCCGGTGACGAGGGCGACGCGGCCCTCGAGGTCGACCGTGAGCCCCTTCGTCATGGCACGCGCGCCTCGCCCTTGCGGGCGCGCATGATCGCGCCGATCGCGCCCACGAACTCTCCATGCGGAAGGAAGCGCGCCCGGGCGCCCCCCACCGACGTCGCGAACGCGAGGATGTCCTTCAAGGCGACGTTGCGCACGAGCGTCGAGCCCGCGTAAACCACGTCGAGAGGGCCGGGGGCGGCTTCCTGCCTGGACAGGGCCGCCGCGAGGAGCGCGACGTTCTCGCCCACGAGGCCCGTGATGGCGTGCGCGATGTCCCGCGAGTCGCGGGAGGAGATTCGTCCGAGGTTGGATGCCGTGAGATTGCCCTGTAGAGAGATCTCGCCCGACTGATAGAGATCGCGCACGAGGAGGTCGATGCGCCGCCGGTCGCCCTGTCCGGCGAGCGTCGTGAGTGCGTCGTAGTCGATCTGGCCGAGGAGAAGCTGGCTGAAGCCGCGCAGCGTGCCGCCGCCCAGGCCGGTGCCTCCCGCGCGCGCGATGCGGCCTTCCTGACCGACGCGCAGGATCGACGTGCCCGTGCCGAGGCTCACGAGCAGGTGGGGCCTGGTCGGGACGAAGTCGGCCCGCGCGAGCAGCACGCGCTCGCCCTCTCCCCAGGCCTCGAATTCGTCCGTGATGGCGATCGGCCCATGGTCCTTGAGCACGTTCGCGAGGCGGCCCGCGCCTGCGCCGGTGGCCGCGAGCGAGGTGGCCGGGTGGCTGGCCAGGAATGCGGCCAGAAGCGACAAGTCACCGCTCGGCCCCACGTAGGTCTGGAGCTTTTCCGGGAACTCGGCGCTCCCGCCTTTCGGCACGACGACGGCCTTGGCGAGGGTAGCGCCGACGTCGAGCCCGGCTTCCTCGCGGAGCTCGGCCATCACGATTTTCGCGGCGTCGCCGCCGGCAGGTTCAGGGTCGAGAGGACGCGCCCCGCGATCTCGCCGTAACCATTCGCGCCGGGGTGGAACCGGTCGAGAGAGAGCCGGTCCGGCCGCTCGTCGAAGAGGTCGGCGGTCGGGACGACCGTCGCCCCCGGAACGCCGTAGCTCGCCTCTTCGAGGGCCACGTTCCACTTCAGGAGCGTCTCTTTCGCCAGCTTCCGGTCGTAGGTTTCGGGGAATGGGTTGTAGAGGCCGAGAATTCTGATTGGCGAAGAGCCGTTCGCGGCGCGAACGGCCGAGAGGATTCTTTGAAGGTTGAGAGACGCCGTGGCGAGAGCCGCGGCCGTCGGATCGGCGGGCGTCTCGCCGGGGAGCGCCGCGCCGCGGATCGAGTGGCTGAGGTCGTTGCCTCCGATCGACAGCAGGATGACCTGAGCGCTTGCAAGGCGGCGCTGAACGTCCGGCTCTTCTACCTTTCTAAGCAAATCTTTCGTTTCTATCCCGTCTACTCCCAGATTCTCCACGGCGACGGTCCGCCCCTCTTTCCGGAGTGCGGCCGCGACGCGTTCCGGGTATCCGCCGCCGCCCGCCGCGTCGCCCGCGCCGCGCGTCAGCGAATCGCCGAGCGCGACGATGCGAAAGGCGCCGCTTCCGGCCGTGGCGGCGGCGGCTGGCCCGGGCGCGGTGATGGGCGGGGTGGACGGATCAACGGGCTCGCCGAGTCGGCCCTTCAGGGCGGCGGCAAAGCCGGCGGCGAAGACGCCGGCGGTCGCAAGACCGAGCATGGCGGGGAGAAACCAGAGCAGGAGGCGGCGGGAGGCGCGTGTCACGGAACGGTATTCTGCCGGAAACGCAAACCCGTCTCTTGACGCATGGCGTACAACTGTCCCAGGTGAGCGCTTCCGAGGTCGTCCTTTCCGCCGAGGGGCTCGCGAAGAGGTATGGCGAAAGAGAGGTCGTCTCGGACGTGTCGTTCGCTCTCCACCGCGGCGAGGTGTTCGGGTTCCTGGGGCCGAACGGCGCGGGCAAGACCACGACCATCCGGATGCTCGTCGGCCTCGTAAGGCCCACGCGGGGCCGCGTCGTCATCGACGGGCACGATCTCGCGACGGACTTCGAGGCCGCGATGCGCCGCGTGGGCTGCATCGTCGAGACGCCCGACCTCTACAAGTTCCTCACGGGGCGCGAAAACCTCGAGCACTTCGCGCGGATGATCGGGGACGGCGCCTCGGCCCGCATCGACGAGCTCGCGCGCCTCGTCCACATGGACGAGCGCCTCGACGGCCTCGTGCGCACATACTCTCTCGGCATGCGCCAGCGCGTCGGCATCGCGCAGGCGCTTCTTTCCGATCCCGCCGTCCTCATCCTCGACGAGCCCACGAACGGCCTCGATCCCGCGGGCATCCGCGAGATGCGCGAGCTCGTGCGGCGGCTCGCGGGCGACCACGGCCTCGCCGTCTTCGTCTCGAGCCACCTCCTCTCCGAGGTCGAGAAGATGGTCGACCGCATCGCGATCGTCCACCGCGGGCGCACGCTGGCGGCCGGGACGCTCGCGGAGCTGACGGAGAACGGGGCGAAGTCGCTGGAAGACCTTTTCCTCGAGAAGACCGGGGGAGAGACCGTATGAGGGTGCTCTCGTGAGCGTGATGCTGGGGCTCGTCGAGAACGAAGCATTGAAGATTCTTCGAAGGAAGAGATTCCGGATCATCCTGATCGTTCTGGCCGCGCTGCTCTGTGTCGTCGTTTTCGCACAGAACCGTCAGCAGCAGCAGCAGCGGCGGGACCACCCCGAGCGCGACTGGCGCGCGCAGGTGGAAAAGAGGGCGAGCGACCTCGAGCGGCAAATGAATCAGCGCCGGGGCATCCCCGAGCAGTGGAAACGTTGGATGCGTTACGAGTCCGGGAGACTCCGCTATTACCTTTCCAGGAATCTGAATCCGAACGAATTGACCGGGCCAGTTTTCACACGGGCGTTTGCCGGCGTCGGGAGCGTCCTCCTGATCCCGCTCCTGATCGCGGTCTTCGGGGCGGACCTCGTGTCGTCGGAGTTCGCGGAGGGCACGATCACGCTGCTCCTGACGCGGCCCGTCGCGCGGTGGAAGATCCTGCTGTCGAAGGTCGTCGCGATGATCCTCTTCACGACGCTCACGCTCCTCGCGGCGTTCTTCCTGGCGTGGGGCATCTCGGGCGTCGCGTTCGGCTGGTCGGGGTGGGAAGCGCCGATCCTGACGGGCTTCCGCCTCGGCGGTGCGTCCCCGGCCGCCGGTTTCGACCTGTCGGGCGTGCGCATCGTGTCCCTCTGGCAGGACACGTTCGCCGCGTGGGGTCTCGCGTGGTTCTCGGCGCTGGCGGTCGGCTCCATCACGCTTCTCCTCTCGGTCGTCTTCCGGTCGGCGGCCGCCGCGATGGGCACGATGATGGCGACGCTCGTGGGCGGCACGATCCTGTCGCGCGTTGCCTCCGACTGGGACGGCGCCAAGTGGTTTTTCGTGACGAATTTGCCGCTGCCGGACTACTACGCCGGCCTGCCGACGCCCTTCGAGGGAATGACGTTGACCTTCTCGGCGTTGGTGCTTCTGGCCTGGGCACTGGCGGCCCTGACGGCCGCTTTCGTCCTCTTCACCCGGCGCGACGTGACCGCGTGACGGTGTAGCGCAGCCTAGAATGGGGACTTGATGACCGACCCCTCTGCATCGTCCGTCGTGAACAGCCTGCTCGAGGAATTCGGGGACAACGCCCCGTTCGCGCTCGAGCTCTACGCCCGTTACCGCCTCGAGCCCGCCTCGGTGGAGGAGAACTGGAAACGCACCTTCCAGGAGCTGGAAGAGCGGGTTCCCCACGCCATGGCCGGAACCCAGGCCCTTCGGTTAGCGGCGGCCCCGCTCCTTCCGCCGGCTCCGGCACCCGTTGCCATGGTCGCGCCCGCGCGCCCGGCGGCGCCCGCCGCCCGTTCCGGCGAGCTCGCCGTCGCGATCGCGGGTGGCGCCGCGACGATCGCTCGAAACATGGAGGCGTCGCTCGGCGTTCCAACCGCCACCACGAACCGCGTCATCCCCGTCAAGACGATGGAGGAGAACCGGCGCATCCTGAACCGGCACCGCGAGGTGCTGGGCCTCTCGAAGGTCTCCTTCACGCACTTCGTCGCGTGGGCCATCGTGCGCGCGCTCGAGAAGCACCCGACGATGAACGACGCGTTCGGCGAGGTCGACGGCAAGCCCGCCCGCATCCGAAAGCCCATCGTCAACCTCGGCATCGCGATCGACATCACAAAGAAGGACGGCACGCGCAGCCTCCTCGTCCCGAACATCAAGGGCGCCCAGGCCATGGCGTTCGGCGAGTTCCTCTCCGCCTTCGATACCCTCGTCGCGAAGGCGCGAAAGGGCGCGATCGAGCCCGACGCGTTCGCCGGCACGTCCATCACGCTCACGAATCCCGGCACCATCGGCACGACGGCATCCCTGCCGCGGCTCATGCCGGGGCAGGGCGCGATCATCGCGACGGGCGTGATGGGCTATCCGGCCGAGTTCCAGGCCATGCCCGAGGAGGCCCTCTCCACGCTCGGCATCGCGCGCGTGATGAACGTCTCCTCCACGTACGACCACCGCATCATCCAGGGCGCCGAGTCGGGCCAGTTCATTGGCACCCTGCAGGACCTCCTCCTCGGGGGCGACGGCTTCTACGAGCGCATCTTCTCGGACCTCAAGGTGCCGTACCGGCCGATGCGCTGGGAGAAGGACTCGTCGACGCCGCTCGCGGCCGGCGGCCGCGGCCTGGAGGCCGTGGAGAAGCAGGCGCGCGTTCTGCAGCTCATCAACGCATACCGCGTGCGCGGCCATCTCGTGGCGGACCTGAACCCGCTCGGCAGCGACTCGGTGCCGTACCATCCCGACCTCGACCCGGCCACGTACGGCTTCACGCTATGGGATCTCGACCGGCCGTTCATCACGAACGGCCTCGGCGGCAGAGACCGGGCCACGCTGCGCGAGATCCTCGAGGTTCTGCGCCAGACGTACTGCGGAAAGATCGGCGCCGAGTTCATGTACAACCCGGACCCCGCGCAGAAACAGTGGCTCATCGACCGCATGGAGTCGACGCGCAACCGCTCGCTCCTCTCGGCCTTTGACCGGCGGCGCATCCTGAAGAAGCTCGTCGAGGCCGAGAGCTTCGAGAAGTTCCTGCACATGAAGTACGTCGGCCAGAAGCGCTACTCGCTGGAAGGCGGCGAAGCCGCGATCCCGCTCCTCGACCGCCTGCTCGACCGCGCGGCCGAGGCCGACCTCGGCGAAGCCGTCATCGGCATGTCGCACCGCGGGCGGCTCACCGTCCTCACGAACACCGTCGGCAAGCCGGTGGGGAAGATCTTTGCGGAGTTCGAAGGCGAGGTGGACCCGGAGTCGATCCAGGGCTCGGGCGACGTGAAGTACCACCTCGGCGCGTCCGGCACGCACGTGGCCCCCGGCGGCGCGCGGCTGAACATCTCGCTCGCCCCGAACCCGAGCCACCTCGAGGCCGTGGATCCCGTCGTCGAGGGCATGGTCCGCGCGAAGCAGACGCACCTCGGGGAGGACCTCACGCACGGCAAGGTCCTGCCCGTCCTTCTGCACGGCGACGCGGCGTTCGCGGGCCAGGGCATCGTGGCCGAGACCATCAACATGTCGCAGCTCCACGGTTACCGCACGGGGGGCACCGTGCACGTCGTCGTGAACAACCAGATCGGCTTCACCACGAACCCGGCCGACGCGCGCTCGTCGCCGTACTGCACGGACGTCGCGAAGATGGTTCAGGCGCCGGTCCTCCACGCGAACGGCGACGACCCGGAGGCAGTCGTCCACGTCGTGGACGTCGCGATCGAGTACCGCAACACGTTCCGGCGCGACGTCGTGATCGACCTCGTCTGCTATCGCCGGTACGGGCACAACGAGGGGGACGAGCCAAGCTACACGCAGCCCCTGATGTACCAGAAAATCAAGAGCCACACCTCGGTCGCGCATCTGTATGGCGAGGCGCTCGTTCGGCAGGGGCATCTCACCGCGGCCGAGGTGGACGGATTGTGGGCGTCGGAGAAGACCGGGCTGGAGCGCGCGTACGACGAAGCGCGCGGCACCCCGAAGGTTTCCTTCGTCGACTCTCTCGTCGTGCCGTCCGCGCCGCGCCTCCATCCGGAAGGCGACGCGCGCGCGCGCCTGGCGCGCATCATCCGCGCGGTTTCGACGGTGCCCGAGGGCTTCGAGGTTCACCCGAAGCTGAAGCCCCTCCTGAAAAAGCGCGCTGAGTACGGCAGCAGGAAGCCCGAGATCGACTGGGCCGGCGGCGAGATGCTCGCGTTCGGAATGCTGCTCCTGGAAGGAACGCCCGTGCGCCTCTCCGGGCAGGACTCCGGCCGCGGCACGTTCAGCAACCGCCACGCCGTCCTCGCGGACGTCGCGAGCGGCGCGGAATGGGTCCCGCTCAACACGATCGCGACCAAGCAGGCGCGCTTCGAGGTCATCGACAGCCTGCTTTCCGAGAACGCCGTTATGGGCTTCGAGTTCGGTTACGCCGTGACCGACCCGTCGACGCTCGTCCTGTGGGAAGCGCAGTTTGGCGACTTCGCGAACGGCGCGCAGGTCGTCATCGACCAGTTCATCTCGGGCTCGGAGCAGAAGTGGAATCAGCGCTGCGGCCTCGTGCTGCTGCTGCCGCACGGGCAGGAAGGGCAGGGGCCCGAGCACTCTTCGGCGCGCCTCGAAAGGTTCCTCACGCTGTGCGCCGAGGACAACCTGCGCGTCGCGAACGTCTCGACGCCGGCGCAGTACTACCACCTGCTGCTCAGGCAGATGGCAAGCGAAGAGAAGAAGCCTCTCATCGTGATGACGCCGAAGAGCCTTCTCCGTCACCCGAAGGCCGTCTCCACGCTGGACGACCTGGCGGACGGCACGTTCCATCCCGTCCTCGACGACGCCGCGTTCATCTCCGGTGGCGCGTCGCGCGTCCGCCGCGTCGTCGTCGCGAGCGGCAAGCTGATATACGAGCTGATGGTTGCGCGAGACAAGGCGGGGAAGGGCGACGTCGCGATCGTCCGCCTCGAGCAGTTCTACCCGTTCCCAGGACGCGAGCTCGGGCAGATCCTGAGCCGGTACCCCGGGGACGCGGAGCTCGTGTGGTCGCAGGAAGAGCCGCGCAACATGGGCGGCTGGCGCTTCGTGCGCGAGCAATTCCTCGACGGCCTCGTCGAAGGCGTGAGCCCAGCGCGCCCCCTCCGCTACATCGGCCGCCGCGACCTCGCGAGCCCGGCCCCCGGCTCGCACCACGCGTTCCAGATCGAGCAGGACGCGCTCGTGGCGGATGCGGTGCGGGTGGGAGCGAGGGAGAAGGCGACGGCGTAGACTTGGCGTCTCCTGCCACGGCGGTCTTGCGTGCTGAGGGCGAGAAGAAATGACGAAGGAAGAGTTCCTTAGGTATCTCAAAAAGGAAGTGAAGCGTTACGGGAAGAGCTACTCCCTCAATGAGGGGAAAGCATTCGGACTGTGGTACGCGGTCGAGAGCCTGGGCCTAGAAGAAGATGAGGCATACGAAGCCGTCTCGTATGACGGAGGAAACGACAAGGACATCGACTTCTTCCTCGTCGAGCCGGACGCTGAGCGAGTTCTGATCGGCCAGCTCAAGTTCAACGCGGCTGGTATGTACAAGGCGAAGAAGGCAGAACTGCTGTCGGTCATTCACGCGACGGAGTGGCTGAAGGACCCGGAGTCCTTGGAAAGGGACGGTCGTCGCGACCTCGCCGGAGCCGCAAGGGAGTATGCCGAAGCGATTGCCCATGGGTATTCCGTGGAGTACCTCTACGTGTTCTGTGGGGCACCGCATAAGGACGTTGACGATACGGCGCGGCAGTTCAACGTATCAGAGGCTGGAAACGTGCCGTCCCGTTCCTGTCGCGTGGTGAGCCTGTCGAGCCTCATCGCGGAACACAACGAGCGTATCGCTCAAGCGAGCCGCATCGAGACGGCCGTACTCAGTTGTTCGCCCGGTAAGGCATTCGAGGAGAAGGGCGAATTCGGTGAGGCTCTGGTGACAACGCTGGATGGACGACAGCTCAGAGACCTCTATTCGATTCATGGGGACCGTCTCTTTGACCGCAATGTCAGGTTGTATCTCGGGGCAAAGAAGGGAGGAGTGAACGCCGGTATTCGGGACACGATTGATTCCGAGGCCGATCGCCCGAAATTCTGGGCGTATAACAACGGCGTCACGTTCGTTTGCGACACCTATGAATTGACCGGTGGAGCACTAACACTCAAGAACTTCAGCATCGTCAACGGCTGTCAAACTACTGTGTCCATCGGGAACTCGACCGCGGCTGCGGCCCGAAAGGTTCGTGTTCTTGCGCGGTTTATCGCGGCGCCCGAGCGCGCCATTGATTCGATTATTAGGTTTACCAACTCGCAGAATCCAATTCGGGTCTGGGACCTTAGTTCGCAGGATAAGCTTCAAAAGAGGTTGAAGAAGCAGCTCGCGGAGCTGCCTCAACCTTTCTGTTACGTGCTTCGGAGGGGTGAGTCTCGCAAGCTATCCGCTCAGGAACGGAAGAGGTTCAAGCGAGCTGGCGTGGGTGCGCTGTGCATCATTCGTTCGGATCTCGCGGCGCAATACCTCGCAGCCTTCAGGGGAATGCCGGCTATCGCCTACAAAGATAAGGGGCGCATCTTCGCTGCACACTATGGCGAGGTGTTCCCAGATCAGATTCGCGCCGAAGAGGTCGTCCTCGTGTGCCAGGCTGCCTCCGCGGCGGCGGAGCTCGTGAAGAAAGAGCTCGAAGAGGCCGTTCAGAAAGGTCTGCCTGAGCGCGTTGCGATTTTGAAGCGCGGCGCAAAATTCTTTGTTCTCTCTGCCATGGCCATCGTGCTTCATGAGCGGAACGGCAAGACCTTCCTAAATCGACTCAAGGGCGAGGTCGCCGTGAGCAAGGCCACCGAAGGGCGTCTCAGAAACTACGCGGCGGTAGCGCTTCAGTGGTATGTCGAGGCGATGGAGGAACTGATCGAAGCGGGCACGGAAGCCTCAACCCTGGTGCGGAGCCAGGAATCCTGGAAGAAGATCGCTAGCAAGATCGTCGGACGATGGAAGGTCTTCAGCCTTGCCAAGGACGTCGTTAAGGGCGCTCTCCCTGAACTATAGGGCCCTAGGAAGCAGGGTACTCGCGCCGCGGCGCGACCGCTCTCTCGTACCCGGTCAGTCGTTTTGCGGCTCCACGGAGAAGCGGACTGCCTCGATGGAAGCTCAGCGAGGCGTTGGACACCTTGCGCCGTGATCCGGTGGCCTGACAAATACGATCCGGCCCGGGCTCCCGTCCACGTCGCGAACGAGATCGACACGCTGGCGGCGCCCGAGGTTCTTTGGGCGTGGCTGGTGCGCGCGCCCCTCTGGCCGTCCTGGTATCCGAACGCGAAGGATCTCGTCGTCGAAGGAGGAGCTTCGCAGCTAGCCCTCGGCGTGCGTTTCACCTGGCGCACGTTCGGCGTCGCCATCCGCTCCACCGTTCTCGAGTTCGAGCCCTGTGAGCGGATCGCCTGGAACGCTTTCGGAATCGGCGTCGACGCGTATCACGCGTGGGAGATCACGCCGACGCCGGCTGGCGCGCACATTCTCACGGAGGAGACGCAGTACGGCTGGGCGGCGCGGCTCGGGAGCATCGTGTTTCCGAACCGGATGTCGCGGTTCCATCAGATCTGGCTCGAGCAGCTCAGCCTTAAGGCTCGAGGCGGCCCGCCGACGCTTTAGGAAACGGCCGGTTCCGAAGCAGGCGTTCGCGGTCGCCCTCTTCCTGTCGGCCGTGATCAGGGCCCGCGAGGCCGACTACCGTAAGCACCCCTTTTCGTGTGCCGTCGAACCCGATATCGTGAGGGCGCTATGGGCGACACCGACCGCGCGTGCCGCTCCCGGTGTAACGTTCCCTGGCGTGACGAACCCGCTGCTGAACGACCGGGACGTTTCGTTCCTCCTCTACGAAGTCTTCGACGCCGCGTCGCTCCTCGCGCTCCCGCACTTCGCGGACCACTCACGCGAGACGTTCGACGCCTACATCGGCCTGTGCGCCCGGTTCGCCCGCGAATCGGTGTTTCCCGCGTTCAAGGCGGTGGACGAGGAGCCGCCGAGGCTCGTGGACGGGCAGGTTCTCGCCCACAGGCGGCTCCACGACATCTACCCGAAGATGCGCGAGATCGGCGTCTTTGCGGCGTCGCGGCCGTTCGACGTGGGCGGGCAGCAGCTGCCGCTGACGATCGCCACGACGGCCCACCTCTACATCATGGCGGCGAACCCGGCCGTCTACAGCTTCGCGGGCCTCTCGACGGGCGCGGCGCACCTGATCGAGGCGTTCGGAAGCGACGACCTGAAGGCGCGCTACATGACGCCGCTTTACGAGGGGCGCTTCTCGGGGACGATGGCGTTGACCGAGCCGCACGCCGGGTCGAGCCTCGCGGACGTGACAACGCGGGCCACGCGCGCGACACCCGCGGGAGATCACTTCCTCCTCTCGGGTGCGAAGATCTTCATCTCCGGCGGCGATCACGACCTCACGGAGAACATCGTCCACCTCGTCCTCGCGCGGATCGACGGCGCGCCGGCCGGCATCAAGGGCGTCAGCCTCTTCGTCGCGCCGAAGCGCCGCGTGACGGACGGCGGCCTCGCGCCGAACGACGTCCGGATCTCGGGCCTCGTCCACAAGATCGGATGGCGGTGTCTGCCCGCCGTCCTGCTCTCGCTGGGGGAGGCCGGCGACTGCCACGGCTGGCTCGTGGGGGAGCCGCACCAGGGCATTCCCTACATGTTCCAGATGATGAACGAGGCGCGCATCTCGATCGGCGCGGACGCCGTCGGCAGCGCGTCCGCGGCGTATCAGGAGAGCCTCGCCTACGCCGCTGCGCGGCCCCAGGGCCGGCCCCTCACGAGCAAGGACCCGCGGCTGCCGCAGGTCCCGATCCTCGAGCACGCGGACGTGCGCCGGATGCTGCTGCGCCAGAAGGCGATCGTGGAGGGCGGCCTCGCGCTCGTCCTCCAGACCGCGCTCTTTTCGGACCGCGCGCATCACGCGGCCACCGAGCCGGAGCGGAAACACGCACAGCTCCTCCTCGACCTCCTCACGCCGGTCGCGAAGAGCTTCCCGGCGGAAAAGGGCTTCGAGTCGAACGCGCTCGCGCTGCAGATCCACGGCGGCTATGGCTACACGAGCGAGTTTCTGCCGGAGGCGTGGCTGCGCGACCAGAAGCTGAACTCGATCCACGAGGGAACGACGGGGATACAGGGCCTCGATCTGCTGGGCCGCAAGGTGATGGCGAACGGCGGCGCGGCGCTGGTGGCGCTGGAGAAGGAAGTCTTTTTCGCCTGCCGGCGCGCGGAAGTCGCCGGCGTGGACGCGTCCTGGGTGGCCGCGGTGCGCGAAGCCGGCGCGAGCCTGAACGCACTGACGCAGGAGCTGGCCGCCCGCGGCCGCGCGGGCGATCCGGACGGGATGCTGCGCCACTCGGCGGACTACCTGGAGCTCTTCTCGACCTATGCCGTCGCGTGGCAGTGGCTGCTGCAGGCCGCTGCCGCGCGCGAGGGCCTCGCCCGCGAAGGCGGCTCGCGCGACCACTACGAAGGCAAGCTCGCGGCGGCGCAGTACTGGATCCGGACGGAGCTTCCGAAGAACGAGGTGCTCGCCGCCCTCTGCCGGGAGAACGAGGACAGTTACGCGCGGATGAAGCCGGGCTGGTTCTGAAGGCGGGCGGGTCGCCCGGAGCACCCCTCGTGCCATGATCCCGCGTCCCGACGGGAGGTCACGCATGGTTCCTTTTGTGAAGTCGATCGCTCGCGTTTACGCATCGGCTTCGTGCCTTACTCTGTCCGCCGCGCTTCTCGCCGCGAACGCCTCTGCGGCGCAGGTGCCGGTGCCGGCGAAATCGCCCGCCCCGCCCGCCGCCCAGTACCCCGCGCTGCCGAGCGAAATGCCGGCGAACTTCGTGCCGACGAGCGACGGCTTCGACCATGTGAGGCGCGAGGTGATGATCCCGATGCGCGACGGCGTGAAGCTGCACACGGTCATCCTCGTGCCGAAGGCGGCCCTGGGCGCAAAGGGCGCGCCGATTCTCCTCACGCGCACGCCCTACGACGCCGATAAGCTCACGACCGTCAACGAAAGCGCGCACCTCGGCCCGAGCCTCGACGGCTATGACAACGCCGTCGAGACGATCGTCGAGGGCGGCTACATCCGCGTCGTGCAGGACGTGCGCGGCAAGCACGGCTCCGAGGGAGACTATGTGATGAACCGCCCACTGCACGGGCCGCAGAACGCGACGCCGGTGGATCACGCGACCGACACGTACGACACGATCGACTGGCTCGTGAAGAACGTGCCGGAGTCGAACGGCAAGGTCGGCATCCTCGGCATCTCGTACGACGGATTCCTGCCGCTGATGGCGCTCGTGAATCCGCATCCGGCGCTCAAAGTGTCCGTGCCGATGAACCCGATGGTCGACGGTTGGATGGGCGACGACTGGTTCCACAACGGCGCCTTCCGCCAGCTCGGGATGTCTTATTTCTACGATCAGGAAGTGACCCGCAAGTCGGAGAAGAAATGGTGGACGAGCCACTTCGACGACTACGACACGTTCATGGAAGCGGGATCGGCGGGGGACCTCGGGCGCCGCCGGGGGCTGGAGCAGGTCGGCATGTGGAAGAAGGTCCTCGCGCATCCGAGCTATGACGCCTTCTGGCGCGACCAGGCGGTCGACCGGATCCTCGCGGCGCAGCCGTTGAAGGTGCCGGTGATGCTCGTCCACAGCCTGTGGGACCAGGAAGACATCTACGGCGCACTCGCCGTATACAAGACCATCAAGCCGAAGGATACGGGCAACGACAAAGTGTTTCTCGTGATGGGCCCGTGGCATCACGGCCAGGAGATCAAGGACGGCAGCGCGCTCGGCGCGATCAAATTCAACAGCGACACCTCCCTCACGTTCCGGCGTGAGATCCTGCGTCCTTTCCTCGACCAGTACCTCATGGACGGCGCGCCGAAGGCGGACATCGCGCCCGTCACGGCGTTCGAGACCGGGACGAACACGTGGCGGCGGCTGCCCGCCTGGCCGGCCGGATGCGCGAGCGGATGCGCGGTGAAGCCGACGCCTCTCTATCTCGCCTCCGGGTCGAAACTCAGCTTCGCCGCGCCGGTATCAGGCGACGCGTCCGCTCTCGCGTTCCAGGAATACGTTTCCGATCCGGCGAAGCCCGTGCCGTTCCATGCGCGCCCGATCGTTCCGAACAGCTTCGACAAGGGACAGAGCTGGAGGGAGTGGCTCGTGACGGACCAGCGGGAGGCGTCCGGGCGCACCGACGTCGCGGTCTTCAGGTCGGAGGTTCTGACCGCGCCGGTGAAGATCAGCGGCCAGCCGATCGCAAACCTGATTGCGTCGACGAGCGGGACGGACTCCGACTGGGTCGTGAAGGTGATCGACGTCTATCCGCCCGAGGTGGCCGGGCAGCCCAACATGGGCGGTTACCAGCTCGCAATCTCGATGGACATCTTCCGCGGCCGCTATCGCGAGAGCCTCGAGACGCCGAAAGCGATCGTCCCCGACAAGCCGCTTCTCTATACGTTCGCGCTCCCGAACGCGAACCATGTGTTCCTGCCGGGCCACCGCATCATGGTGCAGGTGCAGTCGAGCTGGTTCCCTCTCTACGACCGCAACCCGCAGACGTTCGTGCCGGACATCTTCTGGGCGAAGCCGGGCGACTACGTGAAGGCGACGCAGCGCGTGTACCACGCGCCGGGTCAGGCGAGCTTCGTGGAGCTGCCGATCGTGACGGCGCCTTAGGCCCGAATCCTGCTTCGACTCCTGAAGACCGTCCGGAGGTGTTGAACTGTCCTCCCGGGGGATCGCCAGGCTCCTGATCGCTGTTCTCCTGATCTCGGGCTGCTCGAGCACCCAGAAGGTCGAGAAGAAGGCGTTTCTCGCGGCCGGCCTCGCCCTCCAACGCGAGGCCCCGGAGCCGTCGTTCGAGGGCCTTTCGGACCGAGCTGGACCTCTTCCTCAATGACGAGCTGCAGGACCTGAAGGACCGCACGAAGCGCCAGGAAGAGAAGGAGCTCAGCCTTTACCGCAAGGTCTACGTGATCGGCTCCGCGGCCGCCGTGCTCGCCTTCACGTCCGGCACCCTGAACAACCCGGACAACCGCGGCGTCCAGTACGCGTTCGGCGGCGTGAGCACGGCCGTCGCCCTCACGGGTTTCGGGTTGTACCTCGCGCGCACGGGCCAGATGAAAGACTGCCGCGAGTTCCTGGACCGCGGCGGGCAGGAGCTGTCGGAGTGGGGTCGCTTCCATCTCGTGCCCTCGGCCGAGACGGTGCCGCGCGAGCTGTGGCTCGATTACGTGAACCGCGTGGCGGCGCTCCGCGCCCGCGAGTCCTGCCTGCGAATCCGCTGAGCCTGCCGGGACACGATCGGCTCGCTTCTTGCACGGACTGGAGACGCCGCGCGGTTCGGCCCTGGCCGGATGCGCAAAGGAGCGTCATGCGCCTCGTCTCGCCCCGCAATCTCCTCATTATTTCCGCCGTTCTCGCGGTCGCCGCGGCACCCGGGCTTCTCGCGCAGGGCGCCGGCGACGAGCAGGATTTTCAACAGACTGTCGCCCGGGTTGCATGGCTGACTGGTGAATCCTCGCTCCAACGCGGAGACGACCCCGACCACTGGCAGCCGCTGGCCGTGAACGTTCCGCTGACGATCGGCGACCGCGTCTACGCGAGCCCGACGGGGCGCCTCGAGCTGGAGGCACCCGGACTGCGCGCGTTCGTGGCTCCCGGGACCGAGCTCACGACGCTCAACCTGACCGAAGACGTCCAGCAGTACTCGATCTCGCAGGGGACGGCGACGTTCCGGCTCTCGCACCGCGACGACGAAGACGTCATCGAGATCGACACGCCGAACGCGGCCATCACGCTGGAGGTGACGGGCCTGTACCGCGTCAGCGTCGACGCGGAGGGGAACACGCGCGTTTCCGTCCGGCGCGGAGAGGCGCGCGTGGCGGCGGGCGGCGGCGAGGTATCGCTTCGGACGGGCGAGGAGATGCACGTCGACGGCCTCGACGCGCCGGAATACGACGTGTTCGCCCTTCCGCTCGCCGACTCGTGGGATCGCTGGGTGGACTCGCGCGAGAAGCGCCGGCACGTGGTCACGTCGTACGACTATGCCAGCGAAGACATCCTCGGCGCGTCCGATCTCGACGCCTACGGGCAGTGGGAGGACGTGCCCGAGTACGGTCACGTCTGGGCGCCTGCGAACGTGGGCGCGGACTGGGCGCCGTATCGGGTCGGGCGCTGGATCTGGCAGGACCCGTGGGGCTGGACCTGGGTCTCGGACGAGCCTTGGGGCTGGGCTCCTTACCACTACGGGCGCTGGATCACGCGCGCTTCACGGTGGTACTGGGTGCCGGTCTCTCCTAACGTGCGGCACGTTGCCTACGCTCCGGCGCTCGTGGCCTTCGTGGGAGGCGGTCCGGGTTGGTCCGGTTCGGTCTCGATCGGCGGCGGCGGCTTCGTGGGCTGGTTCCCCCTTGGCCCGCACGATCCTCTCGTTCCGTGGTGGGGGAGGCAGGCCCGCGCGCCGATCGGCCCCCAGAACGTCGCCTACTCCAATCGCGCCTTTGTCACCGTCGTGAACCACGGCTCGTTCGTCGGAGGGCAGCCGGCACAGGCCGGTCGCGTCCGGGACACCAAGATCGTCCAGGAACTCGGGAAACAGCCCGTTCTTCGCGGGCCACTTCCCATCCTCCCGACGCCGCAGTCCATCCGTCCCGCGTTCGTCGCGGGCCCCGGCATTCGCCCGCCCGATCGGATCGCGGCGCGCGCCGTAGCGGCCCGTCTCGCTCCGCCGCCCGCTCCGCCCGCCTTCACGGAGAAGCTCAACGCCATTCGCGCTAACGGCGGGGCTCCAATGACACCGGCCGCTGCGGGCAGCCTCGCCATTCAATCCAAGGCTGGCGTTCGGGCTGCGGTTCCGATCCGGCCCGTCACCCGGGACGCCGGCCGTGTGGAGCTCGCGCCGCGCCGCGACGCCGTCGATGCGCCGCCGCCAGACCCAATCCGGGCCGGCGGACGCGCGCTCGCGTCGCCGCAGGCCCCGTTCATTTCGCATCCGTCCGCCTCGCGCGAGAACGCACCGCCGATGCGCGTGGCGCCGGGCGCGGTGACGGCTCCGAGAAGCGTCGAGCAGGCCCGCCCGGCTCCTCGGGTCGAGCCGCAGGTTCAGCAGCAGCCCCAGGCCGAGAGGCGCGCCGTCAGCCGCGCGCCGCGCCGCGTGGCGCCTTCGGGTCCCGACCCCCTCCAGGCCTCCTCACGCGGGAAGGACGACAAGAGCACGAAGGAAAACAAGGGCAAGCCCGAAAAGGGCGAGGGGAAGCGCTAAGCGATGGCCGTCAGCGCAGTGACTCCATGATCTCGTCGAGCGCTTCGCGGCCGGGCCGGAGCTTTTCGAGGGGCAGATTGGTCAGGGGCTCGCCGGTGGAGCCGAGTGTCTCGGTGAGGGAAGGCTTCGACGGATCGATATACAGTATCCCGGTGAGGATCTCCTTTTTCCCGTGGCTCTCGTGGATGGTCTTCAGCGCCTTTTCCTTGTCGGTCGGGTCGTAATCGCGGCCCACGCCCCGGAACTTGAGGACGCTCCCGTCCGGGAATGCCACGTCTTTCGTGTCGCCCACGGGGATCTGGGCAAGGGTTTCCTCGAAGAACGGGACGAAGCCGATCTCGTGGACGGGCGTCTCGTGCTCCTTGGAATACTTGTAGCTCTTCGTGGAACCCTCGTGGTCGTTGAAGGTCACGCACGGGGAGATGACGTCGATGACCGAGGTGCCGTTGTGGGCGATGGCCGCCTGGAGGATCGTCTGGAGCTGTTTCATGTCGCCGGAGAACGAACGGGCCACGAACGTGCCGCCCAGCTCGATCGCCAGCGAACAGCAGTCGATCGGGATGAACTCGTTCACGGCGCCGCCCTTCTGTTTCGCACCGAGATCCGCGGTGGCCGAGAACTGGCCCTTCGTGAGGGCATACACGCCGTTGTCCTCGATGATGTAGACGAGCGGCAGGTTCCGCCTCACGAGGTGGACGAACTGGCCGATGCCGATGGAGGCCGTGTCACCGTCGCCGGAGATGCCGATGCCGTGGAGCGTGGGGTCCGCCACGAGGGCGCCGGTCGCGATGGACGGCATCCGGCCGTGAACGCCGTTGAAGCCCCAGGCGCGGTTCAGGAAATAGGCCGGCGTCTTCGACGAGCAGCCGATCCCCGAGAACTTCGCGACCTTGTGGGGCTCGATCCCCATCTCGTAGAACGCGTTGATGATCTGTTTCGTGATGACGTCGTGCCCGCAGCCGAGGCACAGCGTGGACTTTCCGCCTTCGTAGCTGGCCTTCGGCAGGCCGATGCGGTTCGTCCTGGAGGCCGGTGCGGCCGATGGAGCCGGTAGACCTGGAGTATTCGGGGACGCGCTCATGCGTCGAGCCCTCCCTTCTGCGCGTCCGAGCCGCCGGTCCGGGACGCGGATGCGTCGCCCCGGACTCCGTCGATCACGGTGGTCGCGTCGAGGGGGAGACCGTTGTACTGGCGGACCGACACGAAGCGCGTGGCGAGCTCGGGGAGCTCGTCGCGGAGGATCGTGACGAGCTGCCCGTCGCGGTTCTGCTCGACGACGTAGATGCGCTCGTGGCGCCGCATCCAGTTGGCCGCCTCCGCGTGGAGGGGCAGCGAGCGGAGCCGGCAGTAGTCGAGCGACACGCCGAACGTCGCCGCGAGCTTGTCGCGGGCCTCCGTCGTGCCGTAGTGGGACGTGCCGTACGCCAGCAGCCCCGCCGTCGCGCCGGGGCGGTCCTGGATCTCGGGCTTCGGCACCATCGTCCGCGCCGTCTCGAACTTCTTCACGAGGCGGTTGACGTTGTTGACGTAGTCCTGGGGTTTCTCGGAGTACTGCGCCTTGTCGTTGTGGCCCGAACCGCGAGTGAAGAACGCCGCGTAGGGATTCGGGGTTCCGGGCAGAGTGCGGTAGGGGATACCGTCGCCGTCAACGTCCTTGTACCGTCCCCATGTCTCCTTCACCTTCTCGATTCCGGCGGCGTCGAGCACTTTGCCGCGATGGAAGGGCCCAGTCGGGTATGGAAACGGGTCGGCCATCCAGTTGTTCATGCCGAGGTCGAGGTCCGACATGACGAAGATCGGCGTCTGGAGCTGCTCGGCGAGGTCGAAGGCCTCCTGAGCCATCGTGAAGCACTCTTCAGGGGAGGCGGGGAAGAGGAGCGGATGCTTCGTGTCGCCCTGCGAGTTGAAGTAGCAGAGGAGGATGTCTCCCTGCATCGTGCGCGTCGGGAGCCCGGTGGACGGCCCGGTGCGCTGGACGTCGAACAGGACCGCCGGGATCTCGGCGTAGTAACCGAGGCCGATGTACTCGGACATGAGCGAGATGCCGGGTCCGGACGTGGAGGTGAACGAGCGGGCGCCCGCCCATCCGGCGCCGAGCACCATGCCGATAGAGGCGAGCTCGTCCTCGGCCTGGAGGATCGCGACGTTCTTCTTCTTCGTGACCGGATCCACCCTCAGGTCGTCGCAGAAGTCGATGAAGGACTCGCACAAGGAGGACGACGGCGTGATGGGATACCACGCGCACACCGTCGCGCCGCCAAAGACGCATCCGAGCGCCGCGGCCATGTTCCCCTCGACCATGATCTTTCCCTGTGTCGCATTCATGCGCTCGACGCGGAAGGGGATCTTGGCCGGGAAGTTCTGCGCGGCGAACTCGAGGCCGAGCCGCATGGCGTTGATGTTCAGGTCGATCGCCTTCTGCTTGCCCTTCAGCTGCTTCGCGATGGCCTTCTCGACCTCGACGGGGTCGATCCCCATGAGGTCGGCGACGACGCCGACGTAGATCATGTTCACGATGAGCTTGCGGAGCTTGGCGTGCTCGGGCGCCGAGGCGATCTTGACGACGAGCTCCGAGAACGGAACCGCGTAATAGGTCACGTCGTCGCGCTTCTTGCCGGGGTTCTCGAGCCCGAGTTTCTTCTCGCAGACGACGTGGGCGCCGGCGCGCACCTCGCGGACGTCGTCGTCGGCCGTCTCGGGATTCATGCAGACGAGCACGTCGAGGTCGCGCTTGCGCGCGATATAGCCGTGCTTGCTCGCGCGGATCGTGAACCAGGTGGGCAGGCCCTGGATGTTCGACGGGAACAGGTTCTTGCCGGAGACGGGGACGCCCATGCGGAAGATCGACCGCATGAGAACGCTGTTCGCCGTCTGCGAGCCCGACCCGTTGGCCGTGGCGACCTGCAGCGAGAAGTCGTTGACGACGGCCTCGCCGGACGCGCCGGCGCGGGAAGTCGTCTCTGTGAGAACGCTCGACATACGGCTTTTTCCTTCCGGGGCCGCGGACCTTCGTGACCCTCTGCGGGCCGCGGCAAATGAGACTCGATCTTAACGTCTCCGGCCGCGTGAAACAATCGAGACGTGCGCGTCGTCTCTCTCTGCCCGTCGATCACGGAAAGCCTCGTCGCGATGGGCCTCGCGGACGCCCTCCGCGGCGTGACGCGCTACTGCATTCACCCGAAGGAGGCGCTCGCCGGAATTCCGCGCGTGGGCGGCACGAAGAACCCCGATCTCGAGGCTATTCGCGCACTTAGGCCGGATCTTGTTTTTTGCAATTCGGAAGAGAACAGGGGAGAAGACATCGAGCTGCTCGGACGGGAGTTCAGGGTTGACGTCTCGCACCCGAGAACGGTTGCCGAAATCCCCGCGCTGCTGCGGCATTTCGGAAGATTGACGGGGAGGGAAGAAGAGTCGGAGAAGATTTCTTTGAAGGTGGAGGAGGCTCTGGCCCGCGTCGAGGTGGGCATGGGCTTTCGTTACGTCTACCTCATCTGGAAAGACCCGTGGATGAGCGTCGGCCCGCGGACGTACATCGCCGACCTGCTCCGCCGCGTGGGGGGCTCTCTTTCATTCAAAGAAAAAACATTCTCCGAATCCGACTATCCGACTTTCTCAGAATCCGAAATCATTGCCTCTTCCCCCGACGTCCTGATTCTGCCGGACGAGCCATATCGTTTCCGCGAGCGTGACGCCGCGTTCTGGCGCGAGCGCCTTCCCGCCTCCCGCGTCGTCCTCGTATCCGGCGACGATTTCTGCTGGCACGGGGTGCGGACGCTCCGAGGCCTCGAAGCCGCGGCGGCTCTCGCCGCCGCCGCGCCCGGAGGTTTCGCCCCTATTGCCGCCGCATGAGGTCGAGGAACTCCTCCCGGACGGCCTTCTGGAGGAAGATCCCGCGAATGGCCGAGGTGACCGTCACGGCACCCGGCTTCTTGACGCCGCGCATCTCTATGCAGAGGTGCCGGGCCTCGATCACGACCATGACCCCCTGAGGCTTCAGCTCTTCCTCGAGAAATCCCGCGACCTGTTCCGTGAGGCGCTCCTGAAGCTGCGGGCGCCGCGCGAAGAAGTCGAGGAGCCGCGGCAGTTTCGAGAGGCCGACGATCTTCTCGTTCGGGATATACGCGATCGTCCCGTGCCCGTAAAAAGGCACGAAGTGATGCGCGCACATGGAGTAGAAGGGGATCTCCTTCTCCATGACCATGGCCGTGTAGTGCTCTTCGTTTGGAAACGTCGTGAGCTTCGGGCGCGTGCCGACGTCGAGGCCCGAGAAGATCTCGAGATACATCTTGGCGACCCGGATGTCCGTGTCGACGAGATTCGGATCCTTGTCGGGACATAGCCCGAGAATCCGGATGATCTCCTTCACGTGGCCGGCGATCTGCGGGATGCGCGGGTCCGGAGCGTGGCCGTTCTCGAGGGTGACCGAGAGATCCTGGGTGAGGTTTTGCGGGCTCATGCGGGCATCATACGAAAGGCAGGGGAGGACGGATGGCCCACGAAGACGAGCGGAAGGCGCGGGCGACGCGCATCGTCGCCACGATCGCCCGGAACGCGGAGAGCCCGGGAGCGCTCGCGGCGCTCCTCGAGGCGGGTGTCGACGTCGTCCGCCTGAATGGGGCGCACTGCGCGGCCGGAGAAATTTCCCGCCGCGTGGCCCTCGTGCGTCGCGTGTCGCGATCCCGCCGCTTGCCGACGGGCGTTCTTCTCGATCTCGGCGGTCCGAAAATCCGCGTCGGCGCGCTTCCCGGCGCGCCTCTGTCTCTCGTGAACGGCCAGACAGTGGAGCTTTTCCCCGGCGCTCTCTCACCGAAGGCGCCGGGCGGCGCGGCGCGCCTCGCGGTGACCTATCCGGCGCTCCTGAAGGACATCGAGCCGGGCGCCGAGATCCGCCTCGACGACGGGCGGATCAGGCTGCGCGTGCAAAAGCGCGTCCGGCGCGCCCTCTTTGCGACGGTCGAGATGGGGGGCCGCGTGAGGAGCGGGGCCGGGGTGAACTTCCCGAACTCCGTCCTGTCCGCGCCCGCGCTCACGGCGAAAGACCGGCGGGATCTCGCCGAGGGCCTCGAGGCCGGGGTGGATTTCGTCGGACTCTCGTTCGTGCGGAGTCCGGCGCACGTCGCGCACCTTCGCCGGCTCCTCGCCCGCGTCGCACCCGAGCACCGCCCCTGGATCGTGTCCAAGATCGAGCGGAAGGAGGCCCTCGCCGTTCTCGACGAGCTCGCCGCGGTTTCCGATGTCCTCATGGTCGCCCGGGGAGACCTCGGCGTGGAGATCGGCCTCGCGAACGTGCCGCGCGCCCAGCGCGAGATTCTCGCGGCGGGCCGCCGGCACGGCGTGCCCGTGATCGTCGCGACCCAGATGCTCGAATCGATGATCGAGAATCCGACGCCGACGCGCGCGGAAGTGTCGGACGTGGCTGGCGCCGTCCACGACGGAGCGGACGCCGTGATGCTGTCGGGCGAGACGGCCGTGGGCGCGTGGCCCGTCGAGGCCGTCAAGGCGATGGCCGAGATCGCGCGCGAGGCCGAGGTGCCGGAAGCGGGCTTCGTGCGCGAGGACGTGTCGCGTCCTCCGGCCGGCGATTTCGCCGCGGTCGTGGCGCATACGGCGGCCGGGATGGCGCGCGAAGCGCACGCCGCGGCCATGGTCGTCTACACGGAATCGGGGCGGACGGCGCGCCTCGTGTCGAAGAACCCCCTTTCGATTCCGGTGCTTGCGTTCACCTCGCGGGAGCGGGTGCGGCAGAAGCTGACCCTGCTCCGCGACGTCACGTCTTTCCGCGTCTCTGAGACGCGGAGCGTCGAGGCGCTGATTCGCGCCGGAGACGCCGTCCTGTCCCGGCTGCCGGGGCTCGCCGGCGCGGTCGTCGTCGAAATCTCGGGAACCGCGCACGCGGAAGGCGCGACGAACACCGTGCGAGTGAGGCGCCTGCCGCGTTGAACGCCGGTCAGTCGCTGCCAGGCGCGTCGTCGTCGGCGGGCGCGGGCGGGATCGCCGGCGGTTTCGGGACGCCCCTAGGCGCGATCTCGAGGTCCTCGCCGTCCATTTCGTCCGGGTCATAGTCCACGCCGAGATACGACAGGAGGGTGGGAGCGAGGTCCACGGTCCGCGCCGCGTGGAGGATGCCCGGCGTCACGCCGGGACCCGCGAAAAGGAGTGGAACGACGGTCTCGCTCCGCGAAAGCGAGCCGTGGCCGGCGGTGTATCCCCTCGTGAACCCGTAGCCGTCCTGGGGCGAGATGAACACGTCTGGCGACCTCGGGGAGTCGAAGAACTCCGGGAGCTGCACGACGAGGTCGGGGAATTCCGTCTCGGCCGTCGCCTCGAGCCATTCGTCCGGATCGTGGGCGAAACCGACGAGGGGCGCGGCGGCGGAATGGGCGTAGCCGAGCGGGTCGTCTCCTTCGAGGACGCGGTACAGGTAGAGCGATTCAAGGCCGTCGCGGTCGTCTCGCACGATCTCGGCCCGGCCGGACGGGCCGTAGAGGGCCACCGTGCCGGAGGAGGGACCCCGCGTCGCGACGAGGCGGACCTCCGGCGCGCGGGCGAGCGTTGCGGCGAAGAGCGAAGCGTCTGGGATCTTCAGGGGCGCGCCGGACGGGGCGCGCGGCTTCCGCTTCCGGCGCGGCGCGCGGAACGCGCTCGGGACGTCTTCGGGCGGCCGGTTCGCTGGGAGCCAGATCATGACGCCGCGGTAGGCCCCGACGGCGATCATGGCGTCCCCGACGTCGTAGGCCTTGTCCTTCCGCCGCGCCGGGACGAGGACGCAGTCGCCCTTGCTGCAGTCCGCCTCGGTGGGGTTCGCGCGGAGGGCACGGTTCACGAGCTCGTTCGCGTCGACGGTCGTGCCGTACGAGCTATTGCCGTGGTCGCCGACGAGGACGAAGAGGATCCGTTCGTCGAGATGCCGGCGCCTGAGACGACGCAGGAGGCGTCCGAACGCCTCGTCGATCGCGGACATCGTGTCCTGGAACTCTCGGCTTTCGAGCCCGCTCACGTGCGCGACTTCGTCAGTGCCGACGAAGTGCGCAAAGACGAGCGGCGGCACGCGTCCCGCGGCCGCCGCGCCGGCATAGGCGTCGCCGATGTCGTCGAGCGTCTTGCGGTCCAGGAAAGACCATTCGTTGCGCGCGTACGAGGCGACGACCGCGATCCGGTTGCGCGCGTACACGGAGACGCCCCGTGCGAGCGGGGTCGTCACGGCGACGGTATCGCCGGGGAGCCGCTCGAAGAGCGTCCGCGCCTCGGGCACGAGGTAGTCGGTAGACGAGAAGATCCCGAGGATGTTCGTGTGCGCTTCGCGGACCTGCAGTCGCCGGTCGAGCCAGATGTTCGCGGGGATCCCGTGATGGCCCGGCAGGAGGCCCGTCTCGAGGGAGGCGAGGTTCGGATAGGTGTCGCTCGGGACCGAGGCGACGGCGGTCTTCACGCTCAGCCCCCGATCCACGATGCGGGCCTTGAGGTTCGGGAGGGCACCCGCCTCGACGAGCCTCTCGAAGGCCTCGCCCGACAGTCCGTCGAAGAGGAGGAGGCAGACGGAGGGCCCCGAATCCGCGGAGACTTTCTCGGCGGCCGTCCGCACGCGGGCGTGTATCGAGCAGCCCGACCCCTGCACCAGGAAAACGCCGATCGCGACACTCGCGGCCGCCCGGGCGGCAGGGGAAGTCGGGCGTCTCACGCCGGAAGGGTACCCGATGGCGCGGCCCGCCCCGCTGCTACCATGCGGTCGTGACCGCTTTTCGGGGCGCCGATCTGCATTGCCACTCGACGTTCTCGGACGGCCTCGAGTCGCCCGCGCAGCTCGTGCAGAGGGGTGTCGACGCCGGTCTTTCGGTGCTCGCGCTGTCCGATCACGATGCCATCCACGGCCTGCCCGAATTCGAGGCCGCGGCGAAAGGCACCGGCCTCGTGACCGTGACCGCGAGCGAGCTTTCAACGCGCTGCGACGGGGACGACGTCCACGTCCTCGGCCTCTTCCTCGATCCCGACGAGCCGGAGCTTCGCGCGCGGCTCGCCCTGTTTCGCGAGGACCGCGACACGCGCGGGAACGCGATGGTCGAAAAGCTCCTCGCCCTCGGCCTGCCGCTCGACATCGAGGAGATCCGCGTCGTCGTCGGCGAGGGCGCCTTCGGCCGCCCGCACATCGCGCGTGCGATGGTCGCGAAGGGATACGTCAAGACGCTCGACGAGGCGTTCGACCGATTTCTCACGCGCGGCAAGCCCGCCTACGTGCCGAAGCCGAAGTGGAGCCTCGAGGAGGCGATCGCGGCCATTCGCAAGGCGGGCGGGCTGTCGGTCGTCGCGCATCCGATCTGGTACCGCGATCCCGAGAAGGTCGTCTCCCTCGGCGTCGCCGCCGGCCTCGACGGCCTCGAGGTGATCCACGCCGACCAGGACGGACAGAAGGAGAACGCGTTCGGAGTCCTCGCCGAGCGCGCGGGCCTTCTCAAGTCGGCCGGATCGGACTACCACGGCCCGCCGGAGGGCCGCAAGCGCATCGGAGCCTGCAAGCTCGACGAGGAGAACTGGGACTGGATGGTCGCCGCCGCGACGAAGCGTCGCGCCGAGGCGGGCCGTCCGTCCCTCGATCTCCGCCCGCGGTAGGCGGGGTTTCCCACCTGGCCGCCCGGCCGCGATATTCTTCCCGACCCCGATGTCCGCCGTCGCTCCCGCCGGCTCCGAAGTCCTTCCCGCGCGTCCCGACGCCGAGCGGAGCCTTTTGGGCGCGATCCTCATCGACGGCTCGCTCCTGTCGCGCGTCATGGAGTTCCTCGTGCCGGAGGACTTCGCGAGCGACGCGCACCGGCTCGTCTACGAGGCGTGCCTCGCGCTCGCGGACCGGCGCGAGGGCGTGGACCTCGTGATGGTGCAGAGCGAGCTCGAGAAGACGGGTCGGCTCGAGCGCGCGGGCGGCCCGGCGGTCCTCTCGGCGCTGGTCGACCGGGTGCCCGACGTCGAGAACGTCGAAAGCTACGCGCGTCTCGTGCGCGAGGCCTCGCTCCGGCGCCTCGTCATCTTCCAGTCGCGGCGCGCGATCCGCGATGCGGTCTTGGCCCCCGACGCCGAGACGGTCCTCGAGAACGCGCAGCGCGATCTCGTGGAGATCGCGAAGGGCTCGATCCGGGGCGGCTTCGTGAAGCTCTCGACGATCGCCGAGAAGAACGAAGTCGAGATCCAGAACATCCACGGGCGCGGCACCATGCTCACGGGCCTGCCGACGGGATTCACGCGCCTCAACGCGCTTACCCAGGGTTTCCAGAAGACCGACCTCATCGTCGTCGCCGCCCGCCCGGGCATGGGGAAGACCGCGTTCGCGCTCAACATCGCCTCGTATCTGACGATTCATCAGAAGCACGTCGTCGGCTTCTTCTCGCTCGAAATGTCGGCCGAGCAGCTCGGCTTCCGCATCCAGTGCGCCGAGGCGCGGGTGAACCTCCAGCGCCTGCGCGAGGGCCGGCTGTCGAAGGAAGAGAAGAAGGCGCTCTTCTTCTCGACGCAGCAGATGCGCGAGGCACAGCTGTTCGTCGACGACACGCCGGCCGTCACTCTCCTCGAGATGCGCGCCCGGGCGCTTCAGCTCAAGCAGCGGCACTCTCTCGACGCGCTCTTCGTCGACTATCTCCAGATCATGGGATCGCGCGGCAAGGTCGAGAACCGCACGCAGGAGGTCAGCGCCTTCTCGCGCGGCCTGAAGGCGCTCGCGAAGGAGCTCGCCGTGCCGGTCATCGCCCTCTCGCAGCTCTCGCGGCGCACCGAGCAGCGGGGTTCCGAAAAGGAGCCCGTGCTGTCGGACCTGCGTGAGTCGGGGGCCATCGAGCAGGACGCCGACGTCGTTCTCTTCCTGTCCCGGCCCGAGTACTACGACAAGGACACCGAGCAGAAGAACGTGTGCGACGTGGTCATCGCCAAGCAGCGCAACGGTCCGACCGACCGCTTCACGCTCGGCTGGTCTGGGGAGTACACGCGGTTCTCGGACCTCGCGATGATCTCCGAGGGTCCGGGACTCTGACCTTGCCCCTCCGTCCCACGCACGCCGTCGTCGACCTCGACGCGCTCGCGTCGAACTACCGGGCGATCGCGCGCGCGCTGCCGGCGGGCTGCGTCCCGATGCCCGTCGTCAAGGCCGACGCGTATGGCCACGGCGCCGCGCACGTGGCGAAGCGCCTCGCGGCCGAGGGCGCGCGTGTGTTCGCGGTCGCCGTCGTGGAAGAAGGCCTCGAGCTCAGACGGGCGGGAATCTTGCATCCGATCCTCGTGATGGGCTGGATAGGAAGGGATCAGCTTGGCTCCCTCATGCAGGGAGGGCTTACGGCTAATATCCACTCGGCGGAACAGGCTGAGGAATTGAAGAATTTCCTAGAAACGGAAGAGGGAAAGGGAAATTCACCTCTTCCCGTTCACCTCAAGCTCGACACCGGGATGACGAGGCTCGGAGTCCTGCCGGGTGACGTTCCGCGAGTCCTCGACCTGCTCGACGAAGCGGGGGAGAAGATTGTCTTAGAAGGTGTATTTCAGAACTTCGCGTCGAGTGACCGCCCGGACGACCCCCAGACCGAGGCGCAGACCTACGCCTTCGAAGAAATCCTCTCCCTGGTTCTTTCCCGCGGCCACCGCCCGACCATGATCCACACCGACAACAGCGCGGCGATGCTGGCGGGTCTCAAGAATTTCCCTTCTTCCCCTTCTAAGAAATCTTCTCTGTTCGAAATCTCCCATGTCCGCCCCGGCCTGGCCCTTTACGCGCGGGTCCCCGGTCTCTCCTCCGAAGCAAATGATTCTTTTCGCGACGTGATGTCCTTTGTCTCCGTCGTCGACCAGGTGAAGACCGTCCCCGCAGGGGCGCGGGTGGGCTACGGCGGTACGTTCGTCTCCACGCGGGCGACGACCCTCGCGATCGTGCCGGCCGGATACGCCGACGGCGTGCCACGGTCGCTGTCCGGGCATGGTGCGGTGCTGATCGCGGGGAAGCGCTGCCCGCTCGCGGGGCGCGTCTCGATGGACCTCACGACCGTGGACGTCACCGACCTGCCGTCCCCGCCCCGACGCGGCGACGAGGCGGTCTTCTTCGGCCGGCAGGGTAGCGCGCGGCTGGGCGTCGACGAGGTCGCGGCCGCGGCCGGCACGGTCTCGTGGGAGATCCTTTGCGGTGTCGGCCCGCGAGTGCCACGTATCATACTTTCCGGAGGGAAGATCGTGGCGCGGGAGTCGAAGTTTCTGTGAGCGCATTTTTCGAGTTCTTCGGGCGCGGGCTCCTGAACGTGATGGAGGGCGTCGGCCGCTTCTTCGTGCTCCTCGGCATGACGGCTCGCGGCGTCGTGATGCCTCCGTTCACGCCCGTCGCGACGGCACGCCAGGTCGTGCGCGTGGGCGTGGACTCGGTCCCGGTCGTGCTCCTGACCGCGTTCTTCACGGGAGGCGTCCTCGCCCTTCAGACGTTCAAGGGCTTCCAGCGGTTTCACGCCGAGGGGTACATCGGCTCGGTCGTGGCGCTCTCGATGCTGCGCGAGCTCGGGCCGGTCCTGACGGGTCTCATGGTGACCGGACGCGCCGGCAGCGCGATGGCGGCCGAGCTCGGTTCGATGCGCGTCACCGAGCAGATCGACGCGCTCGTTTCCCTCGCGACCGATCCGGTGCAATACCTCTTCGTGCCGCGGGTCCTCGCGTCGATCCTCGTCGTCCCGATGCTGGTCGTTCTCGCGGACGCGATCGGCATCATGGGCGGGTATCTCGTCGCCGTGAGTTATCTCGGCGCGAATCCCGTCGTTTACATGAACAACACCTTCCAGTTCCTCTCGATGGAGGACATGACCTCGGGCCTCATCAAGGCAGCGGCGTTCGGCTTCCTCCTTTCCCTCATCGGCTGCCAGTGCGGTTACGACACGCAGGGCGGCGCCGAGGGCGTGGGCGTCTCGACGACGAAGGCCGTCGTCATGGGCTCCCTCGCCATCCTCATCGCGGACTTCTTCCTGACGAAGGTGCTGTTTTGAGCGCGGCGAAGGACGCCCCGCCCGCCGTGAAGCTCACGAAAGTCACGAAGAGCTTCGGGACGAAAACGGTGCTCTCCGGGCTCGACCTGACCGTCACGAGGGGCGAGTCGCTCGTCCTCGTCGGGCAGTCGGGGATCGGGAAAAGCGTCCTCCTGAAACACGTCGTCGGGCTCCTGAAGCCCGATTCGGGTACCGTCGAGATCGACGGTGAAGACCTGTGGAAGGTGTCGGCCAAGGACCGCGACCGCCTGCGGCGGAAGTTCGGAATGTCGTTCCAGGAAGGCGCGCTCTTCGACTCGATGAGCGTGGGAGAGAACATCGCCTTTCCGCTCACGCGCCACACGAAGAAGTCGAAGAAGGAGATCGCCGATCGCGTGGCGGAGTGCCTCGATCTCGTGCGTCTCCCGGGGATCGAGGAGAAACGCCCGTCCGAGCTGTCGGGAGGAATGAAGCGCCGCGTGGGCTTCGCGCGCGCGATCGCGCTGCAGCCCGAGATCCTCCTCTTCGACGAACCCACGACCGGCCTCGACCCGATCACGACGGACGTCGTCGTGAAGGTGATCGAGGAAATGCGCGCCCGGCTCAAACCGTCGGCGATCACGATCACCCACGACCTCAAGGTCGTCTTCGGAATCGCGGACCGCGTCGGACTGCTCTCGGGAGGCAAGATTCTCGTGGACATGACCCCGAAGGAATTCGAACAGTCGAAGGATCCGCGCGTCGCGGCCTTCGTGACCGGTGACAGCGAGCTCGCGCCTCCGGAGGCCGAGCCCGAACGGCGCCCGGCGGCTGCGTCCGCCGAGGCGCATCCATGAGGGAGACCGCATGACGACCACCGCGAAAATTGGAGCGTTCTTCGTCGTCGTTCTCCTTGCCCTGGGTGTCCTCATCCTGAAGATCGAGGACATCCATTTCGGGAAGAAGGCGCGCACGAACTCCGCGGACGCGCACTTCAAGGACGTCGCGGGCCTCGACGACAAGTCCGCCGTCCGGATTGCCGGCGTGCGCGTCGGAAAGGTGGACGGCATCTCCCTCCGGCCGGACGGCACCGCGTTGGCCCACCTCGCTCTCGACCCGAACGTCGAGCTCCACCAGGGCGCGATCGCGCAGGTGAGGTCCCTCGGCATGCTCGGCGACAAATACGTCGAGCTGAGCGCGGGCGACCCGGCGGCCCCGCGCCTTCCGAATGGAGCCCTCCTCGAGGGGTCCTCGGGGACGGGATTCGACGACATCGCGAAGCTCGCCGCGGACATCGGAAAGGACCTGAAGGAAGTCTCGGGCGCCATGGCGGGGTCTCTCGGCGGCCCGAAGGGCGAAGAGAAGCTGGACCGGATCGTCGACAACCTCGGCCGGCTCGCCGAGTCGCTGCGCGAACTCGTGGATGCGAATCGGGGCAACGTCGACGTGATGCTCGCGAACCTGCGGGCGCTCTCGGACCAGATGAAGCTGACCGTCGCCCGCGTGGACCGCATGCTCGACGAGAACCGGACCGGCGTGAAGGACACGATCTCGAACATGGACGAGGTCACGGGCAAGCTGAAGACGACGGCCGACAACCTGAATTCCATCACCGGCAAGATCGACACGGGACAGGGCACGCTCGGAAAGCTCCTGAACGACGACGAGACCCACAAGAACGTGAACGACGCGCTGAAGTCCGTGAAAGAGGGCGTCGAGTCGCTCTCGGGGACGCTCGGGCGCCTCAATCGCCTGCAGCTCGACATCGGATTCCGGGCCGAGTACGCGACGCGGCCGAGGGGCGGCAAGTACTACTTCACGCTGGACGCGATTCCCCGCGAGGGGAAGTTCTACCGGCTCGAGATCGGCGCGATCCCGAACGGCAAGCGCGAGGACGTCCTCGAGTCCTCCACAGTCACGTTCCCGGACGGCAGCCAGCAGACGATCACGACGACGGGTCAGCGCTACGTGGACCAGTTCGTTCTCTCGGCGCAGCTCGGGTACAAGTTCCGGAACACGATCCTCCGGGCCGGAGTCATCGAAGGGCGTGGGGGTCTCGCGGTCGAGCAGACCTTCAGGGCCGACGCGTTTCGCCTCGCGGGGGAAGCGTGGGACTTCACGCGGCCGGACCTGAACGGGCACGTGAAGCTCTACACCCGCTGGAACGCGAGCCCGAACCTCTACGTGACGGGCGGCGTCGACGACCTCCTGAATCCGGGGCTGAGGTCGCCGTTCATCGGTGCGGGCATCCGCTGGAAGGACGAGGACCTCAAGGCGATCATGGGCAGCATCCCGATTCCGAAGTAGCACCGCGGAGAATGGCCCGCAAAGCCGCCACCGTCTTCTCCTGCACGGCCTGCGGGGCGCAGAGCCCGCAGTGGATCGGGCGCTGCCCCGAGTGCGGCGCGTGGAGCACCCTCGTGGAGGAGCGCTCGGCCGACGCGCCCCCGCGCGGCGGCGCGGCTTCGGCGTCTTTGGCGACTTCTTCTTCGTCCGGGGCCGTTCGGCTCTCCGACGTCGCCGCCGCGGCGGTGCCGCGCATCCCGACGGGGATCGCCGACATGGACCGCGTTCTCGGCGGGGGCCTCGTGCCGGGTTCGGTCGTCCTCGTGGGCGGGGAGCCGGGCATCGGCAAGTCGACGCTCCTGCTCCAGGTCGCGGACCGCCTCTCGGAACGGGTAGGGAGTGTCCTCTACGTCAGCGCGGAAGAGTCCGCGCAGCAGGTGAAGATGCGGGCGGACCGGCTCAACGCCTCGGCGCCCGGCCTCTTCCTTCTGCCCGAGACCTCTCTCGAGAACATCCTCGAAGCGGCGAAGGCCCGCGATTTCGGGGCGATCGTGGTGGATTCGATCCAGGCGATCGCCTCGGCGGATTCGCCAGCCGCCGCCGGCTCGGTCACGCAGGTGCGCGCCTGCGCCAGCAGCCTGCTGGTGCTCGCGAAGACGACGGGCGTTCCGGTTTTCCTCATCGGCCACGTCACTAAGGACGGGACGCTCGCGGGCCCCAAGACGCTCGAGCATCTCGTCGACGCGGTTCTTTCCTTCGAGGGCGAACACTTCCACGCGCACCGTGTCGTGCGGGCGCTGAAGAACCGGTTCGGCCCCGTGCACGAGCTCGGGATCTTCGAGATGACGGGCGCGGGCCTCGTCGAGGTCGCGAACCCGTCGGCGTTCTACCTCGGAAGCGGCGCGGGAGCGCGCCCCGGTTCGGTCGTGCTCGGCGGCGTGGAGGGCACGCGGCCGCTCCTCCTGGAAGTCCAGGCCCTCACCGTCGAAGCGAAATACGGGAGTCCGCGCCGCACCGCCATCGGCTTTGACGGCACGCGCCTCGCCCTCCTTCTCGCGGTCCTCGAGCGGCACGGCGACGTGAAGCTCTCTTCGTACGACGTCTTTTTGAACGTGGCGGGCGGGGCGGAGAGCGCCGAGCCCGCCGCGGACCTCGCCGTCGCGGCCGCCGTGGCGGGCAGCTTCCGCTCCCGAGCGCTTCTGTCCGGCACCGTCGTGTTCGGCGAAGTGGGGCTCCTCGGCGAAGTGCGGGCGGTTTCGGACGCGGTGCTCAGGCTGAAGGAAGCGGTGTCGCTGGGCTTCCGCTCGGCTCTCATCCCGGCGGGGAACGCGGGGGAGGCGGCCGCGTTCCCGGACCTCTCGGTCGTCCCGCTTCGGAGCGTCGAGGAATTGCTCCTGAAGTCCTAGGCTGATTTGCTTGCATCATGGCCGCCGGCCGCGGCGCGTGTAACGTGCTTGCCTGGAGAAGCCCATGATGAAGAATCTGGACCTCACTCAACTCGATCTGCAGGACGCCCTCGATCTCGCCATCCTCATCGAGCAGGAAGCCATGGAGCGCTATGAAGAGCTGACGGCCGTCATGCGCGAGCATCGCACCGAGGAAGCCGCGTCCTTCTTTCACTTCATGGCGAAGGCCGAGGCGAAGCACGGCGCCGACCTGCTCACCGAGCGAGCGAAGCTCTTCGGAAAGGCCGCGCGCCGCGTCGACCGCTCGCTCCTCTGGGACGTCGAGGCCCCCGGCTACGAGACCGTCCACGATTTCATGACGCTGCGCGAGGCCCTGAAGGTGGCGCTGGATGCCGAGGTGAAGGCGTACGACTTCTTTGATCAGGCCCTGAAGCTTTCGCTGACACCTCCGGTGAAGAAGCTCTTCGAGGAGCTTCTCCAGGAGGAGATCGTCCATCAGGACATGGTCAAGAAGGAACTCGCGAAGGCTCCGCCCGAGACGGACACGACCCCCGAGGACTTCGCCGACGAGCCGGTGGCCCAGTAGGCCTCAGCCCTCGAACGGCGTTCCGGTCAGTTTCTCGAACGCCTCGACGTAGCGCGCGCGCGTGCCCGCGACGACGTCGGGAGGCAGCACGGGGGCCGGAGGCGTCTTGTTCCACCCGGTCTCCTCGAGGAAGTCGCGCACGAACTGCTTGTCGTAGGACGGTGGCGAGCTCCCCGGCTTCCACGTGTCTTTCGGCCAGAAGCGGGAGGAGTCGGGCGTGAGGGCCTCGTCGATCCAGACGATGGCGCCAGCGTCGTCCAGGCCAAACTCGAACTTCGTGTCGGCCAGCAGGATCCCTCGCTCCTCGGCGTACGCGGCCGCCTCCCCGTAGAGCGTGAGCGTGAGGTCGCGCAAGCGCCCCGCGAGCGCCTCCCCGAGGGCGGAGGCCATCGCGGCGAAGGGGACGTTTTCGTCGTGACCCGTTTCCGCCTTCGTGGCGGGCGTGAAAAGGGGCTCCCTGAGGCGGTTGGCTTCGCGGAGTCCGGCCGGCAGGGCATGGCCGCAAACGAAGCCCGTGGCCTTGTAGTCCCTCCATCCCGAACCGGCGAGGTACCCCCGGGCGACGCACTCGTAGGGCACGACGCGGCATTTTCGCGCGAGCACGGCCCGCCCCCGAAGAAGCTCGCGATGCGGCGCGAGGGCGCCGCCGAAGCGCGCGGCATCGGTCTCGACGAGATGGTTCGGGACCACGTCGGCGAATTTCCGGAACCAGAAATTCGAGAGCCCTGTCAGAATCCTCCCCTTGTCGGGAATGCCGGGGCTGAGGACCGCGTCGAAGGCGGAGATCCGGTCGGTGGCGACGAGGAGGACGCGATCTCTGAGGTCGTACACGTCGCGCACCTTGCCGCGCCGCGGCGGCGGGAGCCCGGGGAGAAGGGTCTCGAGAAGGGCCTGGGCCATCGCGTGATTCTAGACGCAGCCGCCGCGTTAGACTTCGCAAGTTTCCGGGCTGCGGTCCGGCGGAGGTTGCATTGCTCAAGATCTCGATCCTGAACGGGAAGGCCCGCGCCGCGCGCGCCGATGCCCATGTCGTGTTCGCGGCCGGAGAGGGCCGCACGAAGGCCCTCGCGTCGCTTCCGGCCGACCTCAGGGCTCGCGTCGCCGCCGCCGCGCCCGCCGCGCCCGCGGCCGACGGAGCCGTCTTCACGCTTCCCCTGGAGGGCAAGCGGGCGGCGCGCCTTTACGTCCTCGGCGCCGGCAAGGAGACGGAGATCACCCCCCGAAAGGCGCGGGGGATGCTCCGCGCGGCCGTGAAAACGCTGAACCGGAACGGAGAGTCTTCGGCGATCCTCGATTTTCCGTTCACGCTCAAGCGGATGGACGCCGCCGAAGCCCGGGAATTCCTCCTCCGTTCGCTCTTCCTCGCCGACTACGGATTCCCGCATTACAAGACGGGCGAGCCCGAGAAGAAGCCGCTCGCCGCGATCGCCCTGGAACCCGCCGGCGCCTTCGCGAAGACCGAAAGCCGCGAGATCGAGAACGCCCGGATCGTCGCGCGCGTCGCGCGCCTCGTGCGCGATCTCGGAAACACGCCCTCGAACGACATGCGGCCGCGCGACTTCGCGGACCGCGTTCGAAAGGAAGCGAAAGCCCGCGGGGTCAAGGTCACGATCCTCGACAAGAAGGCGATCCGCCGGGAACGCATGGGCGGTCTCATCGCCGTCAATCGCGGCGCGGTGGAAGAGCCGCGCGTCGTCGTGCTCGAGTACAAGGGCGGCCGGAAAGGCGAAGCGCCCGTGGCGCTCGTCGGAAAGGGCGTCACCTTCGACTCGGGCGGCATCTCGATCAAGCCGGCCGACAAGATGGGCGAAATGAAGTGGGACATGATGGGCGCCGCCACCGCGATGGGCGTCGTCCTCGCGGCCGCGGATCTCCGCCTCGGGGTGAACCTCGTCGCGGTAGCCGCCCTCACCGAGAACCTCCCCTCCGGCTCGGCGTACAAGCCGGGCGACATCGTCCGCTTCCGGAACGGCAAGACCGCCGAGATCGACAACACGGACGCCGAAGGTCGGGTCATCCTCGCGGACGCGCTCGACTACGCCGCCGAATGGAAGCCTGCCGTGATTCTCGACTTCGCGACGCTCACGGGCGCGGCGCTCGTGGCGCTGGGGCTCGAGGCGGCCATCGTGTTCACGGACCACGACGCCCTCGCGAAGGAGCTCGTGACCGCCGGTGAGACGACCGATGAGCGCCTCTGGCGCCTGCCGATGTGGGAGGAGTACAAGGAGAACATTCGCTCCGACTGGGCGGACATGAAGAACACGGGCGGCCGCTGGGGCGGCTCGATCAACGGCGCCATGTTCCTCAAGGAATTCGTCGACCAGAAGACGCCCTGGGCGCACCTCGATATCGCCGGCACGGCGTATTACGACCGCGACTATGCCGGCTATCCCGTCGGCGCCACGTCCTTCGGGCTGGGCATGACGCTCCGCTGGCTCCGCGGGAGACAGGCCGGCGCGGGCGGCGGGCGCCGCGGCCGCTGATTCGTGCTCACGTCGCTTCGCGTCCGTGACCTTGCGGTCCTCGAGGACGTCGAGGTGGCGTTCGCCGAAGGCCTGACCGTTCTGACCGGAGAGACGGGCGCGGGCAAGTCGCTCGTCGTGGATGCGCTGACGCTTCTCGCGGGCGGACGGGCCGACCCCGCGCTCGTGCGGGCAGGCGCCGAGCGGCTCGTCGTGGAAGGAGCCTTCGACTGCGACGATCAGGAGGCGCGCGCGATCCTGACGGACGCCGGCTTCCTCGAAGAGGGAGGCCGCGGAGCGTTCGAGGTCGTCGTGCGGCGCGAGGTCGCGGCGGGGGGCAAGGGCCGGCTCCTCGTGAACGGCTCTCCGGCGGCCCTGAAGACGCTGCAGGAAATCGCTCCGCGCCTCCTCGTCCTTCACGGGCAGGCGGAGGCGCGGGATCTCCTCGATCCCGACGCCCCGCGCCAGCTCCTCGACCGCTACGCGGGCCTCGAGGAGAAAGCGGCCTCGACGGCCGCGCTCTTTCGCGAATGGCGGGCGCGCAACGCGGACGTCGAGCGCCTCGAAGGCGCCGCGGCGAATCGCGCGAAGCGCCTCGAGCTGCTCGACTTCCAGATCGCCGAGATCGACGCCGTGAAACCGGAAGAGGGAGAAGACGAGAGAATTTCTTCTGAAAGGAAGAGATTGGCGAGCGTCGAGAAGATGGGCCAGCTCCTCACAACGGTCACGGGCGCACTGGAGTCCGACGAGAACGGTGCGATCACGGCGGCTTCGGCCGCGCGGCGCGCTCTTCAACAACTCGAAGAAATCGACTCTTCGTACGCCTCCCGGAGCGCGTCGCTTGCGGGCGCGATCGAGACGATGCTCCAGGTGGCCTTCGAGACCTCCCGCGACCTCGAGAGCCTCGAGGCCGATCCCGCGCGCGCCGCGTTCCTCGCCGAACGGCTCGACGCACTCGCGAAGCTGAAGAGGAAATACGGCCCGACGGTCGTGGAAGTCCTGGCGCGGCGCATGGCCCTGGGCCTCGAGCGCGACGAGCTGGCCGATCTAGAGGGCGCCGTCCGGAAGGCGGAGGACGCGGCGGAGAAGGCCTTCGCGGCATACCGGCGGGCCGCGCTCGATCTGTCCGCCGCCCGCGAAGCCACCGCGCCCCGCCTCGGCCGCGCCGTGGAGGCGCATCTCCGCGACCTCGCGTTCCTGAAGTCGTCGTTCTCGGCGGCGGTCACGCGCCAGGAGGAGGAGGAGAGCCGCTTCGCGGCGGGAGGCCGGCCCGTCTCGTTCGGCGCGCACGGCATCGATCAGGTGGGGTTCGTGTTCGCTCCGAATCCCGGAGAGCCCGCCCGGCCGCTCCAGAAAATCGCCTCGGGCGGCGAGTTGTCGCGCGTCCAGCTCGCGCTCGCCGCGGCCCTCGCCGCACCGGAGGCGGCGAGCGAGGAAGGCGGACCCCCGCGCCGGGGCGGACCGGTCCGGACGTTCGTGTTCGACGAAGTGGACGCGGGCGTCTCGGGCGCCACGGCCGAGGCCGTGGGCCGGAAGCTGCGCGGCCTCGCGGCGAAGGAGCAGGTCCTCGTCGTCACGCATCTCGCGCAGGTGGCGGCGGCCGGGGACCGCCACTTCTCGGTGTCGAAGGAAGCGGCGAGGGGCCGCACCCGCACGCGGGTGGAGGCGCTCGACGGCGGGGGACGCGTGGAGGCCGTCGCCGCGCTCCTGGCCGGGGCTTCCGTCGGGGACGCGGCGCGAGCCCAGGCGCGGCAGCTTCTCGGCGTCTTCACGGACCCCAGGCCGGGCCGTGCCGCGACCTGGCACCCGGCTTGAGGCAGCCGCGCCTACCGGGCTGAGAATGTTTCGCTAAGGATTCCCCGTATATTGTGCCTTTGTGCCTCGTAAATATCTGCCTTGAAATGGTTTGTTTGATTTCAACGGATCTGTGGAAAAGCCTGTGTGTTTCGCCCCCAAAACCGCCTCGAAGCGGCGTCTTTACATGGTTTTTTCCGCCTCGCACAGATGCCTGTGCAGTCACCCGATTCCCGTCGTTTGCGGCTTTGGTATCGTGCGATTTCCATGACGTTACGTTCCTATCGCGGCGTTTCTCCGAGGCTCGGCGCGCGCGTCTACATTGCGGAGACCGCGGCCGTCATCGGCGACGTCGTTCTCGGTGACGACGTCTCGATCTGGTTCTCCTCCGTCGTGCGCGGGGATTGCTGCCACATCCGGATCGGCGCGCGCTCGAACGTGCAGGACAACTGCACCCTCCACGTGACGAACACGACCGGTCCCCTCACCCTCGAGGAGGAGGTCACTCTCGGGCACAACGCGGTCGTCCATGCCTGCACGATCCGCCGGGGCGCGCTCATCGGCATGAATGCCACGGTCCTGGACAACGCCGACGTCGGCGCGAGCGCCCTCGTCGCAGCGGGCGCGGTCGTTCTGCCGGGCACCGTGGTTCCGCCCGCCACGCTCTGGGCGGGAAACCCCGCGAAGAGGAAGCGCGACCTCTCGCCGGGCGAGGTCGAGGGGCTGAAGACCTACTGGAAGAACTACCTCGAGTACAAGGCGGAGTACCTCCGCGCCGATCCGTCGTGATTGCGAGCGTCAAGGGGACGCGCGACCTCGTCCCGCCCGACACGCGCGTGTGGAACCGTGTCGAGGCCGTGGCGCGCGAGGTCTTCGCGCTGTACGGATTCGACGAAATCCGGACGCCGGTCCTGGAGTCCACCGAATTATTCGTCCGGAGCGTGGGGGAGTCCTCGGACATAGTCCACAAGGAGATGTACACGTTCACGGACCGTGGCGACCGGTCCGTGACGCTGCGCCCCGAGAACACCGCGGGCGTCGCGCGCGCGTACGTCGAGCACGGGCTCTCTCAGGCCGGCCGGCCGTGGAAGCTCTACTACATGGGGCCGCAGTTTCGGTACGAGCGGCCGCAGAAGGGCCGCTACCGGGAGTTTCGTCAGATCGGGGCGGAGGTGCTCGGGGACCCGACGGCGCTGATCGACGCCGAGGTCATCGTGATGCTGTTCGACTTCCTGGGGCGGCTGGGGTTCACGGGGCTGTCGGTTTCGCTCAATTCGGTAGGGACCGAAGTCGCGCGGCCGGCGTACGTCGAGGCCGTGAAGACTTTTTTTTCTTCGAATGAGAAGACCCTCGGCGACGACGACCGCCGGCGCCTCGCCGAGAACCCGCTGCGCGTCCTCGACTCGAAGGATCCCGCCGTCAAAGAGCTCGTCGCTTCGGCGGGGTTTCCGAAGATGGTCGACCTCCTGCCGACGCTCGACCCGGCCTCGGATGCGCACCACCGTGAGCTCAAGACGCTTCTGGTCGACAGCAAGGTCCCTTTCAAAGAAGATCCTCTTCTGGTCCGCGGCCTCGACTATTACACCCGAACGGTCTTCGAGGTGACGGCCGAGGGCCTCGGCGCGCAGAACGCGCTCCTCGGCGGCGGTCGTTACGACAAACTCGTCTCGGACCTCGGCGGTCCGAAGACGCCGGGCATCGGTTTCGCGATCGGCGAAGACCGGCTCGTGGACGTCCTCCCGGAGGCCTTTCGGAAGGCGGCGCTCGAGGCGACACGCCCCGTTGCCGTCGTGCCGGTCGGCAGCCCCGACATGTTCGAAGCGTTCGCGGTCGCGGGCGAGCTGCGCCGCGGCGGTGTCGCCGTGGACCTCTTCTCCGGTCATCGCGGCCTTGGCTCCGCGCTCAAGGCGGCGGAGAAGACGGGTGTCGCGCTCGCCGTTCTCGTCGGCCAGGACGAGACCGCCCGCCGCGCCGTCGTCGTGAAGAACCTCGCGACGCGGACCCAGGAAGAGCTGCCTCGTAAGGGCCTCGCTGACGCGCTCCGGGCACGTCTGTAAGATCCGCGGCCATGTCCGCTGCCTCACGCACACCCGCCGGGACCCTCCGGCTCGAGCACGTCGGGACGACCGTGCGCCTCATGGGCTGGGTCAACCGCCGCCGCGACCACGGCGAGCTCGTCTTCATCGACCTCCGGGACCGCTCGGGCCTCGCCCAGGCCGTCTTCGACGCCCGGTTCCTCCCCGATGCCGCCCTCCTCGCCCTCGCCAAGGAGCTCCGGAGCGAGTTCGTCGTGGACGTCACGGGGAACGTCGTCGCCCGCGGCGCCGACGCCGTGAACCCCGATCTCCCCACCGGCGCGATCGAGGTGCGCGCGACGTCCCTCGCGATCCTGAACCGGGCCGACACCCCACCCTTTCCGATCGAAGACGGCATCAAGGCGTCCGAGGATCTGCGCCTCACGCACCGATACCTCGATCTCAGGCGCCCGGAAATGACCCGGAAGCTCATGATGCGGAGCGCGGTGACGATGTCGATCCGCGAGGTGCTCCACGGCGAGGGCTTCCTCGACGTCGAGACGCCGATCCTCACGAAATCGACGCCCGAAGGCGCCCGCGACTTCCTCGTTCCGTCGCGCGTCCACCCGGGCGAGTTCTACGCGCTCCCGCAGTCGCCGCAGCTCTTCAAGCAGCTCCTCATGGTCTCGGGGATGGAGCGCTACTACCAGATCGCCCGCTGCTTCCGCGACGAGGACCTGCGGGCCGATCGCCAGCCCGAGTTCACGCAGGTGGACATCGAGATGTCGTTCCCGAGCGAGGAGGCTGTCTTCGCGCTGATCGAGAGGCTCTTCGCGAAGGTGTTTCCTCCGCTCGGGATCCCGTGTCCGGCCACGTTCCCGCGGATGACCTATGACGAAGCGATGGAGCGGTTCGGGGTCGACCGGCCGGACACGCGGTTCGGGCTCGAGCTGGGGAATTTCGAGGGGCTGGAAGAGAAGATTTCTTCGAAGGTGGAAAAAGTGAAGGGCCTGTGCGTGCCCGGCGGCGCCTCGTTTTCGCGCAAGCGCCTGGACGACATCGAGAAGAGCGCGAAGGCGGCGGGCGTCGAGTGGTTCTTCTGGGTGAAGACGGGCGCGGCCTGGAATTCCAATTCAAAGAAATTCTTCGACGACGCGGCGGTCGGACGCATGCGCTCCTCGTTTGGGGCGGGCGAGAACGACCTCGTCCTCCTCGCGGCCGGAAAAGCAAAGTCCGTGTTCGATTTTCTCGGCGCCCTGCGCGTCCAGATTGCCCGCGAGGAGAAGCTCGTCCCCGAGGGGCGCTACGACTTCCTGTGGGTGACAGGCTTCCCGCTTCTCGAGTGGCACGAAGAGGACGCGCGCTGGTACGCGATGCACCACCCGTTCACGTCGCCGCGCGAGGAGGACCTCCAGTTCCTGGAAAGCGATCCCGGCCGGGTGAAGGCGCGGGCGTACGACGTCGTCCTGAACGGCATGGAGCTGGGGGGAGGATCCATCCGGATCCACCGGCCCGAGGTGCAGGCGCGCCTCTTCACGGCTCTCGGGATCGGCCCCGACGAAGCGCGCGCGAAATTCGGCTTCCTCCTCGACGCGTTCCGCTTCGGCGCGCCGCCTCACGGCGGCATCGCTCTCGGTCTCGACCGCATGCTCATGATCCTGACCGGTTCGTCTTCCATCCGCGACGTCATCGCGTTCCCGAAGACGGCTTCCGGCACGGACCTCATGACGGACTGCCCGAATCCCGTGTCGCCCGAGCAGCTCACCGAGCTCCACATCGCGCTCGCGAAACCGCCGAAGAGCTGAAGTGCATCGATTCTCTTTCGTGGCGGCGGGCGCGAAGACCGAGGTCATCGTCGGCGAAGGCGCCTACGCCGGGCTGGACAGGCGCCTGCGCGCCATCGCGCCGGGCCGCTGGTTCCTCATCTCTTCTGAGAAAGTCTTTCTCCTGCATGGCCCAAAGCTGTTCGCTGGAGGCGCTGAGTCCCTCGACTCCGAGCCACTCTTTGTACCCGACGGAGAGAAGGCCAAGACATGGCCCGTCCTCGGGCGCCTTCTCGAGGAGCTCGTCCGGCGAGGCCTTCGGCGCGACGGGGGAGTCGTCGCCCTCGGAGGCGGGACCGTGGGCGACGTGGCGGGCCTCGCGGCGGCGCTCGCTCTGCGCGGCGTCCACGTCGTCCAGGCGCCGACGACGCTTCTTGCGGCCGCCGACAGCGCCCTCGGCGGCAAGACGGCCGTGGATCTTCCCTCCGGCAAGAATCTCGCGGGGGCCTTCCATGCGCCGCGTCTCGTCGTCGTCGACACGTCGACGCTCGAGACGCTTCCCCTCCGCGCGTTCCGCTCCGGCCTCGCGGAAGTCGTGAAGACGTCCTTCCTCGACGCGGGCTTCCACCGCGCGATGGCGCGCCTCGAGATGCCCCTCGCCGCGCGACAGGCGGCCGCGGTGACGGAGGTCGTGCGCCGCTCACTCGCCGTGAAGGCGTGGGCCGTGGCGCGGGATCCGTTCGAACGCACGGGGGAGAGGGCTGCCCTGAACCTGGGCCACACGGTGGGCCACGCCCTCGAGACGGCCTCGGGCCATCGATTGCAGCACGGCGAGGCCGTTGCCTGGGGCCTGCTCGCGGCCCTGCGCCTTTCCGTGGCGCGCGCGGGACTCGCACCCGCAACCGCCGACGCGCTGGCGCGGCGTGTCTTGCGGCTCGTGTCGCCGCCCGTCCCTTCCCCGGCTGCGGTGCGCGGCATGCCGGATCTCCTCGCGGGCGACAAGAAGGCTGATCGCGCCGGGCTCAATGCCGTGCTCCTCGCCGGGCCCGGCCAGCCGATGCTCGTGCGGGTGGAGAGGGCCGAGTTCGTGGGCGCTTTCGAAGAGACCCTTGGGCGTTACAATAAGGTCGGATGGGTGTCGCCCGGGTTCCGCGCCTGAGGATCGTGACGGCTCTGCTCGTCGCCCTGATCCTCGTCTCCATCGTCCCGCTCGCCCTCCTGCACTTCAGCCTCATCGGCATCAACCGGGATGCCCTCGAGACGGCCGAGAAGAAGTACCTGAAGAACAGCTCCGTAACGCTTGCCGACAGCTTCGACACGTACATCACGAACGCGCAGTCGCAGCTCAAGAAGATCGCGGACGGCATCCGGCTCGCGAGCTCGATGTCCACGGATCCTTTCTTCTACCTCTCGAAAAAACAGCTGCTGCGTGAGTACTCCGACGCCGAATCGAGCTTCCCTGTCCTCAGGGCCCTCGATCGGGACGGCGTCGCCTCGGCGGCCGACGGAGGCACCCTCGACCCGGAAGTCGAGCGCCCTCTCCGGCAGGCCTACAACGCCGCGATGCGCGGCGAGTCCTACGTGGCCGATCCGATTTTCCCGAAGTCCTATCCGGACGGCGCGCTCGTTCTCGCCGTGCCCGTCAGGCCATCGGAGGGCCAGGAGCCGATCGGCGTCGTCGAGGCCCTGCTCTCCCTCAGGCCCATCAAGGCGAAGCTGGACGAAGAGGGGCGGGGCGGCGTCCTCGCGTACGTCGTGGACCGCTCCGGCTCTCTGATCCTGGCGAGCGATGCCTCGGCCTTCCGCTCGAAGGACGTGCACCAGCTCGATCTTGTGAGCGAGTTCATCGCGCATCCCGTGAGGATCACGAAGTCGTACATGCGGGGCGAGGGGAAGACGGCGCACCGGGTCCTCGGCACGCTCGCGACGATCCCGACGCCCGACTGGGGCGTCATCGTCGAGAAGGACGAAGCGGCGGCCTACGCGTCGGTCTCCCAGATGAAGAGAGAGTCCTCCAAGATCGCCGTGTTCTCGCTCCTCTTCGCGGCGTTCGTCGCCGTCGGGGCGGCGCGCCTCCTGGCGCATCCCCTCGTCGAATTGGTCGAGAAGGTGCGCTCGATCGCGGAGGGGAGCTTCAAGCAGCGCGTCGAGGTGCGGGGCGTCCGGGAGCTCGCCGAGTTGTCCGAGACGTTCAACTCGATGTCCGACTCGATCGAGAAATCGGTCGATAAGCTCAAGCTCGCGGCGAAGGAGAACCAGGAGCTGTTCATCAACTCGGTGCGGACGCTCGCGGCCGCCATCGACGCGAAGGACCCTTACACCCGCGGCCATTCCGAGCGCGTCGCGCGCTACGCCGTCGTGCTCGCGCGCCATATGGATCTCTCACCCGAGGAGGTGCGCGTCGTGCGCTTGTCCGCCCTCCTCCACGACGTGGGAAAGATCGGCATCGACGACCGGATCCTCCGCAAGCCCACGGCCCTCACGAGCGAGGAGTTCGAAATCATGAAGACGCACCCGGCCAAGGGCGCGCTCATCATGGGCCAGATTCCGCAGCTCAAGGACGTGATCCCGGGCATCAAGCACCACCACGAAAAATGGTCGGGAGGCGGCTATCCGGACGGGCTGAAGGGCGAGGGGATTCCGATGGTCGCGCGGGTCGTGGCCGTGGCGGACACGTTCGACGCCATGACGACGACGCGGCCCTATCAGAAGGCCATGCCCATCAGCTACGTTATCACGCGGATCGGGTCGTTCGCCGGAAAGTCGTTCGACCCGGCGGTGGTCGCCGCGCTCGACAAGGCGTGGTCTTCCGGCGATTTCGAGTTCCTGGGCGAAGAGGTTCCGCTGAAGGCTTCTGCTTGAAGGCGCCGAAGGCCAAGGTCCTCCGCCTCTCGTCGGCCGCTCTCTTAGCGCTGGCTGCGGGACTCACCGGGTGTGGAAGCGCCTCAATGCCTCCGAAGGAGAATCCCGTTCTTTCGGATCTCGTCGACTATCGAAGCGGCCTCTCGATGTTGCGTGAAGGCCGGACGGACGAGGCCATCCAGCTTCTCCTCCGCGCGCGGACGAGCTCGCCCCGGGATCCGCACGTGCCGAACGCGCTCGGCCTCGCCCTCCTTTACAAGAAGGACTACAAGAGCGCCGTGGGCGCGTTCTCGGACGCGCTCCGCCTCGACGGCTCGTTCGTCGAGGCGCGGAACAACCGGGGGGTCGCGCAGATGGAGGCGGGGCGCTTCAACGAGGCGGAAGTGGACTTCCAGGCCGTTCTCGACGGTCCGCCGACTCCGGAAAAGGTGAACGCGCATTACAACCTCGGACTCCTCCATCGCCGTCGGGAGGCCTGGCGCGATGCCGAGCGCGAGTTCTCGCTCGCGCTCGCCGACTCGCCGGACAACGACCGCGCGTTCCGCGAGCGGGGTCTCGCCCGCATCAAGCTCGACGACTTCAAGGGCGCGCTCGAGGATTTTCTGTCCGTCCTGAAGAACGAGCCCCGCGATCCGGTCGCGAACTATCAGGTTGCGATCTGCCTCCTGTCGAGCGGCCACCGCGACCTCGCCGCGCGCTACATGCAGCGCACGGTCAGCGCCGCCCCCGAAAGCGACGAAGGCCGCCGCGCACGCCGCTTCCTCGCGAACGAGCCCGCGGCTCCTGGAGTCGAACGATGAGCTTTGCGGATGCCCTCGAAGGGCTTCTCGACGCGCCGGGCGCCCTGGGGGCCGCCTTCATCGACCCGCAGGGGGAGATCATCGCGCGCGTCGGCGACGACGGCGCGACGGAGGTCCTCGGGGCCTATCAGTCCGTGTGGATGGGAGAGCTGCGCCGCGCGGCCGAGCGGTCCGCCCTCGGCGAGATCGCCGATCTCACGTTCGAGTTCGAGAAGCGCCGGATTCTTACGACGCACGTAAAAGCGGGCTATTTCGTCCTCGTCGTCTTCGACGCGGCGGGCCAGACGCACGTGGCGCGCCCGCGCCTCGACAAGGCCCGCGTGCGCCTCGCGGCCGAGATCTCCTGAGCCTCGTGTCCTGCTAGTCTCGGGAGCTGATGGCCAAAGGCGAGCGCGACCGTCCGTCCGTCTTCGCCCGCCTGAAGCGCGGCCTTTTCATGACCCACACGGAGCTCCTCGCGAAGATGGGGAGCGCGGTGAAGGCCACCTTCGAGCCGGATCCCGCGGCGCTCGACGCGCTGGAGGAGGGCCTGATCGCGGCGGACGTCGGGCCGGCGACGGCCGCGGAGCTCGTGGCCGCCGTGAAGGCGGAGGCCGGACGCCGCGATGCGACCGAACAGGATATCGTTCGGCGCGTCCTGAAGGCGGAGATCACCCGGAGATTGTCCGTAAGGGGGCCCGAGTTGGCGGGCGCGGCGGCCGGCTCTCCCCACGTGATTCTCATCGTGGGGGTCAACGGCACGGGAAAAACGACAACGACCGCCAAGCTCGCGGCCCGCGCGACCGCCGCCGGGAAGTCGGTCGTCCTCGCCGCGGCCGACACGTTTCGCGCCGCAGCGGTCGAGCAGCTCGAGGTCTGGGCCACGCGCCTGAACGTCCCTCTCGTGAAGCACAAGGCAGGCTCCGATCCCGCCGCCGTCGTTCACGACGCGTGTGCCGTCGCTCTCGCCCGGAAAGCCGACCTGCTGCTCGTGGACACCGCGGGACGGCTCCACACGAAGCACAATCTCATGGAGGAGCTCTCGAAGATCCGCCGGATCGCGGCCCGGAGCATCCCGGGCGCGCCGCACGAGGTTCTCCTCGTCCTGGACGCGGTGACGGGGATGAACGGCATCGCGCAGGCGCGCGAGTTCAAGAAGACGGCGGGTGTCACCGGCCTCGTCCTCACGAAGATGGACGGGACCGCCAAGGGCGGCGTGATCCTGGCCATCGTGCGCGAGCTCGCGCTGCCGGTTCGTTACGTGGGAGTGGGGGAGACCGCGGACGACCTTCTGGACTTCGACGCGGCAGCCTTCGCCGGGGCGCTCGTGGATGACTGACGGCGCCCCGCTCGACGTCCTCTGGCGCCGGGTCTTCGAGCTCGCCGGCCGGGGGCGTTTCTCGACCGCGCCGAACCCGCGCGTCGGGGCGGTGCTCGTGGATGCGGCCGGCACGGTGGTCGGGGAAGGGGCGCACGAGCGCGCCGGAGGCCCGCACGCCGAGGCCGTCGCTCTCGCGGTCGCGGGCGCGCGCGCGAAAGGAGCGACGCTGCTCGTCAACCTCGAGCCGTGCTCCCATTTTGGGCGTACCCCTCCCTGTTCGGAGGCGCTCATCGCGGCCGGCGTGTCGCGCGTCGTGTGCTCGACAGAGGATCCGGACTCGCGGACCGCGGGCCGTGGCATTCGCCGCCTGAGGGAGCGCGGGGTCGAGGTGCTGGTCGGCGCGCTCGCGGACGAAGCCGAGACGCTGAACGAAGCGTTCCTGAAGTCCATCCGCGACCGGCGTCCCTTCGTCCACGTCAAATGGGCCGCGTCGCTCGACGGGCGCATCGCGACGCGCACCGGAGAGTCGAAGTGGATCACGGGCGAAGCGGCCCGAAACGACGCCCTCCTCCTGCGCGAGGAGTGTGACGCCATCCTTGTTGGCGCCGGGACCGTCCTCGCGGACGACCCGCTCCTGACCCGCCGCCTGGCCCTCTCTTCGGCCATCACGCCGCATCGGCGGCTCGTCCTCGACGGCGCCCTCCGCGTGCCGGCCACGGCCCGGGTGTTCTCCGCGGCCGGTGGCGAGGTCTGGCTCGTGACCGCGGTGCCGGCCCGCGATCCGCGTCTCGCACCGTTCCTCGAGAGGGGCGTTCATGTCTTCTCCCGGCCGGCACCGGGCGCCGGAGTCGATCTCGCGGCTCTTCTCGGGGCTCTTCATGCCCTCGAGGTGCGGTCCCTGCTGGTCGAGGGCGGGGGAGTGACGGCCGCGTCGTTCCTTGCCGCGGGCCTCGTGGACCGGGTGACCGCCTACGTCGCGCCGCTTCTCGTCGGGGGAGCCTCCGCCCACTCGCCGCTCGCGGGCGTGGGACCGGCATCGCTCGCGGATGCGCGCCGCCTTGGGGACCTCGAAGCCGTTCGCATCGGAGCCGACCTCAGGATCTCGGGCCGGCTCCTCGCGCCCGTCGTCGGGTAGGATCACGGCGTGTTCACCGGCCTCATCTCCGCCGTCTCCCGGGTCGTGTCGCTCAGGTCCGGGATGGCGGGCGCCGTACTCGCCATAGAGCGCCCGCCGGAATTCGGGGACGTGGCCGTGGGGGAGAGTATCGCCGTCTCCGGAGTCTGCCTGACGGTCGTGCCCCCGGCGGCTCCCGGCCAGCCCCTCTGTTTCGACGTCTCGCGAGAGACGCTCTCGCGCTCGGCCCTGGGGGGCCTGTCTCCGGGTGCGGGCGTGAATCTCGAACGCGCGCTCCGCGTCTCCGACCGCCTCGGCGGCCACGTCGTCGCCGGCCATGTGGACGGAACGGCCCAGGTGCTCGCCGTCGCGAAGGCGGGCGACTCATGGACGTTCACGTTCTCGCTGCCGGGGGCTCTGGCCCGGTACGCGGTCGAAAAGGGCTCGATTTCGGTGGACGGAATCTCGCTCACGATCGCGGCGCTTCGCGAGGGAAGTTTCGACGTGGCCGTGATCCCGCATACGTTCGCGGCGACCACGCTCGGCAAGCGCAAGCCGGGGGACCTGGTCAACCTCGAAGTGGATGTTCTCGGGAAGTACGTCGAGCGGCTCCTCGCGGCGCGGCTCGGGGACCCCGACGCCGAAGCGCGCGACGAGCGCCTCAAGCAGCTCCTGACGAACGGCGCGTGAACGAGTCCCGGTCACCGGGCGCATACATCCACGTTCCCTTCTGCGCGCACCGCTGCACGTACTGCTCGTTCGTGGCGCTGGAAGGGAAGAGAGAAGAAGAAGATTTCTTTGAAGGTTTAGAGAGGGAGATCCGCTCGAGGAGGGGAGAAGCCGCGGCCCGGCTCGGCGGCTTCGATACGGTCTACTTCGGAGGGGGAACTCCGAGCTACGTCGAAACGGCTCGCCTTGGCCGGGTGCTCGGGACACTCGAAGAAATTTTCGGAATTTCTTCGAATGTGGAGATCACAGCCGAAGCAAATCCTGACGACCTCGATGTCTCCCGGCTCCAGGGCCTTCGGGAACTCGGTGTCAACCGCCTGTCCGTCGGCGTGCAGTCGCTCGTGGACGCCGAACTCGTGCCCTTGGAGCGCCGGCACGGCGCCGCGGCCGCCCGCCGGGCCGTCACGGACGCCGTCCGGACCTTCCGAAACGTCTCGGCCGACCTCATGATCGGCATCCCGGGGCAATCCCAGGGCAGCCTCCTCGCGAGTGTCGACGGGCTCGTCTCGTGCGGAATCTCCCACCTTTCGGTCTACCTTCTGGAGCTGGAGAAGGCCCCGCGCCTCGTCTCCCTGAAGAAAGAGCGGCCGGAGCTGTTCCCGGACGACGATGAGATGGCGGACCGCTGGGAGGCCGTGGACGAGCGCCTGACGGCGGCGGGCCTCCCGCGCTACGAGCTCTCGAATTGGGCGCGGCCGGGGTTCGAGAGCCGGCACAACCTCAAGTACTGGACGCTTACACCGGTCCTCGGCTTCGGGGTCGGGGCGCACTCGTACGACGGGCGGAGGCGATACGCGAACACGGGGATGCTCACCGAGTATCTGAAGCGAACCCGCGCGGGCGAATTGCCGCAGGCTTCGGAGGAAGAGGAGACCGGGGATTTTTTTAGAAGGAAAGAGGGGCTGATGCTCGGACTGCGCCTCGCCTCCGGCGTCCCCTCTTCCTCATTCGAAGCAATCCGAAAAAGCCTTTCCCCCGATTCCGCCACCCGCATGGAAGGTGCATTTCTCGCCGGGCTGCTCGAAGAAGATTCCGGGCGCGTGCGTCTCACGCGTAAGGGCGTGCTGCTCTCGAACGAGGTCTTCTCGCTCCTCGTCTAGGCGGAATCGGGCCTCTTTCTCCGGAACAGGAAGAACGCGGGGACGCCGAGAGCCACGATGACGAGCCCCGGAACCGTATAGGTGGGCTTGTAGAGCGCGAGGGCGACCGTGACGTAGCCCGTGGCGGCGACGTATAGCACGGGCACGATGCGGTCGAGGAACGACCGCGGCGCGAGGGCGGGGTTTGTGCGGGCGAGCTTCCAGCGGCCGACGATCGTGGCGATGTAGAAGATGAGGACGGTCGTGATGACGTAGTCGAGGAGGTCGCCGTAGGTGCCCGAGAGGCAGAGTACGGCCGACCAGACAAACTGCGCCACGAGGGCATTGACCGGGATCATCGTGCGGGGAGCCACCTCTGAGAAGGCGGGAAGGAAAAGGCCGTCGCGCGACATCGCGTAAAGGACGCGCGACCCGGACAGGATGAGGCCGTTCAGACAGCCGAACGTCGACACGAGAATGACGCAGGCCATGATGAGGGCCGGCGTGCCCACCTCGGCCGAGCCCGAGACGGCGCCGATGGCCGCCGTCGCGACGCGGTCTTCGGGGGCTCCCGCGATCCCCGGCAGGGGGAGGGCGTTGAGGTAGCCGATGTTCGTGAGGACATAGAGGAGCGTCACGAGGCCCGTGCCGTACACGAGGGCCTTCGGGACGTTGCGCTCGGCGTCGCGCACTTCTTCGCCCAGAAACGTCACGTTGTTCCACGCGTCGGCCGAGAAGAGCGAGCCGACGGTGGCAATGGCGAACGCCCACAGGAGGGGAATCTTGAGATCCCCGGCGGCGGGAAGCGCCCACGAGACGTTCCCGAGCTGCCCGCCGGCCAGGAAGCACACGGACAGGAGGCCCACGAGGGAGAGGACCTTCGCCGCCGTGAAAACATTCTGGAGGCGGGCGCCGTTCTCGACACTCGTCGTGTTCCACCAGGTGAGGAGAGCGATAAGCAGGATCGCGACGATCTCGAGCGGCGTGATGCTGAGGAATTTTGCCTTGAAGAACACGTGTTTCGAGGAAATGGCCGGAATGAGGACGCCCAGATACTTCGCGAACGCGACGGCCACGGCCGCGATCGTGCCCGTCTGGATCACGAGGAGGACGGCCCAGCCGTATAGGAACCCGCCCATGTCGCCCCAGGCCTCGCGCAGGTATACATACTGTCCGCCGGCCTTCGGAAAGGCCATCGCGAGCTTGCCGTAGCTCCACGCGCCCGCCACCGTGACGAGCGCCGTGAAAACCCACACGAGGATGAGGAGGCTCGCGCTCTTGACCTGCCGCGTGATGTCGGCCGAGGTGATGAAGATGCCCGAGCCGATCATCGAGCCCGCGACGATCGTGGTCGCGTCGAAGAGGCCGAGCCGCCTGGGGAGCGTTTTCGGAAACGCCGGCTGGGTGGTCCCGGACCTCGTCATCGTGCCCATGGGTCTCTCCTCACGTCGCCGTCGGGGAGATCTCGATCCGCATCCCGTAGAAGGAGCGATAGACGAAGACGACGGACACGGCGAAGAAGACGAGGAACAGCGCGAGGCTCGTCGAGCGCGACAGTCCGATCGCGAGCTCCACGGCGAGAAGGCCGAAGAGGGTCGTGAACTTGATGATCGGGTTCATGGCGACGGACGACGTGTCCTTGAAGGGGTCGCCCACAGTGTCGCCGACGACGCATGCGTCGTGAAGCGGCGTGCCCTTCTCCTTCAGCTCCACCTCGACGAGCTTCTTCGCGTTGTCCCACGCGCCCCCCGCGTTCGCCATGAAGATCGCCTGGTAGAGGCCGAACACGGCGATCGAGATGAGGTAGCCGATGAAAAAGAAAGGCTCGAGGCACGCGAACGCGAGCGTGGAGAAGAAGACGACCAGGAAGATGTTGAACATGCCTTTTTGCGCGTACTTCGTGCAGATGGCGACGACCGCCTTGCTGTCCTCGACGGAAGCCTTCTCGACGGAGGCGTCGAGCTTGATGGTCTTCTTGATGAACTCCACGGCGCGGTAGGCGCCCGTCGAGACCGCCTGCGTGGAGGCGCCCGTGAACCAATAGATGATCGCGCCGCCCGTGACGAGCCCGAGGAGGAAGGGCGAATGGAGGATCGAGAGCTTGTCGATGTCGCTCTTCAGCCCGTGAGTCAGGATCATGATGATGGAGAAGATCATCGTCGTGGCGCCGACGACCGCGGTTCCGATGAGGACGGGCTTGGCTGTGGCCTTGAAGGTGTTCCCGGCGCCGTCGTTCTCCTCCAGGAAGTGCTTCGCCTTGTCGAAGTCGAGGTCGAAGCCGAAGTCACGCTTCATCTCGGCCTTGATGTCCGGCACGTTCTCGATGAGAGACAGCTCGTAAATGGACTGGGCGTTGTCCGTGACCGGGCCGTACGAGTCGACCGCGATCGTGACGGGACCCATGCCGAGGAAGCCGAAGGCGACGAGGCCGAACGCGAACGTCGCGGGCGCGATCATGATTCCGGGCGGGAATGCCGTCGAGACGAGGTACCCGCCTCCCATGAGGACGACGATCGCGAGGCCCATCCAGTAAGCCGCGAAATTTCCCGCGGTGAGACCGGAGAGGACGTTCAGTGAGGCGCCGCCCTCCCGCGACGCCTTGACGATCTCGCGCACGTGGCGCGACTCCGTGGACGTGAAGACCTTCACGAGCTCGGGAATGATGGCGCCGGCGAGCGTGCCGCATGTGATGACGGCGCCGAGCTTCCACCAAAGCGTCCCGTCACCGAGCTCGGGGATCAGGAGGTACGACACGACGAACGTGATCGCGACCGAGACGAACGAGGTGATCCAGACGAGGGACGTCAGCGGCGCTTCGAAGTTCATCTTGTCGGCGCCCGAGTACTTCGCCTTCGCGAGGGCGTCGTTGATCCAGTAGGAGGCGACGCTCGCGACGATCATCATGATGCGCATCGCGAAGAGCCACACGAGGAGCTTGACCTGCGTCGTCGCGTCGGGGACCGCGAGGAGGATGAACGAGATGAGCGCGACCCCCGTGACGCCGTAGGTCTCGAATCCGTCGGCCGTCGGGCCCACGGAGTCGCCGGCGTTGTCGCCCGTGCAGTCCGCGATGACACCCGGGTTGCGCGCGTCGTCTTCCTTGATCTTGAAGACGATCTTCATGAGGTCCGATCCGATGTCGGCGATCTTCGTGAAGATGCCGCCCGCGATGCGGAGCGCCGAGGCGCCGAGGGACTCGCCGATCGCGAAGCCGATGAAGCACGGGCCCGCGAAATCTCTCGGGATGAAGAGGAGGATGCCGAGCATCAGAAGCAGCTCGGTGGAAATGAGCATCGTGCCGATCGACATGCCCGCCGCGAGCGGAATGGCGTAGGTGGGGAAGGGCTTGCCTTTGAGGCTCGCGAAGGCCGTGCGCGAGTTCGCGAACGTGTTGATGCGGATGCCGAACCAGGCGACGCCGTAGCTCCCCCCGATCCCGACGAGGCTCGCGAGGAGGATCACCCCGACCTTCAGGGCCTCCATATGCCTCAGGCCGCCGAAGTAGACGACCAGGATCGCCCCGATGAAGAGCTCCAGGACGAGGATGAACTTGCCCTGCGTGATGAGGTACGTCTTGCACGTCTCGTAGATGAGCTCGGACACGTCGCGCATCGCCTTGTGCACGGGCAGGTTCTTCAGCTTGCCGTACATGAAGAGCCCGAAGGCGAGGCCGGCGAAGCACACGATGAGCCCGAGCATGAGGAGGGCCCTCCCGGTCATCCCGAGGAACGTGACGGAGGTGAGGTCCGGGAGGATGAGCTCGGATTCGTCGGCACGGGCGGTCGTCGCGCTGAAGAGCGCCACGAGGAGCCAAGCGGCCGGGGCAAACCGTGGCCAGCGGGCGGCGCGGCGGGCCGGGGACGGAAGAGTGGTCATCGCGGTGAACGTCCTTTCGTCGAGGTGAGAGATAGGGAGGGTCAGACAGGCCGCGTCCCCGGCGGAACCGGGGACGTCGGGGGTCGGGCGGAGTTTCCGGGAGTCAAGGTCAGGGAGTCGCGGCCGCGGACGGGCTGACCCAGTCCATGACGATGCCGATGTTGACCTTCTTGTCGCCGCTTCCGCTGTTGCGGACGATGTCCATCAGCCTCATCGCGTCGTCGTATTTGACGGTGTCTTCAGCCGAGAAGAAGACCACCTTCGAGCTCCGGTTGCGGAGGACTTCCTGGAGGCGGACCGCGATGTTCGCGGGCTCCACCTTTTCCTTGTTCAGGTAGTACTCGCGGTTCGCCGTGAGCGACACGATGATCTGGTCCGTCGGGGGCGGCGTGTTGGGCTGCTGCGGAGGCGCGTTCGGGGGAACCTGCACCTCATAGCCGCGCTGGAGGAGCGGCTGGACGACCATGAAGATGATGAGAAGCACGAGGACGACGTCCACGAGCGGAGTCACGTTGATCTCCGACTTGGGTCCGCCGTGTCCTCCTAAGTCCATGCTCATGATCTGACTCCTTGGCTCTTACTTCTCGTTTACTTCTCGGCCTTTTTTTCGGTGATGAGACCCACGTGCTCGAATCCGGCGTCCTTGACCATCCCCATGACGTGCTTGACGTCACCGAAGTTCAGGCGCTGGTCGGCCTTGATGAGCACGTCCTTGTTCGAGGAGCGCTCGCCGAATTCCCTCATCTTCGCGGCGAAGTCCTTGTCCGGGAACCACTTCGTGTCGATGAAGATGGTCTTGTCGGCCTGCACCGAAATGAGAAGCTCCTTGTCGGACTCGGGCTTCTTGTCGGGCCGCTCGGTCTGCGGAAGCATGACGGCCTTGCCCTTCTGGAGCATCGGGGTCACGACCATGAAAATGATGAGGAGGACGAGGCACACGTCGACGAGCGGCGTCACGTTGATGTCGCTCTTCATGTCCTGCCGGCCGCCGAAGCTATCCATTCCCATCGAAACTTCCTCCTGGGATTCCCGGTCGCGTCCTTACGCCGATTTCGCGGCCTGGCGCTTCATGAAGTAGTCGACCAGCTCGGACGCCGAGTTCGACATCTCGACCTGGAAGCGCTCGACCTTGTTCAGGAACAGGTTGTAGAGCCAGACGGCCGGAATGGCGACGAAGAGACCGACGGCCGTCGTGACGAGCGCCTCGGAGATACCGGCAGACACCGTTCCGAGGCCGCCGGCTCCCGACTGCGCCATGCCGCGGAAGGCGTTGATGATGCCGATGACCGTTCCGAGGAGGCCGATGAACGGCGCCGTCGTCGCGATCGTGGCGAGGCCGCCGAGGCCCTTCTTCATGTCCGCGGTGGTCATCATGGAGGCGCGCTCGATCGCCCGCTCGGCCGCGGCGACCGTGTCGTGCCCCTGCGAAGCCGCTCCGTGCGCCTCGTATGCGAATTCGAGGAGGCCCGCCGAGACCACCTTCGCGACGTGGCTGTGCTTGTACTTCTTGGCGAGGTCGATGGCTTCCTTCAGCTTGTCCTGCTTGAGGTACTGGCCGACCTCGAGGGCGAACTTGACGGACTGTTGCCGCGCCTTCTGGAACATCAGCCAGCGCTCGACCGAAACGGCCAGCGAGTAGACGGAGAGTACGCAGAGAAGGATGAAAATGCCCTTGGCCATCGGGCCCATCGAGGTCCAGAGGCCTCCAACACTCATATCCATTTGAATCGTCCTCCTTGAATTTCTGACTCGGTTCGTGCTTTGTTTTCGGATGCCTAATTCTATTTCGTCAGGTCTCGCCGCTCCGTCACTGAAGAGTGAAGGTCACGGTCACGGTGAGGTAAACGGGGACCGGCCGGCCGTTGAATGTGGCCGGCTTGTATTTCCACTGCTGCACCGCGCGGATCGCGGCGCTGTCGAGGAGCGGGTTGAGGCCGCGCAGGACGCGAACGGATTCGACGTCTCCAGACCTCGTGATGATGGCCTCCAGGATGCAGACCCCCTGCATGCGCGCCTTGCGCGCCGCCTCGGGATACGAGGGCTTCACGCGCGAGATTTCGACCGGCTCCTTGACCTCGCCGCCGACCCGGAGGGGCTCCTCGCCCTTCTCGCCGAGCATGCCACCCTTGACGCCGCCGAGGACGCCGCCCATGACGCCGCCCGCGACGCCGCCCTCGACGCCGCCTTCGACGCCGCCTTCGACGCCGGCGTTATCGGGCTCCGGGACGCTCGTCGGCGGGGGAAGCGTGTCGGGAACGACAAGCGGCGAGGTGATCTGGCTCGGCTTGACCGGCTCGACCTTCTGCGCCGTGGGCTTCGCGGCCGCGGCCTTCGGAGGCGGCGGCGGCGGAGGAGGCGGGGGAGCCGCCATGGAGTAGAACTGCACTGGAATCGGGGGCTCGGGGATGTCCTCGATGTACCACATCGAGAGGCCGAGCGCGGTCCCGATCACGACGAAGTGGATGAGGACCGAGAGCGGCATTGTGTACCAGCGCTGGCCGCCGCCCTTGTGCTTCGCGGACTCGATGAGCGAGGCTTCGAACATGCGTCCTCTCCTGCCTCCCTACAGCGCCTCGAGCGGATTCTTGTTTGCCTGCTCGAGACGGCGTTTCTCCTGCATCTTCTTGCGGATCTCGAGCGCCTTCTGCTGCCACTCGGTGGCCTTCGCGTTCAGCTCGGCCACCTTTGCCGGATCCGCCTCGATCCGCACGTACTGCCGGTAGAGAAGGTTCTTGTAGAGCATGGCCTCGAAGTAGTCGGGATTCAGCTGGATGGCCTTGTCGAGCTGCGCCATCCCGAAATCGAGCATCTCTTTCCGCTTTTCGTTCGTGATGCCCTTGTCCGGAGCGGCGTCGATCCCCATCGTGTTGTAGGACTTGTCCCACGCCGTGACGCCCATCGTGTAGAACACGTCGGAGTTGTTCGGCTCGAGCTCGCCGCGCTTCTTCTGCCACTCCATGGAGTTCTCGTAGTCGCCCTGTTTCGCGTACAGCATCGCGATCGTCTGGACGGCCTGGGAGTCCTGCGGGTGCTTGGCGACGAGCTCCTTGAAGTACTTGATCGCGTCGTCGTATTTCTGGGCGTTCATGTAGGTCGTGACGAGGAACTTCGCGGCCTTGTCGTCCTCGGGCTTGGCGGCGAGGTACTTCTTGAAGTGCTCGATCGACCGGTTCAGGGCCTCCTGGTCCTTCGGGTGGGTCGAGCCGGGGTTGTAGAGCGCCATGTAGCCCATCGCCACGAACTTGTCGAGGCGGACTTCGCTCGGGTCGAGCGCCTGAGCGGCTTCGTACTTCTTGAGGGCCTCCTCGTAGAGCTGTTCCTTGAAGTAGGCGTTGCCCTCGCGGATGAGCTGCTTGCTCTTGAACTTGTCGCAGCCCGCGGCGCCGAGCGACAGTACGGCGAGGCTCGCGGCGGCGATTCGCCGAACCGTCCATCCCCTGCCGGAGAAATTTCCCGTCATCGCCCGTTCACTCCTTTCCAGTCTCGTCGTCCGGCGTTCCGGGCCGACTCTCGGTTGGACCGCCCGCGAAGGCCCTTAGTTCCCTTCGTTTCCGGGAGGCCTGACGACTCCGCCCGAGACGACGAGCTTGATCCCCTCCTCCACCGTGAGGCGGGGGTCGAGGATATCGCGTTCCTTCGCGAATATCAGGAAACCACTCGTGGGGTTCAGGGCCGTCGGAACGTAAACCGAAAGGGTCCCGGCCTCCAGACCTCCGATCCCGTTCCCTGTCACGAATCCCAACGCAAAGGTTCCCTTCTGAGGAAATTCGACAAGCACGACCCGCTGGAACGCCCGACGACCGCCCGGCGACACAGCCTCGACGAGTTGCTTCGAGGCCGTATAGACCGTCTTGACAAGGGGGAGATTCTCCAAGACGCGGCCGAAAAGTTCAAGGACTTTCTTCCCGATGAAGTTCGAGGAGAGAAGGCCCGTGAACCAGATGACGACAACCGTCAGGACAAGCCCGAGGCCCGGGATCGTCCGGCCCACGAGGCGCTCGGTCAGCGGCTGGCTGGCGCCATCGATCGTGTTGAAGACGAACCTGACGACGGAGGCAGTGACGACGAGGGGCACGAGCACGAGGAGACCGGCGGTGAGGTGGCGCCGGAAGCGGATCGTCATCAGAGCGGGATTCTATCCGCGTGACCCGTACAATCCGGCCATGGCGATTCGCGCGAGCTCCTCTCGTCTCCTTTTTCCCCTCCTGATTCTCGTCTCGGGCACGCTCACGGCTTCGCGGGCGCAGGCGCAGGCCTCTCCTCCCGACAGGCCCGCCGGCCCCTACGTGGCTCGCGGAGAAGTCGTGAGCGTCACGAACCTCGACGTCGTTGTCACCGACGGGAAGGGAAACCGGATCACCGGCCTGAAGAAAGAGGATTTCATCGTCATCGAGGACAACCTCGAGCAGCTCATCACGAACTTCTCCCCGATCGAGCAGGGGAAGATGCTCCTGCCGGCCGAGGAGGCTCCGGCCGCGGCGGCTCCGGCTCAGCCCGGCGCCGCGCCCGCGCCTCCGCCGGTCGCGAGCGCGCCGAAGACCCGCATCGTCCTCTTCATCGACAACCTCCACCTCGCTCCGTTCAGCCGCAACCGCGTCCTCCGGAACGTCGAGACGTTCGTCCGCGACAGCGTCAAGGACCACATCGAGGGCATGGTCGTCGTGTGGAACCGGTCGCTGAAGATCCGGAGAAAGTTCACGAACGACGGCCGCGATCTCTCCGACGTCCTCAAGCAGATCGAGGAGGAGAGCGCTCTCGGCCAGCAGATCTCGTCGGAGCGGCGCGACATCGTTCAGGCGATCGACGACTCGACCACCGCCGACCAGGCCGCGGGCCGCGTGCGCAGCTACTGCCAGGCGCTCGACAACGACTTGACCTTCACGATCGACGCCATGAAGACGACGATCAACCAGCTCGCGGGCGTCGATGGACGCAAGATCCTGATCCACGTTTCCGACGGCCTTCCGCAGTCGCCGGGCGCGGAGCTCTGGCAGTACATTTCGGACAAGTACCGGGACGCGACGATGCATTCCACCTCGCTGTTCGAGTTCGACCGGACCACGAAGTACCTCAGTGTCATTCAGGCGGCGAACGCGTCGGGCGTTTCCGTCTACACGATCGACGCATCCGGCCTCTCGGTGGATTCGAACGTGTCCGCCGAGAACCGGACCCAGGGCCAGCGCCTCGACACGTTCCTCGAGCGGAACAACCTTCAGTCGATGCTCAGCCTCATGGCCGAGGAGACCGGCGGCGAGGCCATCCTGAACAAGAACGACGTCCTCGTCGCGCTCAAGAACATCGAGAAGGACTACACGTCGTACTACTCGATCGGCTACCGGAGCATCCGCTCGGGCCTCGACCGCCCTCACAAGGTCGAGGTGAAAGTGAAGAAGAAGGGGTTCACCGTGCGCGCGCGCCGCAGCTATCTCGAGAAGGGCGTCGAGACGAAGGTCCGCGAGGCGGTCACGTCGGCCCTTTTCTTCCCCCGCGACGACAATCCGCTCGCCGTGGGCCTGGAGGTCGGCAAGCCCGTGCCCGCGGACCGCGAGAACTTCGCGGTGCCGGTCGTCATCCGGATCCCGTACGCGCGTCTCGCGATGCTCCCCGAAGGAACGAAGGTGCGCGGCCGCGTGGTGTTCTATTTCGTGGTCATCGACTCGGCTGGCCAGCAGTCCGAGTTGACGACCCAGCCCGTCCCGATCGACCTCGACGCGAAGAAGTTCGAGACCCTCGCCGGGAAGGACTTTCGCTACGATGTCAAGCTCATCATGATCCCGGGCGGCCAGAAGCTCTCGATCGCCGTGCGCGACGACGTCACGAATTCCACGAGCTATCTCCAGAAATCCGTCTTCGTCTCTGCGTTCTCCGGCGAGGAGAGCCCGCCCCGAAAGTGAAACCGAGAACGAGACCGTGAACGCGCCCGTCTCGCGCTTCGTGTTGTTCGCCCGGGAGCCCGTCCCCGGGCGCGTGAAGACGCGTCTCGCCCGCGAGATCGGCGCGGCCGCCGCGACGTCGCTGTACGAAGCGTTCCTGTCGGACCTCGCCACCTGCCTGCCGTCGCCCGCCCGGTGGGACGCGGTGCTCGCCTACGCCGAGTTCGAACCGGGGCCCTACCTGCTCGCGACGTTTCGCCCTCCCTGGGATCTCATACCGCAGGGGGAAGGGACGCTCGGGGAACGGCTCGCCCGCGCCGTCGTGCGCGCGCGCATGGAAGGGCGTCGCGACGTGCTCGTGGCGGGCAGCGACGCGCCGACGCTCACCGGCGAGGATCTCTCCGAGGCCTTTGGCGCCCTCGCCGGAAGCTCGGACGTCGTGTATGCGCCGGCGCCGGACGGCGGGTTCTCGCTTCTGGGCATGCGGGGAAACGTCGATCCGGCCGCCGTTTTTCCTGCCGGCGTCCGGTGGTCGTCGCCGCATGCGCTCGCCGACAGCAGGAGATCCGTCGAGGCGAAGGGCTATCGCGTGCGCCTGCTTTCGACGGTGCCCGACATCGACGAGGTCGCGGATCTCTGGAGCGTCGAGGCCCTCTTCGGGGCCGACCCGGATCTCGCGCCCGCGACACGACGGGCGCTCTCGACGTTCCTTGGGCGGAGTGCCGTCTGAGAGTCCTGGGCTCGGAGGCCGCCCGCGCCCTCGACGCGCGCACGATCGCGGCGGGAACGCCCGGGCTCGTCCTGATGAGGCGCGCGGCCAACGCCGTCGTCCGGGAGATCGCGGGCGTCGTCGCGCGCCGGCCCGCGCGGGGCGTGCGCGTCGTTGTCCTCGCCGGCCCGGGAAACAACGGAGGAGACGGGTTCGAGACGGCGCGGCTGCTCCAGATCGCCCGCGTCGCGTCCAACGTCGAGACGCTGCTCTTCGGAGCGCCGGAGTATCTCGGCGCCGATGCCCGCCGGACCCATCAGCGGCTCGAGCAGGCCGGCGGAGCTATCCGGGAAGTCACGAAGGAGGGCGACCTCGAGCCTCTCCGGGCGGCGACCGTCGTCGTGGACGCTCTCTTCGGGACCGGGTTGAAGAGGCCCATCTCGCCCGACGGGCTCCCCGCGCGCGCCGTGCGCCTCGTCGCCGAGGGGAAATCGTTCGTGGTCTCGATCGATATGCCCTCGGGCCTTTCGGCCGACGATCCTCTCCCGTGGGCTCCCGCGGTCCGCGCCGACCTGACGGTCACCTTCGGGTACCCGAAACCTTGTCACGTCCATCTGCCGGCCGCGTCTCTCTGCGGGCGGATCGCCGTCGCCGGGATCGGCTTTCTGCCGCTCCTGGAGGACGAGAGCCGCGGCGGGGGTGACGTTGTCGCGGCGGGGGACGTGGCGCTGCTCTTTCCACGCCGCGAAGCGGCCGCGCACAAGGGGAGCTTCGGCCGTCTCCTCGTGGTGGGCGGCTCGGAAGGAATGGCGGGTGCCCCCGCCCTCGCAGCGCGCGGCGCCCACCGGTCCGGAGCGGGGACGGTCACCGTCTTCGCGCCGGAATTCGTCCGCGCCGCCGTGCACGTGCTGAGTCCCGAGACGATGACCGCGGGAGAGGGCGTCGACATCGCGCGCTTCGACGCGCTCGCGGTCGGCCCGGGGCTCGGCGCATCGGCGGCCGCCCGGGACCTCGTGGAGCGCGCGGCCGATTCGCGCCTTCCTGCGGTTTTCGACGCCGATGCGCTCAACCTCGCGGGCGACGCCGCGTTCTTCGCGAGACGGGCGGCCCCCACCGTTCTCACGCCGCATCCCGGGGAAGCCGCGCGCCTTCTCGGCATCGATGCGGGGCGCGTGAACGCGGACCGCGAGGCGGCCGTGCGCGAGATCGCCTCGCGGGCGAAGGCCGTGGTGATCCTGAAGGGATTTCGGTCGCTCGTCGCTGATCCCTCGGGCCGGGTCGTGCCCGTGCTCGCGGGCAACCCGGCGATGGCGTCGGGGGGAACGGGCGACGTCCTCACCGGCGTCGTCGGGGCGTGCCTCGCGCGGGGCCTCGACGCCTTCGACGCCGCCTGCGCGGCGGCGTGGCTTCACGGCACGGCGGGCGACTTCGTCCGGGAGGCCAAGGGAGAGGAGTCGCTCCAAGCGTCCGACGTCATCGAGGCCCTCCCGGAGGCGTTCTTCGCGGCGCGGGAGAGCACCGGCGGGTGACGTCGCACGTGACGTTTGCCGAGGAGGAGACCCGCGATCTGGCCGCCGACCTCGCGCGCCGCCTCGCGCCCGGCGCCATCGTGCTTCTGGAAGGCGAGCTCGGCGCCGGCAAGACCGCTTTCGTGAAGGGCCTCGCCGCGGGGCTGGGCCTGGACCCCAAGGACGTGTCGTCGCCCAGCTTCGCGCTCGTTCACGAGTACGGGCCTTCGGGGGAGCCGCCCGTTCTCGTCCACGCCGATCTCTACCGGATCCCGAAGGGCGCCTCGATCGCCGACCTCGGCCTCGAGGAGCGGGGGAGCGCGATCCTGGCGGTGGAGTGGCCGCGCCCGCCGCTCATGCCGCGGCGCGCGTGGCGGGTGTCGATCGCGCTCGGGGAAGGCGGCGCGCGCCGGATCGATGTCGCGCCGCCCGAAGACCCCATGAACAACGTCCTGAGCAGTTCCCGCTAGAAGGCGAAGACGAGGCCGCCCGTGAGCTCGCCGTTGTATGACCAGCGGTTCCAGCGGTCCGAGCAGCCCCCGTCGTGGTCGCAGGAGCGGCTGCCGGAGTCCGACTGCTGGTCGAGGACGCGGTAGCGCCCGTCCAGCCGCAGCCCGACGCGCGGCGTGAAGAAGAACTTCGCGCCGGCCGAGACGTTCGCGGTGAGGCGGGTGCGGGACATCGGGTCGACGGCCGCGTCGGTCCGGTCGAGCGTCGCGGCCCCGGCGCCGAGACCGAAGTAGCCGACCGCGCGCCGGCGGCCGAAGTTGAACAGCATGTTCGCCTCGTAGACGTTCTGGCGAAGCCGCCCGACGCGCAGGTTCCGAGGAGACACCCCGAACTGGTTCGGTGTCCGGAGGTCGGTGCGCGCCGACGTCCAGTCGAACTCGAAGGCGAAATGGCGGGTCACGTTGTACGCGAGCCTCGCGCCGTAGGTGAGGTCGTCGTCGGGCTCGAGGAACCCGACCGTCGTCGTCGTCCCCGGGGTCGTCGTGACGACGCTGTTGCCGTAGAGCCGGCCGCCGAAGTAGCCGCCGGCGAAGGGCGAGATCTCGAAAGTGCCGGCGCGGTCCTGCGCTAAAGCGGGGACGGCACCGACTAGAAGGGCGCAGGCGAGAAGGGAAAAGACGAGGGAACGACGCATGGATCCTCCTCTGGCACGCGAAGTCTAGGCCCGGACGAAGGGCGTCCCCGTAATGTGACGCACGCCCGGGCCCCATTTGGACAAGCAACGGGCGTACCCGCCGCTCATTTCGACGGGAAAAGCCCCGGCCAGATCGTCGTGACGACGAGGACCACCGTCAGCCCGATCATGATGACGCAGGTTCCCCACGCGATCCAGTTCCATACGCGCCCGTTCACGTGCTCGCCCATGAGGTCGGTCCGGTTGATGAGGAGACACATGAAGACGAGGACGAACGGCAGAAGGAGCCCGTTCAGGACCTGCGAGAGGAAGAGGACGGGGAAGAGCGGGACGCCGGGGATGAGGATGATCCCCGCCCCGATCACGATCATGCCCGTGAAGAGCGCGTTGAACTGCGGCGCCTCGGCCCAGGTCTTGTCGACGCCCGCTTCGAACCCGAGCCCCTCGCAAATGGAGTACGCGGTGGCGAGGGGCAGGATGCACGCCGCGAAGAGCGAGGCGTTCGCGAGGCCGATCGCGAAAAGCGTCCCCGCCCATTTTCCGGCGAGCGGCTTGAGTGCGAGCGCGGCCTGCTCGGCGCCCTCGATGCGGATTCCGGCCGGAAACAGGGTCGCGCCGCACGCCACGATGATGAAGAACGCGACGACGTCGGTCAGGATGCAGCCCACGATGACGTCCCAGCGGGACATCTTGTATTCCTCCGGGCCGATGCGCTTCTCGACGATCGAAGACTGGAGATAGAACTGCATCCAGGGCGCGATCGTGGTCCCGACGATGCCGATGATCATCAGGACCCACGCGGCGCTCGATTCGATCCGCGGGTTGAAGGTCTGCTTCAGGACGTCGGTCCAGACGGGCTTCGCGAAGAGGGCCGACACGACGTAGGTGAGGTAGATCGAGCAGGCGATCAGGAAGATCTTCTCGACGGTCTTGTAATTCCCCTTCACGACGATCCACCACACGACGAAGGCGCCGATGGGGACCGAGATCACCCTGGGAATCCCGAAGATCTCGAGGGCCGCGGCCCAGCCGGCGAATTCGGCGACCGTGTTGCCGATGTCGGTCACGAGGAGGGCGACGAGGAGGTAGAAGGTGGACCGGAGCCCGTAGTTCTCGCGGATCAGCTCCCCGAGGCCCTTCCCCGTGATCGCGCCGAGCCGGGCGGACATCTCCTGCACGACGATGAGCGCGACCGTGATCGGGACGAGAGTCCACAGGAGCGAGTAACCGAAGTGGGCCCCCGCGATGGAGTAGGTCGCGATGCCGCCGGCGTCGTTGTCGACGTTCGCCGTGATGATCCCGGGCCCGAGGATGGCGAAGAAGATCGTGAGGCGCCGCCGCCAGTTCCTCACGTCCGGCCGCGGCGCGGCGGGTGCCGCGGCCGGCGCGATCAGCGCAGCCTCCTGCGGCCGCGGCGGGGCTGCGGCTGGAGGCGGTCGACGACGTCGTCGATCGTGATGATGCCCGCGAGGACGCCTTCCGGATCGGTGACGGGCAGGGCGAGAAGGTCGTACTTCGACATCGTCTCGGCCACCTCGCCGGCCGAGACGTCGGGCGTGACGCTTCGCACCGGCGTCGCCATCACGTTTTCGAGGATTGTGTCGTCGTCGGCCGCGAGGAGATCGCGGACGGAGAGCGCGCCGAGGATGCGCTCCTGCTCATCCACGACGTAGAAGTAGAAGAGCGCCTCGGCGTCGCGCGCGACCGGCCGGAGCCGCTGGATCGTCTCGCGCACCGTGAGCGTGGGCGGGAACGTGACGAAGTCGGTTCCCATGAGTCCGCCGGCCGTGTCCTCGTCGTGAACGAGGAGCTCGGTGACGTCCTCGGCCGCCCCTTTCTCCATGAGCTGGACGAGGTCGCGCGCGTGCTCGCCCTCGATCTCGCCCAGGACATCCGCCGCCTCGTCCGCGGGCATCTGCTCGAGGATCTCCGAGGCGCGCGCCTCCGGCAGGTCCTCGATGATCTCGGCCTGCATCTCGGGCTCGAGCTCGTGGAGCGTCTCGGCCGCGGTCTCGACGTCCAGCTTCCGGAAGATTCCGGTGCGCTCGTTGCCGGAAACCTGGCTCAGGATCTCCGCGATGTCGGCGGGGTGGAGCCGCTGGAGCTTCTCCTGCGGAAGGGTGGTCTCGAGCCGCTCGAGCCGCGGATGCAGCGGCTGCATCGAGTCCCAGGGAATGAGGCGCGCCGGCAGCGAAGCGTCGAAGAGCCTGCCGCCGCGGGGCGTGATGCCGGCCCCGAAGACTCGCCGCACGAGGCCGCGCACACCCACGTCGGCGGCCGTGAGGACGAGGTCTCCCGAAAGCACGTCCAGCTTGAGGTCGTTCACCCGCACGACCTTCACGCCGTTGATGTCCACGATCTGCTTGTCGAGGAGGTGCCGCGCGAGAAAGATCTCGTCCTCCCGCGCGGGGCGGTGCAGCAGGTCCTCCCGCACGAGACGCGTGCGCACGGCGTTGCGCTGGAAGATGGCAACGTCTTCCCAGGGCAGCACGAACGTCTCGAAGCGGTCCCGGATCAGGAGGCCCGTGACCCGCGGAAACGGGGCCCCCGTGCTCGTGGCGACGGCGAAGTCCGAGATCTTTCCGACCGGGTGCCGGCCCACGTCGCGCACCGTCTCGCCGAGGAATTCCGAGACGAAGAATCCCTCATGGGTGGGCACCGCGGTCGTGCGCGCGGGCAGGGACGGCGAAGGCTTCGGCACGAAAGCATTGTCGGGAGGCGGCACGCTCCAGTCAACGCTTCTTCGGGTTACTCTCAGTCTGATGGTTCCGACACGCGCCCGCTCCGTGACGCGGCGACCCATGCGTACGATTCGCGTTGGTAAGGGGCTGCAGGGAGCGCTTCTCGTCGCCTACTCGTGCGTCCTCCTCGGCGTGACGCTCCTCGTGCAGGGCGGGGGCAAGGTGAGGACGAATCTCGCGCCCTTCGAGGACATCCAGCGCCTCGCGGCCCGGACCGGGCATGGCGGGTATCTCTCGAACTCCTTCCTGTACGCCATCGTGGGGATCGTCGGAAACCTCGCGATGTTCGCGGTGTGGGCGTTTCTGCTCTGGAAGTTCCTGGACGGGCCGGGCCGTTCGGCGGCCCGCAACCACGTGGACGCGCTCCTCGCGGGCACGCTGTTCAGCGTCGGGATCGAGACCGTTCAGCTCTTCCTGCCGACGCGCGCGGCCGACGTGAACGACGTGTTCTGGAACGTCCTCGGGACGATCGCCGGCTGCGCCCTCGCGCATCTCCACCGGAACATCCGACTCGACTGGCAGTAGACTCTTCGCGGCGCGCCGGAGTGGCGGAATGGCAGACGCAGGGGACTCAAAATCCCCCGGCTCCGAAAGGGCCGTGAGGGTTCAACTCCCTCCTCCGGTACCACTTAGCCCCTGAGGCGAAACCCCGAGGCGGAGCGGCTTGCCCTTACCTTGCCTTCGCGACGCGGTTTCGGGGTCGGGAGTCACCCGTCCCCAGACGACGTACATGATCGTGCTCACCTAGGTTTCCTAGTGGTTCTAGGCTTCCTAGAAGTCCTAGGTTTCCTAGGCCGAGGTCGCAGCTCGCGCGCGCGTGAGGGCGGCGCGCCTCTCGCGGGTTCCCTAGAACGTGCCCCACGCGGAGCGCGGGCCGAAGTCGTCTTCCGGGCGGCCGCCCCCGAAGGTGCGGGCGGGAGGAGGCTTCTCGGCCGGAGCCGGCGGCGCCTCGCGGGCGCGCAGGAACGAGAGCACGCCGGCTTTGTTGCGTGCCAGCTCGTCCAGGAGCTCACGCGGCGGCTCACTCTCGGCCTCGAGGTCGATCGTGTTTTCGACGGCATGGGCGCGCAGCCGGACGCCGAGGGCCTCGAGAGCGGCGACGATCTCGCGGGCGTTCATACGCTCATCCGAAAGGGAAGCGGCGGAGGTGCGGGACGCGCCGGAGCCGGCGAGGGTGCGGGCGGGGCGGCCTCTGCCGGCGGGCCGACGCGGTCCGGGGCGCGTACCACGTGCGACTCGGGAAACTTGAATTCCACTTTGATAGCCGGCGGCGGCGGCGTGTGCGGCGGCGATTCGCCCCGCAAGATCGCGGCCTGTATCTCCGCGTTCCTCTCGCACTCGGCACGCATCTCGTCTATCGACGCGCCGGTCTCCTCGGCGAACCACGCGAGGGCGCGCGCTAGGTCGGCTTCGGTGCGCTTCGGCGGCGGCGTCAGCTCGCGGAGGAGCTTCACGACTTCGCCCATTTCGCGCACGGCCGCGAGTGCGCATCTCAGATCGCCTTCGGCCTCGGCCCGTTCGCCGAGGCGCCGGGCGTCGGCCTCGAGGCGCTCGACTTTTTGGAGAAGCGACTCGTCCAGGCGCTCGCCCTTCCGCGCCGATGCCCGGACGAGAGCCGTCCCGACGTGCGGACGGTGACGCGAGAGGGCGGACTTCGATGTCCCGAAACGTCCCGCGATGTCCCGCAACGAGGAGCCGGAGACGAGGGCCGCGTCGATCTCGGGACGCCGGGCGTCGGCGCACGTCGAGCAGGGAAGGCCGCTCACGAGCCGGGCTCCGTGTGGGCGAGGAAGGGCACCGGCCCGGGGCGTGCGCCCGAGGGAGAGCCAAGATGTCGGTGGAGAGCCGACACCGCCGCCCCGGCGCCGATGCGAATCGAGGAAAAGAAAAGCCGGCCGGACCCCTCCGCCACTGGAACCCCGAAACTCGCGGTAAAGGGGAGGAGGAAACGGAGAGGTTCGGGCCGGCAGACGTTTTTCATTTGCGAAGGGCAAGCTCGAGGTCAGCGGCTCGGTTCGCAGCCGTCTCCTCTCCCGATACGAGACCGCCGCTCGAGCGTCGGCCGGGGGCCGGTACCTCGGTCATCGTGGAGACGATCGGAAAGCGCACGTCGGCCAGGTGCTCGACCTCGGAACCGTACGAGAGGCGCTCGAAAAAGCCCTGGTCGATGCCGTCGATCGCGTCGGGTGAAACGGCGAACCCGCTGGGGTGGCCTCCGAGTTCGACTGCGAGCCCACCGGCTGCCTTCCCGAGAGCGCACGCCTCGGACAAGGCGCGCACCGCCGTCACGACGGACGCTCGAGCGGCCTTCCCAGCCGTGACCGCTCGTGCGTCCACGTCTCGGAACGACGCGATGCGAGCCGCTCTATCGTCAAGAGCACGCGCGCGAGGGAGGAGCCCTTCCACCTTCGCCACGGCGCTCTCGGCGGCCGTGAGCTTCACCCCGAGGTCCGCGATCTCCTCGCGGCGAGCCGGCTTCGCGGCGAAGGAGTCATTCTCGAGCTTCACCCCGAGGTCCGCGATCTTCTCGCGCAGCCGGAGTGCGTCGTTTCGCCGCGCGGTGAGATCCGCCTCGAGGGCCTTCGTTTCCTTGCTCATGATCAACTCCTCACTTTCGCTGCTTCGAGGCGGGCCTCGAGCGTGCGCGTGTGTTCGATCTTTCGAACGGCGTCGAGAAAGCCGATACCCTCCTTGGCTGCCATCAGCTCGGCCTCAAGCCCAAGTGTGGGGTCGGCCTCAACGGCGCGCTCCCGCTCGGCGAGGCTCGGACGGCGGTGGTCGGAGGTCGAGGGCGCCGGAGCGGGCGACACCACGCCGGTGACGATCGCGGTCCTGAGCTTCCGGGCGAAGTCCGACGGCTCCACGTCCTCCGGCTTCTCCTCGACGTGCGCTCGCTCCGTCTCGCGCGACGCCTTGATGATCGCGAAGAATTCCGCCTTCGTCGCGTTCGACGGGATTTGGATTTGGGGTTCGGTTGAAGTGACGTTCATGGGTCTCTCCTTCGCGGCGCTCTCGCCGCGGTCTCTAGAATTCGGTTCGCTCACGACGGGATTTCCTCTTCAGGGGCGGCGTCGCGGTCGACGAATGCTCCCGTGGAGAGGGCCTCGTCAAGCGCCCGGTCGTGCCTTCGCCCCTCGCCGGGCGCGTTCGTCTCGAGGGGGGTGCTACGGGCCGGACTCGTCTCCGTTCGGGCGGCCTGGGCGATCGTGGCGCGACGGGCGCGGTCGAGACGCCTCCGACGCTCTGCCACGTCGAGCGGCATCCGGGCGAGGCGCTTCTGCCAACATGGAGCGCAGAAGAGATCCTCGGGGTCCGTCTCGGCGTGGCAGGAGACGCACGGGTGGGCGTGCCGCTTCAGCTCCGCCACGACTTCGGCACGGTTCGCCTTCACCTCGGCGACGAGTCGCTCCAGCTCGGGCACGGCCGGCGCGTCCACGTCCACGACGCCGGCGGGAGTCAGCCTGACGACGGCGCCGATGGACGAGAAGGCGGCGAGGATCTGGGAGCCGGTCACAGACCGAAACTCCGGCGCGGGCGGGCCTCTTCCTCGTTTGGCTCCTCATCCGGAACATCCGGAACACCGGCACAAGGGCCGTCTTCATTGATCGAAACCGTTCCGGATGATCCGGAACACGATCCGGAACAGAGCCCGGAGCCATCGGGGGCCGCCGCGTGTTCCGGATGCTGTTCCGGATGGTCCGGAACACTTTCGCCCGCGTCGGCATTGCTCTGTTCCGCTGTTCCGGTTGTTCCGGATCGGGTGTCAAGCGGGGAGAGGTAGCGCTCGAACGGATCGGCGAAGGCGGAGACGAGGTATCCCCACGGTGTCGCGTCTCCGACGCGGAGCTTTTTCGACTTGACGCCGAAGGGCCGCAGGAGCCGGGCGAGCCCGCGCGCGTCCAGCGGTTCGCCCTTCTTGTCGAGTTTCTTCCAGGGCGACTCCTCGCGCGCGTACAGCTCCCGGAGCAAGTCCGCCGTGGGGATCTCTCCGTCCGTCCGGCAGAGCAGCGCGAGGACGGCGCGCACGTCGGCGAGGAGGAGCACGCCTAATTCGTCCTCGTCTCCGTCGTCTTCTCCGGCCAGGGAGACGAGGGCCTTCCGGGCGAGGACCGGCCACTCGGCGCCGGCAGAGTCCGCGATCGCGAGGAGCGGCTCAGCCGCATCTTGGGCGCGGTCCTCGAGCTTCTCGGGGAGGTCGGGCCGCGCGTCCCGGAGCGTGTCCACCGCGGCCTCGGCCCACCGCTCGAGGCGCTCACGTAGCGGCGCCGCGAGGGCCTCGGCGTCACGACGGCGGAAGCGCGCCACGGTCTCGGTCCGCTTCTTCCGCTTCATCTCGATTACGAAAGAGCGGTCCCGCACGGTCGGCGGAAGCGCGCCGATACCGGCCAGGAGCTTCGGACCGAAGACGGCAAACTCCTCGATGTCCTTGCCGTGGTCGATGCACCGCGGAATCGTGGCGCCGCGCTGGAAGCCGGCGTTCAAGACGGCGCGGATGCCTTCCTGCGAGTCGGAGACATTCTTCCCGAAGACGGCATCGACTTCGTCGAAGAGGAGCGTCGAGTCGCCCTGCCCGAGCTTGCGGAAGAGGACGGCTTCGCTCGGTTGCACGACGCGCCACGGTTTGCGTACCACAAGCTCGACGGTTTCGAGGAGGCGCGTCTTCCCGGCACGCAGGACGGCCGAGCTAACGGAGAGGTACGGGAAGATGTCCGCGGCTGCTACTGCCCATGTGTGAAGTGTCCAGAGCGTCACGGCGACTTCCTGTTCCGGGCTCACGACGACGTAGCGATGAACGAACGCGCGCACGTCCCGGAGGAGCGCGGCGCCGTTCTCTGGCGCCGTTGCCTTGCACTCGGCCGCGGAGGTGACGAGGGCCTCGAGGTCCTCCCGCTTCGCGCCGGCCGCGATGTAGTCGGCCACGTCGAACTTCTCGGGCCGGCCGTCCGGCCAGGAGACGACGCGCACGCGACGCGCGACGCCGGCGAGCTTCCGGGCGAAGCGTTCGACGTACTGACGGCCGGGCTCGTCATTGTCTGGATGGAGAACTACGTCGGCGCCGCGGAGGGGGTCGAGAAGCGCGGGCGTGTCCAGGGGATCGGCCGCTCCGCCTCCCGTGGTGGTCGAGACGAAGCCGAGCGACGCGAGCGCGTCGGCGCACTTCTCGCCTTCCGTGACGTGGATGGTGTCGCCCGCCTTCGCGGCGGCGGCGATCTTGTGGAGCCGGTAGAGCGGCGGCTTCGCGCCGTTCAGCCCGCCCGTCCAGCCGTCGCCGTTCCGCCTCTTCCATGCGAACGTCTTTCCGCCCGCGTGCTCGATGCGGAGTTTTTTCGCGAGCGGCGAGCCGTCCGCCGCGTGGTACACGTACTCGATGGTCGTGCTCTTCTTCGCGGGCCGGCGCTTCTCGGACTCCGGGAAGAGGGCCTTTTCGTCGAGCCCGAGAGCGGAGAGAACGTCGGCCGTCTCGCAGCCGGAGCGGCACTTCACGAGGAGCTTCCCGCCCGCCTCGTGGAAATCGAGAGACGGATGCTTGTCGCCGTGAACCGGGCAGAGCGTGGTCCACTCGTTCCCCACGCGGCGCGGCTCGTGGCCGGTCGCCTTCACGAGCGCATCGGCGAAGTCGCGCTCCAGGCCGGTCATTATCGCGCTCACGGCCGGGCCTCGCGCCGTTGCGCCTCGACGAGGATCGCCCGTCCGAGCGCGGTCAGGGACACTTCCGGGGCCTCGCGGCCGAAGACGGCGGCGAGGTCAGCGGCGAGCACCAGGGCGAGGTCGTCGCCGGCCGGGCGCAGGCGCCGCGGCGTAGACTGAGGGGCGGCTTTTCGGTAAGATGCTGTCCGGGTTTTTCGGGAGTCGCGGGCCGCTTCCGTGCTGGTACACGGGGCGGCCGTTTCGTTTCTCACGTGCGTCTCCTTTTCACGCGGCGGCGCCGGTGCGCGCGGCCTTCTCTTCGGCGGTGGACGTGAAAGAGCGCCTCTCGATCCATGCGATTACGGCGCTCCGCTTGTAGAGAATCTTTCGGCCCGTCGGCTTGAGGTAAGAAGGGCCGCCCCCTCGCACCCGCTCCGCGCGAGAAGAGCCCGGCCTCAGTCCGCGGAAGGATTCGTATTGCGCGCTCGTCAGGTATTCGTCCATCACGGCATGTACCCCCAAGAACGCTTTTAGCAACGCCACGGAGCGCGCGAAAGCGGATAAAAGAGGATGCCGGTCTGGTCCTCATTCGGCCTCCGTCCGCCGGTACTTCCTGGCGAGGCGCGCGATTGACGCCCAGCCGCTTCCCGGCACAGCCTCGTATCCGTATCCGAGGCGGCCCGCGAGGTTCTCTCTCTCGTCCCGGGTGAGGGAAGCGCGCACTTTCCACGCCGCGAGAATCGCCTCCCGTCGTTCTAAGTTCGCGAGATCGGTGTCCTTCGTCGGCTCAGAAACAGCCGCCCCGACGCGGCGGAGGAGGTCCGCCAGCTCGTCCGGGAGAACTTCGCCCGGGAACGAGACGCGCAGCTCCCGCAACATTCCCAGCGCCACCTGGACGCGCCAGCACGCGAGGGCGAGCGGCACCCTGCGGATGATCTCGGTGAGAAAGTCGAGAACCTTCCTTTCCTCGGGCGTGAGGGCGGGGACGGATTCGAGCTTCGGTGACTTCAGGATGATCTCGTCGAGGGCCTTCTCATCGAGCGCCTCCAATTCCTCGGGCGTCAGCTCGGGGATCGACTCCAAGGCGTCCTCTGGAATTTCGATCAAGGAATTTCGGTCCAAGTCCGCTTGAATCACGAAGCGTTGAAGCGCAAGGAAGGGCTCGAAATCGAGCACCCGCTTCTCCCTCTCCTCGAAGGAGCACACCTCAAGTTCCGCGTCCACCGCCACGCGGTGAAGATCCTCAGCCGAGATCCCGACGAGGGCCTCGTCGGCGCTCTGCATGGCGGTCGCCTCCTCGATCTCGGCCGACGCGGGCTCGTCATCCCCGAGGCGCAGAACGTGCTCCTCGCGGCCGGAGCGGGTCACGGTGACATCGAAGAGCGGGGCCGCGCTCACTTCTCGGCCTCGTCGCTGTCGGGTGCGCGGCCCCCCGTCTCGAGGGGCGCCTCTTTCGGCAGGGGATCGTCCTCCCATAGAAAGCGCGGGAACCGGAGAACCTGGCCATCGCCCGCAGGCTCGCGAACCCCCTTGGCAAGTGATTCCCTGCAAAGCTGCATCGCCTCCTCGCTCGATCCGAGCTCGAAAAGCTGCGCGGCTGAGAGGTGCCGCGTCGCTACCCAGACGCCGAGGAGGCGTAGGAGGAACGCACGTCCGGGAGTGAGACACGTCCCCGTGGCCATCTCGTCATCGAGACGCTCGGCCTCCTCCATACGGCCATCAAGGACACCATTACGGAGCGTCCAGAACAGCTCCTCGTGCGGCCCGACCATCTCCGAGATTCGTTCATCGACCGCCTTCGCGGCGGTGAGGGAGATCGCATCCTTCGCGGGAGTCTTCTTCTTGGCTTTCATCGTGGGCTCCTTCTGCCGGCGCGGCCGGCGGCGCGCTGAGACTTCGACGCGAACGGGAGGACGGCGGCGCGCGCTTCGGTCGCCGCGCGCAAGTCCTCGATTCCGAGCGGCGCATAAACTCTTTCGGTCACACGCACGTCGGCGTGGCGGAGGAGCTTCGACGCGATGTGCAATCCCGCCGCTTTCGCTACGGCCAGGCCGAACGTCCGCCGCACGTCGTGTACGTGAACGTCCTTGAGCTTCGCGCGCTCGATGAGGCGATTCCAGACACCTTTCAAGTCGGCCCGCGCCTTCTCCGGGTTCCGGCCGGGGATGATGAACGGCCCGACGCGGGGGAGACGGCGCAGCATGGAGAGCGTGTCCTTCGCGAGCGGGACGGTCTGAGGGTGCCCACTCTTCGGGCTCGGGATGCGCCACGTCCCGCCCGAGAAGTCCACGTCCTCCCATCGGGCGTGCAGGGCTTCGGAGAGTCGTGCGCCCGACTCCACGAGGAGGTGGACCGCGGCTCGCGCGTGCGCGTCGGGCTCCGCCTTCAAGGCGACGAGAAGCGCCTCCATCTCATCGGCGTCCAGGACGCGGGCACGCGGCGGGTTTTCCTTGAAGGGCTTGACGCCTTTTGCCGGATTCGAGCGGAGGTATCCGGCCACGACGGCCGCCGAGAGACACGAGCGCACCGCCGCGAGCCATCGGTTCGCCTGAGTCGGCGTCTCGGAGAGCGTCTGACGAAACGCGAGCACGTCCTCCGAGGTCAGACTGTCGAGCGCCCGGCCGCCCCATCGCTCGGCCGCCATCGGCAGGAAGCGCCGGTCCTCTCTCGGGCTCTTCTTCGTGAGCGCGATCCGCGCGAGGTACGTCTTCGTCCATGCGCCGAACGTCGGCATGTTCCGCGCCGTCTCGCGGGCCTCAGCGGGGTTCCCGCCGAGAGCGGCGGAGGAGAGCAGCTCCTTCGCCTTCGTGCGGGCCTGATCGGGCGTCAGGGCACCGTAGTGCCCGATCTTGATGACGCGGCGCTGAGAGCCGATGCGAACGCGGGCATAGAAGACTTTCGCGGCCGGGTACGAGACGACGAAAAAGCCGGGCAGTTCGGCGTCAGGGTGCCATGTGCCCTTCTTCGGCCCCGGCGGTATCGCGTTCAACGTGCGGGCGGTGAGCTTCTTTCGCTTCTTTCTCTCGAGCGGTTCGGACATCCGGCCCCCTATCTCCTCGGGTTTCCCGCTTGCCCGTCCCTTGCCCGGAGGGGTGAGGCTTGCCCGAGGCTTGCCGGACGATTGTCTACCGCACGTTACGCCACGTCAACGCGACGTAGCGTTTTTCGGCCAGAAGTCGCAGATTCCTTGCCTCACCTTGCCGGTAGGATGCGCCTCGAAACGCGAAACCGTGGGACTCAAAATCCCCCGGCCCGAAACGGCCATGAGGGTTCAACTCCCTCCTCCGGTACCATCAGCACCCTGAAATCGCGCGAAATGCCGCCGTTTTGCCCGCGAGGCATCG